>NZ_CAKKMW010000002.1:0-1104714 GCF_918698255.1 Pedobacter sp. Bi27
ATCCGGGCTGCAAAGGTAGCAATCTTTTCCGCTCCCGCAATATTTATTTTAAAATAAATCATGCCCTCCATCTCGCTCTGCCATCTTTTCAATCAAACCCTTCCTCCGAAGCGGGATGCAAAAGTAGGAATTTTAATCGTAAGGGCAAATAAAATATACAGATTAGTGCACGGGCTAATGTAAGCATATGGTTTTCAACACGAAAAAGTTTTCCGCAAGGGCAAAACTTTTTACAGGAACAGCTGTTTCTACCACCCGCCCCAACAAACCTGTCAGGTTTTTAAACCCTGATAGGTTTAAATATGAAGCGCCCATTGCCTGAAACTTCCGAAGTTTTCCCTGCGCCCGGCCGTTTAAAACTTAGGAAACCCCTGCCAGCTAAACCCGACAGCAGCGGCAGCTCCCGATTCTTCATCGGGACTATAGCGTATGGCGGGAACAAACCTATATAGTAGCACAGAACCTGCTTTGCTAAAAAAAACAAAGGCACTCTTATACATAGTGTAGTAATAAAACCAGCGTGACCTGAATAAACTTCCGAAGTTATCCAACACCCATGCCTATTGAAACTTCGGAAGACTCGTGCGCAATTGGCAAGCATCGTATCGAATTTTTAAACAATAATTAATACTTTTATGGCTTTATTAAATCATCCATATAAATGAAGTTGATGCTCAAACTATACTTTTCTCTGCTATTTATCGGCATAGCGGAAATCAGTTATGCGCAAAATTATAAAAATGAGCTTGTTATTATCTCTGAGAACGATGCTTACATTGATATTACCAGCGACCGTTATTATACAAACGGTGCTTTTATTAAATATAGGCATGCCCTGAATGGGAAGAACCTAAAGGCAGGGAGAAGTAAAGAAATTATTGGGTTTGAGCTTGGCCAAAAAATATACAACCCTTATTACAGCTTTGTACCAAACCCCGCCCAACACGACCGCCCTTTTTCCGCATACCTGTATGGCGAGGCAAATTATAGTCGGTTTTACGCAAATAAACAGATGCTTAAGGTTTCTGCGCAGATTGGACTTACCGGGAAAGATGCTTTGGGAGAAGAATTTCAGAAAGCGTTTCATAAACTGGTTGGTCAAAATCAGATTGAAGGATGGGAATATGGTTTAAACAGCGAACCAACATTAAACTTAGGTGTAGAATACAACAAGTTTTTAATGAGCACAAATGATAAAATATTCGATATTACGGGAACAACTTCAGCAGCAGTTGGTAATGTGATTACAAAAGCAAATCTCGGCGCAATGTTCCGCCTGGGCAGATTTAACGATATGGATGCTTCATCGGCTTTTAATAGCTTGGTGAGCAATAACCATCCGAACAAAGCGCAGCGCAAATACGAACTTTTCCTTTCTGTTAGTCCGCAGTTACATGCTATTGCTTTCGATTCGAGTTTGCAGGGAGGCTTATTTTTGAATGATAAAGGGCCGATCACTTTTAAGCCTAAGCCAATTGTTTTTACCACACAGGTAGGTTTAACCTTCGCCATTGCACGTTGGACAGCCAATTATACCGCTACTTTTACTTCCAACGAAGTTAAAAACAGTGCCACTGGCTACCGTTATGCCTTTTATAGTCTTGCTTACCGTTTTAGTAAAAGCTAATGAAAAAACAACTACTCTCGTTTATTTGCGTTATTACGGGCTGCGCATTTGCTAAGGCTCAAATTGCTCCCGAAAATCATTCGATTATTATCAAGCCCATATTTGGCACACATATAAATAACGATCAGGGGCATCTGTTTCAGGACCAGATTGCGGGATTTGATGCAGCATATTTTAAAGACATCAGCCAGAACAGCGATAAATGGATTGGATTTGGTGGTGCCAAATCTTACGGGATCGGATTTGTTTTTAGAGACATAAGCAAGCTGAAAGGTACAAAGGATACTTCGGCCAATGCTTTTGGCCAGATATATGGCTTAGTGGCACAAATGGATTTTCAGCTATTCAAAATCGGAAAAGCTAAATTTAATTTTACACCAGGCGTTGGCTTGGGCTACACGAACAAGTATTACTTTAATAATACCAAAAACCGATTTTTGGGAAGTCCGATTAATGAAACCATTAAAGCAGATTTAGGAATGGAGCTGCCAATGAGTAAATATGCGGATCTGTTAGTGGGTTTCGGTTTTTTACACGTATCGAATGGTGGAGCTACCGTACCCAATGGGGGTTTGAACACCGGAAATGTTTACATCGGACTTAAATTAAACAATCCGAAAACATTAACCGCTGAGCGGAAAAGCACCTACACCACTTTACAACGTAATTCGATTGAGCTAAGTGCGGGTTTAGGAGCAAGAGGGGTATTTGGCGATAGAACAAAAAGTTTATACAAAAGCGGATTATATGCGGGTTATAATTTTTACCTAAATGATGTGATGTCGCTTAAGGCCGGTGCGGATGCCGTTTATTATTTTACCGTATTTGACCCGGATAATTATGGAGCAACCTTTCAGAACTATGGCACTTCGTATGATAAATGGCGTACCGGGATCAGTATTGGTGCTGATATCAACTTATGGCGCATAACCGTTGCGGCACAGATTGGGAAATACATTCACTACAATAGGTTGATGGATAAAGCGACCTGGTATTGGACATTCGGACCAACTTTTAATATTACGCCGCACATTGGCTTACAGGCAAAAACCTATATGCACTTTGCGCAGGCAGATTATGTAAACTGGGGCGTGGTATATAGATTTTAATACTGCCCTGTGCTTAACAATACCAAGGTACAGGCTTCAACTGGTTCGATATTGTGCTGATCCAATAATTTTTCCAGCTCATAATTTTCGGTTCCTGGGTTGAAAATTACCCGCTTGGGTTTTGTTGCCAGGATGTAATCGTGATATTGCGCCTGCAGAGCTGGGCCAATATATAAAGTTATGGTATCTATATCGGTGTGGATCTGATCCGGTTTTTCAATTTCTACGCCTCCAACCTCTCCTTTCTTTATGCCCACGTTAACAATTTCGTGATTGAAGCGCTTGAGCATATTGGCTGCCTTATAAGCATATCTGGATGGGTTTGGCGACGCGCCGATAATAAGTGTCTTCTTCATAAAGGTGATTCCAAAGGTTTATTGATTACACAGCTTAATTAAGCTATTAAAACTTAGAAAGCAAAGCAATTTGGCCAGAATGGTAGGCATGGTGCTGTGCTAAACCACTTAAAAGCTCTGCATTGGTTACGCCTGTTCCCAACGCCGGGTTCCGCTCACTCTTTACTTCATCATCCCATTGGTTATTTTTCATGCTTTCGCACAAGCGGATGAGTTCTTCATTAGCAATTTTAAAATTAAAGATAATGCGCTCCCAGGCCTTAGGCGTTCTACTTTCGGGCACTGGCCAATCGCCCATTGCGGGTTCTGCAGCAGGTTTTCCACTCAATCTTGAGGTAACTTCTTCTGTCCATGCAGTTAAGTGTAGGGCTATTTCGGCAATAGAATGCGCCCCCGGCACAAAATGGCTAAACGCACTTTCAGGATTAACATTATTTAAGGTTTGCATTACATGGTTACCATGCCAGGCATCGCCATTAAATGCCTTTTTAATTTCATTAGTAATATTAAACATACCCAAACAACAATTGGGGCAATATAAAGTTTGTTAAGATGCGTTTAATATTGCATTTGCACAGTTAATACCGTCTATTGCCGCAGATACAATTCCACCGGCATAACCCGCGCCTTCTGCGCAAGGATATAAACCTTTTACCTGAGGGTGCTGGTAAGTCTCTTTATCTCTCGGAATTCTAACCGGTGATGATGTTCTACTCTCTACCCCTACCAAAATGGCTTCATTTGTATAATAACCCTTAATCTTTTTCCCAAACAAGGGTAATGCTACTCGTAAGCTATCTGATACGAAATCGGGTAAAATATTGTCGAGCATCGAACTTTTGGTACCGGGAAGATAGGAGTTCTTTGGTAGATCAATCGATAATTTATTGTTCACAAAATCAACCATGCGCTGGGCCGGAGCAACCAGGTTTCCACCACCGGCCTCAAAAGCCATTTTCTCAATCTCCGATTGGAAATGCAACATTCTAAGCGGATCGTACCCCTGAACATCGTTTAAGGTAACCTGTACCACCGTTCCAGAATTGGCATAAGGATTATTCCGTTTAGACGGCGACCAGCCATTTACCACGATTTCATTTTCGCCTGTAGAACAAGGTGCAATAATGCCTCCAGGGCACATGCAAAAAGAAAACACCCCACGGGCACCAACCTGCTCCACCAAACTGTAGTACGCGGGAGGTAAAAACTCCGATCTAATATCGCAATGATACTGGGCTGAATCGATAATTTCCTGAGGATGCTCAATCCGTACGCCTAAAGCAAAGGGTTTAGCCTCAATCAGAATATTTTTACTGTTTAACAATTCGTACACGTCTCTTGCAGAATGACCAGTTGCCAAGATAATATCATCAGCGAACAACTTTTCTTCAAAATTTATCTCAATTCCTTTTACTTTTCCGAATTCGATCAAAATATCAGTCATACGACTATCGAACATCACCTCGCCCCCAGCATTCAGGATCGTATCTTTTATGGAAGTAATAATATGCGGAAGTTTGTTGGTACCTATATGTGGACGGGCATCGATAGCAATATCAGCTTCTGCCCCATGGTTTACAAAAACCTGGAGCACTTTATTAATATCGCCCCGTTTATTGGAACGGGTATACAGTTTACCATCCGAATAAGTTCCTGCCCCACCTTCACCATAACAATAATTAGATTCTGTATTCACCAAACCCTGCTTGTTTATGGCAGCTAAATCTCTCCGGCGCTGTTTTACATCCTTACCACGTTCGATAATAATGGGTTTTAATCCATTCTCAATACACTGCAAAGCTGCAAACAAGCCAGCCGGGCCAGCCCCGATAATAATCACAGGCTTCGCGTGGCTTACGTTTTTATAATTAATGGTGTATACTTCGGGAGTGGCTTCCTCATCTACAAAAACCTTTACCTGAAGTCTGAATATCACTTTTCGCGAGCGGGCATCTATCGATCTTTTCAGGATTTCATAGCCTTTAATTCTTGATCCAGGTAATTTTAGCGCTTCAGCCAGTTTCTGGTTAATCACCTCTGTTTGCTCTACCTCGTGCGGGAGCAGCGTAATTTCGATGTCTTTTTGCATATCATGTCAGGTTTTTATCCCGAACGCTACAAAGATAGGCAACTGATCGCATATTTGATGATTTCAGAATATGACTAAAAATTATCCGCAGACTAAAGTAATGCTTTTATGTTTTTTTTGGAAAGCCACCGCAGTATTCCATAGGCCACTTTCTTCCCGCTCTACCTCTTGCCCCGATGAAAAATCGGGGGCATCCGTTCGATCGGGTTTAGATGGCGGCTTTGTTGCGACTATGTAGGTTTTCCGTGCCACAACCCAAAGTTTTTAGCCCCGATCGGAGCGGACACGAAGTAGAGCGAAGAGCGGGAGCAAACATTAAAAAAAGCGAATGACCTTGCGCTTCAAAACAAAAACATCATTTTAAACATTACCCTAAGCTTGCCAACCTGGCAGATAATTATTGAAAGTGTAACAAAGGCATGCAATTTGATATCTAATTCGTAAATTGACCATAAATCAATTCTATTAAAAAGACAAAAACCATAAAAATGAAAAGATTAATATTTGGAATTTTAGCTGCAGTTATTGCAGTGAGCACTTTAAGTTCATGCGGATATAACAGCATGGTTAAACTTGATGAGAACGTTAAATCGAAATGGGGAACGGTGCAAACCCAATATCAAAGAAGAGCAGATTTAATTCCGAACCTGGTAGCTACTGTAAAGGGAGCGGCTAAATTTGAACAGGGTACTTTAACTGCCGTAACAGAAGCGCGTGCAAAAGCAACACAGATGACAGTTAAGGCTGATGAATTGACACCAGAAAACATCCAGAAATACCAGGC
This sequence comes from Pedobacter sp. Bi27, assembly GCF_918698255.1. Lineage (NCBI taxonomy): Bacteria > Pseudomonadati > Bacteroidota > Sphingobacteriia > Sphingobacteriales > Sphingobacteriaceae > Pedobacter > Pedobacter sp. Bi27. The sequence continues at coordinate 5,966 of NZ_CAKKMW010000002.1, forward strand.
TGCTCAGGGGCAATTGAGCCAGGCTTTGGGTAAATTATTATCGATTACCGAAAATTACCCTGAACTAAGGGCTACACAGCAATTCAGTGATTTATCGGCGCAGTTAGAAAGCACCGAAAATAGGATTACCGTTGCCCGTAAAGATTTTAACGATGCTGTGCAAGAGTATAATGGCAAAATCAGATCGTTCCCAACCAATTTAACAGCTGGCATGTTCGGCTTTAAACCTAAAGGGTATTTCGAGGCCGATGCTACTGCAAAAGATGCACCTAAAGTAGAATTTTAATATTCCCAACACAATATATAAGGGTAGTGAATGTTTATTAACTAAACATTTATTACCCTTTTTACTTCATACAAAATAAGCACATGTCGTTATTTTCAGATATTGAACAAGAAAAAATAGCAAACGCGATCTCCGATGCAGAAAGAGCAACATCTGGAGAAATTAGGATTGCTATTGACAAACACTGCGCAGGTGATCCATACGAAAAAGCTATCGAGTATTTTACCAAGCTGGATATGGACAAAACAGCCAAAAGAAATGGTGTACTGATTTACCTGGCGCATGCCGATCATAAATTTGCCATTATTGGCGATGTAGGTATTAACCAGGTAGTGCCAGAAAATTTTTGGGAAACAGCCAAAATAGCGATGACTGCACACTTTGCAAAAGGCAATTTAGCTGATGGTATTATTGCGGGAGTAGCATTGGCCGGAGAAAAACTAGCCTTGTTCTTTCCGCCTCAAAAAGGCGACATTAATGAATTGCCGAATGATATCGTTTTTATGGACAATCTAGAGCAGAAATAAGCGATGAAGAAAATATTCCTTTTCTCGTTACTGAGTTTATTATTCACTTTCGGCTTTGCACAGGATTTTCCAGAGAAACCCAATACTTTGGTTAATGATTACGCTAATGTGTTATCAGCCGATCAAAAGCAGCAACTTGAAACTAAATTAGTGGCTTTTAATGATTCGTCATCAACACAGATTGCCATAGCGATATTAAAATCGGTAGGCGATTATGATATTAACGAATACGCCGTTGAGCTGGGCCGGAAATGGGGAGTTGGCCAAAGTGGCAAAAACAACGGTATTATGATCGTTGTGGCTGTTGGCGATCGAAAAATTTCTATCCAAACAGGTTATGGCCTGGAAGGCGCATTGCCCGATATTTATGCCAAGCGTATTATTGATAATGACATTAAACCCAATTTTAGAGCCGGAAATTATTACGCCGGCTTAGATGAAGGTACGACTTCGATTATAAAATATACCAAAGGCGAATATAAAAATGATAGTCCTAAAACTTCTTCAAAGAAAGGTGGCGGAGGTGGCAGTATTGTGATTATTATCATTATTGTAATCGTCATCATCATCATCATGAGAAAAGGTGGCGGGGGCGGTAGCGAAGTAATTGGCGGTCGGGGTGCATCTAACGCTTTGTTCTGGGCAATGCTTTTTGGAAGCGGTGGCGGTGGCGGCCGAAGCAGCGGTGGCTGGGGAGGCGGTTCTTCTGGTGGAGGCGGCGGTGGATTCGGTGGTTTTGGCGGAGGAAGCTTTGGCGGTGGTGGAAGCAGCGGAAGCTGGTAGTCCATAGTCCATAGTCCATAGTCCATAGTCCATAGTCCATAAGTGAGAATCTGTTCCTTTTTGAACGTTACAACTTTCCAACAGATTAAAACATTACAATAATAATGTACAGAAGAGATTTAATCACTGCAGAAATACAGAAACTTGCACAGGTTTTGGCCCGTATTATGGGCTTAAAGTTAGAAGGCAAGTTGGCCGAGGCCAATCAGCTTTTTGACGAAACCATAGAAGGCGGCTTTCAATTGCCAAAAGAAATTCTTGAAAATGAAGATCTTTCGGTTTTTGAAAATTGGTTAGCGGAGGGCAACCACCCGCCTGAAAAACTCGACTCCCTGAGCGAATTCTTATATTACGAATTAGGTACAAGTTCTGATAGAAACCAAATGATTGCGCCAAAGCTGAATTTAGTCTATCAATACCTGTCAGATCGGCACAAGATCGTACATTTGGTAAACTTGCACCGTCAAAAAACGATACAACAGTATTTGCGCTAAACGCCACGCGCATGGCACTAAACAAAACAATGTAAATAGATGATTATAGAAAAGTGGCAGAAAATTGCCTCTAGATATTTAGTAAGAGAAAAGTGGGCTACCTTAAGGGTAGACGAGGTTAAACTTCCTGATGGTATTATAAAAGACGACTACTATGTTTTAGAGTATCCAAACTGGGCAAATGCAATTGCATTAACAGAAGCAGGAAAAATAATCATGGTGCGCCAGTACCGCCATGCAGCCGATATTGTTTCACTCGAGGTTCCAGGTGGTGTAATTGATGGCGATGAAGCACCTGAGTTTGCAGTTAAACGTGAACTTTTAGAAGAAACAGGTTACAGTTTTAAAACCTGCAAACTTATCGCCGAGCTTTATCCTAATCCGGCAACATCAAACAACAGAACCTTCACCTACTTCTTAACAGGCGGTATTAAAACGCATGAACAGCATTTAGATGAACATGAAATATTAAATGTTGAAGAATATACTGTTGAGGAAGTAAAACAACTGATAAAAGACAATAAAATAGCCCAGGCATTGCATGTTGCGGCCTTATTATATGGCTTAGCTGAAGTGGAAAAACTTTAATTTTTTTCTTAAAAAACACATCAAAACAAAGGCCCGATAAAATATCGGGCCTTTGTTTTTTTTGCATAAACTTTTGAACATGAACGAAAGATTTTATTTAAACCCTTCTACCTTTCAGTTCCTGAACTTAGTTTAGCTCATTTTTAATTTCTTTTGGATATCGTGTACGTAAGCTTTAAACTTTTTATCGGTATCGATTAAATCTTCTACCGTTTGGCAAGCATAAATTACGGTACTGTGATCGCGGCCACCGAAGAAAGCACCAATCGTTTTTAACGATGATTTAGTATGGCTTTTAGAAAGGTACATCGAAATCTGACGCGCCTGAACAATTTCGCGTTTACGTGTTTGCGATTTAACCATATCAACCGGAACCTCGAAATACTCGCAAACCAATTTCTGGATGTATTCCATTGAAATTTCTTTAGAAGTATTTTTAATGAAGTTCTTCAGCATTTGCTTAGCAAGCGCTAAATCGATTTCTTTTTTATTCAATGTAGCCTGTGCCAAAAGAGATACCATAGCGCCCTCTAACTCACGCACATTGTTATCAATGTTGTGTGCCACATATTCTACCACCTCGCCTGGTAATTCAATACCATCAGCATACATTTTCTTTCTTAAAATGGCAATACGTGTTTCCAGATCAGGAATCTGTAGATCTGCAGATAAACCCCATTTAAAACGGCTTAACAAACGCTCTTCCAAACCAGCTAAATCTTTCGGTGCTTTATCAGATGTTAAGATTACCTGTTTGCCCGATTGGTGTAGGTGATTGAAAATATGGAAGAAGATATCCTGGGTTTTTTCTTTACCTGCAAAGTTGTGTACATCATCCATAATGATCACATCCATTGCCTGATAAAAGTTAACGAAATCGTTAATGGTGTTGTTTTTTAATGAATCTACAAACTGCTGGCAGAATTTCTCACAGCTTACATAGATCACCAACTTATCTGGCATGCTGCGCTTAATCTCGTTACCGATCGCTTGTGCCAGGTGTGTTTTACCCAAACCTACTCCTCCGTAAATCATTAGCGGGTTAAAAGATGTACCTCCTGGTTTAGCAGCTACAGCGTAACCTGCAGAACGCGCCAAGCGGTTGCAATCTCCCTCAATATAATTTTCGAAAGTATAGTTAGAGTTTAATTGTGGATCAACATTTAATTTTTTTAATCCAGGGATAATAAATGGGTTTTTAATATCCTTATTAATGGAAACCGGAATCGGCATCGATTGTACCTTTGCCTCCGCTCCATTTCCATTTGAGGGCATATTGGTAGTATAAGGATTACCGCTGTTTGATGATTTATCTACAACGATGTTATATTCCAACCTGCCATCCTCTCCAAGTTGTTTTTTTACAGTCTTGCGCAGCAAGCCTACATAATGTTCTTCAAGCCATTCGTAAAAGAACAAACTTGGCACCTGTATAGTTAAAACCTTACCTTCCAATTTAAGGGCTGTTATTGGCTCGAACCAAGTTTTGAAACTTTGGCTCGGAATGTTATCCTTAATAATTTGAAGACAGTTCTTCCATACTTCTGTACAAGTTTTTTCCATTGCGATTTCTATAATTTATTGGTTTACAGTGCCTATTCGAATTAAAGGGATGGTCCGTTTAGGGACTACGAATATTGAGAAAATTATCAACATTTTAAACAAAAATTTCAAATAAATCGTAACGTACTGATAAGGAATATAGTAGCCCGCTTAACCTCAATTTTTTATGTTGATAACTATTTATTAACACTGGTTATTCACATTAACCATAATTTAACATCAATACATCCCCATCACTTCGAATAGCTGTTGAAAAAGCAAAATCTAAGCCATTTTAGGCACTAGTTAAGCGTTTTAGCCTTTTTTAATCCCGAATAAACTGAGAATCAAAGCCATAAGATAAATAAATTAATATTAATTTAAGCAGATCGTTTAAATTAATATTAATTTATTTCATTTCGCCTCATTGTTGTATGAATTTTACGACAGCTTAACTCAATATTTTAGGATCAATGAACAAAATATTCGTTCATTTTATCAAGGTTTATTAAAAAGCAAAGTCCCTTTAATTTTATCCTGAAATAAAGCGCAAAAACTACGAACGTTAAGTTAATTAATAAACGCCAAAAGTCCGTCTAAACACATCTGCAATTTCGCCGAGTGTAGCATATTTTTCAACGGCATCTATAATCAACGGCATCAAATTTTTCTCGCCTTTAGCAGCTTCATCCAACTCTTGCAATGCTTTTTCTACAGCATCTCCATCGCGGGTTGCTTTTAAATATGCTAATTTTTCAGATTGCAGTTTGCGGATTGAATCATCAATATTAAAAACCTCTGTCAGGCCTTCTTCTTCTTGGGTAAATTTATTTACACCTACAGAGATCCTTTCGCCATTTTCGATTTCTTTTTGATACTGGTAAGATGCGTCAGCAATCTCATTTTGCATATAGTTGCTTTCAATGGCATTAACCGAGCCGCCCATTGCATCTATCCGATCGATATAAGCCCAGGCCGCAGCCTCAACTTCATCAGTTAAGCTCTCCACAAAGAACGATCCAGCCAGTGGATCTACGGTATCGGTAACGCCGCTCTCGAAGGCAATGATCTGTTGGGTACGTAAAGCAATTTTTGCAGCCGATTCGGTCGGAAGTGAAAGTGCTTCATCATAACCATTGGTATGTAAGGATTGGGTTCCGCCAAGAACTGCAGCCATAGCCTGATTGCTTACCCTGATTACATTATTTAATGGTTGCTGCGCCGTTAAGGTTGAGCCCCCGGTTTGGGTATGAAATCTTAACATCTGCGCTTTTTCATCTGTGGCACTCAAATCTTTGGTAATTTTCGCCCACATCCGCCTTGCGGCCCTAAATTTCGCTATTTCTTCAAAGAAATTATTGTGGCAATTGAAAAAGAACGATAACCGTTTCGCAAATACATTAATATCTAAACCTTTATCTAAAGCGGCTTTTAGATAGGTTTTGCCATTAGCCAGTGTAAAAGCAAGTTCTTGTACAGCGGTTGATCCAGCTTCACGAATGTGGTAGCCAGATATAGAAATGGTATTCCACTTTGGCACTTCTTTGCTACAGAACTCAAAAATATCGGTAATTAAACGCATCGATTGCTTTGGCGGATAGATATATGTGCCTCTTGCAGCATATTCTTTTAAGATGTCGTTCTGTATCGTCCCTGAAATCTGTTTTAAATCTGCACCTTGTTTTTTAGCCAGCGCAATATACATGGCCAATAAAATTGAAGCAGTAGCATTGATCGTCATCGAAGTTGTGATGTTTTTCAGCTCGATACCATCAAATAAAATTTCAATATCCTTTAACGAATCGATAGCCACCCCCACCTTGCCAACCTCTCCATCGGCCATTTCATGATCAGAGTCGTAACCGATTTGTGTTGGAAGATCAAAAGCAACAGATAAGCCCGTTGTTCCCTGAGCCAATAAATAATGATAACGTTTGTTTGATTCTTCAGCAGTTGAAAAACCAGCATACTGCCTCATCGTCCACAAGCGGCCGCGGTACATATCCTTCTGGATTCCCCTGGTAAAAGGAAATTCTCCAGGCAGCTCTTCCATTGGCTTCGCTTCGGTATACAGCGCTTTTATTTCAATACCTGAAGTGGTGGTGTACTTTTTTTCGCTCATAATTGGTTAGTTCATTAGTTCAATGGTCATTGATTTTAGTCCAGCAAAGCTGCATAACTGCTGAAACTGGTTAATTGGTTAACCCTGCGTATTTCGGTTAACTAATTTAAACGATTAACCAATTAACCTCATCAAAAAAGTTGGTGAATATCCTTTTTGATCAGTTCGATGGTTAAATCGTAAGGATTTTCATCAATACTGGCCATGTGCTGCAAAATTGCTTTACTCAACTCAATTCCATTTGCGTCAGCAGGCAAGCCTTGTACTGCATTGTTAATCATGGCAATGGTATCGTCTTTTAATTTACGAACGACACGCCAAGTTACACTATCTACATACAACTGCTGGGTAATATTATGTTGGTACTCCGAACGGATTTCATTTAAAATGCCAGCTTGTAAAGTTGCAATGGCAATTCCTTGCTGATGCAGGCGAACAAGTAAATTTGCAGGGTTAATACGATCGATAAATAGGATTAAACGCTCGTGAGCCTGTAAGCGCAAAGGCAAAATATGCGCCCGGCTTTCTTTGTTCAGCTCGATGGTTTTTAAGTTAAAGAAACGCTGGATATCGTTCTTTAAAATATAATAAACAGCCATTAATGCAATGAAAATGCCTGCAAATAAGATCACTATGTCAACTAAAATTTGTTGGGTATTCATAAGTATTGTTTAATTACGGTAATATTAACGGACCGTTAAAAGCAAAAATGTGCATTATTATTTATATTTGTAACAGATAAAATTTAAATAACATGAGCACAACAGTTGATACAGCATTTGCACCAGTTACTTTTTCTGAAGGAGCAGCTAAAGAGTTATATAAATTAAAGGATCAGCAGGAGATCAGTGAAGATTATGGTTTACGTATTGGCGTAGAAGGTGGCGGCTGTGCTGGCATGAATTACATTTTAGGTTTCGATCAGAGAAAAGAAGGCGATCAAGAGTATTTTATTGATGGTATTAAGGTTTTTATGAACAAAGCACATCAGATGTACTTAATGGGCATGATGATCGATTGGCAGGATGGATTAAATTCGCGTGGTTTCACCTTCGTTAATCCTAACGCAACCAGCACCTGCGGTTGTGGTACGAGTTTCTCGGCATAAATAAAATATTATTGTAACATATAGTACGGTCCCCTTGTCTAAACATCGGGACTTTTTTATTTTTACAAGCTTTGCCCGCCAAACGCTTATCGCAATACTAAATGAATTACAGAGAAAACATCAGACTGGCATTAGAATCTATTAAAGCGAACCGCTTGCGTACTATGCTTACCGCCTTAATTATTGCCATTGGTTTAATGGCTTTGGTTGGGATTTTAACCACTCTTGATGCTGTAAAGAAAAGTATGACCGATGCTTTTAGTAGCATGGGGGCCAACTCTTTTACCATCAGAAACCGCGGTACAGGAATTAGAATTGGAAATGGCAAACGCCCAAAACCTTTTAAGGCCATCCGCTACGAAGATGCCGTTAAATTTAAAGATAGCCTGAATACCCCTGCAACTGTTGCCGTAAGTGTTTTTGCCAGCGGTGGTTCTACTGTAAAATACGGGAGTTTAAAAACCAATCCCAACATCAATGTTCAGGGTATAGATGAAAATGGCTTAGCCTCTCAAGGATTAAATTTATCACAAGGAAGAAATTTTAGTGTTTCTGAAATACAGCTCGGAAGCAACGTTTGCATTGTTGGTGGCGAAGTGGTTGAAAAATTATTTAAAGACTCTGATCCGTTAGATAAACTGATCAATGTAGGTAATAACCGTTTTAAAATTGTTGGCATATTGGAGAAAAAAGGATCGAGTATGGGCTTTAGCGGTGATAGGGCTGTTTATGTGCCTTTGCTAAAAGCCAAACAGATTAATGCCAATGCCAATCCATCTTACACCATAACAGTAATGGTACCCAGTAATGAGATGCAGGAAAACATTATTGGTGAATCTACTGCGCTATTCAGAAATATTCGCAAGGTAAAGGTGAACGAAACCAATAATTTCGAGATTACCAAGAGTGATGCCATTGCTCAAACTTTATTCGAAAATCTGGCTTTTGTGGCTATTGGTGGTGTTGCCATTGGAGTTATTACCCTAATTGGAGCTTCAATCGGTTTAATGAATATCATGCTCGTTTCGGTTACTGAACGTACACGCGAAATTGGTATCCGTAAAGCCATCGGCGCAAACCCTAAGGTAATTCGGCGCCAGTTCTTGATCGAGGCCGTAGTAATCTGTTTAATGGGTGGTGCTTTAGGTATTTTTCTGGGAATAGTTTTAGGGAATCTCATCTCACTGGCCATGGGTGGCGCATTCTTAATCCCCTGGCTGTTTATTATTGGCGGTTTTATATTATGTGTACTTGTAGGAATCCTATCTGGATATTATCCTGCTAAAAAGGCATCGAAACTAGATCCTGTAGAAGCCTTGAGGTACGAATAGAGTTGGTTCACTGGTCATTGGTTCATTAGTCAATGGTTCATTAGTACATAGTTAATCGCTTGCTGGTTAATACATCTAATTGGTGATTTTTTTAAAATCGGTTAACTAGAAAGTTTAGCGGTTAGTCTATCTGGATTTACTCCGCTATAGATCTTAAACAAGTTCAGGATGACGAGACTTACAATTGGCTGCTTGCAAAACCAATGAACGAATGACAAATGAGCTAATGAACCTTAAAGCAATGCGTTATTCAATTGAGACTGGGTAAGCAGTTGTTGCATTAAGGGCGTACCAAGACTATCTTCGAGCGCCGCAGCATGTTTTAAATGGTGCATATCGCTGCCTACAAAATCGACCATGTGGTTTTCGACCATTTCTCCTGCTACTTTTTTTGCACCAGCGCCATAATAACCCGCTAAAGCAATACCGTTTACCTGCAACAGGCAGCCGGTTTCTCTGATCTGATGATAGCTTTCGAAAGAATTGTAGTAGTAAGGATAACGCTCAGGATGCGCCAGCACAGGTTTGTATCCGGCATCCTGCATCATTTTTATAAAATCGATCAGGTTTTGAGGGGCGTTTATATATGATAATTCAAACAAAAGATAATTATTACCAAAAGTTAAAACCTCTTTCTGTCTGATTTTTTTCTCTAAGGTTTCATCCAGATAATATTCGGCAGCGGCATCAACCTCCAGATCGAGTTCGATTTCCTGTAAACCTTTTCTTAACGTGTCCAATCCATGGTTAATGGTATCGGGCGTATTCCGAAAATAATCGGCCATGATGTGCGGAGTGGCGATTAGCTTCTTATAACCCAAATCTTTAAATTTTTTAGCCAAAAGAAGAGAATCTTTTAACGTTTGTGCGCCATCATCAATCCCTGGAATAATGTGCGAGTGCATATCTGTGCCGATACCAGAGAAATTAAATTCGGGTGCTATTTTTTTCTTTTTAAATAATCCGAACATACTGATAGATCATAGCTTTAACTTATCTCCTTTGGCAAATTACTTGCCTCTGCTGCACCAGCTAATTTAGAGGAATAGATTTTATCGAGCAAATTATTTAAGTCTTCACTTAAATCAAACTGCAAGTCTTCGTGCAGTTTTTTGAATTTGTTTATGGTTACCGCGACAGTTTTTAAGTAAAATATACTGAAAAGCATCATAAAATCGCGATAACCAAAAATTGATTTCTTATAATCAAAAGGGATGGCATTGAGGATAAATAGTTTCAATTCTACCTCCCCAACAGGATCTTTTGTCACTTTATAAAAATGATTAACCGAGGTGATCATCTTCCGAACCTTTACCAATGCCTCTTTGGCATTTAGTTTTTTCAGTTCCAGAACCTGTTCTTCTACATCGGCTTTAATCCTCTCCTTCCGATCTTCCAAATCGGTTTCATCTTCTAATAATTTATAATGAAGATGCTCTGTAAGCACTTTATCTTTGGCCACCAAACGCAGCAATAGCTTGTCTTTTTCTTTGACAGGCAATTCTGTTATAGCAGTTTTTAGATCTTTGTGCTCCGATAACTTCATTTAAAAAGGGTTAGCCTTGATATATTTTTCCCACTCCCATGCAGAGCGCATCATCTCATTGATATCAAGATTGGCTTTCCAGCCCAGTTCTTTATTCGATTTTTGAACGTCGCCATAAATCTGAACAATATCACCTGCCCTTCTTGGACCGATTTTATACTCAAGTTTCTCTCCGTTCACTTTTTCGAAAGCTGCAATAATTTCTAAAACTGAAGAGCCTTTACCGGTACCGATATTGAAAACATCGTAATTACCGTTAGGATTTCCTTCTTCCAGTTTCTTAATCGCTGCAACGTGTGCCTTTGCCAGATCAACCACATGAATATAATCGCGGATGGCAGAACCATCAGGCGTATTGTAATCGTCGCCATAAACAGTAATCGGACCACGTTTGCCAATAGCCGATTGCGTAATGAAAGGGACAAGATTGGCAGGAACACCATTTGGTAGTTCACCGATCAAAGCAGTTTCGTGTGCACCAACCGGGTTAAAATAACGTAAAGCAATTACATTTAAATCAGGTGTTACTGCAGCTGTTTCTGCTAATATTTCCTCGGCAATCTGCTTGGTATTTCCGTAAGGAGATTCAGCTTTCTGTACTGGTGCAGCCTCAGTTACGGGTAAAGTTTCTGGCTGACCATAAACGGTACAAGATGAAGAAAACACAAAATTAATCTTCCTGTTAAACGAAGTTAACAGGTTAATTAAACCGTAAAAATTGTTTTTATAATACTTTAAGGGTTGTTCTACCGATTCGCCAACAGCTTTTGATGCTGCGAAATGGATAATTCCATCAATATCGGTATGGTTTTCTGCAAATTCCTGAACTGCTCTATCATCCTGTAGATCGATTTCATGAAAATCGAACCATTTGCCAGTGATGGCATGAAGCTGGGTTAAAATTTTAATGTTCGAATTAGAAAGGTTATCTACAATTACGACTTCGTATCCTGCGTTGTGTAACTCTACTGCTGTGTGCGAACCTATGTATCCTGTTCCACCAGTAACTAGTATTTTTGCCATTTTAACGGTTAAATGTGGTAAAATCTTTATGATCTATCTTCTCCAAAGCCTCTGCAGGCAATGATTTAAAATATTCGTATGTAATCTTCAATCCTTCAGCACGGCCTACTTTTGGCTCCCATCCCAATATATCTCTCGCTTTGGTAATATCGGGTCTGCGCTGTTTAGGATCATCCTGCGGAAGTTCTTTATAAACAATTTTCTGCGTGGTGCCGGTAAGTTTGATAATTTCCTCACAGAACTGCTTGATGGTGATTTCATCCGGATTACCAATGTTTACCGGCTGCGCATAATCACTCATCAATAAACGATAAATTCCTTCAATCAGGTCATCAACATAACAGAAAGAACGTGTCTGACTTCCGTCGCCAAAGATAGTTAAATCTTCGCCTCTTAAAGCTTGCCCGATAAAAGCAGGTAAAACACGGCCATCATTCAGGCGCATTCTGGGCCCATAAGTGTTAAAGATCCTTACAATTCTGGTTTCTACACCATGAAAAGTATGGTAGGCCATGGTTATGGCTTCCTGAAAACGTTTGGCTTCATCGTAAACGCCACGTGGACCAACCGGATTTACGTTACCCCAATATTCCTCTGGCTGAGGATTCACATTTGGATCGCCATATACTTCTGAAGTTGATGCAATCAGCATCCTTGCATTTTTATTTCTGGCAAGACCTAAAAGATTATGGGTACCCAAAGAACCTACTTTAAGTGTCTGGATCGGGATTTTAAGATAATCGATCGGACTTGCAGGTGAAGCAAAGTGTAAAATGTAGTGAAGTTTACCTGGAATATGTACAAATTTGGAAACATCGTGGTTATAAAATTCGAAATTCTCCAGCTTGAACAGATGTTCGATATTTGCCATATCGCCTGTAATCAGGTTATCCATTCCGATAACGTGATAACCCTCTTTCACAAAACGATCACAAAGATGCGAACCTAAAAATCCGGCTGCACCTGTAATCAATATTCTCTTCTGACCCATTTTAATCTATTAGTTTTCTACCTATGCTGTTATAATAATAGCCAAGATCGATCATTTTTTGCAAATCGTACAAATTCCTGCCATCGAAAACCACTTTATTTTTTAAGATATTATCAATTTTTTCAAAATCAGGGTTACGGAAAACCGACCATTCTGTTGCAATCAACAGTGCGTCAGCACCTTCTAAAGCTTCGTATTGGTTTTTAGCATAGTTTACCTGATCGCCAATAATGTTTTTAACATTTGTCATTGCCTCTGGATCGAACACGGTAACGGTTGCGCCGTTCTTAACCAGCGCATCAATAATATATAAGGCCGGTGCCTCGCGGATATCGTCGGTTTCTGGTTTAAAAGCAAGGCCCCAAAGTGCAAAATGTTTGCCCTTTATGTCACCTTTATAATATTTAATCACTTTGTCAACCAGGATTGTTTTTTGTCTTTCATTAACCTCCATTACCGATTTCAGGATCTGAAAATCGTAGGCATAATCATCAGATGATTTTACCAGTGCCTGAACATCTTTAGGGAAACATGAACCGCCGTAACCTACTCCTGGAAAAAGGAAACGTTTACCGATACGGTCATCAGAACCTATGCCCCTTCTTACCGAATCAACATCAGCACCTACAAGTTCGCAAAGGTTGGCGACCTCGTTCATGAAGGTAATTTTGGTGGCAAGGAAAGAGTTTGCCGCATATTTAGTCAATTCAGAAGAACGCTCGTCCATAAAAAGAATTGGATTCCCCTGACGTACATAAGGACCGTATAATTCAGCCATCAGCTTTTTCGCTCTTTCGCTTTTAGTTCCTAAAACCACGCGGTCAGGTTTCATAAAATCATCAACTGCTACACCCTCCCTTAAAAACTCAGGATTGGATACCACATCTACTTCAATCGAAGTATTTTCGGCAAAAACAGCCTTTACCTTATCGGCCGTCCCAACCGGAACCGTTGATTTATTTACGATGACCTTATACTCGGTAATCAGTTTTGAAATATCCTTTGCAGCGCCTAAAATATAAGAAAGATCAGCAGCACCATCTCCACCCGGAGGCGTTGGCAAAGCCATAAAAATAATCTGCGCATCTTTTACAGCATCTGCAAGATTTGTTGTAAAAGTCAACCTTTCCTGTTCTATATTTCTATGGAACAAAAGATCTAAACCAGGCTCGTAAATCGGTACTTCGCCAGCCTGCATCTGCTTTACTTTCGCTTCATTAATGTCAACACATATTACATCATTTCCTGTTTCTGCTAAACAGGTTCCGGTAACTAAACCTACGTATCCGGTACCAATAACGGCTATCTTCATCTGTTATAATTTATTAAACAATATTAAATTGTTTCTTAACGGTTTTAATGAGCTCGTAAGCTCGGTTACTTTTCGCAACTTATGGAGTAATCACGACCTGTCTATTTATAGTATTGAACGATAGGCCAAATTGCGACGACTCCATATATTTTTAAGCTTTTTAAATATATTCGTTTTATCTTGGCACGAAGATATGAAATTACACTAATGCTTTTGCTTTACATAATCGGAATTCGGCTTTACACTTTGCTTATCAGGACATTTTCATTATTCGATCCTAAGGCTAAACTGTTTATAAATGGCCGTAAAAATAGCTATACAAAAATTGCTCAGAAAATTAATCCGAGCGAAAAACACATATGGTTTCATTTTGCTTCTTTAGGAGAATTTGAACAGGGCCGACCGGTTTTAGAAAAACTAAAATCGCTTTATCCAGCTAAAAAAATCGTAGTTACTTTTTTCTCCCCTTCGGGATACGAAATCCGGAAAAATTATGCCCTTGCAGATGTATTTTATCTTCCTATTGATACCGCAGCCAACGCCAAACGTTTTATAGCAAGCATTAATCCCGAAATGGCCATTTTTACCAAATACGAATTTTGGCATTTTTATTTTAAAGAATTAAAAGACCGCGAAATTCCTTTATATGTGATTTCTGGTATTTTTAGAGAAAGCCAGGCATTTTTTAAATGGTATGGTGGCTTTTACCGCAATATTTTAAAATCTGTTACTTACTTTTTTGTGCAAAACGAAGAAAGTAAAAATCTTTTAAAATCGATCGGATTAAATAATGTCACGATAAATGGCGATACCCGTTTCGACCGTGTTTACGAAAATGCGCAATCGCCCAAACAGCTTAGCCAAATCGAAAGTTTTATTGGCAACTCCCCCACATTGATTTGCGGAAGTACCTGGCCTGAAGATGAAAAAATATTATCGGCTTTACCTGAAAAATATCCCAGCTGGAAGTTTATTATCGCGCCACACGAGATCCACGAAAGCCATATTGAAAGTATCGAGAAACAGTTTTCAGTTGGCAGTGTGCGGTTTTCAATTTTCAACTCGTCTAATCAAACGCCAAACGCCGAACACCAAACGCTCATTATAGACAACATCGGCATGCTTTCTTCTCTCTATCAATACGGAAATGTAGCTTATATTGGTGGCGGTTTTGGAACAGGAATACACAACACTTTAGAAGCCGCAGCGTTTGGTTTGCCTGTAATTTTCGGCCCGAAATATGATAAATTTCAGGAAGCCAAAGATCTAATTGCTATAGGTGCAGCCAAAAGCATTTCTACTGTTGAGAAATTAATCGGTGCTTTTGAGGATTTTGCCAAAAATGAAGATGCCGCAGCGCAGGCCAAAAGATATGTTACAGATAAAAAAGGGGCAACCGATCAGATTATTTCGATGATTACGAAATCAGATCAGCCTTAGCAATTTCTTCCACAATCTGGGGAATATCCTGATCAATTGAAACCGTTATCACATCCTGTTCATCAGCCTGAGGCTCTTCCAATGTTTCAAACTGGCTTTTTAATAAACTAGAAGGCATGTACTGATGAGATCGCTTAGCAATCCGATCGTGGATTAAATCGAAATTTCCTTTCAAATAAACAAAGCGGATTGATGTATTATCTGTTCTTAGCAAATCGCGGTAAGATTTTTTCAATGCAGAACAGGCAATAATGCATGTCGATCCATGAGCAACATGTTCGCGACCAACCTTCGCAATCAATTGCAGCCAATCTAAACGATCAGCATCTGTTAACGGAATTCCGGCAGCCATTTTATCTACATTACGTTGCGAATGCAGGTTATCGCCATCTATAAATTCAGCATTTATTCTCGGGGCCAAAGCTTTACCAACTACTGTTTTACCACTTCCCGAAACACCCATTAAAATAATAAAGCTCGCCATATTTAAACTATTTAACCATTCCAGCCAAAGCCTCGATAAACACCGGACTATCGTTTAAACTTTCTACCAATTGAACATGTTCACCACCTAAAGCTTTAAATTCTTCGTGATATTCTACCGTGATTTCGTAAAGCGTTTCTAAACAATCTGCCACAAAAGCAGGGCTAAAAACCAAAAGACGTTTTTTGCCTTCGCCGGCTAATTTCTTCAGCACATCGGTAGTATAGGGTTGTACCCATGGCTCTTTTCCTAAGCGCGATTGGAAACAAACGGTATATTGATCTTTTGACAGATTTAATTCTTTGGCAATTAATCTGGCCGTATCATGTCCTTGTGCAGAATAACAGAATTTATTGGTATCGTTTAATGTCTGGCAGCAATCGGCGCTTTTCAAACAGTAACTTCCAGTATGATCGCATTTTAACAATTGACGTTCAGGTAAGCCATGGAAGCTGAACAATACGTGATCGTAGCTTTCTACATGATGTTTTTTGGCATTTTCTGCAAAAACTTTAATCATCAATTCGTTATCATGGAATGAATTAACAAATGATATTGGTGGAACCGTTGGCCATTTGCTCACCAGCTCCATTACCAGTTGCATTACCGACCCTGTGCTTGCAGAGGCATATTGAGGAAACATCGGAATAACCTGGATGCTCTCTACTAAACCTGCTTTTAAATTGGCTAACGCCGATGCAACAGATGGGCTTTGGTAGCGCATGGCCAGCTCTACATGATAATCGTCTCCCAATCTTTCCTGCAGCATTTCAGCCTGTAACCGGCTGTAATACAATAGCGGTGAACCATTTTCGTTCCAGATTTCTTTATACAATTTTGCTGTTTTAGGACTACGGAAAGGAACAATAATACCTTTTACCAATAATGTCCTGTTTAACTTAGGGATATCGATTACCCGCTCGTCCATTAAAAATTGATCTAAGTACTTTTTAACATCTGCCGTTGCCGGACTATCAGGTGTTCCTAAATTTACCAGTAAAATCCCCTTTTTGCTCATCTATAAAGAATATGTTTCGTGGCGCAAATATCGCCTTTTTATTGTTTTTTCCCTATGCTTAAAATGTGATTGCAAACATTTTTTAGTCAAAAAGTGTTATTTCATACTTCCACAAGCTATCGAGCAATAGCCTGTAAATTCATCAGTATGCTGTTTGATGTTACTATCTGGCAATTCGAACAAGTAAAATATTATTTGGATATTAATTAGTGTCGGATGGTAACATCTGACACCACGACCTCGACTATCGCTTCATTTTATGCAGTTGCCACCAAGGCATGCTTGGTTTTTGGTGATGTTCTAAATGATAGCCAAAAAAGTAACAGGTAATAAAGGCAACAAAATGATTTTTCTGTAAGGTAGAAGAATGATATTCATTATCGTGCTCCCCCTTATGCGGCAAATAGGTTCCGAAATAAAATAACTGAAAAGTGCTTAATAAGGATGGCAGTACCCAAAACAACAGCAGGTTTTTTTCATCAATCCAGATTTTCAACACATTATAAGTTATGGCCATAATTACCAATTGAATTATCGTGACATAATTTAGCATGAAACGGAAATACCATTTCCAAAAGCCATGCGGCGCAAAATCCGGATCGTTTTCGGTATGCACATGACGGTGGTGCTGGTGATGTTTCGAATACAAACGGTTATAAAAAAAACCTGCGTAGAGAAAAACAGAAATATAGCCAATAAAATTATTTGTTTTTTGGTTTGGCGATATCGTTCCGTGCATCGCATCGTGGGCGGTAATAAACAAACCTGTGTACAAATGCATCTGAACAACAATCATCAGATAAACAAAGGGATTGCTCCAGGCAAAATTCCATGTAAGCAAGAAATAAAGAGAAACAAACCAACAGACAATTACGGTTAACGCAACCAGGATTCCGATATGTAGGTTTATCTTTTTCAATTTATATTATATTAATAGATATGACCGTCATCTCGAGCGAAGTGTAACGAAGTCGAGATCTATCTAAGCAGATCTCTCCATTCCACTGCGTTCCCAGTCGAGATGACGATTCTACTATATAAATCCATCATTAATACCTATTCAGATCTTCTTACAAGCTAATACCGCTCTAACGCAGCCTTTACCTTTTCCATCAACCACATTGGTGTAGACGTAGCACCGCATATGCCAACTTTATCGTTTTCGTTAAACCAAGTTTGATCTAACTCTTCAACATTCGAAATGAAATAAGAATTATCGTTGTGTTTTTTACAAACATCGTACAGCACTTTTCCGTTAGAAGATTTCTTGCCTGATACGAAAACGATTTTATCATAATGGCTTACAAAATCTTCCAGTTCTTCGTAACGGTTAGATACTTGCCTGCAAATGGTATCGTTAGCCTTAACTTCATAACCACGGCTCAATAACTCATCTTTAATGTGATAGAATTTATCGGTGCTTTTAGTGGTTTGGCTATATAGCGTAAATTTAGCAGGCAATTCTACATTATCCAGTTCGGCTAGATCCTGAAAAACAATTGCCTTACCATCTGTTTGACCTTGTAATCCGATTACCTCGGCGTGCCCGTGCTTACCAAAAATAAGTACTTGCTCATCGTCATCATGTGAATTTTTAATCCTGTTCTGTAATTTCAGCACAACAGGACATGAAGCATCTATTAAAGTAAGGTTATTTTCTAAGGCCAGTTGATAGGTTGATGGCGCCTCGCCATGAGCCCTGATTAAAACCTTTTCGTCCCTTAAGTTTTTTAATACTTCGTGATCGATGATTTTTAATCCGCGATTGGTTAAACGCTCTACTTCTTCATCATTATGCACAATATCGCCAAGGCAATATAAATAACCTTCATTATCCAGAATATCTTCGGCCATTTCTATGGCATATACTACGCCAAAGCAAAAGCCTGATGATTTATCGATGTTGACCTGTAAGTTGTAACCCATTGCGATACAAAATTAAGCAAAAATATTTGTTCCGGTTGTCATGTATAAGACAACAAAAAAGATTAGCTGTGAAACGAACATTACAGTACCAATATATTTTTGTTGCTTTAAGCCCAAAGCATAGTAAAACTTTAACAATATTACCGAAACAATAAACCACGCTACATAATTCTGAACAGGGATTTCATGCCAGTCCCACTGCCAGTAGTTAAATTTCATGGCCACAGGTTCCAAAAAGAAATCGAAACCTACCAGTATAAAAGCGCCGAGAACTGAAGCCAGAATACTATGCCTGATTTTCATACTTTTCATCATTTGCCCAACACTGAAAATAAGGATTACCCAATTTACACCCATTAGTAATGGAACCGCAGCAACTTTGTAGCCCAATGTATCGCCGTAATAATAGCTGCCAAATATCTTTCCGGTATGAACGCCTAGTACCTCGACTAAAAAGCCACAGAGAAATACACCCGAAACCAGTAACAATAAACGTTTCACATCGGCATTGTACGAAAAAACAATTACGGCAAACATCAGCAACAAATGAAAGGGAACCAGTTTGATAAAATAAGGCTGGGCAACAGGAATTAAGAAGCCAAGCAAGCCAACCATATGAAAAACGACAATTATTGCAACTGCAATCCTTTTAACCTTTAAATCGTTTTGATCGTTCTGCCCTTCCATGTGCTCGTTTTAAAAATATGTTTTTTTATAGAAATGAATGAAATTATTAAGAAGAATAACATCTGTAAAGGATGTAAAATCAGATTTATCAAAACATTTTGCCCCGATAAATAGGAGATCATCATTCTAGTTAATACTATTAAAGTTAATGGTAATACAAGTAAAGCAATATTAAAGTTTAAGATTAAAATTACTGGTCCTACAGTTACCAAAAGCTGGTAAAGTAATAATATTATGATGTTATTACCAAAACCCGTCAGTAAATTTTTACTAAAACCGTTTAAGCTTTCGCCTAAATTTTTGTACATCCTACAATAGATCAGTCCGTTGGCTAAAAGGGCCTCTGCATTAAATTTTTCTTGTTTTACCAACTTCATAATCTCCACATCTTCCACAACCTGGTGTTTAACCCGCTCATGCCAATGGTTTTCTTTGTAATTATTGGCATTAAAAAACATGCACTGTCCACTTGCTGCTGAAAATGCTGGATTTTTCGAAAGTTTAACCAATCGCAAAGGCAATAAATTTAGCAGTATAAAATGCATTAAGGGCACTGTTAACCACTCGCCTATCGATTTTATAGTTTGGTTGGTAAAAACACTTAACAAAGCCAGCCCTCCGATTTCCATCCGGTTGATCAGGCTATTGATCAATCCTCTTTTTACTGATTCGTCTGCATCGATAAACAAAAGATATTTCCCTGTAGCCAATTCGCTAAGCTGGTGGCAGGCATAATTTTTCCCAAGCCAGTTTTGAGGTAACGCTTTACCGCTTACCACTTTAAATTGCGGGTTCGTAAGACAAAAATTTTCGACTACACCGAAAGTATTGTCATCGCTGTTATCATCCAAAACAATAACTTCATAATTGGTGTAGTCCTGGTTTTTTATCGAAACGAGCAATTCTAAAATATCCGCTGCTTCATTTCGTGCAGGAATTAAGATCGAAACCTTATCATGATAGTGTTTAACCACTCTCGGCAACTTAGGATTAGAAAGGAAATTGAAAACAGTAACCGAAAACCGGATCACCAGGAAAATTAAAACGGCGTAAATAAAAATTGTCATTCAATTAGCTGAGTTTGTTTAACAACAGACTGATCGTAATGTTTATTATAAGCGCTTTTTAGTAATTGTAAACTTACATATTCTTCATTCTCCCAATGCTGCAAGTAAGTATAAGCTGAGGGCTTTCTTTTGGAAAAATAATCAATAAAGGTGGCGGCAAAAATAATATTAATCTTTTTCTGACTGGCATTGATCATCTGCATCACTCCTTTTTCGAAACTGATATTTTTAAGATGGTTCGAATATAATTTGCCCTGGGGGAATACAAGTACCAAATTTGCGGGGTTATCTAACAGTTTGCCTGCATAATTAAGCGTTTCTAAAACATCTTTACCTTTATTTTCGGCCGCAAAAGCACCAAGATACCTTAGAAAACCAACTTTAGTATAGTTTTCGGCATTCACTAAAACATGAAATTGTTTCTTAAATACTTTTTTGTTGATGTAAAAGAGGAAAAAACCATCCCACCAGCTAAAATGATTGGCCAAAACCAAGATAGCCGCATCTTGTTTAATCTCCACCTCACCATACTTAAAAGCTGAAAAATCTTTTTTGATGATAAACTGGATGTACCAGGAGAAAAAGCTGAAGATCAAATTATTTTTTCTAGGCTGATACATTTCGGGAAATTGCAAAAAATTGAGGTTAATTGCAAATGTATTGTACATACACTCGTTATAGTCCTCGTTTGTAACGAGGATTAGCGAGGTCCACATTTGTAATGTGGCGTAATAGCTTAAACCGATTTAAGTATTAGCGATATAATCGCTATTCTCATTCATCCTCTCCACAAACGCGTACGATTAGCGCATTTATGTATAAAATAACTATATTCACTATAAATCTCCCAGATATTCTCTTTACTGAGAATATAATTTAATTAAAGATTTAATCTTATTTTATTATGGGAGGAAGCAGATATATAATTACTGATCAAAATCAGACTTATTTTATAACATGTACAATAGTTGGTTGGATAGACTTATAGAATATAAAAACATAATTGTCGATTCGTTAAACCACTGTATCGAGAATAAAGGATTAATATTAAATGGTTGGGTTCTGATGACGAATCACATTCATTTTATTGGAAGTGTAAAGAGCCAAATAAAATGTCTGATTTTTTGAGAGATTTTAAAAAATTCACTTCGAAGCAATTGGCTGTTACCATTAAAGAGATACCTGAAAGTAGGAAAGATTGGCTTTTAGACAAGTTTAGTTTCGAAACTAGAAAGACCAATCGGGCAGAAAGTCACAAAATCTGGCAAGACGACAATCACCCTATCGATTTACAAGAAATCGATGCTTTTCAAAAACTACATTATATCCATGATAATCCTGTTAAAGCTTGTATTGTTGAATTTCCCGAGCAATACATTTACAGTAGCGCTAAAGATTATGCTGGAATTAAAGGTTTGGTGAAAATTGAATTGATTTAAAAAAAGCGATAAAATCGCTATTCTCGTGCATCCTCGTTACAAACGAGGACGATAGCACAGATGAATTATAGTCCTCATTTGTAACGAGGATTCTTAAGATGCACATTTGGAATATGCCATTATCTCTATAACTTAGCTCAAATAAACCCGATCTTCTTCACCTTCCACATCCATTACTACATCTACATGTTCTTTTAAGATGGTAGCCAGTTCAAGCCCAACAAAATCGGTGGCAATAGGGAAAATTTTATGGCTTCGATCAACCAAAACTACTGTACGGATTTTTTTATGTGGCGTATTTAAGAAAACACCTAAACCATAAGCAAGGGTTTTACCGCTGTTCAATACATCATCAACAATAATGATCACCTTGTTTTTCCAATGGCTTTCATCCAGATCTGTCGAAGCAACCAATTTGCTACTTTCTTTCTGCAGGTCGATACGCAGTAAGGTTAGTTTAAAGCCCGAAATCTTTTTAAGCACTTTTTCTAATCTTAGCGCTAGTTTGTAGCCACGGTCCCAAATACCGGCAAGCACCACTTCTTTCTCATTCAGGTTATCTTCTAAAATCTGATAAGCGATACGATCTATTTTCTGCTGAATTTGTTTCTTGTTGAGAATAAGTAATTGCGATGCCATTGTATAAAAAGGATTGAATACAAAAAGAACGATTTTAAGGATGAAATTCAAACTATTTGAAAAATAATTTCGATTGTTTGCAACGTTTTCATCAGAGATGCGTCTAATCTATAACCAAAACACAAAATCGAAGCCATCGTTGCCTAAATGCTGCGTAATGATAGCTTCAGAATCATTTAACGAAAAAACGATTATGAAAACCCTTATCAAATCATCCGCCATTTTATTTATCGTGGTAACCAGCTACATGGCTAAAGCGCAGGATACTAAAAGCTTCACCGTTAAAAACTTTAATAGCATTGGAGTAAGCAGTGGCATAGATTTATACCTCACCCAGGGCGGTAGTGAAAGTGTGAGTATAAAATCTGATTCGGAAACATTAAAAGATATTGTTGTTGAGCAGAGCGGCAGTAATGTTACCATAAAGTTTAAAGATGGTATCAATTGGAGCGGTATGTTTAAAAACCGTACCATTAAAGCTTATGTAAGTTTTAAAACCCTAAATGCAATTGCAGCATCGGGAGGATCCGATGTTTTTACACAAAACCAAATTAAAACAGAAAAACTTGCTATTCGCTCTTCAGGAGGATCGGATTTAAAATTAACGGTTGTTTGCAACGATCTATCTATTCAATCAAGCGGTGGCAGTGATCTCGATTTAAAAGGCAAAGCAGAAAACATGACCATTCAATCTAGTGGAGGTAGCGATATCGATGCTTATGAATTAATTACAGATTATGCAAAGGTACAGGCTTCTGGGGGTTCTGATGTAAATCTTTATGTAAATAAAGGCTTAGAGGCCAGTGCAAGTGGTGGTGGCGATGTAAGTTATAAGGGAAATGCTTCACTCAAGAAAACATCAAGCTCAAAAAGTGGAGATGTACACCACGTAAATTAAAAGTTTAGTTTAGTTAATAATAACGCGCTGCTTTGTGGATACAAAGCGGCGTTTTTTATTCGGTAATTGCACAGATTAATAGATTACACAGATTCTGATCATTA
This sequence comes from Pedobacter sp. Bi27, assembly GCF_918698255.1. Taxonomy (NCBI): domain Bacteria; kingdom Pseudomonadati; phylum Bacteroidota; class Sphingobacteriia; order Sphingobacteriales; family Sphingobacteriaceae; genus Pedobacter; species Pedobacter sp. Bi27. The sequence goes on from NZ_CAKKMW010000002.1 coordinate 29,321, forward strand.
AAGGCTTAGGGAGGGAATCATCAACCTTTCTATCCTCTACCTTTTTTTGTACGGATAGTAAATAAAGTTGGCGCCTTCAGGAACAATTACGAATACGCACATAAAATCTTCCGGTTTTTTATATACTTTTAAGAAGGGCTCTTTTTTTTCCTTGCTGATGATTCCTTTTTCTACAAATTCTTCTAACGTAGAGGCTTGTATGGTCCAATCGGTATTAAGTTCTTCTTTATTTAAGATAAGTTCGCCAATGTTCACCTCATGCTGATGTGCAATAAAAATTGGATGGGCAGAAATGCCTTCCACCATAATCTCGATTGCTACTTCTTTAATCGCATCAGCGTAAAATTCTAAGTCTTTTTCTAAACTTACCAGCGGACTTTCCTGCTTTTTTTGTGGTGTTCCGTTCTCTTCGGGCGTTGCGCCTAATAATTCTTCTCTATCCATACCTTAACTAATGATTGAATTTTGAATGAGTGAATAGTTGAATGTTAAAGGCAAATTGCCCCATTCTTTCATTCAATTTTTCTCTCATTCAATCATTTTATTACTTTAACCTTAACAATACTACATTTTCTACGTGTTGCGTGTGCGGAAACATATCTACAGGTTTAATGCGCACCACATCGTATTTTTCTTTCAATAATTCTAAATCTCTTGCCTGTGTGGCTGCATTACAGCTTACATAGACAATTTTTTCAGACTCCATTTCAAGCAATCTCTGTACTACATCTGTATGCATACCAGCCCGTGGCGGATCAGTAATGACCACATCTGGTTTACCATGTGCCAGGATAAATTCTGAAGTAAGAATATCTTTCATATCTCCGGCATAGAAAATTGTATTATCGATGCCATTTAGCGCTGAGTTAAACTTTGCATCTTCAATAGCGGTTGGTACATATTCTACCCCAACTACCTGCTTTACGTTTTTGGCAATAAAATTTGCAATCGTCCCGGCACCAGTGTATAAATCATAAACCAGTTCATCACCTTTAAATCCGGCAAAATCCCTGGTGATTTTATATAGCTCGAAGGCTTGTTCAGAATTGGTCTGATAAAAAGATTTCACCCCAATTTTAAAACGGATGCCATCCATTTCTTCGAAAATATGATCGGGACCTGAGAAAACCACCACATCCTGATCGAAAATAGTGTCATTCTTTTTTTGGTTAACGATATACAGCAAAGAGGTAATCTGTGGAAATTCATTTTTAAGGAAACCCATCAAGCCATCAACTTGTGTCTGTTCCGGATAAGCAAATACCACAGCAACCATCACCTCTCCTGTGCTAGAAGTACGGATAATCAGGTTACGCAAAACGCCTTCATGGTTACGCAGATCGTAAAACGACAGGTCATTTTCTAAGGCATATTTACGGACAGCGTTTCTGATCGAATTAGAAGGCTCATCTTGTAGATAACAATGCTCGATATCTAAAATTTTATCAAAACGCAATGGTACGTGAAAACCCAGTGCATTCATGTCAAAATCTTCATCGCGTTCTACATCGGTTTTTTCCAACCAACGTTTGTTCGAAAAAGTAAATTCTAATTTATTTCGGTAATACCTGTTTTTTTCTGAACCTAAAATAGGTTCTGTTCCTGAGGTATCTATTTTACCTAAACGCTGTAAAGCTGCCTCAACATTTTTCTGCTTAAATTTCAATTGAGCATCGTAACCCATATGCTGCCATTTGCAACCGCCGCAGGTTCCGAAATGAGGACAAAAAGGATCAGTACGCAACGCTGATTTTTCATGAAGCTGATCAATGATTGCTTCAGCAAAATTCTTTTTCTTTTTGGTCAACCGAACATCCACCACATCACCAGGAACGGCTTTATCAACAAAAATGACCAATTCGTCAGCCTTGCCAACACCTTTTCCCTCTTCAGCAATATCGATTATATGTACGTTTGGAACAATAGTTACCGTACCAGGTTTTCTTCTACTCATTATTTTGCAAAGATAAAGCTAAAAGCTGAAAGAGGAAAGACCAAAGGCTAAACAATAAAGCTGAAACACAAAAATCAGAATGAATATAAATAGCTGAAAAGCTAAAGACCAAAGTAGGATAAATGATCCAGATAGATAAATGGTTTACCAGAAAGATTAGGCAATATTTTTCCGCTCAGTCTAAAACGACTGATTTAGCATATTTTCGATTTAAAATTATTTTCCAAAAAATTTAAATGCCGCGCCCCAAAAGCCATCTAACCAATTAAATTTTAGGTCAAATTTTTCATCCACCAGTACAGAAAACTCTAATATTTCTTTGCTCATGATAAAAAACCTATCTATTTAAGCAATAATACTAAATTCATACCAAAAACCAAAACGGTATAAATTAATTTTTTGTTAATTTTACATCAAAAGGTTAAATCACTTCTTTTACAACAACCACAATCGTGATCTATTGATTTTCAGTTCCTTATTTGATAACCAAATAAAAATCCGTAACTTAAAGTATCATTCACATAAAAATGGAGGTTCATTATGAACGTTATCCGTAAAATTGAACATTGGGGAGATGTTCATCACTCAAAATGGCTGGATTATCTTCGGATTGTACTTGGCCTGATCATTTTTGGAAAAGGTGTTTCTTTTGTTAGCGACACTTCGGTTCTTCAGAACATGATCACACAAAACAACGTATTTGGTTTTTCAGGCATGCTCATCAGTGTCGCCATTCATGTTGTTGCATTTGCACATTTAGTTGGGGGTGTTTTAATTACTTTAGGCTTAGTTACCCGCTTTGCCGTTGTAATTCAGATTCCAATCTTATTGTTTGCGGTATTTTTTGTTAACCTTACACCGGGTTTCTCCACACCGAATTCGGAATTGTGGTTTTCGGTCTTGGTGCTGTTTCTTCTTATCATGTTTTGGGTAGTAGGTTCAGGCCCATTATCGGTTGACGAAGGGTTGAAACGCAAAACTGGCAAGCGGTACGCCTAAACAAGATTAAATATTCTTAGTATCTTTCGCTTTTACGAACGATAATGAAAACGAAGATACTTTTTGCACTGCTTTTTGCGGGATTGGGATGTTACGCACAAAATTCGACAGATGAATATTTCAAGCTAACGCGGGCTGGTTTCCTAGAAAAAAATGCCTATGAAACGACTGCTTTTGTAGAAAAATACTTCCGCGTACCCGGTAACACAGGCTTTAATGCCAGTATCCATTACGTAGAAAACATCCTTAAAAAAGCCGGTTTTGTTGAACAGAAGCAGAATGAATTTGAGGCTCCTTTAAGTTATCGCATCGAAAAAAGAGCGATGAAAAACAGCACCTGGGAGCCCGTTGATGCCAATATAGATATTGTTGGAGAAACAAAACCACTCATTTCTTACCAAACTAACCGCAACATGATTCCAATCAATTGCGGATCAACAGTTACAGAAGGTGTTAGAGCTAATGTGGTTTTTATAGAAAAAATAATTCCAGCTGAAATAGAGAAAATGGACCTTAAAGGAAAAATCCTATTTTCTGAGAACAGTCCGTCACGTTTGCTTCAAATAGCTACAAAAGCGGGAGCCATTGGTGTGCTTGGCTATTCGATGCCAAAGTATACCCAACCAGAGTTACACCAAACTTCTATCCAGTTTGGGAGCATGAAAGCCAATAGTGAGGTATGGACCTTGCTTTTATCTTATGCTGCTAAAGAAAAGTTAAAAGCGGCCTGCTTAAAAGGCGAGACTAAATTGAAAGTAAATATTCAGACTAAAATTTACCCCTCAGAAGAATTAACCATAGTAGCAAATGTTAAAGGCAGTGTAAATCCTAATGAACGTTTTGTGTTCAGTGCCCATGTTCAGGAGCCTGGTGCAAACGATAATGCAAGCGGCGTTGGTACATTAGCAGAAATGGCAAGATTAACAGCAGCATTATATCAGGCAAAAAAGATCAGTCCGAAGCGTAGCCTCACTTTTTTATGGGGCGACGAAATTGTATCAACAAGAAGATATATTACCGAAGATACCACCCGGGCCAAAGGCATTATGTGGGGAATGAGTTTGGATATGGTTGGCGAGGACACCAAAAAAACCGGCGGCTCATTCCTGATCGAAAAAATGCCTGATCCATCGGCCATTTGGACAAGAGGAACGGATAAACATACTGAATGGGGCGCTGGCGATGTTACTGAAAAAGATCTTTTCCCGCATTATTTTAACGATTTTATCTTCGATATCTGTAAAGCACAGGGCAAATTTGCCAACTGGACGGTTAACTACAATCCGTTTGAAGGTGGCAGCGACCACACACCATTCCTGCAAAATAAAATCCCAGGATTACTGATGTGGCACTTTACCGATGTATTTTACCATACAGATAACGACAGGATTGATAAAGTTTCGCCAACCGAAATGAAAAATGTTGGGATAAGTGGTTTAACTGCTGCCTATACTTTGATTTCTGCAGACGAAAATACCGCGATAACCACTGTTTCGCAAGTTAAAACCGATGCTTTAACCCGATTAAAAACTGAATTTGAACTGAGCAAAAAAGAAATTGCAAAAGGGAAAACCCCAGCTGATGAGAAACACATTATTGAAGTGTGGGCCAAATGGTATACTGATGCCTTGGCAACGGTAAACAAAATTCCTGTAAAATCCGAAACCACCAGGGTTGGTTCGGCCATTAAATTTGCCACCAACGAGATCGAAAAACAAACGAAGGTATATTTAGAGGAGTTGAAATAGATTGATGTCTAAACCAAAAGCAATAATTATCGGTGCCGGAATTGCGGGCATTGCATCGGCAATCCGCCTTTCCCTAAAGGGCTATGAGGTTGATGTTTTTGAAGCTAATTCAAAACCTGGAGGTAAGCTGACAGAAATAAAAATGAATGGTTTCAGGTTTGATGCCGGACCGAGCCTTTTTACCATGCCCCAGTACGTGGATGAACTCTTCAAACTGGCAGGTAAAAACCCTGAAGATTATTTTGAATATCTAAAATTAAAAGAAATTTGCCGTTATTTTTACGAAGATGGCTTAAGGTTAAACGCACGTGCAGATCTCGATGAATTTGCTAAGGAAATAGAAGAAAAAACAGATTCAACTGCAAAAGAGGTTGAGCGCTATTTAAACAAAAGCAAAACCATTTACGAGGTTACCCACCGTGTATTTTTGGAAAGAAGTCTGCATAAAATTAAAAGCTACCTGCACTGGGACACCTTAAAATCTATATTCCGTTTTGGCCAGATTGATGCTTTTAGAACACAGGCAAAAGCAAACCGATCGTTCTTTAAAGACGATAGAATAGCGCAGCTTTTTAACCGTTATGCCACATATAACGGTTCCGATCCCTATCAGGCACCGGCCACATTGAATATAATTCCACATTTCGAGTATCACTATGGAGCATTTCTTCCAACGAATGGGATGTACAGTATTGTTACTGCCCTGGTAAAATTAGCAGAAGAGTTAGGAATAAGGTTTCATTACAATCAAAAGGTGGAAGAAATCATATATTCCAATGGACTTAAACCCGAAGTACAGGGCGTAAAAGTTAATGATAAAAACTACAAGGCTGACGTGGTTGTTTCGAACCTCGACATCTGGTTTACTTATAAAAACCTACTAAAAAACATAGCCCAACCTAAAAAATTATTAAACCAGGAACGGAGTAGCTCTGCTCTGATTTTTTACTGGGGCATGGACGGGAATTACAGCGATATGGGCCTGCACAACATCTTTTTCGCTGAGGATTACCAAAAGGAGTTTAATGCCATATGGAAAGAGAAAACCATCAGCATCGACCCAACGGTGTACGTAAACATCAGCTGCAAACATATCAGGGCAGATGCACCTACAGACAGTGAGAACTGGTTTGTAATGATAAATGTTCCTGCCAATAATGGTCAGAACTGGGATGTGCTGATTAAAGAAGCCAGAACAAATATCATTAAAAAGATTAGCCGTATTTTAAACAGGAATATTGAAAAAGACATTATCTGTGAGCAGATTTTAGATCCCAGAAGCATAGAAAGCAAAACAGGTTCTTATCAAGGTTCTTTATATGGCAACAGCTCCAACAATCAGTTTTCTGCCTTTTTAAGGCATCCCAATTTCAGTTCGAAAGTTAAAAATTTATATTTCTGTGGGGGTAGTGTGCATCCTGGAGGGGGCATTCCGCTTGCGTTGTTATCGGCTAGGATAATTGATGATGGAATTAGTTCAGTGGTTCATTAGCCAATAGTTCATTTGTCAATAGTCTAATAATTCATAGCTTATCGGTTATTAGTTTGTTTGTAGGTGTATCACTATTAAGTTAATCAGTTAACTGTTTTAATCGATTAATTAACTCCAAACGCCCAACTCCAAGTTCCAAATTAATCTATCGATTCTTCACAATCGCTTCTTCCAACTTCTCCCCATCCAAGTCAAATGCATCTACAATCAGTTTTGCCTGAGTGTAAAAAGGATCACGTTCTTTGAGTTTCTCTTTAATAAATTCTAAAAGCTGCTCATCATCTAAATCTTTAATTAAGGGACGTTTTTGACGGTTATGTAAACGTGATACCAAAGCCGCCGGCTCCATTTGCAAATAAACGGTTTCGCCGTTAGCATTCATCCATTCCATGTTATCGAAAAAGCATGGCAATCCGCCTCCAGTAGCTACCACACAGGTTTCTGGATAATCGAAGGTTTTAAGCATTTTGCTTTCGTAATCCCTAAAGCCACTTTCTCCATATTCAGCAAAATATTCGGCAATGCTTTTACCTGTTTTTGAAACAATTTCGGCATCAAGATCAATCACAGGGCAATCTAAACGATGTGCCAGCTGTTTAGCTTTTGTACTTTTGCCGCAGCCCATGTATCCGATAAGGAAAATTTTCATGTATCTCTCTTTTTGCTTCGACCTCTTATAATAGATGGTCGCGTTTTAACATAATATAATCGGTTACAGGTGGTGTAAAACCTTCTTTTTTCAACAAAGTTACAACCTGTCCGCGATGATAAGTAGAATGATTAAATAAATGAAATAAAATTTCATCCAATCGGTTTTCGTACTCAACACCTTGTGTATTGCTGTACAAAATCATCTTATCTAAAGAACTCTCTTTCAATACTACCCTGATCAGCTTAAAATTTTCAATGGCAATACGCTCAAAGTTTTCCTTATGATGAATATCCCAAACACCATAAAGTGGTTTCTTGCCCGAAATCCGCTGTGCCCATATATGCTGCGCATTGAGTACGTGACTAAACAAGCGCTCTGCATCGGGCATTTCGACTGTTGCAAGCTTAAATATTTCGATGATGCGTTGATCGGCAAGCTCAGTATAATCTATAATTTCTTCTTCGCACATAACCTAACTTAATTTAACTCTTGGGTCAACATAAGCATATAAAATATCAACCAGAATATTAATGACTACAAATACGAAAGCAATAAAAAGAATGGAACCCATCACCACCGGAAAATCAGACATTTCTAAAGCGGTTACTGTTGTTCTGCCTAATCCGTTATACCCGAAAATGTACTCTACAAAAAAAGAACCTGCTAGCAATGAGGCAAACCATCCTGAAATAGCCGTAATTACCGGGTTCATCGCATTTTTTAAAGCGTGTTTATAAATAATGGCATTTCTACTTAAGCCTTTGGCTCTTGCCGTTCTGATATAATCCTGTGCCAAAACATCCAGCATTGCGCTTCTGGTTAACTGTACAATAATCGCCAAAGGTCTCAAACCAAGGGTAATCATTGGCAGCCATAGGTTTCTTAAGGTTAATACCTCACCATTAAAGGGATCGTAAGAATATAAGCTGCCGCTCATTTTTAGGCCTGTATAATTGCTAAGCACAAAACCGAAAAGCCAGGCAATAATAATCCCCGCAAAAAAAGAAGGTGCTGATATACCCAGAATGGCAAATGCATTGGCCGATTTATCAATCCACGAATCTTTATAAACTGCTGAAAGCACACCTAAAAACACACCGATTATGGTGGCAAAAATCATCGCTGTTAGCGCAAGAATGAAGGTATTCGGTACCGTTTCGGAAAGTATAGCCGTCACATCTCGCTTGGTCTGATAAGAACTGCGGAGATAAGGCCATTTTATCACCAGCGCCTTTTTATCAAAAGCCATCAGTTTTGCGTAATGATATTTCTGTTGGTTGGTACTATCGTTATCCAGAATACTAATTGGCGATAAATCATTAATGTATAAAACAAACTGAACAGGTTTGGACCGGTCTAAACCAAATTCTTTACGAACGGCTTCGAGCGATTGTACATCGGCCCTTTGCCCCATCGTCATCCGCGCAGGGTCGCCAGGCAAAATATTAAACAGCACAAAAACAACCAATATTACACCGCCCATTACCAGCAGCCCATACATCAGTTTTTTTAGTGCGTATCCGATCATATTTATTTATCGAAATATTTTCGACTGAGTTGGTCGAAAGTGGGTACGTTGTGAAAATGCCATTTATTGATTACCACGCCGTTCTTCATCAATAAAACCCCAGGGTTTGCCCTAACCATACTTTTTAAAGGTACGGCATCGGCATAAAAAACCTCCGAAAACAGGTTGTTCTTTTTGATAAAAGCCTGTGCATCCTGAGCCGAATTGGAAGTAAGCAAAACCGTACGGATATTAAATTGCTGCGTAGCGTTTAAAGCCAGGGCATTTAGTTTACCAATAGCGGCCTCGTTTGTAGCATGAAGATCGTAGGCTACAAAGATCAAATTATAATAAGGATTTTCGATAAGTTCCTTGGTATAATCGGTACCTGAAGCATCTGTTATGTTCAGGTCTTTGATTTTAGGTTCAAAACCTTTTTTAACCAGTCTTTTTGCCGGTTCACCGATAATTTCCCAATTGTTATCCTTCCAGATCTCTGTTTTAAGATAGGCTTTATCGCTCATATCTTTCTCTTCATTGGTTTTCTTGTTCTTTAAGTGATACATGATCTCAAATTCATCTGGTTTTTCTCCCGGAGGAATAACCATTAATGATGGAAGATGCGCACCAACCTTATAAGGCAGGAAATCGATAATCGGCAAAACATTATAAGTATATAAACCAAAACCTAAAGATATAACCGTTACTGCAATAGCGATATTTCTTTGAGTGGTTTCTTTTTTAAATAGAGGCTGGATCAGGTTCTTGTTTAAGAAAATAACAATGATTAGCGCTAAAAGGATCAAATCTTTACTGAACGACTGCCATGGGGTAAGCGGAATGGCATCGCCAAAACAGCCACAACTGGTAACTACTTTGAACGCTGCAGATATAAATGTGAGCAGGGTAAAAAAGATGATGAGAAGCAATAAACCCCATGCTACCTTTTTACTCCAGAAACCCAATAGCAATAAGGCACCGAGAACAATTTCTAAAGTACAAAGTAAAATAGCAATACCAGTGGCCATTCCACTCAGGAAATTCATGTGAAAAACTTCGAAATATTCCTGTAGTTTATAGCCAAAGCCAAGTGGATCGTTTGCTTTGATCAATCCTGAAAATATGAATAAGGCACCGACAAAAATCCTGGAGAATCTTAAAAGTATGTTTCGCATCTGTATGTATCTATTTTTTTAAAGGCTATACGCTATTTATTTAACGCCGAGTTTGATCAGTGCAAAAACCGAATAGTTCAACATATCCTGATAATTTGCATTAACACCCTCCGAAGCCAGGGTTTGCCCTTCGTTGTCTTCTATCTGTTTTACCCTAAAAATTTTCATCAAAATCAGATCGGTTAACGAGCTAATGCGCATATCGCGCCAAGCCTCACCATAATCGTGGTTTTTGGCAAACATTAAATCTTTGGTTTCCGTTACCTTTTCTTCAAACCGTTTTTCAACTTCGGCATAAGGCATTTCATTCGGGTCGCTTTCAGTCAGTTCGAGCTGCATCATGGCGATAATACAATAGTTTACAATCCCGATGTATTCAGATATAACACCCTCTCCTACCTTACTTACTTTTTTTTCTTCGAGGGTACGGATGCGTTGTGCTTTGATAAAAATCTGATCGGTTATCGAACTTGGTCTTAAAATCCGCCATGCAGTGCCATAATCTTTAGTCTTTTTTAAAAATAATGATCTGCAAACCGCAATCACTTCATCAAATTCGGTAGAGGTATTTGTTTGTGCCAAAGCCAATAATTATTTAGTTTTTAGTGTATTTTTGTCGTGAAAAAACAAAAGCTAAAGATACATTTTTAAAGCGAAACCCAAATCCCGAAAGGGTTTATTATGGCAGAAAAAAACTTTTTTGAGCCCAAGCAAAGCTTAAACATTAAAGGTAAGCTTATCGATTTAAGCCGCCCAAAAGTGATGGGCATTTTAAATATTACACCCGATTCTTTTTATAGCAATAGCCGCACAAAATCGATAGACGAAGCTTTAACCAAAGCAGCCCAGTTCCTTAATGAAGGTGCTACATTTATTGATATCGGCGGATACTCATCAAGGCCTGGCGCTAAAGATATTTCTACCAGTGAAGAGGTTGACCGTTTGGTGCCCGTAGTAGAAAGTTTAGTAAAAACATTTCCCGAGGCGATTATTTCCATTGATACGTTTAGGGCGAAAGTAGCAGCGGAAACGATTTCTGCCGGCGCGCATATCATTAATGATATTGCCGCTGGAGATATGGACGAACAGATGTTCGAAACAGTGGCTAAACTACAGATACCTTATATGATGATGCACATGAAGGGTACTCCTCAAAATATGCAGCAAAACCCTGTTTACGACAATGTGTTATTGGAAGTAATTGATTACCTGGCGAAAAAAGTTGCAGCTCTTAAGGCACTGCATGTTCACGACATAATTATTGACCCTGGTTTTGGCTTTGGAAAAACAATCGGACATAATTATGAGCTGCTTAATCAATTGGAAGCTTTTAAAATTTTTAAACTTCCCATTTTAGTGGGCTTCTCACGTAAAGGAATGATTTATAAAACACTTGGCACTTCGGCAGCGCAGGCCCTGAACGGAACCTCGGTACTCAATACCATTGCGCTACAAAAAGGAGTGGGCATTTTAAGGGTACATGATGTTAGGGAAGCGGCGGAGTGTGTGCGCTTAGTAGAGATGTTGGGTTAAGCGTTTAGTGTTGAGCGTTATCAATTCATCTGATCGAATTCATTCTATAAATAACCAGTTTAAACAGTTAACCCATCTTGTAAACTGAAAACCATTTTGCTATCTTGCCACAAATGAAAGGTTTTGATTTTGATTTCCTTAAAGTATCGCCAACTGATATCGTTGATATCATTTTAGTAGCCTTATTAATTTACTACGTTTATACGCTCATCCGCAATACCCTGGCTGTCAACCTACTTGTTGGGATGTTTATTATTACAGTTTTTTACTGGATAGTAAAGGCTTTGCATATGGAATTGTTAACTGCTATCATAGAGAAATTTATGAGTGTGGGGATTATTGCATTGATTGTAATTTTTCACCCAGAGATCAGGCGTTTTCTCTTACTCATCGGAAAAAATGCTTTTTTACAAAAGAATAAAGCCTGGTGGGGATATTTATTTGGCAGAAAAGAAATTGAAAGGAATAATTTAACCCGAATAAAACCAATAATTGATGCCTGTAAAAGCATGAAAAAAACCCGAACAGGTGCGTTAATGGTATTTGTTAAGTTTTACGACGAGCAATTTTTTGCCAATAGCTGTGAACTTGTTGACGCCAAAATATCGAAGCGTTTGCTGGAAAGTATCTTTCAGAAAAACAGTCCGCTGCATGATGGTGCTGTAGTTATTTCTGAAAACAAAATCAAAAGTGCGAGTTGTATTTTGCCTTTAACCGATAACGATCAGTTGCCTTCACAGTTTGGATTAAGACACCGTGCGGGTATTGGCGTTTCTGAAACGACCGATGCCGTTGCAGTAATTATATCAGAAGAAACCGGGGAAATATCATATGCCAAACAAGGTAGGGTAAGAATGAATGTTTCGTTTGGGGAGTTGGAGAAATTGCTGAATAAGGATTTTTAAGGCACCGATTAAGGTGATTTTTAGTGATTACACAGATAAGAGCATTGTCATTCTGAACGCAGTGAAGAATCTCTGGCTTATGAAAACTGAACTTTCAATCAACGGAACAAACATGTACAAGAGAGATCCTTCGACTACGCTCAGGATGACATAACGATGAATACTCCGTGTTTCTGTGCTTCCGTGGCAAAAATAAAACACTTAGTTTAGCAACTTCACAAACGCAAAATGGTGAATGTTCCCATTCACCATCTCGTTATCATTTAAATCACTTTCTTATCGGTCTAATCCAATAATCTGTGTAATCAATTTTTAGCAGTATTGTTCAAAAGCACCGATCAGGTTATCAGCGATCATTTGTGCCGGACGGCCTTCGATCTGGTGACGTTCGATCATGTGAACCAATTTACCATCTTTAAATAACGCCATTGCCGGAGAAGATGGAGGGAAAGGCATCATGTAATTTCTAGCCTGATCTACCGCTTCTTTTTCCATTCCTGCAAAAACAGTAACCAATTTATCAGGGTGTTTTTCGTGTGCTGCTGCTGCTCTGGCGGCCGGACGTGCATTTGCTGCTGCGCAACCGCAAACCGAATTTACTACTACCAACACAGTTCCTTCGCCTTTAATCGCTTGATCTACGTCTTCTGCGTTTTTTAATTCTTGAAAGCCTACGTTAGTTAATTCCTTACGCATTGGCTCTACTAAATATTCTGGATACATTATCTTAGTTTTTTATTTACAATTTCAATGCTACAAAAATAAGAAAATCGAATGGTATGCACCATTCGATTTATATTTTTAAGGTAAAATTAAAATGGCCCTTATTCTAAACCTTTTAAGATTTCTTGCATTTTATGTGGATCACTTAACATCCCCATGCCAAATATCACAATAATGGCAACATAATAAAGCAATGATAAAATATTAAGAACCAAACCTATAATTGCGCAAATTCTTCCAGCATTTAAATTTTTAAATGAACTTAAACTATAAATAGCAGGGTTAACTGCGTACAAAGCCTTATCTTTTTTACTTAAAACCAATGCAATGATTGCCGGAATCAGTCCCAGAATACCATAACAGCAGCAAAATGCAATGGAAAGAATTCCTAATACAAGTACAATTGTTGAGTTTGGTAAACTTTGTTGACCAAAACCTCCTCCAAACTGTCCAAATGGTGGCGGTTGCTGAAATGGTGGTGGGGTTACCGGACCATTGCCTAACGATTCAAATGGTGCAGGTTCTGGGTTTTTATCTTTTGAAAGATCAATCGGTTTATTTTCTTGAGGGGTTTCCTGTTCTTCTGACATAGTTATATTTAGATCAATTGGTGAGTGTATATTTTGTAAATGTAATTGATTAAAATAATTACTGCAACACTTGCAAAAACGATTTTGATCAGCTGTGCCCCAAACTTAAAATCCACCTTAAGATGAACAATGGTAAATATTATGACAAAAATGAGTGGAATTGTTGCGGGATAAAACTTAAATGATGCGATTAAATCGCCCCTAAATAAAGCCAAAACCGAACGCTGAAAGCCACAGCCTGGACAATCGAATCCAAAATGGGCTCTAAACGGACAAGTAAAAAGATGCTCGCCTATCCAATCGAGAAAACTATGTTGCGGTTGAGCCATCTATATCGCCAATAAATTTGATCTGTGCATCTTTCCATATTTGGTACTTCTCCAGATCTTTAAGCACTTGCCTATACACCAGGTTTAAGATATAAATATCATCAACAAAACCTAAAACCGGCACAAAATCAGGGATTACGTCTATTGGAGACAAAAAGTAAACCAAGCCACCCAAAATAGCAATGATAGATCTTTTCGGAATTTCAGTATAATCGCCGTTCACATAATCTTTAGATACGGCAAACAACAACACCAATTTCGACCAAACACCTTCCAGATCACCTTTATTGGTTACTGCCTTTCCCAATGCATCTTTAATCGTATTGCTGGCTTTGGTCTTATCACTTAAGATCACCGAAGCTTTGCTTTGCGATTTTTTAAAGAAACCCAGTATTTTCTCCCTATTCAATTTCATAGTTAACTGTATTACAAATTAACGGCCAAAAGCATCATAATTGTCTTCGGCATATTTAGTAAAGCGATCCAATAGTTTAATATTTTTGTTCTCGATAGCCGTTAAATCGTTATCAACATTGTTTTTAACAGGAACATACCATTCTACAGGATCGAAAAAATTTCTGAAAGTCTGTTTTTTAAAGGCATAACCATGTCTGGCAAAAATGGTGTTTTTGATAATCTGCAGATCAAGCTTTCTCAAATTCTTTACATCTTCTTCTTTAAGTGCAGTAGTTGAAGCATTTAATTTAAAAATCTGTTCGGATGCGCTTCTGTAAAAAGTATTGGCCCCTAACGAATCTATACTTCCATCTTCAAGGGTATCTAAACTTTCCACCATTTTATGATCGGTCCAATCTACATATTCCATTTCGGCTGGTAACATACGGCTGGCATTATATTCAAATGCTTTTTTTAACAACTTAAATTCTTTTCCTGGCCATTTCAGTTCTTTTTTATAAGCGTTCCATTTACCAATCAAGGTGTCGCCAACGAGGGTAATTTCAAATTTCCCATCGTATTTATCAGTACCAGGTTCATCCAGAACGAAGGTAATTTTACCACCATCTTCTGATATTTTACCCAATAGTGGGCGGCTATTGCCAGAAACCACGCTTTGTGCAATCACGGTATCTTTAGTTATTTTTTTTATGTTGATATTCAGTTTTTTGACAGCATCAGACATATCTCCTTCGTATTCCAACTCATCTGTTGTATAAAAATCGCCAACCCAAAAACCATAAAGTTCCTTATGAATTTCCTGCTGTGCAATGCCTGTTGCTTTTTCTTTCGGCGTTTTTTTGGTGTCTCTGCATGATAGCATCAAAAAGGGAATCAGAGCGAATAATAAGATTTTTTTCATCGATAGTATATATTTTAAGGTCAAATAAATTTCTTTTTGATCAGCCATTCGGCGATTAACAAATTCGGTATCCAGCCTAACCAGGCGATAATCTGGTAAACATCCATTGGTGCCGGATGAAATAAATATACTAAAATAACTTTCCATAGTCTTAAAGTTATCGCAGAGGTTGCCAAAGCAAAACTACGGTACATAAACTTTTTATGGGCTATTATTTTTCTTTTTAAAATAAACAGAATCGCTTTTAAGGTAAACCAGAACCACAAACTGCCTAAAATAATAAATGAGGTTTTTGCTATTAATCCCCCATTTGCAAACCAGCCGATAAAAATACCAGACGGCGCCGCAAGTAACAATACGAAGCCTGCATACAAGTAGCCCAACCATTTATGTATTTTAGGATATTTAGCTAAAATTTTAGGATTGAACTGCGTAAAACCAGCCAGTAGTACAAATATGGCACTGTAGACGTGGATGTAAAATATTGGAAGATAAGCTTTGATACCTGAAACTTCAGTCTGTTTAATCTGCAGAAAAGACACTTCACTATTCAGTGGGATATACCGTAAAGTAATCTGTACCATTAACACAAAGAAATAGGCGAAAAACAATAGCCAGGCCACACGTTTATAGCTGAAGCCTTTCATCTATTTTGTTAAACAGTAATAACTCATGATCCTAAGCGTAAAAAAGATGAGGATATTTTTCATTATTGAGCAGCGTTATCAAATATACTAAAGTCACATTGAGCTTATTGATTGCCTTTAGAAGGTCTTCGACAGGCTCAGACTGACATGCGTAAATGAGATTTATTAAATTTAAGAAGATTTCATCATCTCCAAAATATCATCAACATATTTTCGCTCATTGGCTAAACGCGGCACTTTATGCTGTCCACCCAGTTTATCTTTTGCCTTTAACCAATTATAGAAAGTATTTTCGGGGGCATTATGCACTTTGGGACGGGCTAAAGCCATATCCTTAAAACGTTTAGCATCGTAATCGGAATTCACCGCACGTAATGTATTGTCCATAATATCTACAAACTTTTCAAAATCGTTAGGTTGTTTATCGAATTCTATGATCCACTCGTGCCCACCAGCTTTTTCATCTTTAAAATAAATTGGTCCGGCGGTATAATCTTTAATTTCGGCACCGGTTTCCTGGCAAGCTTTGGTTAAGGCCTGTTCTGCATTGTCGATAATCACTTCTTCGCCAAAGGCATTAATGAAATGTTTGGTACGTCCGGTAATTTTAATGCGGTAAGGAGAAAGTGAGGTAAATTGAATGGTATCGCCGATCATATAACGCCATAAGCCACCATTTGTAGAAATTACGATGGCGTAATTTTTATGCAGTTCTACTTCACCCAACATCAATGCTTTAGGGTTTTCTTCACAGATATTCTCCATTGGCACAAACTCATAAAAAATACCATAATCCAACATCAGCAACATTTCTTCTGAGTTATCCTGATCCTGAATACCGAAAAATCCTTCTGACGCATTATAAGTTTCCAGATAATACATTTCGTCGGATGGGATAAGCTGTTTAAACTGTTCGCGATACGGGGCAAAGTTTACCGCACCATGGATATACAATTCAAGGTTTGGCCAAACTTCCAGTAAATTCTGCTTCCCGGTAAGTTCGAGTACCTTTTTGGCCAGTACGATGGTCCAGGTGGGTACGCCTGAAATGCTGGTTACATTTTCGTTGATGGTGGCTTCTGCCATTCTATCCATCTTAATTTCGTAATTATCCATCAATGCGATAGACATATCTGGCGTACGGTAATATTCGGCCCAGATTGGCAGGTTTTTGATCAGCACGGCAGATAAATCGCCATAAAAACAATCTTCATTTAACTGATTAACCTGATGGCTTCCTCCTAAAACCAAACCTTTCCCGGTAAACATCTGGTTATCCGGACGGTTATTGCAATAGATAGAGAGCATATCCTTTCCGCCCTTAAAGTGGCATTCTTCTAACGATTCTTGGGACACTGGGATAAACTTACTCCTATCACTTGTGGTACCCGATGATTTTGCAAACCACTTGATATCTGATGGCCAGAGAATATTTTGTTCTCCATTAAGCATGCGCTCAATATAAGGTTTTAAGGTATCGTAGTTTTGGATCGGAACACGTTCCTGATATTGTTGTGGAGTTAAGATTGATTTATAATCGTACAGTTTGCCCCATTCGGTATTTTCGGCACTATCAATCAAGTTATGGAACCACTCTTCCTGAACATCGTACGGATATTTCATAAAAAGCTCGATCTGGTGGATCCGCTTTTTCATTAACCAGGTAAAAATTGAATTTACAAGTGCCATATTAAAAAATAAACAGCTGATTTTTACCACAGATGTTGACAGATAAACACAGATCCTGTTGTTTTTGTTGCAACAATAATCCGTTCTTTTTACCTGAAATAATTTTAGCTGTGTTTATCATTTTCATTCCCGAAATCCGGAATAAGAATTGGTTAATATTAAACATCAAATTTCTTACGTTTCAGCACAAAGTTCGATCCAAGATAAACTTTTCTAACCATCTCGTTCTCAGCCAACACCTCTGGAACACCCTGTTCTAAAATTTTACCTTCAAAAAGCAGATATGCCCTATCGGTAATCGACAGTGTTTCCTGCACATTGTGATCGGTAATTAAAATGCCTATGTTTTTATGTTTCAGTTTAGCAACAATACTTTGGATTTCTTCTACCGCAATTGGGTCTACCCCTGCAAAAGGTTCATCCAATAAGATAAAATTAGGGTTAGCAGCTAAGGCACGTGCAATTTCGGTACGGCGGCGTTCACCTCCTGACAATAAATCGCCACGGTTTTTACGTACTTTGTGTAAACTGAACTCATTTATTAATTCTTCGAGTTTATCACGCTGTTCTTCCTTGGTCAATTTGCTCATTTCCAAAATGGCCAGGATATTATCTTCTACGGTAAGTTTTCTAAAAACAGATGCTTCCTGAGCTAAATAACCGATTCCTTTTTGCGCCCTGCGGTACATCGGATCTTCGGTAATATCTTCTTCTTCCAAGAAGATACGGCCTTCGTTTGGTTTAATTAAACCAACAATCATGTAAAAGGAAGTTGTTTTTCCGGCACCGTTCGGGCCTAATAGACCAACAATTTCCCCTTGACTTACATTAAAAGAAACATTGTTTACAACAGTACGCTGTTTATATTTTTTAACCAGATTTTCGGCTCTTAATATCATAT
This sequence comes from Pedobacter sp. Bi27, assembly GCF_918698255.1. Lineage (NCBI taxonomy): Bacteria > Pseudomonadati > Bacteroidota > Sphingobacteriia > Sphingobacteriales > Sphingobacteriaceae > Pedobacter > Pedobacter sp. Bi27. The sequence continues at coordinate 47,483 of NZ_CAKKMW010000002.1, forward strand.
ATTGATTGCTCCGTCATCCTGAATTTAGTTCAGGATCTTTATAATTAGATGCTGAAACAAGTTCAGCATGACGAATTTATTTTATAGTTAATTAACTTTTATTCCTTTAATATTTAATTGCAAACGTTTCTTATCACGCCACACGTTTTCCTCTAACGTATAACAAACCGAAAACGGTACCTTTGGTTGTAAAAGATTTTGAAATTCTGCCAATCCAAATGCAATGCCTTCAAAAATAGGCGAATTTTGTTGTTTTATGTTAATTTTTAAATGATTTGCGCCAACAGCCATGGCTTGCTGTGCAAGATATACATTATGGGTAACAAATATAGGCGCCATATTTTCTGGCCCAAAGGGGCCCATCTGCGATAAAACACGATAGAATTTACCATCTATCTGCGCCAGCTCGATTTCGGCATCAATCCTGATCATCGGCGTAAGCAACTCCTCGGTAATACTGGCCGATACAATTTCTTCAAACTTATCGGCAAAGGCATCTACATTATGCTGTTGCATGGTTAAACCTGCAGCAAATTTATGCCCGCCATATTGATCCAATAAATCGGCACAACCGCTTAAAGCTTCGTACAGATCGAACCCAATTACCGATCGGCAGGAACCTGCCACATGTCCGTTAGATTTCGTTAACACAATTGTTGGGCGATAATATTTTTCAGTTAAACGTGAAGCAACAATTCCGATTACCCCTTTATGCCAGTTTTCGTTAAATACAACGGTTGTTTTTTTGTTGATCAGGATATCGCTTTCGCCAATTAAAGCCAAAGCTTCGCGGGTAATGTCCTGATCGTAGGTTTTACGCTCCGTGTTTTTAAGGTTAATCAGTTCACTCTGTTCTAACGCGTTTCCATCTACCTGGCAAAGCAACATGGCAACTGCATGTTTAGCATGGTCTATCCTTCCAGCGGCATTAATCCGTGGACCTAAGGTAAAAACCACATCGGTAATGCTATAGTTTTCGGTTTTGCCCGAAACTTCCATCAGGGCACGTAAACCTTCACATGGATTGGAGTTTAACTTTTTTAAGCCGTAATAAGCTAAAATCCTATTTTCGCCAACCACAGGAACAATATCGGCAGCTATGCTCACCATTACCAAATCTAAATATTGCAGATAAGTTTCTTTAGGAAGCTGATGTTTTTGCGCATATGCCTGTGCAAGTTTAAAGCCTATACCGCAACCGGCCAGTTCTTTAAAAGGGTACGCACAATCAGCACGTTTAGGATCTAAAACTGCAATAGCCTGAGGAAGTTCATCCCCAGGTAAATGGTGATCGCAGATAATGAAATCGACACCTAAAGTGTTGGCGTAATCAATTTTATCGATAGATTTTATTCCACAATCTAAGGCAATAATTAAAGAGAACCCATTTTCATTGGCATAATCAATCCCTGCGGTAGAAATGCCGTAACCTTCTAAATAGCGATCGGGAATATAATATTCGATGTTTTTAGTGAGCTGCGAAAAGAAACTGAAAGCCAGTGCAACCGAAGTTGTACCGTCTACATCATAATCGCCATAAATCAGTATTTTTTCATGGGTGGCCAATGCCGTTTCAATGCGGGCGATAGCAACATCCATATCCTTCATTAAAAAAGGATCATGAAGATGGTCAAGATCTGGCCTGAAGAAATCTTTGGCCTGATCGAAATCACAAATATTCCTTTGTACGAGTATTTGTGCAAGTGAGCGATCTATATTAAGTTGTTCTGCTATTTTTGTTATCGCAGCATCATTGCAATCTGATGCCAGTACCCATCTTTTTTCCATTTATTCTGTCTCCGAACAGTAAATATACATTTTAATTGGATATGATGGAGGCACTATCTAATGGGTTGACGAACAAAACCTTTAAAAACAAAAAGTTAAATTTTACTTGGAATTTCCGGGATAGGCCTCGTAAAGCTCCATCAAATGCGCTTTCCGATCGGCATATTTTGCATCATCAATTAAATTCACCCGTTCTGCCGGATCCCACGATAAATTGTAAAGTTCGATAAGTTCTTTATTGTCTTTTTTGGTAATCCTCAACTTCCAATCGCCATCTTTTACGCCTTCTAAAACATAATTGTGGTAATAAATCGGGCGGTGAGGTTTAGTGTTGTTTTTACTGGTTAGCAAGGCTGAAATAGATTCCCCGTCATACACTTTTTGAGGTAATTTACTTTTAGTCCATTCGGCCAGTGTAGGAAAAACATCCAGATTTGAAATGGGCTTGGTTAACTGAGAATTGTTAAGGGTATGGCCTTTCCAGTACACAATAAATGGAACACGGTGACCGCCTTCGTAAGAGATCCCTTTCGAACCCCTAAAAATTCCTGCGGAGCCAACATGGTAAAATTTGGTATAACCATCCTCATACATGCGCTGTGGTGCATTTATCCACGGACCATTATCGCTGGTGAAGATAAAAATGGTATTGTCTGCCTGTCCGGAAGCGACCACCTGTTTCCAGATTGCAGCTAAACCGGCGTCCATATCTTCGATCACATCGCCAAGTTCACCACCGGCAGAAGGTGTTTTTCTACTTTTTTGTGCCGCAAAAGCAACAGGCAAATGTGGCATATTTTGCGCCAGATAAAGAAAAAATGGTTTCTTAGCTGTAACACTTTGTTTAATGAATTTGATCGATTCGCGGGTGTAAGAACTCGTTAAAATGCTATCCTGCGGTTTATAGATTTCTGGTTTGGTATTTCTAAATATCTTGATCGTTGTATCGGTTTTAACATAAGGTGCTCTATAGTCGTGGCTGTATAAAAGGCCATAAAACTCATCAAAACCCTTTTTATTTGGTAACGAAACACCATGATCGCCCAAATGCCATTTGCCCACTAACGCGGTAGCATAACCTGATTGTTTAAGCATCTGTGCAATGGTAATTTCATCTTCAGGTATGCCACGTTTATCGCCCGGACCAATCGGCCATGGTAAATCCATCCTGCTACAGTATCTTCCGGTGAGCAACGATGCCCTCGACGGTGTACAGGTTGGTGAGGTGGTAACGAAATTGGTTGCTTTTACTCCTTTCGCAGCCATTCCATCCAAAAATGGTGTTTTGATCAGCGGACTTCCATAACATGAAATGTCAGCATAGCCCATATCATCAGCCAATACAATAATTACGTTTGGTTTTTGCTGTGCTTTTAACTGTATCGAAAAACTACAAGCCAGCAGAAAAATTAAGATTCGGAGATTCATGCCTGAAATTTAAGCATCATATTTTACAAAAAAAGGAAGTATCCAAGCTTTTACCAAAACAAATACTCAAATTTAGATTGTTACCTTTGTAGAAACATTAAAGATCTACATTTTGCAAGTTCACACCCTATTCGAAGGCACCTATTCTGTTGATGCAACAAAGAAATTTGTTCCTTTCGACCCCGCCATACATCATTTTAAAGACAGACCCGCATCGCTATTCATTAATGTTCAGCCTTTTTTGGTTGAGCTGAAAAACGACCTTGTACTTTTTGATACGGGTTTAGGATTTAGTGATGACCATGGCGAGCTTATTTTGCACAAAAACATCCGTAATGCTGGTTTCGACCCTACTGACGTAACTAAGGTGTTAATGTCGCACTTACACTACGACCATTCTGGAGGCATGATCCACAAACAGAGCAATGATAGAGTTGAACTGAGTTTCCCTGATGCTGAATATGTAATTAACCGTGGCGAGTGGGAAACGGCATTTAGCAGCACTTCATCTTCTTACCACACCGATATTTTCGATTTTGTACAACGCAATGCACAATTAAAATTTGTAGAGGGCGATGGCGCATTGGATGAAACCATTGCATTCGAATTTACAGGTGCACACTGTCCAAACCACCAGGTTTTCCTTTTAACAGAAGGGAAGCAAAAGATATTTTTTGGTGGCGATGTACTGCCTGAACCTGAAGAACTGGTTAAAAACTTTATTGCCAAATACGATTTTGATGGCCGTAAGGCAATGGAATTACGCAAGGAGTTTGGTAAAAGAGCAGCTGAAGAAAACTGGGAGTGTTTGTTCTATCATGGCAAAAGCACAGCAACTGGTTTTGTTGATGCTGTTGAAGGCGGATTTAGGATTAGATAAGCCCACGCGTTTTTTACCGCAAAGGACACAAAGAAGAAACGCAAAGCACGCAGAGTTCCTTTTTTTACCACAGAGGTCACAAAGAAAGGCACAAAGTGCACAGAGCTGGGTGCTTATAGCTATAGAATCTTTGTGTAAACTCAATCCACTCGTGGTAAAAACTTAGTCCCCCTTCACGTCAAGCTTAGCGCTCTTTGCGATTAAACAAAAATATCATCTTTTTTACCACAAAAGCCACGGAGAAAGACACAAAGTACACAGAGATGGGTACTTATAGCTACATAATCTCCGTATTCCTCTGTGTAAAACTCCGTGCACTCGGTGGTAAAAACTTCGTGCCCCCTTCGCGTCAAACTTAGCACTATTTGCGGTTAAACAAAATAGAGTCTTTTTTACCACAAAGGCCGCGGAGAAAGGCACAAAGTACACAGAGTTGGGTGCATACTTAGAATTCTGAATAGCTCAGTGTTCCTCTGTGTTAAACTCAGTGTACTCGGTGGTAAAACCTTAGCACTCTTTATTTTCCGTGCCTTCTGTGTTTCCGTGGCTAAAAATATAATCCACAAAAAAAAGCCCAGACTAATGCCTGAGCTTTAATTTTTCCGAGACGGAAATAATTATTTTTTAGCTACCAATTTAACAGCTAATTCAAAGTTATCATCAATTGCTTTGTCGCCAATGCTATCGAAGAATGATTTAGAACCGTATTTGATGTCATATTTAGTTCTATCAACAACGATTTTACCTGCTAAAGCCGAAGCTGTACCATCTGCATTAACCGTTACAGTTGCAGGGAAGCTTAATGGTTTAGTAATACCTTTGATGGTTAAATTACCTGATACCGTTACGTTTGCTCCTGAACCAGCAACTTTAGTAATTACGAAAGTTGAAGTTGGGAATTTAGCTGTACCGAAAAAATCGTCTGCTTTTAAGTGACCTTCTAATTTAGCACTTCCATCAGCATCTTTAATTGAAGCCATATCAATTACAAATGTACCACCAGTTACATTTTTACCGTTAACGGCTAAGGTACCTGATTGTAAAGCTACAGTTCCGTTGTGAGAACCTGTTACTTTTTTACCAACCCAAGTAATGGTTGATTTTGCTGCATCTACAGTATAAGTTACTGGTTTAGTAGGGTTTTTAAAAGCTGACAATGCTACAACTGCCACTAATAAAAAAATTGAGCTAATTTTTAATTTCATTTTCTGGTTTTTTATAATTTGATACAAATATAGATTAACTCCCGATCTCTTGTTATTGACCTATGTTAACTTTTTCAAAAATAATCGGATTTATTTAAAATCATTCTATTGACTACAGAATTATAGCAATGGTTTAATCTGTTTTTTTTTTATTCTTTATGTACCCCCAAAGCTAAAAATGCGATATCTCTGGTAACTTGCGTTGGAGAATTACAATCGCAATTACTTAATCCAATTGCTAAAATATCTTCTTTAGGAAAGTAAACACTCATGGTTTTAAATCCAAAAATACTCCCACCATGCTCCCTTACTGCAATTCCGTTAATTTCTTTTAAATGCCAGCCATAACCGTAGTCAATATTATCGCCATTAATTAATTTATATTTTTTAAAGGCTTTATTAAGAACAGCAGCATTGAGAATTAAATTTTGGTTTAGCGCATTTTGCCATTTTAGCATATCATCAACTGTAGACATTAGTGAACCCGCAGAAAAAGGAATATTAAAACTGATATTCTTTTTATTTTGGTATCCGAACTCTTTTTTTTGATAACCATAAGCCCGGTGCTTTATAATGGCAATATCGCTGGCATAGCGCGAACTACTCATACCTGCTTTTTCAAATATATTTTTGGTGATGAAATTTTCGTAAGAAAGTCCGGAAACCAGCTCAATAACATAACCTAGAATTACATATCCAGCATTATTATATTCAAATTTCTCTCCTGGTTTAGAGGTTCTTGGTTCATTCTTAAAGAAATCGACCACTTGTTTTGGAGTCAAATCCTGATGAGCAATTTGTGGGAGCGATTTCATCTTTGTAAAATCAGCTATACCAGAAGTATGTGTTAACAAATGATGAATGGTAATTTCATCACCAAAAGGGTAGTCTGGAATATATTTAGCAATAGGATCCGCTGTATTTAATTTCCCCTGTGCTTCTAAAAGTAAAATTGCTACAGCTGTAAATTGCTTGGTTAAAGAACCTAGCTGAAATACATTTTCAGGTGTCATATCAAAATTAAGTTCCAAATTGGCCTTTCCAAAGGCTTTCCGATAAATTGGCACCCCGCCTTTTGCTATCATAAAAACACCCCCCGGCCCATTTTTATCTTTAAACAAATTATTGAGCAAACTGTCTATTTTAGGTTCTGGATTTTGCGCAAGCACCGAAGTAGCTGCCAGGACGAATATTACTGTGAGTTTAAAAAAGATCTTCATTGTATATTTTGTTTAGGTTCTTAGACGCAGGGATTTCTTTTGTGGTTACACTGCATAAGCCTATACAAAACGATTATTTACCCCGGATTAAAAGCTATTGCGAGATCAGCTTAACAAATGATTGAGCAATTTAAATTGCTACTAAATAATTAATACTTATATTATTAATTACCTTACGCTAATTAATTTATACCATGGCAAAGAAAAATTTACCCGATAATTTAAAAAATGGCATTGAATCACTTTCGGGCATTTCGATGGATGGAGTGGCGGTACATTTGAATTCGGATACCTGCACAATTAAACGCTTTGTCCTATGCGAATGGTACTAATGTTCATTTAGCTGCTAATGAAGAAGCGCATTTACCGCATGAGGCATGGCATGTGGTACAGCAAAAACAAGGTAGAGTTAAACCAACAACACAATTAAATTCCGATATAACAATTAACGACGATCCTGGTTTAGAAAAAGAAGCCGATGAAATTGGATCAAAAGCAGCTGGTCTTTAAATTATAAATAAGGCACCCGCTTTTTATATTACTGCGTTTGGCTTTTATATTAATGCATCCGCTTTTTACAATAACGCACCCGCGATTTATATTAGCCCACCCGTGATTTATATTAACTTACCCGCGATTTATATTATTGCACCCACTAAGTTAAATACCACTCGCTCTGAATTGGTTTCCCACCCAGTACCCTCCTTTATAAACCTGACAGTAGCGAAAATCCTTTTTGTTTTTCCTCCGTCTTTAAAGATTGTCGCGTCGTTTCTCCTCGCAATGACGATAACAAGAGCAGAAACCACAAAAAGATTGAAGCGAATGGCAGGACTGCCGCTTCCGATGGAAAAGTGACATTCGTTTTCAAAAAAAATCTGCAAGCCTTATAAAATGAATTTATAAAACTTGCAGATGAATATGTTCGTGAGGACACGAACCTAGGCGTTTGATAATTTATCTAAATAGATTGCTTCGTCGCACTTCCTCGCAATGACGATCGGGAGTAATTAAGGGATGGAAAGGAAAACCTTAAACCCTCTACCTTCACGCCCTCTACCTTACTAAGGAACGATCTCTTCTAAATAACTCTCAATCGGCGGACAAGCACAGATTAATGCCCTATCACCATGGCTATCGTTAACACGACCAACTGATGGCCAAAACTTGCGTTCTAACACATAAGGAAGTGGAAACGCAGCTGTTTGACGGCTATAAGCATGATCCCACTCGTTAGCAGTAATTACCGAAACCGTATGAGGCGCATTTTTTAATGGGTTATCAACTTTATCTAAAGTGCCGTTTTCTACAGCGGTAATTTCGTTTTTAATTGCGATTAAGGCATCACAGAAACGGTCTAACTCATGTTTAGGCTCCGATTCAGTTGGCTCAACCATTAAAGTTCCTGCAACCGGGAAAGAAACTGTTGGTGCGTGGAAACCATAATCCATTAAACGTTTTGCAATATCGGTCACTTCGATTCCGAAAGCTTTGAACGAACGGCAATCTAAAATCATCTCGTGTGCACAACGGCCCTGAGCGCCTGAATAAAGTACAGGGTAGTGTTGCTCTAAACGCGCTTTCATATAGTTTGCGTTTAAAATAGCATATTTGGTAGCGTTGGTTAATCCTTTAGCTCCCATCATGGCAATATAAGCATGTGAGATAATCAGGATCGAAGCCGAACCCCATGGTGCAGATGAAACAGCCGAAATAGATTTTCCTTTATCAATATCAACCACGGCATGACCTGGAAGATAAGGAACCAGGTGTTTCGCCACACCAATTGGGCCCATACCAGGACCGCCACCACCGTGAGGAATACAGAAAGTTTTGTGTAAGTTTAAGTGACAAACATCGGCACCGATATTGGCCGGACTTGTTAAACCAACCTGTGCGTTCATGTTTGCACCATCCATATATACCTGTCCGCCATTAGCGTGAATGGTTTCGCAGATTTCAATAATGCTTTCTTCGAACACACCGTGAGTAGATGGATAAGTTACCATCAAACACGATAGGTTGTCTTTGTGTAATTCTGCTTTTGCTTTTAAATCTTCAACATCGATGTTACCGTTTTCTAAAGATTTTACTACAACAATTTTCATATCGGCCATTGCAGCAGAAGCAGGGTTTGTTCCGTGTGCCGAAGCAGGAATTAACGCTACGTTACGGTGGAAATCGCCTCTATCGTGGTGATAAGCGCGGATAACCATTAAACCTGCATATTCGCCCTGAGCACCAGCGTTTGGCTGTAAACTCATTGCGGCAAAACCGGTAATTTCACTTAACCATTTATCCAGTTCATTAAAAACCGAATAGTAACCCAATACCTGATCGGCAGGTGCAAACGGGTGGATACGGCCAAAGTGAGACCAGGTAACCGGAATCATCTCGGCCGTAGCGTTTAATTTCATGGTACAGCTACCCAGAGCAATCATCGAGTGGCAAAGCGATAAATCTTTTGCTTCTAATGATTTGATATAACGCAACATTTCATGTTCTGAATGGTGTGCATTAAAGATTGGGTGTGTTAAATAAGCTGAAGTACGTTGTAATGAAGCAGGGATAACCGTTTCTACATTTTCTACCACTTCAACCTGATCGGCTGCAATAGCTTTAACTTTAGCAAAGATTTTAGCAATTAAAGCTACATCTTCGAAAGTGCTGGTCTCGTCGAACGAAATAGTTACAACGTTACCAACATAATTTAAGTTGATTTCGTTATCGATACATCCTGAATGGATACCGCCCTTTAAATCGCCTAAATCGAAACGGATGGTATCGAAATAAGCAGAATTTAACTGCTCAAAGCCTAAGCCTTTTAAAGTAGATGCTAAGCTGATGGCCAAACCGTGTGTACGTTCTGCAATAGCTTTTAATCCTTTCGGACCGTGGTAAGCGGCATAAAAACCAGCCATAATAGCCAATAGCGCCTGTGCGGTACAGATGTTTGATGTTGCTTTATCTCTACGGATGTGCTGCTCGCGGGTTTGCAAAGCCATACGTAAAGCATAATCGCCATGGCTATCAATGGTTACACCGATAATACGACCAGGGATGTTACGTTTATATTCTTCTTTAGTTGCAAAAAATGCAGCGTGTGGTCCACCAAAACCCATTGGTACACCTAAACGTTGTGTAGTACCTACCACTACATCAGCTCCCCACTCGCCTGGAGGCGTTAATAAGGTTAAGCTTAAAATATCCGCAACTACCGTTAATTTAATATTTTGATTGTGCAATGCCGATGCAAAGTCTTTGTAGTCGAAAACTTCACCGTTTCCAGCAGGATACTGAACAATTGCACCGAAGAAATCTTCAGCAGCTACGAAATCTAAATGACTTCCGATCACAAGTTCAATACCGTAAGGATTAGCACGTGTTTTTAAAATATCGATCGTTTGAGGGAAAAGCAATTCCGAAACGAAGAACTTTTTAGCCGCCTGATTTTTACGCAAGCTATATTGCATAAACATCGCTTCAGCAGCAGCAGTACCTTCATCCAATAAAGATGCATTGGCAATCTCCATTCCGGTTAAATCGATAACCATCGTTTGGAAATTTAACAAAGCTTGCAAACGGCCTTGTGCAATTTCTGCCTGATATGGTGTATATTGTGTGTACCATCCTGGGTTTTCGAATACGTTACGTAAAATTACACCCGGGGTAATGGTATCATAATAACCCTGTCCGATAAAGCTTTTGAAAACTTTATTCAACAATGAAGTTTGTTTTAAAGCACCAAGATATTCAGTTTCTGATTTTGCTGCAGGCAAGTTTAAAGGCTGTTTTAACCTAATTGCCGTCGGAACAGTTTGTTCAATCAGCTCATCAATAGAATTTACGCCAACAGCTTGCAACATTTCGGCTGTATCTGCCTCATTTGGTGCAATATGACGATTTTGAAAATCTTCCTTGTAATGGATATTTAAGCTCATGCGGTATGAATAATAAATTTGCGTGCAAAGGTAGCAAAAACGAAGCTGTATTTTGCTATATATCAATGTAAAAAAGGAGTATTATTTGCGGTTAAAAGCGACAAAATAGGTAGATTTTATGCGCAAACAAGAAGACAAACGTTTGTTCATTTTTATTTGATTAACCCATTATTAGGAAAGCGATGGCTGTTCCGAAATTTAAGTTTATCGCCATGGTTAACTTCAATCTTTTTGCATCCTGTTGAGCCGAACCAATAAGCAGCTGCAACGTAAAATATCAGCTACCAAAGAAAAGAAAAAAAGCATTTTCGTAAATTTGAAACCACTTACCTGTGTTCTTTTATGTCAACTTGCAAAAATAACGTCGCACTTTTAGTTCATGCCTGCGATAGTTATGAATTTCTATATAAAGGTTTTGATTACGGTTTCTCAGAAAACTGGGATTTTAAAATCCCTTGCAATTATTATTTCGCTACAGAAGTAAAAAACGCTGATGTAAATGGCTTCACAAACATCAAATCGGGCAAAGGCGAATGGGCCGATCGCCTGGCAACGTTGTTAGGTAATATAGACGAAGAATATGTGCTCTATTTCCAGGAAGATATGTGGTTAAGCAAACCCGTAAATCCTAAGTTCTTTACAGCGCTGTTCGAACAGGCAATTGAAAACGATTGGCAACAGGTTAAACTCCATAGTTCTGGTGTTTACAACACTAAAGAAACTACTAATTTTATTGAGGGATTTAATATTGCGGAGATCGATAATGAGGCATCAGATTATTTAATGTCGCACCAGATTACCCTTTGGAAAAAAGATTTTCTGCTTGCCCAACTCTATAAAAAAGAACATCCATGGAGGAATGAACGCAAAGGTACCAAGAGATTGAAAAAATTAAACCCGCTTATTCTTCATGCCGATTACTTTGCAGAAAACGGCGCGGGGGAAAACAATAAAAATAAAAATCCCTCAGAACGAAGCGAGTACTATGCCGTTTCATTTAACAGCACCTTAAATCACAATGCCGTTCGGTTTATCGAGGTATTAAGGTCGGGTAGTCAACCTCAAAAAGACTATGCCAAAGAGCTGCAAAAGCATTACGACAACAATTTAACCCATAACGGTAAGGAAAGGCCTAAAAAAGAAGATTTTTTTAAGAAGCTAAAAACCTATCTACGGAAAAAGATTTCGTAATTAATTTTTGCATATCATATAGGTTTGAAAAGCAATGGCTGTGCTAAAATTCAAGCTTGTTCCCGCCATTCGCTGCAATCTTTTTGCTACTCTCTTGTCATACTGAAGGTTGCTGCAAACAAAAAGGATTTTCGCTGCTGTCGGGTTTAAAAACAATTGAACTGCAAGAAACAGAGATTGCAGGGCGCAATAGGTGTTACACTTTATCTTTGGTCTTTCAGCTTTAGTCTTTCAACCTATTTCTGCACCTTCCAGCCTTCATCTTTACTCAATTTTAATTTATAAGTTTTGGTAATGAAGTTGCTGTTTTTATTCGCGTCCTTATCAAAAGGTTCGAAATCTGTTGTTGTCATTTTAAGTGATACGGTAACCTTTGCCGTATTTGAGTTTACCTGTGCAAAATCGACTGGTTTTTCGTCTGATAAAACATATTCTACAACTTTTACAGTAGCCTTATCACCATCCTGTTTCAACACCAACGGACTTGCCTTATCGGTTAAAGTGATCTGATAAACGTAACTGCTATCTTTCGATAAGAATTTTTTCTTTGCTTCCTTTAAGCTTAATGAAACCAGACCTTTACTTGCTAAGGATTTATATTTCCCAAGTTCGAACATATCGTTTGTGCTGTTGAATTTGATCTCCCCAAAATTAAACTTGGCGGTTTTATATTCGGGATTGGCTTTTAAATAATCGGTTATTACCTCAGCAGCCTCATCTTGATTGATGGTGGTTTTGGTTTTACATGCGGCTAATCCGACGATGATAAAGGATAAAATATAAATAGTAAGTTTTTTCATGTGTATATGCGTTATGCTTTTTAAAGATATTTATTTTTTTTTGTAAGTCGGAGGTCAGGAGTCCGAAAGTCTGAAGATTATTCATCACAAACTTTAACCTTACGCCCTCAACCTTTCTACCCTCTACCTTTTTTTAGATATTTTAAATTTGGCAAAACCATCGCCGATAAAATTACCACAACGCCAAGCCATCTTAAAAACGATACCTGCTCTTGTAACACAAAACCCGCCATCATTACGGCAACGGGCAATTCTGCAGCACTTAATATCGAACTAAGGGCAGTCCCGATCCTGGGCACACCTTCTGCATAAAATAACGGCGGAATAACCGTACCGAAAACTGAGATAATCAACCCCCATTTCAATAAACTACCATTTAAAGCACCATTAAATAAGAATGTTGGCGGAAAAATAATGAAGATCAATATACAGGCACCGGTAATCATCAAGGCACTTTTTTGCAATGGAGCGTATTCATTTCCAATCCGGCCACTCAATAGCAAAAAGCCTGCATAAGAAATTGCAGCCAACAAACCGAAACCAATCCCTTTTAAATCCATGCTCTTGATACTTGTTTCTGCCATTCCACTGGCCAAAACAGTTCCAGCTAAGACCAATAGGATTGTCAGGAGCTGTAAGCCTGTGGGCTTCTTTTTAAAGATGAGGTATTCCATTAAAATACTCATCCAGATAAACTGCATTAACAAAATGATGGCTACCGAATTTGGTACAAGTTTTACGCATTGATAATAAAACACGCTCACTAATCCAGTACATGTTCCTGCCAGCACCATTTTCCACCGAGGGGTTTTAATGATAATTGTTTTAGCTTTATAACCAGCTGTTCTGCTTTGGAAGAAAAAAAACACCCATAAAATTACGGCACCGAAGAAAGCCTGAGCCCCTGTAACATCACCCAGCGTATAACCTTCGTGATAAGCCAGTTTAACAAAAGTAGAGAGGATACCAAAACTGCAGGCACCAAAAAAGACAAGGAGGATTCCTTTTAACATATTTACATTATCTAACCACAGAGAAAAAGAGTTTTTCACCGAGTACGCAGAGGCTCTGTTTCTCTGTGCACTTCTTAGTGTACTTTGTGGTTAAAAACTAAGCCAATTGTTGCAAATATTTCTGAATGGTAGTTTCCAAACCTAAATAAAGCGCATCACTAATGAGCGCATGACCTATTGAAACTTCTAATAAACCTGGGATGCTCTGTGCAAAATAATGTAGGTTGTGTAAGTCGAGATCATGGCCGGCGTTAATTCCCAGGCCTAATTTGTTGGCATGATGTGCCGCAGCAATATAACTTATAATGGCTTTTTCGCGATCGGCAAAATAATTATGCGCATAAGCCTCGGTATATAATTCAATCCGGTCTGTTCCGGTTTCTACCGCTCCTTCAACCATCTCTACCACCGGATCTACAAAAATAGAAACGCGGATGCCTTCCTTTTGGAAAACAGCAACCATTTCTTTCAGGTAGTCTTTATGTTTAACCGTATCCCAACCGTGGTTTGAAGTAATCTGACCTTCAGCATCAGGAACCAAAGTAACCTGAGCAGGTTTGTTGGCCAAAACCAGATCAACAAATTTATCTTCTCTGCAATTCCCTTCAATATTAAATTCTGTCGCAATAACAGCCTTTAAATCGTAAACATCCTGGTAACGGATATGGCGTTCATCAGGCCTTGGATGCACGGTAATTCCCTGTGCACCGAAACGTTCGCAATCTAATGCAACCTTAACCAGATCAGGATTATTACCTCCGCGACTGTTGCGAAGTGTAGCAATTTTATTGATATTAACCGATAACTTTGTCATGAAGCAAAGATAAGGCTTTGCCTTTGTTAATCTTAAACCTTAAAAAAATTTGACTTTTTTTTGCTCATATTTGCTTCTTGTAAATGAACTTAAAAGATACAACACTATATAAATTCCTGATCGTTTTACTTGCAATTGCGAGTATACCAGCACTTTTTGGCGGCGTAATGGAGCCCGATGGCGCATTGTACGCTTCCATGTCTAAAAACATCATCCTGTTTAAAGATTGGTTTAACCTTTATGGCCGTGGGGCCGACTGGCTGGACAAACCCCACCTCACTTTTTGGATTTCCGCAGCATCCTTTAAAATTTTCGGAATCTCATCCTTCGCCTATAAATTACCATCATTTCTGTTCGGTTTACTGGGCGCGTGGTATTTATACAAATTAGCCAAAGATATATACGATGAAAAAACCGCATTGATCAGTGCGGTAATTTTTCTAAGTGCCTTGCATATCATAACTTCTACATTTGATGTTAGGGCTGAAATTTATATTACCACCTTTACATTAGCATCTATTTACCATTATTATAAAGCACATCAAAATTCTTTCTGGCACATTGTAGCAGGTTCATTTTTTGCGGCCTGCGCGATATTGATCAAAGGAATTTTTGTATTGATTCCTGTGTTTGCCGGTTTTATTATCTACTGGTTGCTTACAAAACAGTCCCGTCAGCTTTTAAAACCAAAATGGTATATCGCCATTCTTTTGATTTTTATTTTTATTACCCCCGAGCTGTATTCGCTTTACACGCAATTCGATCTGCATCCCGAAAAAATTGTTTTTGAAAGGACTGGTGTTTCGGGCTTGAAATTTTTCTTTTGGGACAGTCAGTTCGGGCGTTTCTTTAACAACGGCCCAATTAAAGGCAAAGGGGATATTTCCTTTTTTCTACATACTACCCTTTGGGCATTTTTACCATGGTCTGTATTATTTTATACGGCCGTAGTAAATCTGTTTAAAAGAAAAAATAGAATCGCTTTAGCGCCCGAAAGCCTTATGATCTGGGCAAGTGCAGCGGTTACTTTTTTGATCTTTTCGCTTTCTAAATTTCAGTTACCGCATTATATCCTGATCATCTTTCCTCAGTTTTCGATCATAACAGCCTTGTACTTAAGGAAGCTTGGCGGCAAAGGTTTAAAAACCTTCTTCATTATACAGAACATCATTTTCATTTTGGTTATTGCCTTACTTTCTGCCTTAGCCTTTTTCTTTGGATTTGAAAGCCCATATTTAATTATCGGCATCCTGATTGTTGTTCTCGCCATCTCTTTCTTACTATTTAGAGGCATTTTATTGGAAACCATCATTGCCAGAAGTGCATTTTTATCTGTTGGTTTAATGATATTTCTCTTCATTTTTTTCTACCCTGCCCTTTTAAAATATCAATCGGGTATGCAGGCAGGTAATTGGTTAAAGCAAAATTATCCTACTGCTAAACCTGCAGTATTAAATTATATAGATGCATTTTCTTTTGATTTTTATGCCCCTGGCGAAGTAAAATATTTCCATAATTATACCGATCTCGACAAATCAAAGAACCTAAAAGACTTGGTTATATACATTCCGGAACAGGAATTGGCAAAACTAAAAAGCGAATATCATGCTGAAATTCTAAAATCGTTTGAATATTTTCATACCACCAAACTGACGGGTAAATTTTTAAACGCGAAAACACGCCCTCAGGTTTTAGAACGATTCTATTTGGTTAAAATACATTAACATGGATTTATTTTTCCGCATCTTAAAATTTGGATTAACGGGTTTCCTCGGAATGGCCATAGATTTCGGCGCCACCTGGTTGTGTAAGGAAAAGATTAAAATAAATAAATACATTTCCAATGCCATTGGCTTTACGCTTGCTGTAACCAATAATTATCTGATTAACCGGGTTTGGACTTTCGAAAGTACCAATACGCATTGGGGAACAGAATTCAGTAAATTTTTGGTAGTGAGTTTAATTGGGTTAGGGCTAAATACGTTTATCATTTACCTGTTCCACCAAAGGAAAAACGGCACCAATTTTTACGTAGCCAAATTCTTCGCTATTGTAATTGTTTTTGTGTGGAATTTCCTAGCGAATATGTTATTTACTTTTAGGTAGAAGCTTTGGATTAGGTATAAGCGATACATCTAGAATAGATCCTGAAACAAGTTCAGGATGACGGTCGGTTAAAGATTATTATGTAATTAGCATGGCCTAATGAACTAATGACCAGTGAACTAATGAACCAATTTAAGTAACGTTTTTGCCAATAAAATAGAACACAACGAGCCATATTAATCCTTTAATCAGGAAGAATAAAAAACCAACTAACCCTACCCGCTTAAACCATAATTTTACTTTTTCTTTGTTCATGGCGATGTTTGTAAAGATAATGGATTTGCCTTAAATTAGAAAGATTTTAAATAAGGAAATATGAAGTTATCTAAATCTTTGCGCCTCATTATTTTTTCCATTTGCTTTTTTAGTATTAAAGTTTTTGCACAAAATTTTGATGAGATTAAACGATACAAGGTGAACTTTGCTACCGCCGCCCGCGCTAATGAGAAGCTGATTGCAATTAGAAGTTTTTCTGCAAATAATCAAAAATATTTACTGTTGGTAAATCCAGAGACTTTAGATACCGAAATAGATTTGGCAAATAAGTATACTGTAAGTAGCTTACAATATTCGAACGTGCTGGCCATTTTTAAAAACACGGCCTACATTAAATCAATAGAAGCCGCCGCAGCTAAAGATCTACAGCTTCAAAATGCAGGTATTGATCATGCCATTCCGAACGAAAAGGGCATTACTTTAACCATCGATCTTTGTCCATCGCACAAGGCTTTAGACAGGATTATTTTTCAATCTGTTTTCGATGAATTTAAAAAGATCGAGCAGCCTGCCCCACTCGCGATTTCCATTTCTGGTAAATGGATGATGAAACATCAGGATGATTTGAACTGGCTTAAAAGTCTGGTAGAGAAAAAGGAACTGAATATCACCTGGGTAAACCATACCTACAACCACGAAGTAAATAAACTGCCATTAACCGAAAACTTTCTATTGGCCCCCGGAACCAATTTAGATGTGGAGGTGTTGGAGAATGAAAAACTGATGCTCAAAAATGGTTTAATACCATCTGTATTTTTCCGTTTCCCCGGTTTGGTATCGGATAAAACCATTGTAGAAAAGATCGAAGCCTACGGATTAATCCCAGTTGGAAGTGATGCCTGGCTGGCAAAAGGACAACAGCCAAATGCGGGCAGTATTGTATTGATTCACGGCAACGGGAATGAAGAAATCGGTGTGAAAGCTTTCATCCAGTTATTAAAAACAAGACAGGCTGATGTGAAAAGCAAACAATGGCTGCTTTTTGACTTAAGAGCGGGTTTGGAAAAGGAATTTGAATAGCCTGCTTTTTAACCGCAAAGGACGCAGAGGGAAGGCGCGGAGCAAGCAAAGCTGGGTTCAGATAGTTTTAAAAAGCTTTGCGTTCTTTGCGGCAAACTACTTCTTAACTGGCAACAACTTTATTTCTTTCGCCTTAAAACATCTAATGCATTTTTTAACCGCAAAGCGCACAGAAAAAAGGAACAAAGAACACAAAGCTAGGTTCAAATAGTTTTAAATCATCCTTAGCGCCTCTTTGCTAAAAACTTTGCCTTCTTTGCGGTAAAAACTATTTCTTAACCGGCAACAACTTTATTTCTTTCGCCTTAAAACGGTTATTTACAATTTCGCCTGTAACTTCTGCTTTGCTCACGGCATTGCAAAAACCATGTTCGCCATGGGCATCGCCAAAATCGTCAATCCCTTTTCCATCAACAAAATAAGATTTACCATCTATTTTTACTGCTAACTCGCAGTCTTTACCTTTCATTTTAAACTGGCATTCGCCACAGGCAATATCTACCGTTTGTTTGGTGATTACTTTTACTGATGCAGCTTTTTGAGGCGCGGTTTGGGCATTTACCGAAATAGTAAATACACCAAGAATTAACGCAAATATTAACTTTTTCATCATTTCTTCTTTTTTCAAATGTAAGTTTTCAAGGGCAAAAGAACCACAATTCTTTGTAAAATAAACCTGATGGAAACGGAAATACTTTTTGTTGTCATTCTGAGCGTAGTCGAAGAACAACAAAAAGATTGAAGTGTACAGCAGGACTGAAACCTCCGAAGAGAACAGGAACCAACGTTTTCAAAAAAATAGGAGGCTCGTCTAAACATTAGAAACACCCCACCTTGCAGACACCCCCTAGGCGAGGGGAATAAAAAAAGGGATATGCAATTTGCACATCCCTCTTATACCATATCGACTCCAGACTCTCGACTGAAGACTAAGGACTAGTACCTGTATGTATCTGCTTTGAAAGGACCTTCTACCGGTACACCGATATAATCAGCCTGGTGTTGATCCAAAACATCTAATTCTACACCGATTTTTTCTAAGTGTAAACGGGCAACTTTTTCGTCTAAATGCTTAGGCAAAGTATAAACTTTGTTTTCGTAAGCAGCAGTGTTGGTCCAAAGCTCCAATTGAGCTAAAGTTTGGTTGGTGAATGAATTACTCATTACAAAACTTGGGTGACCAGTTGCGCAACCTAAGTTAACCAAACGACCTTCGGCCAGAATGATTACATCTTTTCCATCAATGGTATATTTATCAACCTGAGGTTTAATCTCCACTTTGGTATGGCCATAAGCGCCGTTTAACCAAGCCATGTCGATTTCGTTGTCGAAGTGACCGATGTTACAAACAATCGCTTTATCTTTTAATGCTCTGAAGTGTTGCTCGCGAACGATATCACAGTTACCAGTAGTGGTTACCACGATATCAGCTTCTTTAATTGCAGTAGCTAATTTTTTAACTTCGTAACCTTCCATTGCAGCCTGTAAAGCACAGATCGGATCAATTTCAGTTACAATAACACGTACGCCTTGCGAGCTTAACGATTCTGCAGAACCTTTACCTACATCGCCATAACCACAAACAACAGCAACTTTACCAGCCATCATTACATCGGTAGCACGACGGATCGCATCAACCAATGACTCACGACATCCGTATTTGTTATCGAATTTAGATTTGGTAACCGAATCGTTAACGTTAATTGCAGGTAAGTGCAATGTTCCGTTTTTCATTCTTTCGTACAAACGGTGAACACCAGTTGTAGTTTCTTCTGATAAACCTTTAATAGCTGCAATCAGCTCAGGATATTTATCAAAAACCATATTGGTTAAATCGCCACCATCATCCAAAATCATGTTTAATGGTTGTTGCTCCGGACCGAAGTGTAAAGTTTGCTCAATACACCAATCGAATTCTTCTTCATTTAAACCTTTCCAGGCATAAACCTGAATACCAGCAGCAGCAATTGCAGCAGCAGCATGATCCTGAGTAGAAAAAATATTGCAAGATGACCAGGTAACTTCAGCACCCAGTGCAGTTAATGTTTCGATTAATACAGCCGTTTGGATGGTCATGTGCAGACAACCTGCAATACGCGCACCTTTTAACGGTTGTGTTGGACCGAATTCTTTACGTAAACTCATTAAACCTGGCATTTCTGCTTCGGCTAATTCGATTTCTTTACGGCCCCATTCTGCCAGTGAAATGTCCTTAACTTTGTAAGGGATATAAGAAGTCTCTACTGATGACATAATTATTTGTTTTAAATGAAATGCAAAGTTACGGCATAGCTTTGTCAAACCCAAATAATTAAAAGTACAAGCAGGTTTACAGATTGTAAAATAGTATTTCTATTTTCTCAGCACAAGCTCCAACACCTCATATTTTGCCTATTTTTTGAAAAGCAAGTCCTGGCGTTCTTTGTTCTGCTCTGGTCCTGCCATTCACTATAGTCCCAATTTTCAATTGGGAGCTGCCGTTCCTGTCAGGTTTAGGAAACATAAAACTGTGTGCTGTTTGTAAAGCAGTTAACAACCTAAAACAAAACTTTGATATTCAGCTAATTATTTCTTAAATTGTTATAACCAAATTAAGTTTTATGAAAAGCGTAAAACACTTGTTAGATACCAAACAGGTACGGATTATCTCGGTATCAGAAAATATTTCTGTTTTGGATGCTTTAAAAGTAATGACAGAAAAGAACATCAGCGCGGTATTGGTCATGGAAAACGATCGGCTACATGGCATTTTCACGGAGCGCGATTATGCCCGAAAAATCATCCTTCAGGGTAAATCATCAAAAGACACTTTGATTAAAGAAGCAATGACGGGCAGTCCGATCACTATTAATTTAAGCGACAGTATCGATTATTGCATGGAGCTGATGACCGATAAACACATCCGCCATTTACCCGTTGTAGAAAACGACGAAGTAAAAGGAATGGTTTCAATCGGTGATGTGGTAAAGTTTATCATTGCAGATCAAAAACAGACTATTTCGCAATTGGAAAGCTACATTAGTGGTTAAGGCTGAGTTAGATTATGTTGGTTGGTGAGACACCAACCAATAGATGAGGCCTACGCTTTCACAGCTGCCTTATCTTCTGTTTTGCCTGATTGGTGCATTTCGAGTTTTCCATTGTATTGTGCACCGAGTTCAATTTCGAGGGCTTCCGTTTTAATGTCGCCATTAACCCTGCCTGTTTTTTTTATTTCCAGGTTTTGGGCTTTCACATTTCCGTTAACCGTTCCATAAATAATGGCCGAAGCGGTTTGTATGTCGCCTTTAATCATCCCTTTTTCACCTAAAACAATGCCGCCTTCAACATTTACATTTCCGATTACAGTTCCGTCGATCCTTATAACTGCTTTTCCTTTTAGTTCGCCGGTAATGGTAAAGCCGAGGCCAATTAGCGTAGAAATTTCTTGTTGATTTAAGTCTTTAATCTGGTTGTTTTTCTTGAACATGTTTCTTATAAGGTTAAAAAGGATCTTGGATTTATAACTTTACCATTTTTATGCACTTCATAATGTAAATGTGGCCCGGTTGACCGCCCGGTTGAGCCAGCTTTGCCAATGTTGTTGCCCGCAATAACATCCTCATCTACCCTTACCAAAATTTTAGAAAGGTGACCATAGTAGGTTTCAAAACCATTACCGTGTTTAATTACGATACAATTGCCATAACCACCGCGTCTTCCTGCAAAAATCACCTTACCGTTCGCTGTACATTTAACAATGTCGCCATAATTGGCCCTGATATCGAGTCCTTTATGTGTCTCCACATTTTCACCACCAAAAGGATTTTCGCGATGCCCATACCCAGATGTGATTGTACCTAAATGTGGATAACCCATAGGCGTGTAGGCTACATTATAGGCAATTTTACTCAGGTAGTTGTCGTAAAACTCACCGATTTCTTCAGCCGATAGAATATCATCACTTTGCTCTCCGCCTGCATTGCCCGTTAAAATTGGCTTTAACCCTCTTGCTTTGAGGTATTTATTGATGGTAAGCAGCTTTTTATCTATTGATTGGTAATGCTTTTTTAGGGAAGAAGTATCGATAACGGATTGTTTGTCTTTACTTTTTAAAAGCGCCAGTTCAAGTTTACTCTTGGCTAATTCTACACTCGAATTACTGCGGATCAGGTAAAATATGCTGGATATAAGTACTAAGAATACTCCTAAAACGCCTAAAATATACTTTTTCCAGTGTACAATGTATCCTGTTGGAACTTGGATGGGCTTGCTTGAACTTTGATTATTATTTACAAAAATTACGGTTGTTTTGTTCCGTTTTCTGTTCATTTTTACTCAGATTTTTTGTTTGGGGCTAAAACAAATATATGATTAACAACCACACAGTCAAAAACAAAGCCCAGATTTAACACTTACAGGAATAAAAATCACAACACATGAACGTCGAATTAACCTTCAATCCATTGCTTACGCCCGCTAAAAGACAGGTGTGTAACATTTAAGTGGTTTTAGTTGTAAAGCTATTCTGATGTCTCGCAAAGATTTCTCCTCCGAAGGAGTTCCTTTGGAACACTACGGTCGAAATGACGAATTATCTTACGGGAATTAATCATATCTGTGCAATCCTAAAATCGGTGTAATCAACCCGTAGGCAACATCAGTGTAATCACCCCGTAAGGAAAGAGGCAAGAAAATCTATGAAATTATTTCCACCTCCACTCACCGGCAATACTCAAAGGCTCCTTTAGGTTCTGCGATTCTAAGAAAGCCCTTAGCTCCTCTTCGCCCTGAACACCAACAGGAATTTTCGGTGTATTGGCTAAAGCGTAAGTTAACATCGCGCTGTAACGCACCGTATTTTTAAGCTCCTGCTCATCAACCAGTTTAAAACTATCGCCATCTGAGTGATAAAATGGACCAGAATTGTTTGGCAATTTACCACCAAAACCACCGCCGGTAGGAATCCCCTCTAACATAAACGGTTGATGATCGCTATGCAAACCAGCGCCAGCATTAAACAGATTTTTGAAACCAGTATCAATTTTTACAATATCAGCTCCCCAGGCCGTAAACAAACTTTTCATTTCTGCTCTTGAAGTAGAAAAACCTTTCGGATCGTTGGTCATGTCGTAATTCAGCATAAACTTAACTTGGCTTAATGTTTTGTCTTTCTTAGCCTGATCGACGTATGCTTTAGACCCCAATAAACCTTGCTCCTCGCCCATAAACAGTACAAATTCTACGGTACGTTTGGTTTTTAAATTCAGTTTTTTAAAGGTACGTGCCATATCTATAATAGCAAAAGAACCAATTCCATTGTCGATTGCACCGGTTGCTAAGTCCCAGCTATCTAAATGCCCACCCACTACAACTTTATCCTTAGGCAACTCGGTTCCTTTAAAAGTAGCAACTACGTTTCTCGCTTTGATTAAACCAGAGAAATTCGTCATGGCGATATGTGCAATCTGTGGCTGTGATTTAATTTTTTCCTTTAAAGCTGTACCGTCTTCTAATCCAATACAAATAGCGGGAATAGGGATCAATTTACCCGTTACCGAAGCCGTTCCGGTTAAAAGCACGCCACCTTTTACCGTATTAATAATAATTACCCCAATTGCGCCGTATTTTGTGGCAATGGCCGTCTTTTCTGAGCGGTGTAATGACTTTGTCCCAGCCGGAGAGCCTGGTAATACACCCAAATAAATCAATGCAATTTTACCTTTAAACTTCTCAGGACTGGCTTGATAATCTGCCTCCAATCCATTACCTGCATCTACTATCTCACCAGTAACGTCTGCACTAACCGGCGAATGTGCTAAAGTAACAGCCTTCATTTTGGTCAAACTGTTTTTATCAGCACCTATTTCTACACTGATTGTTTTTCTTGCCCAGCTTTCTACTTCAAAAGGTTGAAACTTCACTTCACAGCCGTAAGATTTTAATAAATCGAAGGCATATTGCTCTGCTTTTGCGCCGTTTGTAGAACCCGTTAAACGATGACCGATAGTTTCGGTTTCATATTTAAGTGTTTGATAAGCTTTTGAATTTTGCTGTACGTCAGCATTGATTTTGGCAAAAACATCACCAAATTTATCCTGGGCATTTACAAATAAAGTGGTACAAAGAAGCGCTGCAGCGAAAAGATATTTCATTAGGAATAATAGTTTAGTTGCTGAAAGTACAAATTTTAGTCAGAGATTGCTAGCTGTAACGTATATTTTGCTTTAGTTTTCTTTACCACAAGAAAAGAATTAGCAATCTTTTCCCCATGCACAACCTTGCCTCGGCTCACCGCCGCCGATGGGCTCTTTCTTTTCTCTTGATAGAAAAGAAACAAAAGATCAAGGCTTGCATCCTTTCTTGTAAAAAACTACAAAAATCTCAATTGTGGCAGTCTGTAGGCTCTTTCCTAACCTCATTGCCACCACACTCGCTTAAACACTGCCTTGGTCTGTGGAAGTATGGGTAAAACTGCAAAGATTTTTGTGCTTTTTCCTACGAAAATCTGCTAGGCCGCACAGCAAAGTGCAGTTATGCCACTTAGCACTTTACACCACAAAAAGCTTAAATGTACTCAGGTGACTTAGGTGGTTAAAATAATTTTAGCAAAAATGTTTTAGATGATAAACTAAGGTTTTACATGCGCTTTTTTCTTCGGAAAAACCAAAGAAGCCACAATACTCATCACTAAGATACTCAGAATCACGATCAAAGAATGCTCGGTAGTGAAACCCCATTTCTCCAGATAAGTATGCCCCAGCATTTTAATCCCGATAAATGCCAGTAATACGGCTAATCCGGTTTTTAAATAGTGAAATTTATGGATGATATTCACCAACAGGAAGAACATGGAACGTAAACCCATGATGGCAAAAATATTTGAGAAAAATACAATATAAGGATCTTTTGTTACCGCAAAAATAGCTGGGATAGAATCGACAGCGAATAAAAGATCGGTAAACTCAACAATCAGCAGCACCAAAAATAAAGGTGTTACCAGCGTTTTATGGTTAATTTTTACGAAGAACTTTTTCCCCTCGTACTTTGGATGGATAGAAAATATTTTCGAAGCCCATTTAACTACCGGATGATTTTCCGGATCAATCTTATCATCTTCATCTTTACTAAAGAACATTTTTACCCCAGTAAAAACAAGGAAAGCGCCAAACAAATAGAGTATCCATGCAAATTTTGCAATTAATGCCGCACCAACAAAAATGAAGATGAAACGCATGATAATGGCACCCAAAATACCCCAGAACAATACACGGTGATAATATTTCTCTTCAACGGCAAAGGCAGAAAAAACGAGTACGATCACAAAGATATTATCGACAGAAAGTGCATACTCAATTACATAACCGGTTAAAAATTCTAAGCCAAGGTTTTGTTTATATACTGCTAAACTGCCTTCAAAATCATTGGGAATTAGTTTAATGTGATGCTGGTGTCGTGTTACAATTTCTTGCAGGTGTGCAAAATCCTTTATTCCATGGAGCTGGTGCCCTTCTGTTAACAGGATAAAGTAAAAGCCGATAGCCAAAGCCACCATGATCAAACTCATTACCCCAGCCTGTTTTAAGCTCACAACATGTTCTTTTCTGCTAAAAAGACCAAGATCTAAAGCAAGAATCAACGCAATAAAAAGAAGAAAACCTAAGCTAAAAAGTAATTCGTTACCCATTATTTTTTACGTTCAGTGGTGTACAGTACAAGTTGTTCTAAACCAGTTCGTGCTTCGCCTGCCTCAAAACTGTGCAAAATATCAAATGCTTCCTTCTGGTACTCCAGCATTTTCTGGTTCGCGTAATACACACCTTCGTGTGCATTTACGAAATCTATAATCTGCTGAATTTTAACCGGATCGTCCTGGTGGTTTTTCACCAGGTTAATTATTTTTTTACGTTCGGTTTTTTCGGCTTTATTCAGTGCATAAATTAAAGGCAGTGTTACTTTCTTCTCTTTAATATCAATACCCAAAGGTTTGCCTACATCATCAGTCCCGAAATCGAAGGTATCGTCTTTAATCTGAAAGGCAATTCCTACTTTTTCGCCAAACAGACGCATTTTTTC
The DNA here is from genome assembly GCF_918698255.1 of Pedobacter sp. Bi27. Classification (NCBI taxonomy): domain Bacteria; kingdom Pseudomonadati; phylum Bacteroidota; class Sphingobacteriia; order Sphingobacteriales; family Sphingobacteriaceae; genus Pedobacter; species Pedobacter sp. Bi27. The sequence goes on from NZ_CAKKMW010000002.1 coordinate 73,220, forward strand.
GATCGTATCATCATCAGCACCTGCCGAAGCAGCCCCCGCAGCGCAACAAGAAGCAATTAAAGAAGCGGTTTTTTGTCGGATCACATCAAAATATAAATCTTCCGAAATATCCATCCTCCGCACCTTTTCTACCTGCAATAATTCACCCTCACTCATCTGTTTCACCGCTTCCGATACAATCTGTAACAAACGGTGTTCGTTATTGTTTACCGAAAGTAATAATCCTTTGGCCAACAGGTAATCGCCGACCAGAACGGCAATCTTGTTTTTCCATAAAGCATTGATAGAGAAAAAACCACGGCGCTCATAAGCATTATCTACTACGTCATCATGCACCAAAGTAGCGGTATGTAAAAGCTCTACCAAGGCAGCTCCACGATGGGTTGATTCTGTAATTCCACCGCATAGTTTAGCCGCAAAAAATACGAACATCGGCCGCATTTGTTTGCCTTTTTGCTTTACAATATAATGGGTAATCCTATCCAGCAACGGTGCGTCGCTATGCATAGATTCTTTAAAGGTTTTTTCAAACGCTTTAATATCAGCAGCAATAGGTGTTTTTATCTGTTCGATTCCCGGCATTAAGTCGAAAAATTTTGATTGCAAACTTAAGCTAATTTCCCATAAAAAGGTAATGTGCAATCGTATTATTAAGGATTTGAAAAGCAATAACAATAATCTTTAACATCTTTTGCTCCTGCTATTGCCCATAGTCCTTGTCCTCATGCTTCGGGCTGTGGGCTATTTGGCGCCATCAGGTTTAACATTATGGGTTATTGCAAGCAATAGCCTCTCAGTATCATAACTAATTCATCAAAAAGATTAGCTTTATTTAATTTCAAATTTTACATTTAAACTAATATTTGGTGCCTCATATGAAAAAACGCTACAAAGTACTTATCGGCCTTTCGGCAATAATTGTTGCAGGCTACTTATTGGGGCCAAAACCCAAAAAGCCGGTTTATAACAAAGAACTCACACAGGTTCCCGATCTGGAAGATTTAGAGCGTTATGTGGCCAGCATAGAATCCATGCACAAAATAAAACCGGGCAACGAAGCCGAAATCATCTGGGCCGATCCCCTCCACAAGCAAACCGAGTATGCCATTGTTTACCTGCATGGTTTTTCAGCATCAAAAACAGAAGGTAACCCTGTTTACCTAAATTTAGCAAAAGAACTAAATGCCAATTTATATCTAGCGCGTTTGGCCGACCATGGCATTGATACACTTGCACCTATGCAGTATTTCACCGCCGACCGCCTTTGGGAAACCAGTAAACAGGCTTATGCCATCGGTAAAAAATTAGGCAAAAAAGTAATTTTAGTAGGTACTTCTACCGGTGGAACTGTTGCTTTAAAACTAGCAGCAACCTATCCTGAGATTAACAGCTTGATTTTATTGTCACCAAATGTGGCCATTAACGATAAAAATGCATGGCTTTTGAATAATCCATGGGGTTTACAGATTGCCCGAAAAGTAGTGGGTGGCGATGAACGTAAAGTAGACGATCGCACTGACGAATATAAAAAATACTGGTATACCAATTACCGCCTCGAATCTCTGGTAGAACTGGAAGAATTCATCGAAAGCAGTATGGTAAAGTCTACTTTTCAAAAGGTAAAACAACCTGTTTTAATGCTCTATTATTACAAAAATGAACTCGAACAAGATCCTGTAGTCCGTGTAGATGCTATGCTGAAAATGTTCGATGAATTGGGTACGCCGAATAATTTAAAAAGAAAAGTAGCTATCCCCAACGCAGGGAATCATGTAATGGGATCGTATATTACCTCGAAAGATTTGCCAAGTGTAAATGGGGCCATTGAGAGTTTTGTGGGAAGTACTTTGAAAGTACCGGTTCATTGATTTAGTTTTATCAAGAGGATCGTCACCCTGAATTTATTTCAGGGCCTATTTTGCAGGAAAGATGCTGAAGCAAGTTCAGCATGACGGCTAATATGTATATTTATTAAACAAATCTAAATCTCGCTCTTTATGAAAAACAAACCATTATTAGAGGAAGTTTTATGGCTCTTAGCTTGCATTGCAATTGCCATAATTATCGGCTTCTGCATATTTGGAAAAACCCTTTTTAGCAATTCCATTGACATCAATCTTCACGACACCTACTTCGTGATTAAAAAACAGCATTTATTGATATCCTTTTTTATTATTATTTCTTTTTCCGTTTACTACTTTAAAGAGTTTAAACACTCATTTCGCAGAAAAATTCAGCGCTCATTTATTTTCTTTTTAGGCTTTATTTTAATCCTGCTGGCGTCCATAGCAATAAAACTTTTGCCTTTCTTTAATCCATATCACAATATTAACAGCTGGACAATTTACCCGCCATTGTCTGCACAATCAGAAATCAATCAATACGAACAAAATTTCATTATTTTAACGATCGTATCTAAAGCTGTACTTATACTTCAAATTATAATAGTTTCTATGATGCTATCTGTAAGTTACAGATGGGGAAGATCAAAAAATAACCAACTAACTTCAGAGGTCTAAAAGCCTGCGCGCAGAAGATTTCGGAAGTTTTAACTTGGGTGTAAGACTTACGAAGTTATTCCATCGCTGATCCCCTGGCTAAACTTCGTAAGAAATTTAACTCAGAATATTCTTCACGATCATTTCGGCGTGCACCCTTGAGTTTTCGATAAAAAGTTTGTGGGTATCCAATCCGCCACAGACTACACCTGCCAAATACAAACCTTTCACATTGGTTTCCATCGTTTCTTCGTTATAAACCGGGCAAAGTGTTTCGGGCAGTTCGATGCCGAATTTCCTCAGCATTCCGAAATCCGGTTGGTAACCCGTCATCGCAATTACAAAATCGTTCGGTATTGTTTTTATTCCTTCGGGTGTTTTAATATCTACTTCACCTTCTCTTATTTCAATCAACTCGGAGTTAAAAAGTGCTTTAACTTCTCCCTCTTTAATCCTGTTCTGGATATCCGGACGTACCCAATATTTAACATGAGGACCAAGATCGTTACTACGAACAACCATGGTTACGTTTGCACCTTTCCGATACGTTTCTAAAGCAGCATCTACGCCAGAGTTATTGGCGCCAACCACTACCACATTTTGAAATGCATATAAATGCGGGTCTTTATAATAATGCGTTACTTTTGGTAAATCCTCTCCTGGAACATTCATCAACAATGGCACATCATAAAAACCTGTTGCTACAATTACATTATTTGCCGTATAATCGGTTTTGGAGGTATTGATTTCGAAAACATTTTGATCCTTTTTAACAACTTGTTTTACGCTTTCAAAAAGATGGATATTTAAATCAAATTTTTCGGCTACACGGCGGTAATATTCAACCGCTTCATTTCGGTTAGGTTTCGGACTGATGGTTACGAAAGGAACCCCTCCGATTTCTAACTTTTGAGAAGTAGAAAAGAAGGTCATAAACACAGGATAGTTAAACAAACTGTTTACCAAAGCACCTTTTTCTACAATTACATAGCTTAGATTTGCTTTTTGGGCTTCAATTGCACAAGCCATCCCTATCGGGCCAGCACCGATAATTAATACGTCGTAATGATTTTGATTTTCAAACATCCAGTTTTTATTTCGCTTAAAGAGTGGTCGTCATCTCGACTGCAGCACCGTCCCGACGTTAAATCGGGAGAGAGATCTGTTAGCATAGATTTAGCTTCGCTGAGCCTTCGGGTTCTAGACTGCACTGTGTTCCGCTCGAAATGGCGATCTCTTCTATTTATTAAACTTTCATCGCTTTGCTTGGGCAGGCGAAATCGGTTCTTTTTAAACCGGTATTTTTAATTGCGCCATAACCGCCTGCAACATCAATCACATTTTCTACTCCACGCGATTTTAAGATGGAAGCAGCAATCATCGATCGGTAGCCACCCGCACAGTGAATATAATAGGTGGATTTTGGATTAATCTCGCCAGTCCATTCGTTAATAAAATCTAGCGGACGGCTCAGTGTAAATTCCAGATGTTCTGATTCATATTCGCCCGGTTTACGCACATCAAGTGCTGTAATTTCTCCGTTAAGACTAGCTGTTTCAAATGCCTCGGCAGAGATTGATTCAATCGTATCGATTTCCTTGCCAGCATCTGTCCATCTTTCGAAACCACCATCTAAATAACCTATGGTACTATCGTATCCTACGCGGGTTAAGCGGGTAATGGTTTCTTCTTCTTTACCCTGATCGGTAATCAGTAAAATGGGTTGCTGTAAATCGGTAATTAAAGCACCTACCCAAGGTGCAAACTGTCCGTTAAGGCCAATATTGATCGAATTTGGAATAAAACCTTTTGCAAAAATCTGCGGATCGCGGGTATCGAGCATAATCGCCCCTGTTTGGTTTGCAGTATCTTCAAAAGCTTGCGGAGTTAAAGCGTTTAATCCTTTCTCGTAAACCTCATCAATACTTTCCACCCCGCCTTTATTAATGGCAGCATTTTTAGCAAAATATTGTGGTGGTGGTAAAATGCCATCTGTTACTTCAGCAATAAACTGCTCTTTCGTTTCGGCTTTTAAAGCGTAATTTACTTCTTTTTGGTGCCCTAAAGTATCGAAAGTTTCCTTACTCATGCTTTTACCACAGGCAGAACCTGCGCCATGTGCCGGGTAAACAATTACGTCATCAGCTAAAGGTTTTATTTTCTCATTTAACGAATCGTAAAGCATTCCGGCTAAATCTTCCATGGTTAAATGGCCCTTTTGCGCTAAATCAGGTCGACCAACATCGCCAATAAATAAGGTATCGCCACTAAAAATGCAGTAATTTTTCCCATTTTCATCTCTTAGCAGATAAGTAGTCGATTCTAAAGTATGTCCGGGAGTATGTAAAGCGGTAATGGTTACGTTTCCAATTTTAAACTGCTCACCATCTTTAGCAATGTGCGATTTAAACTCGGTTTTAGCGGTTGGGCCATAGATAATTTTGGCACCAGATTTCTCTGCCAGATCTACATGTCCGGAAACAAAATCGGCATGAAAATGCGTTTCAAAAATATATTTAATGGTGGCCCCTGCTTTTTCGGCTTTCTTTAAGTACGTTCCAACCTCTCTTAGCGGATCAATAATTGCAGCCTCACCATTACTTTCGATGTAATAAGCGGCTTCTGCCAGGCAACCTGTATATATTTGTTCTATTTTCATGTTTAATAAGTATCGAGTGTTTTGTATCAAGTATCAAGACATAACCTTATGCCTTAAACCTATACCTTATACCTCTTTACTAGCAAAAATAGCGCTAAATACTTATAACCGAAATGATGATGGTCATAATTGCAGAAGTTTTACTTATTTCGGTATAGACCTTGCAGGTTTGTGAAACCTGAAAGGTCTAGTAGAAGCCTGGAACCGAAAACTGTAAATTGCCAGTTGTAAACTGATTTGGGCGTTACCCAATCCCGAGAAATACGGGAAAGGGTCGGGCTTTTTCAGGGCTGCGCTTCGCTTCGGTACCGATGAAGACCTGTGAAACAAGCAAGCATACCGTAATTAAATAAAAACAGATGCTTAATCGGTACTGAACCCTTACAATCCCTAACGCGGATCTATTTCAATTTTAGAATTTATGCAACGACCCATGTTGCTAAACCTGATAAAGCGTAAGCCCGGAGCGAGGTATCCCGATTCATCGGGAAGGACTTGCAGCGGTAGCAGGACTAAGCCTGCCATTATAACAGAACCCATCATTTCCAAAACGATGAAAATAACCCTACACTTCAGGATTAAAAATCCTTAGTTCTGTAGACGGGATTACAAATCCCGTCTAATACTAATCTTTAGTCAATTCACCCCTTAGCGATTCTTCCATTAATTTACGACTTTCTTCTATTGACAAGCCTAAGCCCATTACAAACATTAGCTTTGTAACTGTAGCCTCGAAAGTTAAATCGTAGCCACTTAAAATACCCATTTTCAACAATTCTCTACTGGTTTCGTAACGTCCCAATTGTACAGAGCCTTTTTTACACTGAGAGATATCGATGATTATCTTTCCATTCAAAATAGCCTGACGCAAACTATCTAAAAACCATTGAGCAGTTGTGGTATTGCCCGAACCAAAAGTTTCTAAAATAATGGCATCTACCTTAGAATCTGTTATTGCCTGAACGGCCTGTGGTGTTATGCCAGGATATAATTTCAACACCCCGATGTTTGAATTAAAATTGGTATGTAATTTTAATTCTCCTTCGGTAGCTTTTAGGATATAGTTTCTGTAAAACTGCAGGTGAACCCCCGCTTCGGCAAGTATCGGGTAGTTTGGCGAACGAAAAGCCTCGAACTTTTCGCTGTTATATTTTATAGAGCGGTTGCCCCTAAATAACTGGGAATCAAAATATATACAAACCTCTGGAAAAAGTGCTTTTCCATCTTCTTTGGTCGCTGCAATCTCTAGAGCGGTAATTAAATTCTCTTTGGCGTCAGTCCTGATTTCGCCAATCGGCAGTTGCGAACCAGTTAAAACAACAGGCTTATTCAGGTTTTCGAGCATAAAACTCAATGCCGATGCGGTGAAGGCCATAGTATCAGATCCATGTAGGATGACAAAACCATCGTACTGATCGTATTTATGATAAACCAGTTCGGCTAATGTTTTCCATATTTCAGGATCCATGTTTGATGAATCCAATACTGGGTTGAAGGAATGCACATCTAAATCATAATCTAAACGGCTTAATTCAGGAACGTTTTCTTTTATCTGCTGAAAATCAAATGGAATTAACATCCCATTTATAGGATCGTTAACCATACCGATGGTACCGCCGGTATAAATTATAAGTATTTTGGTCATTTGGTTGGGTGAAGGTTGCTCACCGCAAAGAAACTAAAAATTTACAAATGATCGGACGATATTTTTAAATTAGCAACAAAAAGAGCTATAATAGCATTTTAATTACCAATTAAATAATTTAAACAGTAAATAATTACCAAATTAACAACTTAATTATTATGAAGTAGTTTCAAAATCAATTATTGAATCCTGCGAAACAGATTTCTCCATTACGTTGCACTTCAGTCGAAATGACGACCGACTTAAACCTGACTAATGACTTCAGACTGAGGACTTCCGGCTCAATCCTAAACCCCAAAAATTTTCTTCGAATTCTCTGTGGTTACATCCGCAATTTCATCAATAGGAGTACCATAAATATCGGCCAGTTTTTGGGCAACATAAATCAAATAACTGCTTTCATTAGGCTTTCCGCGGAAAGGAACTGGTGCCAGATAAGGCGAATCTGTTTCTAAAACTACATTAGCCAAAGGAATCTCTGATAATACCAGATCCAATCCAGCTTTTTTATAGGTGACTACTCCACCAATGCCTAAATAAAAATTTAAGTCGATGGCCTGTTTAGCCTGTGCTAAATTGCCCGTAAAACAATGGAATATTCCGCGAAGTTTTTCGTCCCTTTCACTTTCCAATAGCTCAAAAACCTCATCAAAAGCTTCGCGACAATGGATCACAATCGGCAAACCCAAATCTTTTGCCCAGCCAATCTGTTTACGAAAAGCATCCTGCTGAATGGCCAAGGTAGTTTTATCCCAATACAGATCGATCCCGATCTCACCAATGGCATAAATTTTCCGACCGGAAATGCTATTGTAAATTTCGTCCAATTGAGCAAGATAATCTTCCTTCACATCACAAGGATGTAAACCTGCCATTGCAAAACAATTTGCCGGATATTTCGCCACCAGATCATCTATCATGGCAATTGATTTTACATCAACATTAGGCAAAAACAAACGGTTAACGCTATTCTCGAAACAACGTTCCATTAACTGCGCTTGTTTCTCAGCATCCTGCTCGTAATATAAATGGGTATGGGTATCGGTAAAAAGCATGTTTATAATGTAAAATGGGTAATGGATGATAGGCTAGGTTATTTCATGAATGCATCATTCAAAGTCAATTTCTTCTCAAATCTGTCATGTTGAGGCTGTTGAAACACTTTACAACAAATTTTAAGCAAGTCCTTCGACAGGCTCAGGATGACAACGATTTATTATATATTCTCAGCCTATTCACACATAAAGCCCCTGAAACCAGTTCAGGTGACGAACAATGGACGAACCTCAAACTATTTCTTCTTCTTAGACGCTTTGACTTCGGATTTCGGACTATCGACCGCTGCCTCTAAAGCCATTTCCTTTTTCAAAAACTTTCCGGTTAAACTGATCGGGTTCTGGATCAAACCTTCTGGCGTACCTTCGAATAAAATCCTTCCGCCACCAGCACCGCCTTCTTCACCTAAATCGATCACCCAATCGGCAACTTTAACCACATCTAAATTATGTTCAATTACTAAAATCGTATTTCCTTTATCAACCAGCTCTTGCAATACACCTAAAAGCACATTAATATCTTCGAAGTGAAGTCCGGTGGTAGGCTCATCTAAAATATAGAAAGTTTTTCCGGTATCTTTTTTAGAAAGCTCTGTAGCTAATTTAACCCGCTGCGCCTCGCCACCTGATAAAGTAACCGAAGATTGACCTAAAGTAATATAACCTAAGCCAACATCTTTCAAGGTTTTAATCTTCCTATAAATGATCGGGATATTTTCGAAGAAATTACAGGCATCTTCGATACTCATATCCAGCACATCGCTGATCGATTTTCCCCGAAAACGAACTTCTAAGGTTTCTCTATTATATCTTTTTCCACCACATTCTTCACAAGGCACCTGTACATCAGGCAAGAAATTCATTTCAATCACCTTTAAACCAGCTCCCTGACAGGTTTCGCAACGGCCACCTTTTACATTAAAAGAGAAACGGCCGGGTTTGTACCCACGGATTTTTGCTTCAGGCAACTGTACAAACAGATTTCTGATATCAGAAAACACTCCGGTATAAGTAGATGGATTAGAACGAGGTGTTCTACCGATAGGTGCCTGATCAATTTCAATTACCTTATCAATTTCTTTCAATCCGTTAATTTTCTCGTAAGGCAAAGGTTGTTTTTTCGCCCTAAAGAAATGGTGATTTAAAATCGGATATAAAGTTTCGGTAATCAAACTCGATTTACCACTACCCGAAACTCCGGTTACGGCAATAAATTTACCCAAAGGAAAATCTACTGAAACTTCTTTTAAATTATGCCCGGTAGCTTTTATGATAGACAATTTATGCCCATTGCCTTTTCTGCGTACTTTTGGCGTTTCAATTTTCTTTTTGCCATTTAGATAATCGGCAGTTAAGGTATTCGACTTCAGGATCTGTTCGGCAGTTCCTTCTGCAACTACCGTTCCGCCGTGGATACCCGCTCCAGGACCAACATCAATCACCCAATCGGCCTCCAGAATCATATCCTTATCGTGTTCTACCACCAAAACGGTATTTCCAAGATCACGGAGATTTTTAAGCGCATTGATCAAACGTTCGTTATCGCGCTGGTGCAAACCGATACTTGGCTCATCGAGGATGTACATTACATTCATCAACTGCGAACCGATCTGCGTAGCCAATCGGATCCGTTGCGCCTCACCACCAGAAAGTGTGCGGGCTGTTCTATCTAGCGTTAAATAGGTTAAACCAACATCTGTTAAGAAACCGATCCTGGCTTTAATCTCTTTTAAAATTTCCTTTGCAATAATATTCTGACGATCGCTAAGGCGCTCATCTACTTTTTCGAACCAGGTGTTCAGGTTGAAAATATCCATTGACGACAGTTCGAAAATATTTTTGCCATCAACTTTAAAGTGTAGACTTTCTTTTTTCAAACGGGCACCATGACACTCCGGACAGGTTTTCAGTTTCCTGAATTCGTCCATATCATCTGATGCAGACTCACTTCTCTTTTCATTCTGCTCTTCGAGCATTTTAATAATACCATCAAAAGTGATATTATAATTTTGAACGTTCCATTTATTGTATTCTACCTCAACCTTGATCAGATCGTGCGTACCGTTTAAGATAATGTTTATTACTTCATCGCTTAACTTTTCGATCGGGGTTGAAAGTGAAAAACTATATTTTTTGGCTAATGCTTTTAACACCTGGAACATCCAGATATCACGGTATTCGCCCAATGGAGCCAAACCACCGTTTAAAATACTCAGCTTTGGGTTCGGAATCACCGATTCTTTATCCACCACGAAGATATAACCTAAACCATCGCAACGTTCGCAGGCACCGTAGGGCGAGTTGAACGAAAAACTGTTCGGTTGAGGTTCGTCGTAAGAAATACCAGTGGTTGGGCACATCAAAAACTTACTGAAATGCGCAACGTTATTATCTTTATCACTGATTTTGATCACGCCTTTACCCATTTTCATGGCAACCTGCAACGAATCTAGCAGGCGTTTTTTATCCTTCACATCAATGATCAACCGGTCGATCACCACTTCGATATCGTGAATTTTGTAACGGTCTACCTGCATTTTAGCAGAAATATCCTTTATTTCTCCATCCACACGAACCTTTACATAGCCTTGTTTACGGATCTGCTCGAAAAGCTCGCGGTAATGCCCCTTTCTACCTTTAACAACAGGTGCTAGAATATTTACTGCAACACCATCAAATTTATTGAAGATATTCTGTAGGATCTGGTCTTCACTCATGCGCTCCATCTTCTCGCCAGTATTGTACGAATAGGCATCAGCAACACGAGCATAAAGCAAACGCATAAAATCGTAAATCTCTGTAATGGTACCTACAGTAGAACGAGGGTTTTTGCTGGTGGTTTTTTGTTCAATGGCAATAACCGGGCTCAATCCCGAAACCTTATCTACATCAGGGCGTTCCATCCCCCCCATAAACTGGCGGCTATAGGCACTAAATGTTTCCATATAGCGCCGCTGTCCTTCCGCGTAAATGGTATCAAAAGCCAATGAAGATTTACCGCTCCCACTTAGCCCTGTTATTACAACAAGTTGGTTACGTGGAAAACTGACATCTATATTCTTTAAATTATGTACCCTCGCACCATATACTTCTACATCTTTTTGCTCGCCGAGGTCGATAGATTTATTGCTCATATTTTATTAAAAGTTGGAGGCAAAATTGAGCCTTTAAAAAGACAAAATTTCAATCCGCAAAAATGCTAAAAATTTTATCAAAATGAAAGTCTAATACAATCTTGATTAAGGATTAATTGTCATAATGTCGACTTCTATTTCGTAGGAAACCAGAGGCAAACAGAAGAGACCGATTAAAAGGTTAAAAAAAGTTTTCGCCATACTCCACAAACGCTGTAAATGATACAATGGTTTTGTATTTTTAGAAAAAATAGCCACTCATCTCATGGTACAAAAACTCAAAAACCTTGGAAGACTAAAGATTACCATTCTTTTAATTGCAATGACATCCTTCTGCGTCGCAATATCGGTAACAAGATCTTTAATTACAGACACAAAAGTATTCCTCTTTTTGAATTGGAATTTGTTTCTGGCTCTTATTCCATTTACAATAAGCACTTTAATGCTGGTTTATAATTTAAACAGAAAACTGCCAGTAATATTACTGACCATTACCTGGATATTATTTTTCCCCAACTCACCATACATCCTTACAGATTTGTTCCATTTACGACTGAATGGCTCGGCACCAATATGGTTCGACCTCGTGCTCATTCTATCATTCGCATGGACAGGATTGGTTTATGGATTAATCAGCTTAATGGATATTGAAAAGCACCTTATAACTTATTTAAATAAAAAGCTGGTGAATAGCTTAATTATCTCATTTCTATTCTTGGCGAGTTTTGGTATCTACCTGGGTCGTTATTTGCGATGGAATAGTTGGGATATCATCAGTAACCCCCTCGGACTAGCTAGCGACATTTTAGGTAGATTTTTAAATCCCTTAAGCCATCCTAGAACATGGGGAATGACTTTATTGATGGGTCTACTATTGAACATGATTTATTTTTCGATAAAATTTATAAAAGCTAAACCAGAATTGGCAAAGATTTAAACAAAACCCATATACACTTATGGAAATTTTGCTACAAAAAACTTACACCTTTTGATTAAGCAAATTTAAAAGATCTCTCGACTCCGTTGCTCTCCGCTCGAGATGACGACTCAACTACGCGCACCAATAAACCAATGACTAATGGCTAATGAACTAAACTACCACTCTATCGTTGTTCCATTCTCTGTCGGGTGTCCGGTACAAACCAAAACCCTGCCTCTTTCCAATTCATCATCAGTAAGCACCTCATTGTAATCCATCCTTACGCCACCTTTGGTGCAATTGGCTACACAGGTACTACATACTCCGCCACGGCAACTATATGGGAGTTTGATTTTATTTTCCAGCGCAACATCTAAAATTCTTTTTGGCCAGGGCACTTCGAGGGTATAAGTTTCCCCTCTAAAATTTAAAATTACCGAGTAAGTATTTTTATCGACAAGCTTTTCTGCCGAACCATCATCCTCATCCACCTCATCCTCTGGCAATACAAAGGTTTCTCTTTTAATCTGTTTGATATCGAAACCCATGCCCAGCAAGGTGATCCGGCATAAATCCATATAAATTATAGGCCCGCAGCTGTAAAACAGCGCATCATTCCGATCAAAATGCAAATGTTCTTTGAGTAGCTTTTCGATATAGAATTTGTTCAGGCGGGCCGTCATTAGGTTTTTGCTATTGCTAAAAACCCAAACAATTTTTAATCGTTCCGGATATTTCTTTTGCCATTCGTTCAGCTCATCATAAAATAATGCATCCTCCATTGATCGGTTACTGTATACCAAGGTAACCAACGATTTTTTCTCACGCACTAAGGCCGTTTTCAAAATCGAGAACAATGGAGTTATTCCTACTCCTGCAGCGAAAAGAAAAAGATCGCGTTCCAGGTTTTCTTCTGGCAAGTAACAGAACATCCCTTGAGGCTCTTGCGCCAGGAGAATATCATTTACCGAAGTTTTATGGTGTAAAAATCTTGAAATCTCTCCATTTTCTACCCTTTTTACCGTAATCGCCAAAGGCTCATCCACATCTGGTGAGCTATTAAAAGAATACGACCTTCTTATCTCCTTATGTTTCCCCTGAAAAACCAACGAAATAAACTGACCGGCTAAATACTTTGGGTATCGTTGATCTACTTCCTCAAATTGAAAAGTAATGTTATCGCCAGGTTGATTTATGATTTTATTGATGCGCAGTTTGAACATATACAAAGAAAAGGAATTGATTTATTAGTTCAATCGTTCATTAGTCATTAGTTAGTATAACATAGGTTTAGGGTTTAGGGTTTAGGGTTTAGGGTTTAGGGTTTAGGAGAAACACCGGTCAGCCAAGTTTGTGTTCGATAATATTAAAAAACACACGCACTTAAATGACCTTCTATTTCTTATATGGTAAAATTTTTCCGTGTTAATCTGTGCTTCCGTGCCTGAATGTTCATTGGTTCATTGCCATTAGTTCAGTAGTTTAGCATAACGCAGAAAATAATTCCGTGTTAATCTGTGCCTTCGTGGCTAAAAGTTCATTGGTTCATTTGCCATTTGTTTATTAGTTATCACCACGCAGAAAAAAACCTGAGTCTTTTGCAGATAAATCCTTGTAATCTAACAATCTGCGCAATTACCTTCAAAAAAAAAGCGTCCCGATTTAAAACCGGGACGCCTTACCAAATGCTTGTCTTTATCTTAATTATTATATTATTCGGCGTTGTAGGCCAATAATACTCTCGGTTTTTCGTAACCGTAACGTTTCGGGTGCTCCATAATCTGTTTCATAGAAATCACTTTATAAACATAGCCTCCCGTTTCGCGGTTCAGCTTCATTTTGTAGTAATTATCTTGATTTTGATTATTGATCTGCTTGCGCAGGCGTCCGTCGCCAACATTGTAAGCCGCAGCTACCAATGTCCAGCTTTCTAAACCTTTATACATTTCTTTAATGTATTTGCAGGCAGCAATGGTCGATTTACGCAGATTATAGCGTTCATCAACATTTCCGTTTACTCTTAATCCATAGGTACGGGCTGTGCCAGGCATAAACTGCCAGATTCCGGCTGCACCTTTTGGAGAAACTCCTTCCGCCATTCCAGATTCGACCAGGGCCAAATACTTAAAATCGTTAGGAATTCCGTACGCAGCTAGGATAGGCTCAATTACTGGAAACCATTTTGCTGCTTTTGCATGCAATTTATTGGTTTGTGTGTTCCCGTAAGTGTGTGCTGCAAGGATTTTTTTCATTTTGCGTTCTACCTTTTTATCGCCTAACGGCAAGGTTTCTTCGGCAAAATTTAACTGTGCCATTAAAGATAGCGGCTTTTCCGCGTTTTCAACTTTAAGGCTATCAGATTTGGGTATTGTAGTGTTTAATTTTTCTTCTTTTAAAAGACTTTTTTGTGCTAAGGGCATTTGGTAAGCGAACACTTTTGCCAAGATAAATAGTGTTGCCACTACCGCAAATGGTACGATGTGTTTCTTTAACATTTTCCTCCTTTTTTTGGTGAACTTATATAAAAACGTTGGCAAAGGTAAAAAATAATAAGCACATTATCAAATAGTTACAAAATTAACCCCAAAAAACAGCCCCTAAAGCGCTTTAAACGTGGATTTTAAATTTTGATTTTCAGCCAATTTTTTCTATTTTAGAGGCTATTTTTTTATCTAATTTTTCCACTCTTAAAATTGTTATGTTCATCAATTTTTCATAAATTTGCAACCCGCATTTTTAATGTGGTTAAAAGCGTATCATGATAAATAAAAACAACAGGAACAGTCGGGATGACAAGTCCAAACCAGGCAGTCGGAAAACAGAAGGCAGAAGTAGTTCGGCCGGGTCTGACAGAAGAAGATCAGACGATAAAGACAGCAAATTCAAAAAATCATCCGATTCTAAAGACGGCTTCAAACCTAGAAGCTCAGAGGGTAAAGATTTCAAATCAAAATCTTTCGGAGACAAAAAAGACTTCAGGCCAAGAACAGGAGACCGTAATTTTAAATCGAAAGATGGAGAATCAACAGGATTCAAATTTGGAGACCGCGAGTTTAAATCAAAAGATAACAACTCAAAATCAGAAGACCGCAGTTTCAAACCAAGAGAAGGAGGATCCAGAGATTACAAGCCAAGAACTGGAGATCGTGATTTCAAATCGAGAGAGGGAGGATCAAGAGACTACAAACCGAGAACAGGAGACAGAGATTTTAAACCAAGAGAAGGTGGTGCAAGAGATTATAAGCCAAGAACAGGAGAACGCGATTTCAAATCTAAGGATGGAGATTCGAGAGATTTTAAACCGAGAACTGGCGACCGCGACTTTAAATCGAAAGAAGGCGGATCAAGAGATTACAAGCCAAGAACTGGAGACCGTGATTTCAAGTCGAAAGATGGTGGATCAAGAGATTTCAAACCAAGAGAAGGTGGCTATAAAGATTACAAATCAAGAGGCAAATCTGATGATTTCAAGCCAAGTGCTGGAAGTTCAAGAGATGTAAAACCTAGAGAACCGAGGGAAGGCGACACCCGTCCGTTTAGAAAACGCGAGGATGCTCAGCCAAGAGATACAGAATTTAACCGCCCAGAGCGCACTGTAATTGCCCAAGGCCGCAAAACAAATGAAGAGAAAGGCTTAATTCGCCTTAACAGATATATTTCAAATGCAGGTATCTGCTCCCGCCGTAAAGCTGATGAGCTAATTGCTGCCGGCATTATCACCGTAAACGGAGAAGCCATTACCGAATTAGGACATAAAGTAGATCCAGCGAAAGATTTAGTACGTTATAACGGCGAGCTATTGAAACGCGAGAAAAAAGTTTACGTTTTATTAAACAAACCAAAAGATTACATCACCACTACCGACGATCCACAAGAACGCCGTACCGTAATGCAATTGGTTGACAAGGCGAGCCGCGAGCGTATTTATCCCGTTGGGCGTTTAGACCGTAACACAACAGGTTTATTGCTGATGACAAACGATGGTGATTTAGCAGATAAATTATCGCATCCAAAAAACGGTATCACCAAAATTTACAATATTGAGTTGGATAAAGCTTTATCACAAGGCGATTTAAACAAAATTGCTTTTGGTTTAGAACTGGAAGACGGATTGATTAAACCGGATAACATTTCTTACGTTGCGGGTGGAACCAAAAAAGAAATCGGCATCCAGATCCATAGCGGTAAAAACAGAATTGTTCGTCGTATTTTCGAACACCTGGGTTACAATGTAGAAAAATTAGACCGTGTAGTATATGGTAATCTGACTAAGAAAGATTTACCACGTGGCAGATGGCGCTATCTTGAAGATCATGAATTGATCCAGATTAAACATCTGATAAAATAATATGTAAAAAGGCAACCAATGGTTGCCTTTTTTGTTGCTTTACTAAAAAAGATGTTATCCTGAGCAATCAATTTTTTCAGAAAAATATTGGAGTGGATATGATGGGTGCCAGGTATCGTCATTCCCAACTCGATTGGGAACCACGGAGTACTCATCGAAGATAATCGTAATGCTTTGGAAGAGGCTGTAGGTTGCATTAAGATTCCCGCCTGCGCGGGAAAGACGACCTTTCTCTGGAATCCGTCATTGATTGGCATAGCCCAAGGATAATCTTTTCATATCTATCTCGTAACGTCTTCGACTACGCTGAGACTGACAAATTTGAGTATAGCTTAAGCATACTGCACCTTGTTGCCAATTTATATTTTTAAGATTCTGAAATAAATTAAGAACGACGAAAACGGTTTATCAAATAGAAATTAATTTCCGTGCTCTTCCGTGCCTCCGTGGCTAATTACATTTTAATTCCCCATATTTGTTAAAATCAATATCGTTTTTCATGAAAAAAATTAGTTCAGTATTTATACTTTCTATACTATCAACGCTAACATTTGCGCAAAAAACCAATTACAACCTCATTGTTGGCACCTATACCGCACCTGGAAAAAGCGAAGGAATCTATACTTACAACTTTAATACTTCAACCGCAGCTACAACGGTAAAAAGCATCACAAAAAACACGGCGAACCCGAGTTATCTGGCTGTTTCTCCAGATCAGAAATTTGTTTATGTAGTTAATGAAACCGGAGCCACCAGCACAGTTAGTGCTTTTAAATACAACGCAACAACAGGTGCTTTAACTTTTTTAAATAAGGTAGACAGCCACGGCGCCGATCCTTGTTTTATTACCGTTGATGCCAAAAATGTTATTGTTGCGAATTATAGCGGAGGCAGTTTAGCGGTATTCGCACGCAAGACTGATGGCGCCTTAACAGCAGCTTTGCAAGTGATTAAACATACCGGAAAAAGCATCGATCCTAAAGGCAGACAAGAAAGTGCACATGTGCATATGGTTAAATTTACGCCAGATCACAAATATTTAATTGTTAACGATCTGGGTGAAGATCAAACTTATATCTACAACTACAACCCTTCCTCAAAAGAAAAAATATTAACCGTTAAGTCGGTAATTAAAACCAATGCAGGCACTGGTCCCAGGCACATCACTTTTAGTCCAAATGGGAAATTTGCCTATTTAGCGCACGAATTTAATGGCAGCATAACGGTTTTCGCCTATTCGAATGGAAGTTTAACCAAAATTCAGGAAATTGGTACTACGCCAAAAGATTTTACCGGAAAAATTGATGGTGCCGACATCCATGTTTCGGCTGACGGAAAATTTCTTTACGAAACCAACCGTGGAGATGCCAATAGCATTTCTGCCTTTTCCATTCTACCGACCGGAAAATTGAAATTTATCGAAACAGTCAGTACACTCGGCAAAGGGCCAAGAAACTTTACGATTGATCCGACTGGAAAATTTCTATTGATAGGCCATCAATACACCAATAACATCGTTATTTTTAACCGAAATAAAACCACTGGCAAATTAACCGATAGCGGTAAACGCATTGATGTTGGCGCGCCAGTTTGTTTAGTTTTTAATTAATCACCTAAAATTAAGCCAATGGAAAACTTCGATTGGACCAGATTCACCATCAAGATTGCTGTTAAAGCTAAACTTGAGGATATGTACAATGCCTGGACAAAAGCCAGCGAAATTGAGAAATGGTTTTTAAGTGAGGCGGAATTTTCTGACGAAAACAACGTATTGCTCAACAAAACGCAAAACGCATTGAAAGGCGATAAATACAAATGGATCTGGTATCTGTATGATGATATTGAAAAAGGAAGCATAACTGAAGCCAATGGCAAAAATGAACTTCAATTTACTTTTGCAGGCGAATGTTTGGTCGACATTAAACTCAGAGAAGAGTTTGAGTATGTAGTTGTAGAGTTGACGCAAAAGAATATTCCTTTAGATGAAAATGCGAAAAGAAATATTCGCTTAGGTTGTCATAACGGTTGGAGTTTTTATTTGGTTAATTTAAAATCCGTTTACGAAGGTGGTTTGGACTTAAGAAATAAGGATAACCGCTTTAAACCCATGTTGAATAATTGAGGTGATGGATTTGGTGGTTAAGGAAAAAGAAACTCAGGAATTAGGTTTTTCGGTTGTAGATGATGTATTTACAGACCAGGAAGTTGAAGATATCCTTGCAGCGATTAACAGGACAGATTCTACAAAAGAAACCTTTAGAAAATCGGACGATCTTTTTGCGATACGTCAATTTTTAAAAGAAGTTCCAGAAACAATCCATCTTATTTTCAATCACAAACTCAAACACATCGTAAAAGAGGTTTTTGGTCAAGACTATTTTCTTGTCAAATCGATCTATTTCGACAAACCCGAAACTTCAAATTGGTTTGTTTCCTATCATCAGGATTTAACGATTTCAGTTAACCAGAAAGTAGAAATAGCTGGTTTTGGGCCTTACACTAATAAACATAATCAGTTTGCCGTTCAACCGCCACTTAATATCCTCGAAAACAATTTCACCATCCGCATTCATCTCGACGATACAAAAGAGGAGAACGGTGCATTAAAAGTAATTGCCAATTCGCATAGCAAAGGCATTTACCGCCCCGAAACCGTAAACTGGAACATCGAAAAAGAAATAAGTTGCAACGTAAAAAGAGGTGGTGTGATGATTATGAAACCACTGCTCCTGCACAGTTCGAGCAGAACAACAAACAATCAAAAAAGAAGGGTAATTCATCTTGAATTCAGCAATCAGACTTTGCCCAAAGAATTGCAATGGTCAGAACATCTTGATTTTGATCGCACGTCATCCTGAGCGTTCAGTTTTAGAAAAAAGCAAAGGACCTGGGATGACAGATTAAGATAAATCGTCATTTTGACCGCAGTGTTCCAAAGGAATCCCTTCGGAGGAGAACCCGAAGGCTCTGCGAAGCAAAATCTTTTAAATTAACTGGGTTCAAAGATCTCTCTCCCGAAAGTTCGGGATTGCACTCCAGTCGAGATGACGACCGTTCTACCTAAACCTGTCAATGGTAAGTTAGCTCAGCATCTTTATAGCACCAATCGATAGAAAACTAATATTATCCGCTATTAACGGAATAAAAAAAATGGCCCCGACTTTCATTGGGGCCATTTAATATTATATGGTCGCTTATTATGCAGGTTCTGCAACTCTGGCTACATTGCGATATGGGAATTCATTAAAGATATGTCTGCGGGCAAAACGGCCAGGAGAATCGGCGTTAACCAATTTCACGTAGATTGCTTTTGGTACATCGAAGTATTCGTAAGCACTTCCATCAAAAAACTGGATATTTAAAACCTGTTGTTTGTATTCGAAATCCTGAATATTCGATAATGTTGTCGTTTGCGTGTACGTTTCGATATTCTGTTCGCGTGTTTCTGGCGCAATACTTACCAAGAAATGGTAAGCTTCGATAATTTCTTTACTTCTAGCTTCTGCATCTAATTTCTCTTCTTCCTGCTGAAATTTATCGGGGTGACAATCTTTCATCAATGTGCGGTACACAGATTTAAGCTCTTTTAACTCAGCATTTTTATCTACGCTCAAAAGCTTTCTGTAATCAACTATTTTCTTCATTTGGGATAACCTCTTTTTTAATTTTGTCGAAATGATTTAGGGATCTTTATCTGCAAAACCGTTTCAAGCCGCAAAGATACGATTTATAATCATTTGATTTTGAGAAAGTTTACTTTTATTAAATATTGCTGATATGAATCATCAACTAACGAGTTCTCCCGTCTCTTACTTAAGTTTTTTAACAACAGATGCACACGGATTTATCATCTGTGTGCATCCTTTTATCCGTGGTTAAATATAACGTGAGACTTAATTTGTTAATATTTAGGCTGTAATGAGTTTTCGATTACTTCCTTATAATAGTTAACATAAACAGGAAGGATCTTTTTAAGGTCAAAATCTTGTGCCCTTGCAAAAGCATTTTCTTTGAAACGATTCAGCGTTTCATCATCCTTTAATATTTCAATGGCATGGGCCGCCATTGCATCTACATCTCCAACATTGCTCATGTAGCCACAAAATCCGTCAACGTTCAGCTCAGGCAAACCACCCGCATTTGTAGTAATTGCCGGCACTTTACAAGCCATTGCCTCTAATGCAGCTAAACCGAAGCTTTCAGATTCTGACGGCATTAAGAAAAGATCTGAAACCGATAAGATTTCTTCAACCGCATCTTGCTTACCTAAAAACCTTACATTCTCGCAAATATTCAACGATCTGCAAAGCTGCTCATCGTAAGCACGCTCAGGCCCATCGCCTACCATTAATAGTTTCGACGGAATAACCGCCTGTACTTTTTCGAAAATCCTAATCACATCAGCCGTACGTTTTACTTTCCTGAAATTACTGGTGTGGATTAAAATCCTTTCATTATTTGGTGCGATTGCTTTTTTGAAGTGACCTTTTGCCTGTAAACTGAAGCGCGAAAAATCTATAAAATTTGGGATTACCTTAATTTCTTTTGTAATCTCGAAATGGTTATAAGTATCTTCTTTTAAATCTTCTGATACTGTAGTTACACCATCGCTTTGATTAATAGAAAAGGTAACCACAGGTTTATAAGTTGGGTCTTTGCCCACCAAAGTAATATCGGTACCGTGCAAAGTAGTTACCACCGGAATATGAATACCATAACTTGCCAAAATCTGTTTCGCCATAAAAGCAGCAGAAGCATGTGGAATGGCATAATGAACGTGTAATACATCCAATTGTTCAAAACGGACAACATCTACCAGTTTGCTGGCCAGAGCAGATTCGTAAGGAGCATAATCAAAAAGTGGATAATCCCTTACCGAAACCTCATGATAAAACAGGTTGGCAGAAAAGAAATCGAGCCTGGCAGGCTGACTATAAGTAATAAAGTGAACCTGATGTCCCTCGTTAGCAAGTGCTTTACCAAGTTCTGTTGCAACTACTCCACTACCGCCAAAAGTGGGGTAGCAAACAATTCCTATCTTCATTGTACATGTATTGTTGTTATCGCAAATGTACCCGATTTTAATGTATAATGCGTGTCGGCTTATTGCAATAAAAAAGACGAGATATTGAGTAGAGATTTTATAAAAGACTGGAGGAAAATTATTGCACTCAAATTATGATTTGAGATTTCGCATTTCTTCTTTTATTACAAGGAAAAGTTCGTTAGGCCTTTGGGTACCAATAAAATATTCCAAGCCATCGCGATCGGTTAAAACAACCGCATCTTTACCTGATGAATAAAAACGGATCGTACCTTTTGTGTGCAGGTTGTAAACCGGATTATTGAAAAAATAACGGCTATAAGTTGCCTTACGAACATCAACAATACTGTTCAGGTCTATCTTAACACGTTTGGTTGTCCAAAGACCATCCAAAATCATACTGCCATTATCTACCACAATTTTGTACTGGATAAGGAAAAGTAAAAGCATAGAAACACCGATGATCCCGAAGCCTACAACAAGGAACAAATCTTGTGTATTGTCACGATCGCGCTCATAAACGTAGGCTGCAAAACAGAACGCAGCCATAATAAGCCTAATGAAAATACGAACATAATCACGGCCGATGTACTGTTTTTCGATATAGGCGTATTTGCTTTCCACTTATTTAATTTTGAGTTCGAATATAGCAACTTTTTTTGTTGCTGTAGTTAATTTATATCGGTTATCCTGCCGCATACCAGCAATCCAAACAATTTCACCATTGCCGTTAACCAAAATCGGCGTAACGCTTTTCAAATGTAGGGGAACTTTCTCGTCGATAAAATAATCGCTTACTTTTTTGGGATTACGCATACCCAATGGAATAAATTTATCTCCATTTTGCCAATTCCTTAACACTAAAGGAAAAATTAATTTATCAGCATTTACAAACGCTTTATTCGAGTTAATTTCGAATTTCACTTCATCTGTAAACCTCAACGAAATTTCATCATTAGCAAAAACAATGTTTTCAGTTGTTGGGTGGATAAACTGATTAGCAGTAACCGATGTGTTTTTTTCAACAATAACCAGATCATTTCTATTGATAATGGCCTGATGCGTGGCGCTAAAAAAATGTGTACCGCTTAAAGCCCTTAAACTGTCTAAAATTTCCTGCACTACATTTTCACCAAAATTAAATGGCTTAAGTAACTCGTAAAGCAAGAGCTTTTGCGGGTTCAATTTCGAAACCTCCTCCAAAGGAATATAAATGCCATCATTCCTTTTATTTAGGATTTTATTTGCAAGTTTCTGAACCTGGCTATTTAAAAAAGTCTCCAATTCAGCAAAGCGTGAGCTATTTTCGGCAAATGTTTTTTCGAGATTAGGGTTAATCTCCCGCAGATGCGGTACTACCTGTAATCTGATTTTATTCCGTGTATAATTTGTACTTGCGTTTGAGCTATCTTCTACAAAATCGATGTTATTAGTCCTTACAATTTCATCAATCTGCTGTCGGTTTAAAAAGAGCAAGGGTCTGATCAGTAAATCACGTTTAGGTAAAATACCATGCAATCCGCTTATGCCTGTGCCACGGGTAAGGTTAATGATTACGGTTTCTATCGCATCGTTTTGATGTTGGGCCAGGGCTACATAATCGTAACCTTCTTTACGCCTAATTTCTTCAAACCAGTTATAGCGGAGATCGCGTGCTGCCATCTGGGTAGAAATTTTATTTTCGGCTGCATATTTTTTGGTATCAAAATGCGTTATATAAAAAGGTAATCCTAAACTTTTGGCCAGTAGCGCAACAAAACTTTCATCACGTTGTGCCTCATCAGCCCGTAAATTAAAATTACAATGTGCCACACCAATATCAACGCCTATTGTTTTAAACAAATGCAACATTAATACTGAGTCTTTTCCCCCACTTACGGCCAAAAGGATTTTGTTAGCCCGAACAAACAGCTGGTGCTGTTCAATAAAATCCTGAAATTGTTTTACGGGTAACATCCATCAAAAATATTTAATTTTAACTGGTATTCCGAACGTTCGGAACAAAAAACTAACTTTGTAGTGTGCAAAAACTATTTGTCTTTTTATTTCTTTTAATCAGTCCAGTACTTTTATTCGGTCAGCGACCCGCTTCGAAGATTAAAATCGTATCGTTCACAAAAATAACAGGCGATCTTAAGAATAAGGTAAACTATCTACGAAACCCTGTTTTTCAACAAGATAACGCAACTTTAACTTGCGATAGTGCTGTATTTTATAGCGAGCGGAACTATTTCGAAGCTTTTAAAAATGTACATATCAACCAGCTTACCACTGATATTTATTCAGATCAATTGGAGTATGATGGAAATAAAAAACATGCGCATTTAACCGGAAATGTGGTGATGAAAGACCCAACATCCACCTTAACCACCAATATTTTAGATTACAATACCCTCAGCAAGATAGGCACTTATACCAGTGGAGGAAAAATTGTAAATCAAGAGGTGACAGTAACGAGTAAAAATGGCTATTATTTTAGTCAAAGGAACGTAGCCTACTTTAAATATGATGTGGTAGTAGTTACGCCTCAATCGGTCATAAAATCGGATACGATGAGCTATAATACTCAGGATAAATGGACCTACTTTTATGGCCCTACAAATATCAAAGGAAAAGACGATAATCTTTACACCGAAAATGGTCAGTATAATACGATGACTGAGGATGCTTTTTTTGGAAAGAAAAACCTTTATACCCAGGGTACGAGATCGTTAAAAGGTGATAGTTTGTATTATTTCGGGAAGAAAGGCATTGGTAAAGCAGTAAAAAACATTATTTTTTCCGATACGAAAGATAAGATGAAAATGTTCGGTGATTTGGGCTATTATTATAAACTGGATCAAAGGACATTGGTTACACGAAATGCATATCTTGGCATTGGCACGGAAGATTCTATAATGGTGAAGAATAAAAAAAGGCCAGATAGTTTATGGATGGGTGCCGATACTTTAGAAACGCAGATGGTGCTGCAAAAAACATTAAAGCTGATCCCTAAAATTTCGATTAAAGCCGACAATCAGGTTGGAGAAGATGATGAAGATACCGGTGAGAAAAAGGGAACCACAGAACCCAAGGAGAAACCTGAAACACAAAGCACACTAAAAGACGACCGAAATAAACGCAATACTGCAAAAATAAGTAGGGCTGATAGGAAGAAAAAGAATAAGGGTGAGGCGATAATAGAAGATCCGCTTAATCTGAAAGACAAAAGTATCGATAGCCTAAAATCGAAAGTAGATTCGCTTGGCAAAGATCTGCCCAAGCTTAACCTTGATAGTTTGCAGAAAAACAATCTTTTAAAGAACAAGGCTGATTCCATTATCAAAAACCTGCCTAAACTTAAAACCGATAGCCTGAAAAAGCTGGCTGATAAAGCCAATTCGATAGTAAAAGATGTACCGAAAACAAAAATCGATAGCTTACAAAAAAAGATCACCGATAAGGCTTCTCCAATTGTAAAGGATCTTTCAAAAACGAAAATTGATAGCCTGCAAAAAAAGATTACAAAAGCTGGCGCTAAAGATAGTTTAACAAAAGCGCTGGGAAACTTAAAAGCTGGTGCATTAAAGACTGATACGGCCAAATTTAACCCGGCTGATACCGTTCAAACCCGTATCATTAAGGCTTACCACGGTGTTAAGATTTTTAAAACTAATATACAGGCTAAAACCGACAGCCTTTTTTATACCAGTGCCGATTCTACGCTACGCTGCTACAGTAATCCGATTATCTGGTCAGAAGGTTCTCAACAGGTTGGCGATACCATCTTTGTTCAGTTCAAGAATAAAAAGCTAAATAATTTACAGGCATTTAGAAATGCATTTTTAGTCAATACACCAAAAGATTCGCTAAGGTTTAACCAAATAAAAGGAAGGTTAATGACTGGTTTCTTTACCAACGGAAAATTTAAGAACCTATATGTAGATGGCAATGCCGAAAGTATTTATTACACCCAGGATGACAGTACAAAGGTGTATAAAGAAATGAATCAAACCCTAAGCAGCAGGATAAAATTCATCTTCAAGGATAATGAAAATGCCATTGAGGAAATTGTTTATATCAAGGGAATAGAGGGAGCTTTGAATCCGGAAAACACCATTGCAAAAGATCATGTTTTAAAAGGGTTTTCATGGAAACCTACCGAACGCCCAAAATCAAAAAAAGATGCCATTGGCTCATCTGGAAAACCTAAACCCAAAGCAAAGGCCAAAACAGTTGCGGGCAAAACTGTGGCTGGTGCTAAAACAACAGCCCCTACAAATAAACCAGCAACAGCGGCACCTGCGGTTAAACCAAAAATCACATTGGGAAAAGACAGCTTAAATGTGGAGAAGAAATTGCCACAAACTAAACCAGCAGACACGGCCAATTTTGGCATTAAACCCATCCTACCGAAAAAGGATTCGGTGCAAGTTAAAAAGGTGGTTGGTAAAATGTAGTTTTTGCTATTGATCAAATTAATGGTTAAATTTATTTTATGGATTTACAATCAGAAAAACTAAGTGTACTTCAACAGATCATTAATTCGGATGATGAAAGTTTAATCAGAGATATTAAATCACTAATTACTGCGAGGGATTTTGACTGGTTTGATGGATTAAATAGCAACGAACAAAACGATATTCTGGAAGGCATAAACCAACTTGATCATGGCGAAAGTTTTAGCCACGAAGAGGCGAAAAAAAGGTTTAGCGCGTAATGGATATTATTTGGTCTAAAAAGGCTGGTGAAACTTTCCAAAAAAATATAGATTATCTAAAAGAAAACTGGACAGAAGTAGAAGTAAAAAAATTTATAGTAAGGGTTTTTAGTTATCTCGAAACACTATCTGAAGAACCATTAATCTCAAGAAAAACTTATAAAACAAAGAATACGCATATGGGTATGATCATACCGCACATTTCAGTTGTATACCGGATTAAACCAAAAAGCAACACTTTAGAGATCGTAACATTTATAGACAATCGACAAAGTGGCAAAAAGAAAAAAAGATTTTTATAGCTCAACCCCTTTCAAAAAATCCAACATCTTTTTTAGTGCAATAGCCCTGTGGCTAATTTTATTCTTCTCTGTCATATCCATTTCACCAAAAGTGATATCATAGCCGTTCGGCTGAAAAATAGGATCATAACCAAAGCCCTTCGAACCTGATAATTCTTTCCTGATGGTTCCCTCAATTAAACCTTCAAATATATGGTTCTTACCATCCTGCATTAAGGAGATTACCGTTTTAAACCTTGCTTTTCTGTTGAGGTTCACTTCAAGCTTAGCTAAAACCAATTGAATATTTTCTAAACTATCCCTGCTTCCAGAATATCGGGCAGAGTAAACTCCTGGTTCGTTATTCAAAGCATCTACCTCTAAACCGCTATCGTCGGCAAAACAATCTAAATTAAAATGCTCAACTACATAGCTGCTTTTTAAAGTAGCATTTCCTTCAAAGGTATCTGCAGTTTCAGGAATATCAACCAAACAACCAATATCTTCCAGATTCAGCACCTCGTATTTACCTTCAAGTGCAGCCCGTATTTCTTCTGTTTTATGTTGATTATTGGTCGCAAATACAAGTTTTTTCATTATAAAAAGGATAAAGGTTCAAGGTGTAGGGTTTAAGGTTTTTGGAGTCGAATTAAAATGCCATATCTCAGCACTTGATACTTGATTCTCAATACTTGATACGCTTGCGAGGCCGCTATTTAATTTTCTGAAGATGCGCCCAAAGTGTTTTCTTAGCAGTTAAATCCCTATCCAGATGATGGAGGTTAGGGGCAAATATAATTCTGGTGGTTTCGTGAACGATGATTTCATTCTGCCAGGTAAGGTTCAGTCTCAAGTCAGCAATCTCTACTCCAAAAGACAACATAATGGCAGGTTTAAAAAACCTATGCAGTTCTGCATAGTCAGTTCCGCCATAATTTGCATAATTTAAAATGGCAAAATCGGGTGTGCCCAAATCTACTGCCTTCACAATTTTCCGCAGCAGCTCCCTACCCTGCTCGGTGCTTACATCGTTCTGATTATCGTTTACCAAAATCAGAACCGATTTTTTATTTCCGCCTAAAAATTTAAACGTTTTTTCTGGTGCTGGTTCGGCCACAATATGCGGAATTTCAGGACCTTGCGTATAAACTTTAGGTGCATTTGTAGGATTAATCTCAGAAATTTGCGTTATTTCTGGTTTTAAAACAGGTTCTTTTTCTTCAATAACAGAAACATTTTCGACAGCCAAAACTGGCTCTGGATTACGTAAAGGCAGAATTTCTACGCTTTCATCCTTTACCAAAAAAACCTCTTCAGTAAAAAATAAACGTAAAGCATTCGCATTGTTGGTAACCTGGTTTTCCATTCGTATTTTTGCTGGATAATAATTTCTGTTAAAATTAGTTAAATATCTTATAATAGCGTCGCTAATTGTTACTTTTATCCCTTAAAATTTATAGAGTGCTCTGTGTGAGGAAAGCTTACTGCTTATTTGTTTTTAGCTTTATTTATAGCATTTCGTTTGCACAAAACGTGGCTGTGGTAAACGGAAAATCAATAAGTACCAAAGAATTTATGTGGGCATACAAAAAAAGCCATAACGGAAACGTTAGTGCAGCATACGATACCTTACAAGCATACTTAAACTTGTATATAAATTTTAAGCTTAAAGTTTTAGATGCCCGGGAAATGGGATTGGACAAAAATGCCAGTTACCAGGAAGAAATCAAAACTTATGAAGACGCATTAACCACACATAAAAAAATTGGGGTAAGTAACAAAGACCGCGATTTTTTATTGAACGAATACCGTGAAGGAGTTTTAATGTTCAATGTTTCGGAACAAAAAATATGGAACAAAGCACAGGAAGATGAGCAAGCGATAAATGATTTTTATAGTAAAAACCAACAAAAGTATAATAAACCCTTAAGCGAGGTTAGAGGAGAGGTAATTGCCGATTATCAACTAAGTTTAGAAGAAAATTGGCTAAAAAGCCTCAAACAAAAATATCAGATCAAAATTAACGAAAACGAGTTAAAAAAGCTTGCCAAGTTATAACCAACCTGATTTTTTTGACCATAAGTATTAAATTTGCAAAATATAACAAATAGAATGAAGAAAGTTTTTTTAGTAGCAACCGCTTTAATTTGCCTGTTTTTAAACAGTTTCGCTCAAAAGCATACTGTAGATAAAGTTGCTGCTGTTGTAGGAAATAATATTATCCTGCTATCAGATTTAAACCAACAATACACACAATATCTTTATCAGGGAAACCAGCCCAATGCTGAAATTAAATGTAAAATTTTACAACAAACCTTAACGCAAAAGCTGCTTAAACAACAGGCCGAGATCGATTCGGTAATGGTTGAAGATGGTGCGGTTGATGATGAGGTGAACAAACGTATGCGTTATAGCATGCAGCGTGCAGGTGGTCAGGAGCGTTTAGAGCAATTTTTAAATAAATCTGTTCTGCAGTATAAAGATGAGATCAGACCATCGGTAAAAGATGAGTTGATCGCACAAAAAATGCAACAAAAAATTACCGAGAACATCAACGTTACACCAATGGAGGTTGAAAAATACTTCAAAACTTTGGGCGACAGTGTTCCTCAATTTAATACAGAGGTAGAAGTTGGTGAAGTGATTTTAAATCCGCAGTTAACCAGAGCAGAAAAACAAAAATTCCGCGATAAAATTGAAGCCCTTCGTTTAAGGGTTAAAAGCGGCGAAGATATGGGTGTCTTAGCTAAAACCTATTCTGAAGATCCAGGTTCTGCTGCCGATGGTGGTGATTATGGTTTTATCGATAGAAATACCATGGTTAAAGAATTTACTGCCTGGGCATTTAAACTGAAAGCCGGAGAAATTTCACCAGTGTTCGAAACAGATTATGGCTTCCACTTTTTACAGGTTTTAGAGCGTAGAGGCGAGCAGGTACACGTTAGACATATTTTAATTATGCCTAAAACTACACCAGAA
Organism: Pedobacter sp. Bi27; assembly: GCF_918698255.1. Taxonomy (NCBI): domain Bacteria; kingdom Pseudomonadati; phylum Bacteroidota; class Sphingobacteriia; order Sphingobacteriales; family Sphingobacteriaceae; genus Pedobacter; species Pedobacter sp. Bi27. The sequence goes on from NZ_CAKKMW010000002.1 coordinate 102,481, forward strand.
AGTTTAACCCGCTTAAAATTGCATGCAGATAGCATTTACAACAACATTATCGGTAAAAAATTAAGTTTCGCTGCTGCTGCAAACCTTTATTCAGATAATAAAGAGAGTAAATATAATGGTGGTATGATGCTTAATGCCGAAAATGTTCAGGCAAGAAGTACTTTTATCCCGGTTGATAAATTAGATCCGTCGGTGTTTTTGGTAATTGATAGCATGAAAATTGGTGGTATTTCTAAACCAGATTTATTTACAGCAGCTGATGGAAAACAAGGTTACCGCATTTTATATTTAAAATCTAAAATCCCACCGCACAAAGCAAACTTAACTCAAGATTTTCCAAAAATCAGAGATGCCGCACAAAGTGATAAAATTAATCGTACTTTAAGCGAATGGTTTGAAAAACGTCGCGAAAGCACTTACATTAAAATCGACGATGAATTTAACACCTGTGATGAATTAAAAATTTGGACTAAAACCACAGCCGCAAAATAACACCAATGCAGTATAAGAACGAAGTAGAAGCTGTTGATGCACTTCATCAATCTTTCAACAACATTAAAGCCGAAATAAGCAAAGTAGTAGTTGGACAAGATGACATCATAAAATCTGTTTTAATCGCCATATTTAGTAACGGACATTGTCTGTTGGTTGGCGTACCAGGATTAGCAAAAACTTTACTTGTACAAACGGTGGCTTCTGTTTTAGACCTCGATTTTAACCGCATTCAGTTTACCCCCGATTTAATGCCAAGTGATATTATTGGCGCCGAAATTTTAGGAGAAGACAGGCACTTTAAATTTATAAAAGGACCTGTTTTTTCTAATATTATCCTCGCTGATGAGATTAACCGTACACCGCCAAAAACCCAGGCTGCTTTATTAGAAGCCATGCAGGAGAAATCGGTTACCGCAGCTGGACAAACCCATATTTTACCAAAACCGTTTTTCGTTTTGGCCACACAAAATCCTATTGAGCAGGAAGGAACTTATCCACTACCCGAAGCTCAGTTAGATCGTTTCATGTTCAATATTCAATTAAACTACCCTGCCTTTGCAGATGAATTGAACATTGTAAAAAACACGACCAGCAATAAAACCGTTCAACTGCAGAAAATTATCCATGCAGATGATATTCAATATTTCCAGAAACTAATCCGCGATATTCCGATTACCGATAATGTTTTGGAATATGCCGTAAAACTGGCTGCCAAAACCCGTCCTAATAGCGAGTTTGCTACTGATGCAGTTAATAAATACATCAGTTGGGGTGCTGGTCCACGCGCCTCGCAGTTTTTAGTGTTGGGTGCAAAATGCCATGCCGCCGTAACGGGGAAATACTCGCCAGACATTGAAGATGTTAAAGCAGTTGCTGAGCCTATTTTACGTCACCGCATTGTGCGCAATTACCGTGCTGAAGCTGAAGGCTTATCAATCGAGAAAATCATTAAAGATTTATTGTAGTAGCATTAAGCTAGTCGGGATTTGCAGTCCCGCCTGATGAGCCAGAATTTTAACTTCTATTAGTGGATTACAAATCCACAATACAACTGGAAAAGTCATCTCCAATCCCTATCTTGTGTACCGATACTATTCGCAAAATCTCGTGCTAAAAGATACATTCATTAATCTCTTAACAAATTATACGGATAGTGACCGAATAATAGCCGAATTTTGGGCTGAGATTGAGAAAAACTACACTCATAAAAAAAGACATTATCATACACTTTCACATCTTGATAACTTGTTGACACAACTTAATGAAGTAAAAGTTAACATTGAAAGCTGGGATAGTATTCTATTTACGATGTTCTATCATGATATTATTTATAATGCGTTAAAATCGGATAATGAAGAGAAAAGTGCTGAACTTGCCCAGAAGAGAATGGCGCAGATTTCAGTTCCCAATCACATTATCAATAGCTGCAAAACTCAAATAATAGCCACTAAGAACCATTTTGCTTATCCTGAATCAGATACCAATTATTTTACTGATGCAGATCTTTCTATATTAGGCCAAAGCTTAGAAAACTATACTACTTATTCGCAAAACGTAAGAAAAGAATATTCAGTTTATCCAGATCTCATTTATAATCCAGGACGAAAAAAGGTTCTGGAACATTTTATAAAAATGGAACGGATTTTTAAAACAGATTATTTTAATCACAAATTTGAAAACCAAGCAAAATCGAATCTACAATTTGAACTAGAACAGCTCGGCTAGCCGGGATTGTAATCCCTTCTTATGAACTAAGGGTTTTTAATCCTTACATTGTGCATTGCAAATCCACAATAACGAAAAATATTATTATTTTTTTAATATCCTACAATAAATACGCACTCAAATGGAAGAAAAATACCCAAGTCTGGTAGAAAGATTACAATCTACATTTATAGACACCATAATTATCATCATTCTTATGGTATGTTTTTCAAACGTATTAGACAGCTTTAACAATGTACCAGAATGGGTACGGATCTTATTATTTGCATTTTTATTTGTGATTTACGAACCCCTCTTCATGACATTCGGCTGCACCATCGGTAACTACATTAAAAGGATCAGAGTAAGGAAACATGAGGACATTAACCAAAAACTCAATATCGGACAATCCATAATCAGGTACCCGATAAAGCTTGCTTTAGGCTGGATTTCGTTCCTAACCATCAATTCAAATCTACAGAAAAGGGCAATCCACGATCTGGCCTCCGGTAGTGTGATGATAAAGCTTTAATCCCTCATTTTAGCTTCCGCTAATCGTGGTTTACAATCCCAACTAACGAAAATAGGTTACCTTTTATAAAACAATGTATTAAGGTTTGTAAACTCGTACGTACAGACAAACATGATATTGGATTTTATCAAAAGGCGTTATATCGCACTTATTTCATTATTACCTTATTTTGCTCTTTGGGGTTTTTGCTTTAACTTTTTCCACATGGTTGCAGAGAGCCCAAAAAGCAGTTGTGGTGCTGCCAATGGTGGAATGCTAGTTATGATGTTGTTTGCCATGGCATCTACGACTGTAATATTCCTTATCTTTAGTCTTATCAGTAAAGGACAGAAACGTAGAGATTTTATAACAATACTTTTCATCACGTATTTACCTTTATTGATTGCTGTTATAGACCTAGCAACCTAAAAGTACAGGCCAATATAAATCCAGCAGAAACAATTATATTTGTTTTATGATGGGTGCCAATAAACTTACCGGTGCTATAGCCGCACTTATAGATGAATATAAAAAGGCGATTGACGAACTTATTGCGGTAATCGAACCAATTAGCCCACATCAACTGATTAAAACCATTGAGCCAGAAAGTTCAAATCCAGATTGCATTTCCATTCAAACCATCTTAACGCATGTAACTGCTTCGATGTTCAGTTATGCGGTGTATATCGAAAATTCTATTGGATTGCAAACAGTCAGGCCGGAACGATTGCACTTTGACCACATCACACCTTATATCTCAAGACTCCGCGAAGCAATTAAATATAACGAGGACTTTTTCACCAGAAATCCCGACATCACCATGGAAGAGTTCGACGAATCGAAAAAGATAAATACAGGGTGGGGGCAGCAATACGATGTAGAACAAATGTTAGAGCATGCCATCGTTCATATTTTAAGGCATAGACGGCAGATTAAAAATGCTTTAATTCAATTTAATTCTTAAAACTAAAAAATTGAGCGCTCAAACCAATTTTTATAACCGGTTTTCATTTTTATATCCACTGGTTGATGTTTTTCTTAAACCTCAAAAGAAAAAATTTTTCGATGAGATTAATCAACTGCCCTATGGAAACCTACTCGAAATCGGTGTTGGTAACGGATCTCATTTCGCGCTTTACAAAAACCACAAAATTACCGGGATAGAAATTTCTTCTTCGATGTTAAATGTGGCTAAAAAAAATGCAACAAATGAAATCGAATTATTCAAAATGAATGGCGAGCAACTCGAATTTGCAGAAAATAGTTTCGATTATGTCGTATTATCGCATGTTATTGCTGTTGCAGATCAACCTGAAAAATTACTGATGCAATGCCATAATGTTTTAAAACCAGGTGGAAAACTCCTAATTCTAAACCACTTTACACCAAATAATTGGCTAAAACACCTGGATAGGCTATTTAATTTTTGTTCTGGATGGTTCCATTTAAAATCTTTATTTTACATAGCGCATATTAAAGCGATCAATCAGTTTAAACTTGAAAAAGAAATCGCTTTAAAGCCATTCTCCTATTTTAAAATTCTAATTTTCACCAAACCTTGAAAAAGCACTATTGGTATATTTTCTTTGCCTTGATAATCAGCTTGTTCATATATGTATTTTACAGGACTGATAAAACCCTGGTGAATCAGATTATCATTCAGTTGATCTCTTTCAAAACCTACCAAAGCTTGAAACAGGCTGTCACAGCAAGCTTGCCACTAAACGAATACCTGATCTATTCACTTCCTGAGGGTTTATGGGTTTTCTGCATCACCTTAACCTCAAAAGAATTTTATTTTGATCTTTTCAAAAAACGCCTCAATTGTGTTTTCATTCCACTTTTATTCGTTATAGTACTCGAATTATTTCAATTATTCCATATCACCAATGGCCATTTCGACTTTTTCGATATTGGCGTCTCCTTGTTTTTTTGGTTTATAGCGGCTAAAATTATCGATACGCAGCAACGGTTAAAAAATCTGTTCCATTCGTTAAATTATAATAGTGCATTTTGTTTACTGAGTTATTGCATCATCTATCTCGCACACGTAATCCATTAGAAAACTTTATTTTAAAATTTGCAATTCACTGAAAATAAATATCTTTGCATCAAAATTTACAGAAATGCTACGTCAACTACATATCCAACAATTAAGCTTTAGCCCGTCTTGTGGCATAAAGGGCTTGGGTATTGGTTTAAATTTCCTTCCCAACCCTTAACGCGGTTTTAAGTTTCAACAAACAAAACCCACATTTAAAAATCAATTTATTACGCATTTGCTAAGCATTTAACCGCTTATCAAAATTAATTATATCCGTTATGGACATTTATACCACTGTAGAAGAAAAGTATCTACAGGCCATTGAAGAACTGCACTGGGGCGAATTACCTAAGGCACTTCAGTATTTTAATGAAATTATTGTTTTCGACCCTGATTATGCAAGAGCTTATTTTCAGTTGGGCGACATTTATCAGCATCATTTTAAAGATTATAAAACTGCAGGTTATTATTACAAACGATGCATTGAGCTAGATGCCGATTTCCCAGAGGTTTATAAACCCTATCTGGAACTTGTGATTACGCTTAAAATGCACAAATTGGTGAAACAGGTTGCAGAAAAGGCTTTACTTGTACCTGGTGTTTGCGAAGCACACATTTACGAATGTTTGGGCCTACATGCCGAGCAACAGCAAAATTTCGCAGAAGCGGCAAATTATTTCAAAAAAGCAGAACTGTTTAATGCCGTTCAGGATGAGCAAAGCACTTTACAGGAGCACCAAAACCGCATTAAAAGCAAAATGAACAGCACAAAAGCAATGATTTACGATTTACAAGGATAAAAGGCATTGCCTTTTATCCTTTTTAACTGGCCGATTAATCTTATAATACAATTCACCGAATTGCCCTTGTTATTTTAATTTTGTTACTATCTTTACCGCACAATTACAAAGCATAAATCTTTAAATCAAAAATATTCGATATGTCAGCTCACGATTCACACGCACCGGTTCAGCAAACAAAAGGCATTTGGGCTTTACCATTAACGGCATGGATTCTGGTTTTATTATTGGTTGTTTATTTCACCAGACCAATCTTTAACCACGAAGAAGCACCTGCTCATCATGAAAAAACTGAAGCAGCGCACGAAAAACCAGAAGCACACCACTAGGATTTTCCAGTTATAAAAGCATAAAAAAAGCGTTCGGATTTAAAATCTGAACGCTTTTTTTATGCCCATCTATTTTCTTGCTATTTATGTTAAATCTACTGGTTGGTGTCACACCAACCAGCTTGTTCCTATGTTCATTTCGGTCGGTGAGACACCAACCGATAGGTTAAAGCATAAAAAAGCGTACCCATTACATTAGGATGCTTTTTTATGCCGCTGATATTAATTATTTGAGCTGGCCCATAATGTTTGGAAAATCGGTAATGATGCCGTCTACCCCAAGGCTCATAAAATAATTCACTTCCTTTACCGTATTCACCGTCCAAGGGATAATTTTAATACCCATTTCATGGCAACGGTCTACCAAACCTTTACCAACCAAAACCGAGTAGGGGCTGTAAATAGTCGGTTTAAACCCTAATTTCTCGATATAATCTTCAAAGGGTTCCTTTTCATCAATCAATAATGAGGTTTGTACTTTTGGATATTTCTCGTGCAGGTATTGCAGCGTACGCATATCAAAAGATTCGATAATGACTCTTTTGGCAAGTTTTTTCGAATTAATTACATCCATAATCAGCTCTACAAATTCTGCAGGTTCGGGATGAAATTCGTTATCTCCTTTTTTAATCGTTTTCGTTTCGATGCTATATACAGGTTTGGCGAGCTTGTGTGCTTTAACATAAGCCTCAACCGCATCTATTGTTTCAGAAAGCAGCGGTTTGTAAGCTTTAAACTTCATCTGCCCGGGAAAGCGGTTATGGACTTTGCTGCCTACATCAAACTTTTTAACCTCCTCATAATCCATCTTGTAGATGTTATAATTCTTTTGGTCTTTTAGTGTAATCGGCTTACCGTTGGGTTGTAAAGAAATCTCGTTGTTAAAGTAAGGCTCTTGCGAAAGCACCACTTGTTTATCTTTCGAAATCACGGCATCCATTTCTAAAGTGGTAACGCCTAAATCGATCGCTTTTAACATCCCTTCAATGGTATTTTCGGGCATAATACCACGTGCACCGGCTTTGCCCTGTACATCGAATTTCTTCTTTTGGGCAGAAACGTTTAAGAAAAATAAAATGAGCGTGGAGAGTAAAAGTAATTTTTTATGCATGAATTTTAAACGTAAAATGGGTAGTTTTATTTGTGCGTTGACAACTTTAATAAACAACTTGAAAAGGAAAGTTATCAATGTTCTACCGAAGTATAAGCATTGAGCCAACCTAACTGCAGGTAAAGGCAAAATTATAGAATAAAAAAAGGGCTTCTTTTTATCGATAGCCCTCTTTAATTCACATTTGTTATTTATCTTTCTGCTGGTACAAAGGCCTGTACAATTAAATTCCAGCTTGCATCAGCTCCCTTTTCGTAAACGAAAACATAGTTAAAACTTTCACGTAAATCGGCTTTGTAATCGATAGTAGCAACACCATAGGTATAAGCCAAATCACTACCGATTGCTTTATCTACGCCTGTTGTTTTCAAGTTAATTTTGCTGATCATTCCGTTATAGAACGCAATAATCTTTCCTTTTCCGTCAATGGCTTCGTTGCCTGGGAAAAGCAAACGTGCATCGCTGGTCAAAAAACCTCCAAATGCCGCAATTCCATGCGTTTTTAACAAAGTATTTAAAGTTTTCTCGGTGGTTAAGATAATTTCTTTCCCAGCCTTGATTTCTTTTTCGTTTAAGAACTTTGGTGCAACATGATCTTTAGGTTCAATAAACTGTGGCGTAACTTTGGCCAAAGGTTTATTGCTTTCCGTTCCTAAATCAATAGCTAATTTCCATCTGCCATTTTCTGGTTTCCAGATCGATAAGTATTGACCGTATTTTTTCTCTGAAGTACCAACTTCATATGGTCCTGTAGTAAAACCTAAATCACCACTGCGCGATACTTTCGCCAGGTTTGGAGTCCAGGTTACATCGTTTTCAGCATTTGCCTTACCCGCGTAAAAAGTTTTGGCATTAACCGGATTTGGTCTGAACACTAAAGTACTTGTGGTTGAATAGTCTATAAAAGCTTCTTTATCTCCATTTTTGGCAATCGACTTAGCAAAATCCTTCTCAGCATTTACTAAAGATTTGGTTGTTCCGTCGCTTTTTTGGGCAAAAGCACCTATGGCTAAAAGCGAAGCTATTGCAGTTGAAAATAATTGTTTCATTATTAATTAAGATAATATTGTTTGGCGAATATAAAATTTTCTTTAATGTATGGCCTTAAAAGTAATTAACAATTACACATTAAGGCCACTTATTTTTCTCTGTAAATGGTCTCTAAAACAGTTTGCCCGGTGGCCTTCAACGTATTTTTATCAATATTGGCCAAGTTATCCAATTGCGTGTGCCAATTGATATAAAAACCACTGTTATCATTATAATGGATAATATCGATAGAAGGAATGCCTGCCTTGTTCATCCAAAAATGATCATCAACCAGTTTTCCGCTCGGAATTTTCGTAAAGTAAGAAGCATAACCAATTTCATTACCAATGTCCCAAACCTTGTTTACTACGTTTGGAGCAGCTTGACGAGAGATTTCATCCTGCGTAAACTGTGCGCTACCGCCACCAACCATGTCAAGATTAATGCCATACAAAGCTTTATATCCTGTTGCCATTGCTTTTTTAGCCCAGTATTGAGAGCCTAAACACCATGTAGTTTCATCGGGTGTTTCATCATTGGCCTTGCCATAATCTTCCAAATCCCACAATACAAAATCGACCCCAACATCTGGCTGTTTCTGCTGAATCTGACGTGCCATTTCCAAAATCACTGCCACCCCGCTCGCACCATCATTTGCCGCATCGAAAGGTTTCGCATGATTGGCGGGATCGGTATCCTGATCAGAAAACGGCCGGGCATCCCAGTGTGCCGTAATTAAAACCCGCTTTTTTTGACCTGGGTTAAAAGCGGCAACAATATTTTTCAGCTGAAAGCTTTTGCCATCATAAGTTTGTGTTTTCTCGCCCTGAACAGTTACATCAGCGCCGAACGATTTGAGTTTAGCCACTAAATAATCGGCACATTTTTGATGAGCCATGGTACCCGGAATCCTCGGGCCAAAATCTACCTGAGCTTTGGTATAGGCATAAGCACTATCGGCATTAAAATCAGGAGAAATTAAAGTAGCAGCTGTCTTTTCTCCATTTTCATCAGCATTTTGGTTTGTTTTATTCCTACAAGCCTGAAGTGCAACTAAAGCGAATAAAGGCAGTATTAAAAGTTTTTTATTCATTGTTTAATGTAACGGAAAATAGTTTGAAGTAGTGTAATTATCTCTCTCATCCCCCTGCCCCCTTCAAAGGGGGACGGACTCCTTGATAAATTCAAAATGCATTGGATTTATTTTTTCACGATTAACTCATCCCCTTTTTAAGGGGGCAGGGGGATGACCCTGCGAAAAATCTTTCCTTTCAAAGGATCCGGGGATGATCTTGCTCCCATTCTACAATATAATGCTGAATTGTCCTATCTACATTCTCGATATCGTTCATTACCTCATCATCGCTAAATCTCAGAATATGAAAACCCAATGCTTTTAAAATATCTTCTCGTGCTTTGTCTTTTTCAAATTGTCCCTCCCACTCATGGCTAAGGCCGTCAACCTCGATAACCAACTTTAAATCCTTTGAGAAAAAATCCGCAATATAATTCGCGATCGGTCGCTGTCTTAAGAAAGAATATCCGAGCATTTTTTTATTCCTCAACAATTCACACCACATTCTTATCTCTGCTTTTGTACTATCATTTCGATGGCCTCTAGCAAAAGTTTTTAATTTAGAATTATAGTGGTTGTTATCCATGATATCTTAAACCTTTTGTTAACAGTTAAAAGTCGAAAAATGAATATAGCAAACAATTTTCTGCTTTTATTCATCTTAAAATTAATATGATCGTCTTCATCCCCCTGCCCCCTTCAAAGGGGGACGGATTTCTTGATGAGCCTAAAAATCTATGAGACTTATTTTCCTACACTTAACTCTTTCCCTTTCAAAGACGACTGATTCCTTGATGAACTCAAAATGCAAAGGGTTTATTTTTTCACGATTAATTCCTCCCCCTTTGAAGGGGGCAGGGGGATGACCCTGCAAAAAATCTTTCATTTCAAAGGATCTGGGGATGATCTTGCTCCCATTCTACAATATAATGCTGAATTGTCCTATCTACATTCTCGATATCATTCATTACCTCATTATCGCTAAACCTCAGAATATGAAAACCCAATACTTTGTTAGTTACGAAAGCATATAGTCCACAATCGCCTGGCAATGAATTTTGGTAGTATCAAAAACGGGAATCTCAAAATCATCCTGACTGATCAGCATGGGAATTTCGGTACACCCCAGAATTATCCCCTCAGCTCCTTCCTTAATCAGATCATTAATTATCTGGATATATTGTGTCCTGGTTTCTTCCAATATCACACCCCTACCTAATTCTTCTTTAAGGGTAAACTGTATATAATCGCGGGTTTCTTTCTTTGATGGTACTAAAACACGTAACCCATGGTCTTCGAGCTTTTTTATATAAAAGTCTTTTTCCATGGTAAATACGGTCCCTAGGAGTCCTATATTTTTAATTCCATTAGCAGTTATGGCTTTAGCGGTTTCGGTACCGATATGGATAATTGGCAAAGCTGTTTTTTCTTGTAACTGATCGGCAAAAAGATGCGCGGTATTGGCGCAGAGTACAATTGCTTCTGCTCCACTTCGTTTTAAACTTTCGCAAGCATTGAGCAAAAGATCAAACGATCCTTCCCAGGTTTTATTCTGAACATCGCCAAAATTAAGGGAGTAAATTAAACATTCAGCGAAATTTAACCCACCCAAACGCTCATTTACACCCTCATTTATAAAACGGTAGTAATCTATAGTAGATACCCAGCTAATGCCGCCTACTAAACCAATTTTTCTCATTGTTAAAATCGACTTGTGACTTTAGACTGCAGACTCAGGACTAACTACGCTTTACTCCAAGTCGTTCCCTCTTTGCCGTCTTTAAGCTGGATTCCCAACTCTTGCAAGCCAATACGGATACGATCGGAAGTGGCATAATCTTTATTCGCTTTCGCTTCTGTTCTTAAGTTAATCACCATATCCAGAACGCCATTTAAGTCGTTACCTCCGGCATCTTCATCTTTCAGTCCTAATATATCGAATACGAAATCGTTAACCAGTTGTTTTAACTTTTCTAATGCTTCTGCAGAGATTTTGCCCTTACCATCGTAAACGGTATTGATAATCCTTACCGCTTCAAACAGTTCGGCAATCAAAATCGGACTGTTAAAATCGTCATTCATCGCGTGGATGCATTTCTCTTTCAATGCATCGATATCGAAATCGTTCTGTTCAGAAACCGTTAACTTATCTAACAAACCAATAGCAGCCATTAAGCGGCGGAATCCTTTTTCCGAAGCATCTAAAGCTTCATTCGAGAAATCTAAGGTACTGCGGTAGTGTGCCTGCAACATAAAAAACTTAACCGTCATCGGGCTAAAGCCTTTTTTCAATAAAGCGTGATCACCTGTAAATAACTCTAAAGGAAGAAAACCATTGCCGGCCGATTTAGACATCCGCGTACCATTTACGGTAAGCATATTGGTGTGCATCCAATAACGTGCAGGTTGTTTATGACTGCAAGCCTCAGATTGTGCAATTTCATTGGTATGGTGTGTTGCTGCCAAATCCATTCCACCACCATGAATATCAAACTCAGCGCCCAAATATTTAGCACTCATAGCCGAACATTCGATATGCCAGCCCGGAAAACCCATGCCCCATGGCGATTGCCATTGCATCAGGGTTTCTGGTTTCGCTTTTATCCAAAGCGCAAAGTCTAACCTTCCACGTTTCTCATCCTGTCCACCCAGTTCGCGGGTATTGTTCAGCATATCTTCCAGATTGCGGTTGGTTAAAATGGTATAATTATATTCCTTGCTATATTTTTCTACATCAAAGTACACATTGCCATCAATCTCATAACCGTAACCGTTAGCTATAATTACTTTAATCATTTCGATCTGCTCAATAATGTGCCCTGTAGCGGTAGGTTCGATACTTGGCGGCAACGTGTTGAACATGCGCATTACATCATGGAAACCTAAAGTGTACTTCTGTACAATTTCCATCGGCTCAAGCTGCTCTAATTTTGCACGTTTTGCAAACTTATCGTCGCCCTCGTCCCTATCGCCCTCTAAGTGACCTGCATCTGTAATATTACGTACATAACGCACCTTATAACCAGCATATTTAAGGTATCTGAAAATTAAATCGAAAGATATAAACGTGCGGCAATTGCCCAAGTGCACATCACTATAAACAGTAGGACCGCAAACATACATCCCAACATTGGGTGCATTTAAGGGTTGGAAAAGTTCTTTTTTGCGCGAAAGCGTATTATAAAGCTGTAAGCCAGTATTCATATTGCAAATGTAAGATTAAGTTAGAAAGTTAAAACGTTAAAAGTTGCAATGTTAAGGTTATGATTTTTAAGTAACATTTATAAGTGGTATCCGTGCTGTCAGACGTTACCATCTGACAGTAAAACAAAATTTATTTATAGTGTTGATTTTTCTCAAACACTAGAAAAAGGTGCATTACTGCTTATCGGGTACAGCAGTCCCTCTTTCTGCTGTAGCTTCGTCGAAGGGGCTCAGGCTGCCGCTTCAATAGGGTTTAATTTGGTTATTCATCTGCTTTTGGCTTAAAAAAACCGACACTAACTTACGAAGTCTATCCAGCCTCTGGCCTTGTGAGACTTCGCAAATTGGCCTGGCACGCGGTGTGCTGTCAGATGTTACCATCTGGCGGTAAAAACAAAATCTAATCTTTAATTTTAGCTTCATCTATCAAAACATCAATAAATGGTTCAGATCAGAGAAATTTCGGAAAAAGATGCCGAAAGCGTAGCCACACTTTCTACTCAATTGGGTTACGAAAGTGACATCAAGCAAACGTCAGCCAGAATTAAACGCATTAATAACAGTAATGAAAACTGCGCATTTGTTGCTTTAGTTGATGGCAAAGTAGTAGGCTGGATTCACGGTTTTTATACTTTAAGGTTAGAATCTGATCCATTTATCGAAATTGGGGGCCTAATAGTAGACGAAAATTACCGAAACCTAAAAATCGGGAAGCAGTTGATCGAAAATGTAAACCTTTGGGCGAAAAAGCATCAAGTAAAAAAACTAAAAGTAAGGTGTAACATCAAACGCACTGAAAGCCACAAATTTTACGAGCGGCTTGGCTTTAAGGAAAATAAACGACAGATCGCGTTTGAAATGAATGTGATTTAATTATTTCAATAATGTCAGATAGAAATATCTGACAACCACAGGCAGTCCTTGCTAAACTTGCGAAGTCTAGCTCCGGCCCTGCCCAGCCAGACTTCGCAAGTTAGCCAACCCGCAATTAACAATCACCCCAATTATTACAACCTTCAAACATTTCTGCATTGTAACATTTCAATCCTATTCATTAACTTTGTACCATGATTGATTTACCGGTAGTACCTGCTGTAACTGAAGTAAAACGTAAACCAGATTGGTTGCGTGTAAAATTACCCGTTGGTAAAGAATATGCACAAGTTCGCAGTTTAGTAGACACGCACAAGCTCCATACCATCTGCGAAAGCGGAAATTGTCCTAATATGGGCGAATGTTGGGGTGCAGGCACGGCAACATTCATGATTTTGGGTAACATTTGTACCCGTAGTTGCTCTTTCTGTGCAGTTGCAACCGGACGTCCCTTGGCTGTTGATGTTGATGAGCCTAACCGCATTGCCGATTCGGTAAGATTAATGGGTGTTAAACATTGTGTAATTACTTCGGTAGATCGTGATGATTTAAAAGATGGCGGCTCAATCATCTGGGCAGAAACCTTACAGGCTATACGCAGAGAAAGTCCAGTTACTACTTTAGAAACCTTAATCCCCGATTTTAAGGGTCAGTGGGATAATTTATACCGCGTATTGGAAGAAAGGCCAGAGGTGGTTTCGCACAATATGGAAACGGTTAAGCGTTTAACCAAACAAGTGCGCATTCAGGCTAAATACGACAGAAGTTTAGAAGCTTTAAAAAGAATTTCTGAATTTGGTTTAAGAACAAAAACAGGCATTATGCTCGGCTTAGGCGAAACCGAAGAAGATATTTTCGAAGCCATGGACGATTTAGTTGCAAATGGTGTGCATATCTTAACTTTAGGGCAATACTTACAACCTACACGCAACCACCATCCTGTTGTAGACTGGATCCATCCGGATACTTTCGCGATGTATAAAGAGGCTGGTTTAGCAAAAGGTTTAAAGTATGTAGAAAGCGGCCCGCTGGTACGCTCATCTTATCATGCAGAAAAACACCTTTTTCCAATTGAGGGGATTGCATAATTCACTTATATAAGTAGGGATTTAAAATATTTTATAATCGTACTCCCTGGCGGAATGCATTTACAAAACATTTTTTTGCTTTTACTGTTCTGTATTGTATCTTAGTAACCAATAGTGACTGCATTAAAAAAATTAACCCTAACTGAGCCTGAACTTGTTCAAGCACTGCAATCGAAAGATCCCGCGGTTCTAAAAACACTGTACAGCATGTATTCGTCAGCGCTTTATGGCGTTATTTCGCGCATTATTACCCACACAGAGCTTGCTGAGGATGTACTACAAGAAACTTTTGTAAAAATCTGGCAGTCTGCTGCACACTATGACAATACCAAAGGACGTTTGTTTACGTGGATGATGAACATTGCCCGCAATTTATCAATCGACAAACTACGTTCTAAAGACTTTAAGAATTCACTCAAAAACCAAGATATAGAAAATAACGTAAGTTTCGTTGATGAACAAAACAAGGTAACGTTTAATCCTGATATTCTTGGAGTTAAGCAACTTGTGGAGAACCTTAAACCGGATCTACAAGCAGTTCTTGATTTAGTTTATTACAAGGGTTTCACTCATGTGGAAGCCGCAGAAAAGTTAGATCTGCCATTAGGTACGGTGAAAACCCGGATCCGGTTGGCTATTATTGAATTGAGAAGGAATTTTAATTGAGCGTGGAAAATTTAAAAGCATATATCGAATCTGGAGTACTTGAGCTGTACGTTTTAGGTGATTTATCACCTGAAGAAGCGTTGCAGGTTGAGGAAATGGCATCTCAACACCCTGAGGTAAGAGATGAAATAGCTGCCATTGAGCAAGCTATGGAGCAATATGCTATGCAAAATGCTGTAGAACCATCTGCAGATGTAGAAACAAGATTATTCGAAAAGTTGGGGTTAAGTGAAGTTGAAGAGCATGTGAATGTTCAACCCGAACCAATTTATACAGAAGAACCAAGAATTATACGTTTAGATGGAAGCGATGCCAAAGTAAGAACTTTGCGTTATGCCTTAGTTGCTTGTATAGCTTTATTGGTAGTAAGTACAGCGGCATTGTTTATTACCTATAACAAGCTAAATGCTGCACACGACCAAATTGCAAGTTTGAATCTGGATAAACAAAAATTTGCTGGCGTAGTAAGCAAATTAGAGTTCGAAAACCAGGGTTTAGATAATATGGCTGCAATGGCCGACAGCAAAGAATGGGCAACCATCAGAATGGCTGGCCAAGCTTTTAGCCCGAGCTCGAAAATGAAAGTTTACTGGAACAAAAAAGATAAAAGTGTGCTAATTAACTATGTAGCAATGGATTTACCAAAAACCGATGCAGCACATCAATATCAGTTATGGGCTTTGGTAAACGGGAAACCGGTAAGTTTAGGCGTATTCGGCAAAACGGATTCAACTAATAACGAAGCATTGGTAAAAATGCAGACCATTCAGGAAGCACAGGCTTTTGCGGTAACTATAGAGCCTATGGGCGGAAGTGTTAATCCAACAATGGATAAATTAACCGTAATGGGCGGTGTTTAAAAAGAGATTATTTAGTTAAAATATTAAATCCCAGCATTTTATCAATGCTGGGATTTTTAGTTTTTTTACAAGCATTACGCCGTCATTCCCGCGCAGGCGGGAATCTTAAAGCCTATTTCATTACGATTATTCATAGGCTTTCTTCTTTTCAAAGGCATTCATGAGCACTGCGTGGTTCCCAATCAAGTTGGGAATGACGATGCTACTATATTAAGATTTCACTACGTATTTCACCTCTTCATAAGGCTGTACCAATACCCTCTTGCAAATAAGAGAATAGCCTATTAAGCCATAGGTTTTGCTCTATGCAACCTTAAATATGATGAATGGCCGCGCCGCCTAAACCTGACAACAGCGAACACCAAACGCAGAGCGGTAAAGCGAATGGCAGGACTATCGTTGCCTAAATGCTTCTGCATGTGCTTTCCAAAAAAGTGGATAAATATTTCTGCTAAACGAAGCTCAACACCTGATTAACACATGCAGAGAGACCTTGTCTTAAAGATCTCTCCTCTAAAGGAGTTCCTTTGGAACACTGCGGTCGAGATGACGATTCGATGATTAAGATTTCGCTGCGTATTTCACCTCTTCGTAGGGCTGTACCAAAACCCATCCCTCGCCAAAAAATTCTAATTGGAAAGATTCGCCACTTCCTCTTCCGATAAAAGACCCGAAAGTTAAATTGGTTTTAATATTTGGTGTTAAGTTTTCAGACCAGGCTACTGTAGCATTAGGATCAGTGTACACAGGCTGATTGCTGGTAACCCTTAATAAATTCGGTTCGCCATGTGTGGTAATGGCAATATAGCCACTGCCCGATAACTTAACCTGAAATAAACCACCGCTCATCATCCCTGCAATGCTTTTTAGCATTTTTATTTCGTTTTTAATATTGTCTTCTAAAGCCAATACATCATTACCATTTACAAAAACCGCTTCATTTTGAAGTTTGATGATCTTTACTTTCTTGCCCTCATCGGCCAGATATAATTTACCTGTTCCAGTGGCGTGCATCAGCGAAGTACCTTCGCCAGATATGGCTTTCTTTAACAAACCACCCAAACCTTTGCTCAATAGTCCTTCTCTTTTAAAATCGATATTCCCAATGTAAGCAACCATCGAACCTGCTTTTGCCAATATTTTTTGATTTTTTAGATTTACCTCCAGCATGGCAGGTTTCTCTAATTCGAAAAAATCGTTTTCATTTGGATTCTCTGCCGATTCCTGAATTAATTCATTCAGCGTGTACTCTTTTTGTGCCATAATAATTTGTTTTCCGTAAGATATCTGTTATTTTAAATACTCCCTTAAACTATAAATTATAAACTAGAAGCATAGTAGATTAATACCAGTTTTTCTCCACAATTGTGGCTAACTACACGCAACGAACAAACTAATTGGATATGAGCACTTTAATTTCATTAGACACCCTCGTTGCAACCTGAGAGGCGGTAACCACAAAGTGTTCGTGCGCTAAAGCATCGCCTGCTTTTCCATGAATGTAACACGCTAAAATAGCGGCATCTGCTGCCGAATATTGCTGTGCGACAAAGCCTGCAATAATACCGGTAAGAATATCCCCCATTCCCCCTTGCGCCATTGCCGCATTGCCCGTAGGATTGATGAGTACCTTACCTGTAGGCAGGCAGATAAAAGTATACTGGTTTTTAAGCACGATAACGATCTTCTTTTGCATGGCCTGTTCTATAGCCTTTTGCACCCTGTCCCACCAGTTATCATGTTCGCCGAATAACCGATCGAATTCCTTCATGTGTGGGGTAAGAATGGTATTTGCGGCAAGTTTATTGATTAGATCGGGTCTTTCGCCCAGAATATTTAAAGCATCGGCATCAATAATCATTGCCTGGTTGGCCATAATCAAGCTTTCGAGCAGTTTTTCATTCTCAGCCTCAGTACCTAAACCTGGGCCAATAGCAATTGCCTGATATTTCTTGGGATTCTCTATCCTCGTGTATTCGTCCCTTGGTAGCGCCATTGCTTCTGGTAAGGTTATATTTAAGGCGGTTAATCCGCTCTGTGGGATACAGGCTGTGGTTAATCCCGCCCCTGTGTGTAAACAGGCCATCGAAGACAATAAAGCCGCACCCATGGTATTGCTATTTCCCGCGATTATCAGTGCGTGGCCGTAAGTACCTTTATGGCTGAACAATTTTCGGGGCTTCAGGATCTTTTCAATATCACTTTCTTCCACCAAATAAAAATCTGCCTCTTGTTTTTGGATAAAAGCCTCATCCAGATCAATATCAACCACCTCATATTTTTCAGTTGCCATGGCCGACTCTGGGAAGAAAAAGTTAATCTTCGGCCGTTGAAAACAAACTGTTTTATAGGCTTTTATACCGTTGTAATCTTTAGGCAGCTTGCCTTCCGCAAAAAAACCAGTGGGTACATCAACTGCATACACTTTTTTATTCAGCTTGTTAATGACCTGAACCAGCTGTTCATATTCTCCGCTTAAAGGTTTATTTAAACCGGAGCCTAAAATGGCGTCGATAATTAAATCGGCTTTCAGGTTCTTTAAGTCATAAACCTGGTTGATGATCGTTTTTTTGCATCTCGTTTCTTCAATCCGCTGTAGGTTGATGGCAAAATCGTCGCTTTGTTTTTTACTGAAATTGATGATGTAAACTTTTATATTCTCGTATCCGTTAGCGATAAGCAAATGGGCAATGGCTAATCCATCTCCCCCGTTATTTCCCTTACCACAGCATATAGCAACGCTTTTATTGGTATCAAACTCGTCTCTTAAAAAAGTTTGAACAAAAGCCCTTGCAGCCTTTTCCATCAGATCGATTGATGCTATTGGTTTATTCGCAATCGTAAACTGATCGGCATTACGCATTTGGGCAGAAGTAAGCAATGTTCGCATATAACTAAGATAAGGTTATACAGCTATAATGCAAAAGATGGGATTTTGTTTGATTTTTTATCCCCAAGGTGCTGATATTCCAAAATAATTTAAGGTACTGTCTTTTAATTTTTATACCTTTTGCCAATCTTTAGCGTTGTCTATTGAATTAAATTAAATCTCAAAACAATGAATCAAAAACCATCGAATGCGTTCGTGGCAGCTGCCTGGATTGCATTAGGTATCGGAATGATCGGCTTTATTGTAGGCCTATGGCGTTCTGATATGCTTCTTAATGAAAAAGGATATTATTTTACCGTATTGATGTTTGGCCTTTTCGCCGTAATCTCTTTACAAAAAGCTGTTCGCGATAAATTGGAAGGAATTCCGGTTACTGAAATTTATTACGGTATCAGTTGGTTTTCTACGCTCTTAACCATTACTTTATTGGTAATCGGTTTATGGAATGCTACTTTGCTGCCCAGCGAAAAAGGGTTTTATGCCTTTGCCTTTTTACTCTCGCTATTTGGCGCCATTACAGTGCAGAAAAATACGAGAGACAGCCAGATCGTGAATAAAAACCGTGATTTGGAATAGCCAAAACAGCTTATCTTAACGAATTTTATTGAAACCAATGCTTAAGCATTGGTTTTTTATTTTTAACCAAAAACAAATATATTATCTCCTTAACTAAAAAATAATTACTACTTTAAACACCAGATACCGAGGTTAATAGTTTATCATTTCCGGGCAATTAATATAAACCTATTTAAATCTTATCATCCTGTCAATGGAACAAAAAGATAGTTTAAAGAAAACCCTTACGCCCTTTATGCTGTGGGGGCTTGGTGTAGGATATGTGATTTCGGGGATGTATTTCGGTTGGAACTTAGGTCTTGAAAAAGGCGGCACACTGGGTATGGCCATCGCTACGGTTGCCATTATGGTAATGTATGTTACCTTTAGTTTCAGCTATGCCGAACTGGCCTGTGCGATACCAAAAGCCGGTGGTGTTTTCGATTATGCCAATACCGCACTGGGTAAAAACATCGGTTTTATTGCAGGTATTGCCCAAATGGTCGAATTTATATTTGCACCACCTGCCATTGCCTTTGCCATTGGTGCTTATTTTAATGCTTTCTTTCCACAGGTCCCCATCCTCACCAGTGCAATTGCAGTTTATTTTATTTTCACCGCCCTAAATGTATATGGCGTAAAAGCCGCGGCTTCGTTCGAAGTGATTATTACCGTTTTGGCCGTTGGCGAACTGTTATTGTTCTCAGGCATTACATTGCCTAAATTTCATGCAGAAAACCTGGTCCATAACAATTTCCCAAATGGTTGGAGCGGTGTTTTTGCTGCTATCCCTTTTGCCATCTGGTTTTTCCTGGGTATTGAAGGCGTTGCAAATGTAGCCGAAGAAACCAAGAACCCACAGCGAGATATCGGCAAGGGCTTTGGCTGGGGCATATTTACATTGGTTGTTTTATGTGTGCTTGTTTTTATCTCCACCATTGGCATTGGCGGCTGGGAAGCCATTGTGTATAAAAACGGAAAATCGGGCGAAACCTCTGATTCGCCTTTACCACTCGCCCTTTCGATGATCACAGGCGATAACCACCTGATGTATCATTTACTCATCACGGTTGGGTTATTTGGCCTGGTAGCCTCCTTTCATGGATTAGTTTTGGCAGCCGGCCGTTCTACTTACGAGATGGGCCGTGTAAAAAGTATCCCGGCTATCCTCGGAAAAATTTCTCCTAAATTCCAAACACCCGCAAATGCATTAATTGGCAATATGGTGATTGGTATCATCGCACTTTTATCAGGTAAAACTGCCGAAATTATTATCATTTCTGTATTTGGCGCATTAACTTTATATATCATCTCGATGATTTCGGTAATGGTACTGAGGAAAAACAAACCAGAAATGGTAAGACCTTTCAAAACACCAATTTATCCGTTATTTCCCATTATTGCATTAATTATTTCCTGCGTTTCTTTCATCGCAATGCTGATTTATAATCTTAAATTGGGTTTAATTTATTCGGGTATTATTTTGGGCATATTTCTTCTATATAAAATATTTAAAAAGGCAGATTAATGAATACGAGCAAGGAAATTCTGGATTATGTTAAAAATCATCCCTCTGGAAAAGTAAAATTAGCCGTTGCCGATATCGACGGTATTTTAAGGGGGAAATATGTAGCTGCCGAAAAATTCGCATCCCTGGTTGAAGGCCGATTGGGTTTCTGTGATGTTACCTTTGGTTGGGATGCAGGTGATGTGGCTTATGAAAATGGAAAATATACAGGTTGGCATACCGGCTATCCCGATGCACAAGTTAAAATCGACTTGAGTACCTTTCGGAAAATTCCCTGGGAAAATGACGTGCCGTTCTTTTTGGGCGATTTTATTGACGATCAGGATCAGGCAAGTTTTGTCTGTCCGAGGCAGTTGCTAAAGAAAGTGATTGCAGAATGTGAAAGTGAAGGATTTTCGCCGCTCTTTGCACAGGAATTTGAATGGTTCAATTTTTCAGAAACGCCAGAGACGATACAAGAGAAAGGTTTCGTTAATTTAAAACCTTTAAGTCCAGGCATGTTTGGTTATTCCATTTTGAGGAGCACTTACCGAAATGAGTTTATGAGCGATCTGTTCGAACTGCTAAATAAATTCGATATCCCGATTGAAGGTTTGCATACCGAAACCGGACCAGGGGTTTACGAAGCGGCCATCAAATATGCTCCTGCTTTGCAAGCTGCCGACCAGGCCATATTATTTAAAACAGCCGTAAAGGAAATCGCCTATAAACATGGTATCCTCGCCACATTTATGGCCAAAATAAGCGAAAACTTACCGGGATGCAGTGGCCATGTGCACCAAAGCCTCTGGGACGCAGACAAGAAGATCAATTTGTTCTACGATGAAAAAGATGCAGCTAAAATGAGCGAAATAATGAAAAGTTATATCGCTGGTCAGTTGTATTGCCTTCCATACCTTTTACCATTGATTGCCCCTACCATAAACAGTTACAAACGTTTAGTTGAAGGCGCATGGGCGCCAACTACGGTAACCTGGGGAATCGATAACCGTACAACTGCATTGCGCGCATTACCTGGAAGCAAAAAGGCTTCGCGTTTAGAAACCCGCATAGTGGGTTCGGATACCAATCCTTATTTAGCACTTTCGGCCTGTTTGGCAGCAGGAATGTACGGTGTTAAAAATAAATTAAAACTCGAACAACCGGCCACCAAAGGAAACGGATATACCGATTTATCGAACGGCATACTATCGCGTAATCTATTTGAAGCAACACAAAAGATGAAAAATTCTGATCTGGCCAAAACATTATTGGGCGGAGATTTCGTTGATCATTTTACCATGACCCGCGAATGGGAATGCAAGCAATATGCTAAAGTAGTAACCGATTGGGAATTGAAAAGGTATTTAGAAATTATTTAGCCTAAAGTGTTCATGCTAAAAATCAAATTTTTAAAAAAACAATGACTAAATATGAGAGAATACGGGTCATCGTCATTCCCAACTTGATTGGGAACCACGGAGTGCTCATGAATGCCGTTGAATTAACGAAAACTTATGAATAATCCTAATGCCTTGGCAGGGTTTATAGGTTGCATTAAGATTCCCGCCTGCGCGGGAATGACGACCGTTTTTTTAAAATCTGTGATTGGTAACTTGGTTCAGAATCTTGATATTAACACCCAACCTTATGTGACCTCAGGTGCCTAAGGTGGTAAAAAAATAAAAACAAAGTAAAATGTTGACCATCTAAGTCACCTTAGAACACCTTAGCTAACTGTATATTAGTTAGGTTTTTAATAAACAGTAAAATAACAACTCATCCTTAGTTGCACTCAAACACCTAAGGTGGTTAAATAAAAGAAAAATTAGTTGTCATGATATTTGATAAAATCCATCAGTTTAATTTCCCTACAACCATTCGTTTTGGTGCTGGCGCAGTAAAAGAGTTGCCCGCCTACTTAAGCAAAAACAATTTAAAGGCCCCATTAATTGTAACCGACCCCACCATTGCGCAACTTCACTTTTTTAAAACCATTGTTGAAGATTTAAAAGCAAAGGGTATTGCTGTCGAGGTTTTTAGCGACGTCCACAAAAACCCGGTAAAAAGTGATGTTTATAAAGGTACTGATGTTTGGGATGCTACAAATCGCGACAGTATAGTTGGTATTGGTGGTGGTGCAGCTTTAGATGTTGCCCGTGCAATTGTACTCCGTGTTAATCACCGCGAGGATTTATTCAAGTATGATGATTTAATCGGCGGCGATGTCTACGTAACGAACGATGTTCCACATTTTATCACCATCCCAACCACATCAGGTACAGGAAGTGAGGTTGGCCGCAGCGCAATTATTGCCGACGATGAAACCCACCAGAAAAAAATCCTGTTCTCGCCAAAATTAATGGCGCAGATCGTATTTGCAGACCCCGAGTTAACCATGGATTTGCCGCCCTTTATCACTGCCGCAACAGGTATGGACGCATTGACACATAATATGGAAGCTTATCTGGCTAAAAATTTCCACCCGATGTGTGATGGAATCGCGCTGGAGGGAATTTCATTGATCAAAGATGCACTGGAACGGGCAACCAACAATCCCGATTTAGAAAGCCGTAGCAAAATGTTAATGGCTTCGATGATGGGCGCAATTGCTTTTCAAAAAGGCTTGGGTGTAGTGCATTCACTTGCGCATCCGCTTTCTTCTTTGTTAGATACCCATCACGGATTGGCTAATGCAGTGAATATTCCTTACGGTATGCAGTTCAATGTTGCTGGCTTTGAAGATCGTTTTAAAAAAATTGCCCGTACGCTGGATCTCAAAGATGAAAATGGTGAGGCTGTTGTAAAATATCTGTTCGATTTAAATACGAAAGTGAATATTCCGCATAAATTGAGTGATATTGGCGTTAAAAATGAACATATAGAAACACTTGCCGATTTAGCCTTTGCAGATTTTGCACATCCAAACAATCCTAAACCGGTAAGCAGGGAAGATTTTAAACAATTGTACTTAAATGCGTTATAGATTAGAATTAAAAGATTACGTGATTTTAGGATTACTAAACCATTAAAATCAGTGTAATCTAAAAATCGGTGTAATCATCCCCGAAGGAAAAATAGGTGTAATCATCCCGAAGGAAAAAAGATAAATCAGTGGAATTAATTAATATGTCTGATAAAATAATAATTGGTGTTACCGACTGTAGCAAATTCAACATCTATCGGGATTGGGTTTTATCCTACAACAAAAATGTGGAGGTAATCCAGCTCGGGTACAAGCTCAACAATTTCGACGAGATCAGAAAATGTGATGGGATCGTTTTAACTGGAGGAGAAGACGTTCATCCCCGTTTTTATAATCAGCCCGAATACTATCCTTACTGTTATGATGATGATATTGACGAAAAACGTGACGAGTTTGAATTTAAGGTTTTAACCTATACCGAAGCCAATTCTGTCCCTGTTTTGGGCATTTGTAGAGGCATGCAGGTGGGTAACGTATTTTTTGGCGGAACTTTGATTCCTGATATCCCAACCTGGGGAAAATTCGATCATTCAAAAATGCACGATAAATCTGACCGATATCACGAAATTATCATCAATCCTTCCTCGTGGCTGAACCAGATTGTGAATACCGATAAAGGCCTAGTGAACAGTAACCATCACCAAAGCACCGATAAAACAGGGAAAAGTTTGGTGGTGAGTGCAATATCACCAGATGGCGTTACAGAAGCCATGGAGCGGGTGGAACCGGAAGGAAAATCCTTTTTGTTATTTGTACAATGGCACCCTGAACGATTAAAAGACCAGCAAGGCCCTTTTAGCAAAAACTTACACGAGGCTTTTATTAATGCGATAAAATTAAATATCAACCACAGATAAAAAGGATAAACACAGATTGTAAGTATTAAGCTAATTTAGGATGTTAGTCCTAAACCCTTTTTAAAAATCTGTGCTCATCTGTGAAAAATCCGTGGTAAAAAAATGAATAACATGCAGATCATCAACCCGGCAACAGCAGAAATTATTACAAGTTTAGCGGAAGATAACTCATCTACGCTCCAAACTAAATTAGATACTTTAAAAAAAGCTCAACCACAATGGACCAACAAAACCCTTAGCGAAAGGATTTCGGTTATTGCTCGGTTTAGTGATTTAATGGAGGCTGAAATAGAAGAATTGTCATCGGTATTAACCAGCGAAGTAGGCAAACCACTCCAACAATCGCGCAACGAAAT
Organism: Pedobacter sp. Bi27; assembly: GCF_918698255.1. Taxonomy (NCBI): domain Bacteria; kingdom Pseudomonadati; phylum Bacteroidota; class Sphingobacteriia; order Sphingobacteriales; family Sphingobacteriaceae; genus Pedobacter; species Pedobacter sp. Bi27. The sequence goes on from NZ_CAKKMW010000002.1 coordinate 127,421, forward strand.
TAATGGTGCAAGAGCCCGCATCAAATGGATGTTGATCAATGCCGAAAAATACCTGGCCAATGAAATAATGACCGATGAACCAGGACTCAAAGAAATCATTAAATACGAACCCCTGGGTGTAGTTTGTAATATCTCCGCCTGGAATTACCCTTATCTTGTTGGGGTAAATGTATTTATCCCAGCTTTATTGAGTGGCAATGCCGTAATGTACAAACCCTCAGAATATGCCACCTTAACCGGAATCGAGATTGAAAAAATGTTAAAAAAAGCTGGGGTACCCGATGATGTTTTCCATATCGCTGTTGGTGCAAAAGAAACGGGAGCGGCATTATTAGAAATGGGTTTTGATGGTTATTTTTTTACTGGCTCCTATAAAACGGGGAAATTCATCTACGAAAAAGTAGCAGCAAAAATGGTTCCCTGCCAATTGGAATTAGGCGGAAAAGATCCGTTGTATATTGCCGAAGATGTAACCGATGTTGCTTCTGCTGCGGTTGGTACCGCTGATGGTGCTTTTTACAATAACGGACAAAGTTGTTGTTCAGTTGAGCGCATTTATGTGCATGAGAAAAATTACGAAAATTACTTAAATGCCTTTGTTACCGAAGTTAAAAGCTGGAAAATGGGCCAACCAACAACCGATGGCGTATATATTGGTGCTTTAACACGGAAAGAGCAGATTTTGGTATTGGAAAACCAAATTAAGGATGCCTTAAGTAAAGGTGCAACATTATTAACTGGCGGAAAGGCCATTGAGGGAAAGGGCTATTATTTTGAACCAACAGTGCTAACAGATGTTACCAATAATATGCTGGTAATGCAGGAAGAAAGTTTTGGACCGATTATCGGAATTATGAAGGTGAAAGACGATGCAGAGGCCTTAAATATGATGAAAGATACAGATTATGGCTTAACGGCATCGGTTTATACGGCCGATCAGGCAAGGGCTGAAAAAATACTATCTCAGCTTGACGCGGGTTCGGGTTATTGGAATTGCTGCGACAGAGTGAGTGCAGCATTGCCATGGAGTGGAAGAAAATATTCGGGCATTGGGGCTACATTATCGCATCAGGGATTAAGAGCTTTTACTAAACCAAAAGGCTATCATTTAAGGGGATAATAAATGGAAAACGATAGCGACAAACAACTTATTGAAGGCGAAATTGCCGATTATTTGTTAACAGATGATGGAATACTCATTTCGTACAGTAAAAGCATTTTACGTACAGTAGAAAATATTGCGGCCAATGTTGAACTGGTGAAGAAAATTACGGGGAATAAGAAAGTTCCATTGTTGATTTACTTAAAAAGCTCTCCTGTTCCAGACAAAGAAACACGAAAGTTTTCTACGGAGCAATTGCCTCAAATTTATACGGCGATGGCGATGGTTTCGAAACCCGGTTTAGCCCAATTGATTATGAAAATCCTGTTTAAGTTTCAAACCCCTCCTATTCCAATTAAATCATTTACCGATGATGAGAAAGCTATGGAATGGTTGAAAAGGTTTTTGTAGTTTACGAGAAATCGTCATTGCGAGAAGGCTTTTTCAGCCGACGAAGCAATCTTACGATCGCTTCCAGCGTGCGCTTTAGATTGCTTCGTGCCTCGCAATGACGACCGATCTTTAAAATCCGTCATTGGTAATGAAATGAAGTTTCCTGAGTAGACAGATTTTGCCATTAAGTCTTCGACTCTGCTCAGGCTGACAAATCTCTAATAATGCCATAAATTCAATAACGATTTTATCCAAACCAAACGTTATGTGCTCCGCGCTTTGCTTCTTGAACATTTCCTTCCACACAAATACCTCCGATTAAAATCTTTTTTAATAAATTGCGGATTATACTTATTCGGTTAACCCGCTTTAATTATTTTAATGAAAAAATTATTCCTGATTATCTCCTGCTGTTTTTTTGCAGCCAATACCTTCGCTCAGTCTATAGTTACAGAAACTGAAATCGGCGATTCCGAAAGCGCAGTTGTGCAAACACCAATTGCCATCATCCCCGAACCTGTATCCTTAATGAAAAAGGCAGGTACTTTTACGTTGCCAGAAAATGTAACCATCCAGACTGTTAAAAGTGGAGAATTAAAACAATCTATCGCTTACCTTTCTGACCGGATTACTACTGCTACAGGCAAATTTGTAAGCACAGTAAGTAATTCAAGTCACCCGACTATTAAACTGATCTTAAACACCCAGGAAGATACTCAACTCGGTAAAGAGGGCTACAAATTAAATGTTAACCCTACCCAGGTGGTCATCACAGCAAATCAGCCTGCAGGTATTTTTTATGGAGTCCAATCGCTTCTTCAACTTTTTCCGGCCGAAATAGAAAGCAAGGAACTAGTAAATAATATCAAATGGAAGGCGCCTTGTGTTGATGTGGTAGATTATCCGAAATTAGGATGGAGAGGTTTAATGTTCGATGTAGCCCGTCACTTTTTCACCAAACAGGAGGTAAAGCAGTTTATTGATGATATGGTACGCTATAAATTTAACCTCTTGCATTTACACCTCGTAGATGATGAAGGTTGGAGAATTGAAATTAAAGGCTTGCCTAAATTAACTGAAATAGGTGCTTGGAGCGTTAAAAAAACCGGAACTTTCGGCGATTTCATCCCACCTACCGCTGATGAACCTCGCACCTACGGCGGTTTTTATACACAGGATGATATTAAAGAGCTTGTTCAGTATGCACAAGAACGTTTTGTAAACATATTACCAGAAATCGATGTTCCGGGGCATAGTTTAGCTGCCATTGCCTCATACCCAGAATTATCATGCACACCAGATGCAGTTAATTATAAAGTTCGCTCAGGCGAGAAAATAATGGATTGGAGCCGTGGTGCTCCACCAACAGCTTTGGTTGATAATACGCTTTGCCCGGCAAACGAAAAAGTTTATGTGTTCTTAGATTCGGTACTTACCCAGGTAGCTAAACTTTTTCCTTTCGAGTACATCCACATGGGTGGCGATGAAGCCCCTCATAATTTCTGGGAAAAGAACGATCAGGTTAAAGCCTTAATGCAACGAGAAGGTTTAAAAACCATTCCACAGGTTCAGGCATATTTTGAAAAACGTGTAGAACAGATCGTAATTTCGAAAGGTAAAAAGTTTATGGGCTGGGACGAAATTTTAGAAGGTGGTGTATCGCCAACAGCAGCCGTAATGAGCTGGAGAGGAATGAAATATGGTATCCAGGCCGCGAACGAAAAACACAATGTGGTAATGAGCCCTACTGATTTTGCATATCTGGATTATATGCAGGCGGATCAGATTACCGAACCAAAAGTTTATGCCTCGTTAAGGTTAAATAAAGCCTATCAGTTTAACCCCGTTCCAGCGGGTGTAAATGCACAATATGTGATTGGTGCACAGGCTAACCTTTGGACAGAACAGGTATTTACTTTCCGCCAGGTAGAATATATGGTTTGGCCACGTGCATTTGCCATTTCAGAATCGATCTGGAGTCCGATTGAAAAGAAAAACTGGGCAAATTTCGTTGATCGTACACAACAGCATTTCAAACGATTAGATTTCTCAGAGATTAAATACTCACCTGCTATTTACGATCCGATTTTTACAGTTAAACGCAGTGCAGATAAACAGTTAATGATCGAATTGACGCCAGAAATAGATGGTCTGGACATCTATTATAGCTTCGACAACTCTACTCCCGATCGCTTTTACCCGAAATACACAGCCGCATTACAGGTGCCAAAAGATGCCAGTATGTTACGTGTAATTACCTATCGTGGTAAACAACCCATTGGAAGATTGATCAGTATGCCTATTGCTGACCTGCAGAAAAGAGCAAGATAAAATGACAGGGGAAAAAAGTTTAGCAAAACTGCTTAAAACAATGAAACCGGTGCATAACCCTGGCGAATTTGTATTTTGTAGGGTTGAACATCCAAACACAATAGATATTAACCTGGCGATTTGTTTATTCAAAGAGCAGGAGGCAACCACGGTGGTCTTAAAAAAAGAAATTGCAGATCATTTGGGTCTTGAGTATACTTTTATCGCTTCCTGGATCACATTAACCGTACACTCTTCTTTAGAAGCCGTAGGTTTAACAGCAGCATTTTCAGCTGCACTGGCCGAAAAAGGCATAAGCTGCAATGTAATCGCGGGCTATTATCACGACCATATATTTGTGAATGTGAAAGATAAGGAGGCAGCGATGAATATTTTAGAACAACTCTCCAAATAATGGGAAAAGAAATAGAACGGAAATTTTTAATCGATCATCAAAGATGGGTCAACCTGAGCAAACCAGAGGGAAAGCTTTTTAGGCAAGGCTATCTGCTTACGGATAAAAATAAAACCATACGTGTAAGGGTAACAGAAACCAAAGGCTTTTTAACCATAAAAGGTCAAACAATAGGGGCCACGCGGATGGAATATGAATATGAGATCCCTGTTGCTGAAGCCACAGAATTATTGGATAATTTCTCTTTATCTGAGCTTTCGAAAGTCCGTTACGAAATCCCGTTTAGCGGCAAACTATGGGAAGTAGATGTATTTTTAGGCGATAATAAAGGCCTGATTGTTGCTGAAATTGAACTTGACAGTGAAGACGAAATATTTACTTTGCCAGATTGGGTAAGCAGAGAAGTTACCGAAGAAGAAAAATATTATAATTCCAATCTAACTGTAAAGCCATTTAAAGACTGGATTTAGCATAACCTATAGACCTTGCAAGTTTGAAAACTTGTGAGGTCTTTTTATATACAGCGTTTTTTTATATAAATAATTAATAGATTTTACTTTCTAGTTAAACGCATTTCATATATTAGCTTTATCGAAGTCATCCCACCGATTAAAAAGGAAATTACTTTAATTTCTAAGCATTGTATTGTCAAATAATATCAATATAAAACCAAAAGGATGAAAACAACTAAATTATTAATGAGCATGGTTATTGCAACTACACTATTCTTTGTAGGCTGCAAACCAAATGATGCGGCCATCCAAGCTGCAATTCAAGCCAAAGAAGCGGCAGGTATTAAGGTGGCCGTTGCCAAAGGCGAAGTAACTTTAACTGGTGAAGTTGATGATGAAGCCACAAAGGCCAAAGCAGAAGAAATTGCAAAGGCAGAAAAAGGAGTGAAAGCTGTAATCAACAATTTAACAGTTAAACCAGCAGATGTACCAGTGGTAATTGCCGAAAACTCTGCTTTAATTAAAAATGTTGCTGATGCGACCAAAGATTTCCCAACGGTGAAAGCTGAGGTTAAAGACGGTGTAATTCTCTTAACCGGGGAGATTAAAAAAGCCTCTCTAATAACTTTAATGCAACATTTGAGTGCATTAAAACCTAAAAAAATCGACAATAAATTAACCATTAAATAACCCCACCATGGCATTAGCAGATAAATATAAAGCACTAACTGACGCAGCAACTGCGGCAGGCATAGCAGATTTAGCAGTAAGGGAGCAGGATGGGATTTTATACATAGATGGAACCGCTGCCGATGGCGCGACTAAAGACCACCTTTGGGAAGTTTACAATCAGATTGATCCAAATTTTACTTCAGGTGATCTGGTTCTGAATGTAAACGTGGCCATTGATGCAGCCGTTACGCACGCAAAAGTTATCACAGAGAGCAGTAATCTAAATATCCGTAAAGGTCCGGGAACCGATCAACCAATTGTAGGTAAGGCTGCGCATGGCGAAGTAATTACCCTTGTAAACAGAAGCAACGATTTATGGTGGTTGGTAAGAACTAACGATGGAGAAGAAGGCTATTGTTATGCGCAATATTTAGAAGCGCAGGCTTAAAAATGCGAACAGACCTCACAGGTTCTGAAACCTGTGGGTTCTGTTTTAAAATTAAATCAGCTGATGCTCATGCGCAAAATTCAGCAAACCAACAATCGATTTAACGCCAGTTTTACGCCATATATTTTTACGATGGGTTTCTACTGTATGTTCCGAAATAAATAACATCCTGCCAATATCTGCAGACGTATATTCTTTGGCAATCAACCTAATAATTTCAACTTCTCGGGGTGACAAAACATTCGCTTCTTCTGTATGGTTTTCACGCTGGTAACCATTAATAAATTTAGCCGTAATGGAATTTTGTATATAGGTTTCGCCGAGCATAACCTTATTAATTGCTTTATGCAGTTCGTGAAACTTTACATTTTTTAAAAGATAGCCATTTGCTCCAGACTTGATCATTTTCGAGATATTGATAAAATCATCCTGCATAGAAAGTACAATAACTTTAATTTTGGGGAATTCTCTTTTAATCAATTTAGTTAAATCAGCTCCGACCTTCTCGCTAACACTAACATCGGCAAGCACAATATCTGGCGTTTTAGTCCTGATCAATTGTACGGCAAGTGCAGCAGAATTGGCCTCGCCAACAACAACAATGCTTTCTGAATCACTTAGAATGGATTCAACATTATCCATTAATGCATCATAATCGTGAATTAAAAAGACCTTGATCTTCTCCATAAAGTTTAGTTTAAACGTTAACCACTTTCACCAGAAGATCAGGCAAACAGGTTGAAAAAGATTTTAAAACAAAAAATTTAACATCTTTAAAACCTACCAAATATTCTATCAACAGCTTTAAATCTTATGTTTTTAACTAAGGTAGATAGCAACTTCTTTTGGGTAGCCTCAAATAAATCATTAACCTGCCTTTCCATGGTGGTTAAATAAGGCCATTGGGAGGTATTGGGGTTATTTTTGCATGTAGGGCCACGATGAGAAGCCATTACATGCCTGCAATATCCATCCTTTATAAACAGATTGAAAAATATGCTAAACAGCATCAATTTCAGGTCCAGAAACGTAATAGTCCTGTTTGAGCACATAATGAAAAAAAAAGAATAAAAATTTGTTTTGTTAGTCTAATTTAAACAAAAATTTTATTTTGTCGCCCATAATTATCAATTTCTTAACACAAAAAAGCGCAAAGCCAGTATTAAATTTTACTGATCCTTGCGCTTTTATGTTATGCTAAGTATTTACTTGCTTAGTGGTGTTGCTGCATTTGGTTTAATAATACCTTTCAGTTCTACATCGAATACCAATGGCGTAAACGGATTAATTGGTCCGCCACCATTTTCTCCGAAACCCAATCTCGATGGCAAAATCATTTTGATCTTACCGCCCACACCAATAAGTTGGATCCCCTGAATAACGCCTTGCGGCAATTGTCCTAATGGTAGGCTGCGCGGCACATATTGTACACTTTCTGAGAAGATTCCAGCTTCTTTTGCGATTTTAGCATTCGAAGTATCAAAAACATTTAATGTTCCATTCGATTTTTTATTGGTAAACTGACCTGTGTAGTCCATTAATACCGTATCGGTTAAAGTTGCTCTTTCAGAATTACCCGGAGCAGAAATTACATATTGTAATCCAGATGGCGCAGTAGTTACCTTTAAATCATTCTCAGCCACGTATTTTGCAATTTTAGCAGGCTCTACCACTTTATTTTTTTCATTTAGCGCTTTGTATTCCGATTCAAAGAAAAGTCGTTTCTTCGCTTCGAAAATAGAATCGGGATCTTTTCCTTTATGCAATACTTTCTCAATTTTAATGGTGAAAGAAGCAATGTTCGATTTTAGTCCTTTTGGCTTAGGCTGGCCTGAATATTTCTCCATAGAATCTAGGTTCAATTTAAAAACTGCACTGTCTCCTTCACCAAGCAGTTTCAATCCTGAAGCTAAATCGCCTTTAAACATCGATTTGCTAATGGCAAAGAAAGCCGGACGCTCATTATCGTAAGTATTTACCATTACCGAATCGGGATTGGTATTGGTTTCTACCGTTTGAACACCATTTAACTTTACATAATCGCCATCCTGAATTTTCGGCTTACCGTCACTTTTATAGATCTTGTAAGTCATATCTCCTTCACCTTTTTCGAATTTGTTACATGCAGACAGGCCTAGGGCCGCCGCCAAGAGAATAATAATTCCGTTCCTCATTTAAATTTTATTTATTAAAAAACAGTAGTTATATCTTTTTCAAAATGCCCACTATTTTATTAGATCACTACAAAGATAGGTTATAATAAGTTTTTATAAATCTTTGAAACGTTTTATTTCTTGGCTCAGTATTAAAAAATAATAAACAAAAAAAATCCTGCTTAAATAATAAGCAGGATTTTAAAATATTTTTAAGAAATTATTTTTTAACTACTGGAGCAGGCATTTGAACTGGAGCTGCTGCAGCTGGTTTTCCTTTGATAATATCTTTGATTTCTAAATCGAAAGCAATTGGGCTGAAAGGCATGATGCCTACCTGAGGTGCACCTTGCTCGCCATAACCTAAGTTAGAAGGGATGATCACTTTAATTTTACCACCTTTACCAATTAACTGTAAAGCTTCAGTAAATCCTGGGATTGTACCGCCAACTGGCATTTTTTGAGGACCGTAAGGTTTACCTGGTTTAAATTCGTTTTCTGCTTTAGCCAATTTCTCATCACTTGTATCGAAGATTTTGTATTTACCATCTTTACCTTTTTTAGTTACTCTACCAGTATAATCAATTAATACAGTATCGCCTAAAGCTGGTTTTTCTGCACTGCCTGGTTTTTCTATAATGTAGTGTAATCCACTTGCGGTAGTTTTGGTTTCTAATTTAGTATCTTCTAAATAGCTTTTTAATTTAGCAGGTTCAGCAGCTTTCTTTTTTTCTGAAGTAGCCTTGTAATCAGCCTGGAAAAACTCCTGTGCCCTTTTGTTAAAAGTAGAATCAGCTTCGCCAGTTTTTTTCTTGAATACTTTTTCGATTTTCACCGTAAAAGTGATGTACTTATCATTTTTGAACTGCTCTGGTTTAGGTTGTTTACTATGAAGTGCCATAGTATCTAAGTTTACTTTAAAAGTAGCGCTATCGCCTTCTCCAAACAATGTTAAAACATCGTTCATATCACCAGCGTACATTTTTTTCTGTGCAGGAAATACTGCAGGAGTTTCGCTATCGAAAGTGCTTGATAAAACTGAATCTTTATCATTTTTCTGAATAAAATTCATTTTAACGATATCGCCTTCTTTGATTTTCTCGTTACCTGCCGAGTGGTGAATGGTATACAATAACCCACCGGCTCCCTTTTTCTCTTTGTTACATGCCGCTAAACCTAAGGTGGCTGCTGCTAGAATAATAATTCCTTTTTTCATTTATTTAATTTGACTTTTTTAAGTTTATTGTTTTATTTCTTGTGTTTAAGCAATCAATTGTTCTTTATATTCTGCTAATATCGTTTTAAATTCGTTTACTACATCAGCTAAAGGTTTTTCTGCTGCGCCACCTGCTGCATTTCTATGCCCACCACCGTTAAAATACTTTTTACAGATTTCGTTGGCCGGAAAATCGCCTGTAGACCTAACAGATAGTTTAACTTTATCCGGACGCTCAATAATTAATGCGGCTAAACGGATGCCGTTAATCGATAATGCATAGTTTACCACGCCCTCCGTATCGCCAGTTGCGCTATGGTATTGTGCCAGTTCTTCTTTTGTAACCGAAATAATGGCGGTATTGTATTCCCTTATAACTTCTAACTTGTTTGACAGGCAATAACCCAAAAAGCGCAAACGGTTTTCGCTCGCATTATCGTATACCAATTGATGAATTTTCCAATGCTCTGCACCAAGATCTATCAGATCAGCTGCGATACGGTAAACATCGGCTGTAGCTGATGGGAAACGGAAAGATCCAGAATCGGTCATGATACCAGTGTACAAACAGGCGGCAACATCTTTATTGATGCCAGCTTTATCCTCCAATTGGTTAACAATAAAATCGTAAACCAACTGGGCAGCAGCACAGGCGTTAATATCCCAATGGCGGTAATCATCAAAATCCTCAGGTTCGAGGTGATGATCGATCATGATTTTTTTTGCTCCTGCTGCTCTAACCAATTCGCCCAATTCATTAATCCGGCTTAGGGTGTTAAAATCTAGGCAAAATATGAGTGAAGCTTCATCCACTAACTTGGCCGCCTTTTCTTGCTCTTCTGTAAAAATAATTACATCGCCATTATTTGGCATCCAATGCAGAAAGGTAGGATAATCTGTTGGTGTGATTACCTTAACATGATGGCCTTTTTGAATTAAATATCCATATAACCCCAGAGATGAACCCATCGCATCGCCATCGGGTTTGTGATGCGTGGTGATCACAATTCGTTGTGGCGTAGCCAATAATGTTTTTAATTCAGTTAGTGTAAGCATATATTTTTTGCGCTGCAAAGCTAAGTAAATTTAGATTAGGATTAAAGGATTTTAGGATTAGTAGGATCATAGTTTTAAAAGAGATGGGGATTAACAGGATTATACAACTTAAAAAAAGCTCAGTTAGCCATTTGAAGCCTAATTACCCACTACTAATCTCGATTCGCGACCGAAAAACAATGTTTATTGATTATTCATCAATTAAAACGTATTTTTGCAAAAAAATTGATATCAAAAGCACAATGAGCACTAACAGAACTTTTACCATGATCAAGCCTGATGCAGTAGCAAACGGCCATATCGGATCGATCATTAACGACATTACAAATGCTGGTTTTAAAATCATCGCATTAAAATATACTAAACTTACAGATGAAACTGCTGGTCAGTTCTATGCTGTTCACGCTGAGCGTCCTTTTTACAAAGATCTAGTAAGCTTTATGTCTTCAGGACCTATTGTTGCTGCTATTTTAGAAAAAGACAACGCCATTGAAGATTTCAGAAAATTGATCGGTGCTACCAACCCAGCTGAGGCTGCAGAAGGAACTATCCGTCAGAAATATGCAAAATCAATCGATGCTAACGCGGTTCATGGTTCAGATTCTGATGAGAATGCAGAAATTGAAGGTAACTTCTTCTTCAAAGCAGACGAACGTTTCTAGTTTCCAACACAAAAAACTTACAATAAAACCCCGAACATTCGGGGTTTTATTGTTTTATCTATTTTGTATCTTTCGGCCTTAAAATACAATCCACCATTTTAAACCTGTTGGAATTAATTACACATAAAATAATCAATGAAAAGAATTTTTTTAGCGGTATGTCTATCCGGTATCGCTGCAGCATCTTATGCACAAACCAAAACAGCAGCAAAGAAACCTGGTGCCAAAAAACCAACCACAGCCGCAAGTAAAACATCAACCTTTACAGCTGGTTTAAAATCTACTTTAGATTCTACCAGTTATGCTTTCGGTACTTCTATCGGCGCGGGATTAAAAACAACTGGCCTTTCTACCTTAAATTACGAAGTACTGTTAAAAGGACTAAAAGATGCTTTTACAGGAGGCAAGGTTATTTTAACTCAGCAGCAGGCACAACAATGTATTAATGAGGCATTAGCCAAGGCATCATCAGTAAAAAACAAAGCTGAAGAAGCAGCAAATAAAATTAAATATGCACCAATTATGAAAGAAGGACAAGATTTCTTAGAACAGAACAAAAAACGTGCAGGTGTACAAACAACTGCAAGCGGCTTACAATACGAAGTTTTAACTGCTGGTACCGGCGTTAAACCACAGGCTACCGATTCGGTACTGGTTCATTATAAAGGAACATTATTGAACGGAAAACAATTTGACAGCTCTTATGATAGAGGCGAACCAATTTCTTTCCCATTAAACCAGGTAATTAAAGGCTGGACAGAAGGTGTACAATTGATGCCTGCCGGTTCGAAATACAAATTTTTCATTCCATATGATTTAGCTTACGGAGCGCGTGGTGCAGGACAGGATATCCCTCCTTATAGCACTTTAATCTTCGAGGTTGAATTGTTAAAAGTGAACGGGAAATAAAAATTTCTATTTGTGCAGTCGGATGTTACCATCTGACTGGTAATGAAATTAAATGACGATTTTTAAAGAAAAATATGCAGCCAGATGTTATCACCTGGCTGTTTTTTTTGAACTGAAATTGAAACAGTTCTTTCAAAAAGCATGTTGAATACCGTGTCAGATGGTAACATCTGACACCACAAAAAAGCAGATTTGGCTATTGTGAAAGATGGTAACATCTTACACGGCGACCAGAACGATTCCAGGCAAATAAGTCGTTTACTAAAACTTTCTCCCGTATTCAATGTTAGCTATTACAAATAACATGAATATGAAAAAAGCATTCCCTTTAGTACTAATCGCATTTTTATGCACTACCTTAAGCAGTTGTGAACTAGTAGAAGGTATATTTAAAGCCGGCGTTTGGGTGGGCGTAATTGTAGTTGTAGTAGTGGTTGCACTGCTGATCTGGATTTTATCGAAGATATTTGGAGGAAGGGGCTAGTTTTTCAGTCCAAAGTCTTGAGTCGGGAGTCTAAAGTCGGGAGTCTTAATCCTAATTAAAATATTAAGGGTATAAGTGAAAACCTTAAGCCCTTTTATTACGTCTATAAAAAGATCATATCGGTAATTACCTCGGCGCCAGCGTGTTCATTCAGTTTTTGGATAATGCCCTGGCGTACCATAACCAATTCATTTTTGATTACCGAAGATTCGATGCGTAGGAACAATTTCTTATCGTGAATGTAGATCTGCTTGGTCCTGTTGGCTATGGCAGTGCCCATAATCTCTGGCCAGATAGACAAGATCGAAGTTTCGTCGAATTTACGGCGCAAACGGTATACATCCAGCATTTTGCTGATGGCATCTTTTACTGTAACATCATTGGGTTTACGCATTTTGTATAGTTCCGTTATCTACTTCGAACAAAGTTACATCAACTTCTATTTTTTCAAAAATTGATTTTACCCTTTCTCTTCCTGTATCTGTAATAAATATCTGCCCAAAATCATGGTGGGAAACCATTTGCATCAATTTTTGAACGCGGTTATCATCCAGCTTATCAAAAATATCATCCAACAAAAGCAAAGGTTTAAATCCTTTGTTTTTGGCGAGGTAAGCATACTGGGCAATCTTCAAAGCAATTAAGAAAGACTTTTGCTGACCTTGTGAGCCAAACTTCTTTAAAGGCATTCCGCTGATCACAAAAGCCAGTTCATCTTTATGTATACCAGTTGTGGTACGCTCCAGTACACGGTCTTTCTCTACCGATTTCCTTAACAGCTCTTCGAAAGTAGCCTCATTCAATTGCGATTGATAATTCAGTTCTACAATTTCTCTGTTTTCGGTAAGGTAGGTATAATATTGGTTAAACAGCGGAATAAACTCATCCATAAATGCCTTACGGATAGTGAATATCTTATTGCCGGCTATAATCAATTGTTCATCCAAAATTTCAAGCAGCGTAGGATCGTACTTTCTGGTAATCGCAATTTGTTTTAGCAAAGCATTCCGGTTTAACAAAATGCGGTTATAGGTAATCAGTTGATCCAGATAATGTGCGTCAGTTTGCGAAATAACATTATCAATAAACTTTCTCCGCTCCTCGCTGCCTTCCATAATCAGGTTTACATCATAAGGAGAAACCATTACTACCGGAAAAAGGCCAACATGATCAGCAAGTTTATCGTATTCTTTTTTATTGCGTTTAAACTGTTTTTTTTGGTTGCGTTTTACCCCGCAGGAAATTTTTTCGTTTTTTTCGTTACGATCAAAATCACCCTGGATCATGAAAACCTCTTCATTGGTTTTGATCTGCTGGCTATCGATGGGATTAAAGTAACTTTTACATAGACAGAGGTAGTGAATGGCATCGAGCATATTCGTTTTGCCAGAGCCATTATTACCCGTAAAAACGTTTACCGTTTCCGAGAAATGGAGATCTGCATCGGTATAGTTCTTGAAATTTAGAAGGGTAATATTTTTTAACCACATAAATATGTCACAAATTTACCGTTTTTTAGCCTCTTAACACCCATTGTTTAAAATAAACGTTAATAACACTTAAAAAAATTGTACTTTCATAGCAAGGAAAATTAGATGGTTGCACAAAAAATGTTAGAAGGGAATGTTCTATGGTCTTACGATCATGAACTAACCAATGAAGAAAGTTCGAGCTGGGTTAAAAAAATCGCAGGCTTATTTTCGTTTTTAAAGCCAATTCACAATCACGAAGGCAATATCCTATTGGCCTCGAATGGTCTTTTCATCACCGGAGATGAACAATTGGAACTCCCATTGTCACATATAGAAGAAGTTTACATGGGCTTCGACGATTTATTTCCAGCTTCATCGGCAAAAAACTTCGGCGCATTCTGGCAACCCATCAGAATTAGATCTACGGTGAGCCGCTCTGAAAGTCAAACGGTGTACCTGGTGATTAACCACACTGGTATTTTTAGCGACAACCAAACCTGGTTTAACACACTGATTAGCTTGTTACGCTAATTATCGCGATGATTTTATAATCTGTATGCCTAAATAACTAATGTTTAATCAAATACTTCAAAATAAAGATTGATACTTTGATTGAAAAATGTATTTTTGCAATCTTAAATTTTTTAAACAAACATGTCTACAACAGATAACCAGACAATTCAACCAACTAAAAAAGGTTCATTTTTACAAGAGAATAATAAGAGCTTACTGTTTATTGCAGGTGCTGTAGTTTTATTAGTTTTAATATATCTTTGGTATCAAGGCGTGTATTTAAAAGGTCGTGCTGAAGAAGCCGCTAGCAAAATGTACAAAGCAGAACAATTTGTTGGTGTAGATTCATTATCAAACAAAGCTGTTAAAGGCGAAGGTGGTTACCCGGGCTTAGAGCAGATTGCTAAAGAATATGATAACACAAAATCGGCAAACTTAGCTAACCTTTACTTAGGTGGGATTTACTTGCGTAAAGGCGAATACAAACAAGCTATAGAGGCATTAAGCAAATATAGCGCTACCGGCAGCCCAGTTGCAGATCCACTGGCTTTAGGCTTATTAGGTGATGCTTACAGCGAACTGAAAGACTTTAAACAAGCGGCTACTTACTATAAAAAAGCGGCAGATAAAGCAAGCAAATTTACTTCACCAATGTTTTTGAAGAAATTAGGATTGGTTAACGAAAACCAAAATGATTTTAAAGGTGCTGTTGATGCTTATACTAAAGTAAAAACACAATACCCTGAGAGTGCAGAAGCGCAATTAATTGATGCTTACATTGCAAGAGCTCAAGAAAAAGTTAAATAATCATTAACTAAAACATATTTATGAAAAGATCATCGAAAGATGGTCTTTTTTTTTGTTTAAAAGTTTTTCGTAATTGCGATCGTTGGTCCTTCGACCAAGTTATTAATAACAGATGCCTATAGAAAGATCGTCATTGCGAGGAGGAACGACGAAGCAATCTTTCATGCTAGCAATCCTTGCTATAAAGATTGCTTCGTCGGCTGAAAAAGCCTTCTCGCAATGACGATAATCTTAGGGGATTTATTTCCCTTAAATTCTTCTGTCATTTATATTGATTTTTATAGAATAAATTAGCCATCAGGATGACACTCACCTATTCCGTGTTTGGTGGCCCACCAAACAATAGACATCCTCATCCACTAAATCATTATTTTTTTTCTGGAAATCAGCTGCAGAGGCTTTTAGGCTTGTGCAATCCCGCTCTATGTTTTTTCCGATGCGATTTAGTTTTAAAACCAATTTGTTGGTAAAGCATCGGAACCACTTCGATCGGGTTTAGGTGGCACAGCCAGCAATACTATTTGGGGTTGCATGGCGCAGAAAAAGCAATTGCCTTTATCGACCTGTTTCACATCAGAGGGTACGTGAGGACACACGCTGGACTAGGAAAAGAAAATTTATATAAAACTACGCTATTCTACCCTCAATAGCAGCATAGACACTGCCTTTTAGACCTGATTGAAATGGAAAGCCCGCAAGCGAGGTACGAGTGCGGACTTGCAATGAAAAGCAGGACGAACATTAAAAAGAACTACTGCAATTGCTCTTCAAATGATCTTTTTTGGACTATATTACATTGAGATTTAAATTATAAAAGATCCTTCGCTGCGCTCAGGATGACAGCATGGGCAGCTAACCAATTAACTACCTATTTATTAAAAGCCGTCATGGTGTGTGCCGGCCCAACCGTTACATAACTTTTAATCAGCTCTACGCTTTTATCAATCAACGCAGGGAGTTCTAATTGCTCATTTTTATCAAATAAACCCAAAACAAAATCAACTTGCCTACCTTTCGGATAATCGCTGCCGATACCGAAGCGCAAGCGTACATAATTTTGTCCGCCACAAACCTCTTCGATGCTTTTTAAGCCGTTATGACCAGCGCTAGAGCCCTGTAGCTTTAACCTTAACTTACCGAGAGGCAGTGCAAGGTCGTCAACAATCACCAAAACATTTTCTGGGGCTATTTTTAACTCCTTCATCCAATAGTTTACGGCTTTACCACTTAAGTTCATAAAAGTAGTCGGTTTAATTACATGGAGTTTGCGCCCTTTAAAACTTACTTCTGAATAATAAGCCAAACGGATATTCTCGAAACTTCCATCTAAATTTTTAACCAGTTCATCGGCGATATCAAAACCAATGTTATGCCTGGTATGTGCATAATCCGGTCCGATATTCCCTAAGCCAACTATAAGATATTTCATGGGAGCAAAGGTAGAAGCTTAAAGCGAAAAGACCAAAGACTAAAGCGAAAAGTCGGGAGTCCATGCCGCAAATTTAACTCCATTCATTTTCAAACAGTTTTTTAATGAATGGATGGGCGGTTAGCGTTGGGCGATTAGCGGATTAATCTTGATGTAAATAAAAAAAGCGTTCCGACCTAAATCGAAACGCTTCATCTTGAAATCAAGAAATCCTAAGAATCCTGATTATTTTTTACCTTTAGCAGCTTCAGTTTCTGCTTGTTTTAATGCTCTAGACATTGCAACAGAAACGATAGTATCTTCAGGAGTGTTAGTGATTACGTATTTCTCGCCTTTAAGATCGCGAACACGGAATAAACTACCTACTTCTAATTTCTCTAAGCTTACTTCTACGTTTTGTGGCATATCAGCTGGTAATGCTTTAACACGTAGTTTACGTAATTTCTGGATTAATTTACCCCCCATTTTAACACCTGGAGAAGTTCCTGTTAATTTAACCGGGATCTCCATAACGATTTCTTTCTCGTCAAACAACTGAAGAAAATCGATGTGCATTAATACGTCGGTAAGTGGGTGAAATTGAGTGTCTTTTACGATAGCTTTAGTTTTAGTACCGTTAACATCAATCTCCACAAAGTTTACATCCGGGGTATAAATAACATCTCTTAAGTCAGCAATAACTACAGCAAAGTGTTGTTGCTCTTTTCCACCATACAATACCGCCGGAACTTTACCTTCGTAACGAAGTTCCTTGGCATCGCGTTTCCCTACGTTCTCTCTTGGAGAACCGCTAATTGCGATTGTTTTCATTTTATTTTTATTTTATATTTATTAGTAGCAAGTATTAAGTATCGAGTATCAAGACCTTAAGCCTTCAACCCGCTACCTTCAACCTTATTTAAACTCTTTTTTATTGTTTGGCGATCTGCGGCTGGCGTTTTAAGCGCTCATCGCAATACGCTCAACGTTATACTCTAAACAGATCACTAATTGAGCCGTGCTCGTTTACATTGGCAATTGCCCTTGCAAATAAACTGGCTGTGCTTAGTACCCTAATTTTCGGACTTTCCTGTTTCAACGGGATGGTGTCCGTAACGATTAACTCGGTTAATACCGAATTTTCTACCGTTTCTATTGCTTTGCCTGATAATACTGCGTGTGTACAAACCGCTCTAACACTTGCGGCACCGTTTTCCATAATCAAAGCCGCAGCTTTTGATAAGGTTCCTGCAGTATCGCAAATATCATCTATCAATACTACATCCTGTCCGGTCACATCACCAATAATCGACATCGATTCGATTTCATTGGCACGTTTACGGCGTTTATCGCAAATAATTACCTCAGCATTAAAAAACTTGGCAAAAGTACGTGCCCTGTACGAACCGCCCATATCTGGCGATGCGATAGTTAAGTTTTTTAAGCCTAAGCTTTTGATATAAGGTACAAAGATTACCGATCCATCTAAGTGATCAACCGGGATATCGAAGAAACCCTGTATCTGTGCAGCATGCAAATCCATCGTCATGATGCGGTGGATACCTGCTGATTTTAATAAGTTAGCCACCAATTTGGCACCGATTGCTACACGAGGTTTATCTTTTCTATCCTGACGGGCCAAACCATAATAAGGAACAACTGCGGTAATATAATGTGCCGATGCTCTTTTAGCCGCATCAACCATCAGCAAAAGTTCCATTAAATTATCACTTGGCTGATAAGTAGACTGAATTAGAAAAACATCACTACCACGGATTGACTCATCAAAAGAAGGTTGAAACTCTCCATCACTGAATTTGTGAATGGTTACGCTACCAAGTGGCTTGCCGTAATGTTCGGCAATCTTAAGTGATAATCCCTTAGAACCTGTTCCGGAAAAAAGCTTTACCGGGTTAAACTGCAATGGCATGGGTTCGTGTAGTTTACGGTTAAAAAAAATCGGATCATGTCCATTTAAAACATGATCCGACATTAAATTTTAGTTGTCCGACCTGGATTCGAACCAAGACAAACGGTACCAAAAACCGTTGTACTACCCTTATACTATCGGACAAAAACTTATCAAGGATATTCTCCTCGAAAGGGAATGCAAATGTAGGAACCTTATTTTAAATATGCAAGAGTGATTTTAAAATATTTTTAATTTCTTTCCTGCTGTTCCTGTTTGCGATGCAAAGATAAAAAAATCATCATATAGCGTGCAACATTTTCTTTTTTTATGCGACTTTTTTTACTACGAACCACTTAAATCATTTATTATCAAAGACTAAAATTAAACTATGAATTACTCAAGGATCAACACCATTGGAGGCTGGCTCTGTTTTATCGTTGCCGCGCTCACCTATATCTTAACTTTAGATCAATCTGTAAGTTTCTGGGATTGTGGCGAATTTATTTCTTCGGCTTTCCGAATGGAGGTCGTTCACCAGCCCGGTGCTCCAATAGTTTCCATGATCCAAAGATTGTTTTCGGCACTCGCTTTTGGTGATAAAACCAAAGTAGCTTATTTTATGAATGTGGCTTCGGCTCTGGCAAGTGCAGGTACCATCCTCTTTTTGTTTTGGACAATTACCGCGCTGGCCAAGAAAACGGTCATTAAAAAAGGTGAAGAAATCACCAACCAAAAAATCATCGGCATTATGGGTGCAGGTTTTGTTGGGGCTTTGGCTTATGCCTTTTCTGATAGTTTTTGGTTTTCGGCGGTGGAAGCAGAGGTTTACGCCATGTCGTCGCTTTGTAGCGCTATTGTATTTTGGGGCATATTAAAATGGGAATCGCAGGCTGATGAACCAAAATCAGACCGGTGGCTGCTTTTTGTGGCATACATCATGGGCATCTCTATCGGTGTACACATCTTAAACTTGCTAACCATCCCTGCATTGATATTTGTTTATTATTTTAAAAAGAACCCCTCGCCCAATTGGCAAAGCGTGTTAAAAGTATTTCTTATTTCAATCGCTGTATTGGCAGTGGTACAGTTCGGCATCATTCAGTACGTGGTATCTTTTGCGGCAAATTTCGATTACTTTTTCGTGAATACAATGGGCCTGGGTTTTGGAACGGGCATATTATTTTTTGCCATTTTAGTGATTGGAAGCCTGACTTATGGCATCCGCTATTCCATCCTCAAACATAAAAGGGTATTAAACCTGGCCATGTTGTTCACTGTTTTGCTTCTATTTGGATACAGTTCTTTCGCCTTACTCATTATCAGGGCACAGGCCAAACCAAATTTAAACAATACCGATCCAGAGAATGCTTTTAATTTTCTGAGTTATGTAAACCGTTCGCAATACGGAGACAGGCCTTTGTTATATGGCGAAAATTATAATTCAGAAAAGATCGACATTAAAGAAAGCGGAAAACTTTACAGAAAAGGAGAAACAAAATATGAATCAGCAGGAACAAAATCTGACTATGTTTTTGGAGATAAAACTTTAGCTCCACGCATGTACAGTGACAAACCCGAACACATTAGGTTTTACAAAAGTTACATGGGTTTTGATGATGAGCATAAACCAACCTTGATGGACAACTTAAAATATATGCTCTCTTTCCAAACGGGACAGATGTACATGCGTTATTTTATGTGGAATTTTGTGGGCAGGCAAGACAATGAAGACGGGCAATTTGGCGGGAAAGATGGCAATTGGCTCAGCGGCATTAAACCTTTGGATGCAATCAGGCTTGGTGATCAGAAAAACCTTCCGCCATCCATTGTAGAAAACAAAGCGTATAACAGGTTTTTCTTTTTGCCGCTGATTATCGGTTTGATCGGCGCGGTTTGGCACTTTAAACGTAACCAGAAGGATGCGGGCGTTATCGGTTTATTATTCGTTTTCACTGGAATTGCCATTGTAGTTTATCTGAACTCAGTTCCGATTGAGCCACGCGAAAGGGATTACGCCTATGTGGGTTCGTTTTATGCTTTTGCGATCTGGATCGGTTTAGGTGTATTTGGATTAAAAGACTTTATCTTCAAAAAACTAACGCCCGTGCGGGCGAGTATTTTTGCTTCGATTATTGCCTTATTCGGTGCTCCGATTATTATGGCCAACCAGGGATGGGACGATCACGACCGTTCTGATAGCCATGTAGCTAGAGATATGTCTGTCAATTACCTAAAATCGTGTGCGCCCAATGCCATTTTGTTCACTTATGGCGACAATGATACCTACCCGGTTTGGTACGCGCAGGAAGTAGAAAACATCCGTCCGGATGTGCGTGTGGTAAACCTAAGTTTATTTACTGCCGATTGGTACATAGACGGTATGAAAAGAAAGCAAAATCAATCAGCGCCGCTTCCTTTAACGATTAATCGCAATCAATATGTTGCTGGTACACGCGATATTATGTATTATCAGGATTATAAAATTGCCCAGCATATCGAATTACAGGAAATTTTAGACGTACTTCTATCCGATCATGATGAAGATAAAGTAACCATGAACGATGGTTCTAAATACAATGTGCTACCAACCAAAAACCTTAAACTGGCGGTAAGTCCGCAACAGGTTTTAGATACCGGAACCGTGCCCAAAGAAGATGCAGGCAAAATTGCTAGCAGTATGGAATGGACTTTTACTCAAAATTATGTTACAAAAGGGACATTGGCCTTATTTGATATTTTAGTGCACAATAATTGGGAGCGACCGATTTATTTTACTGGGGCAATGCCAGATGAGCAATACGTTGGGCTAAACAAATACCTGTATGTGGAAGGATTGAATAAAAGGTTATTGCCTTTGAAACCAGATACTGCAATTACACAAGATTTTGACCGCGTAAACCTGAAACCGATGTACAACAATATGATGAATGTATATGGTTTTGGCAATATTAAATACGCCAACCATTTAGATAGGCAATCTGCTGATGATGTAACCATGTTCTCGAACATGTTTAACGGTTTATTAACCGGCTTGATAAACGAAGGTAAAATTACTGAAAGCAAAAAAGTGGCTAATAAATATTTTGAGGTAATTCCTGCTAAATTCTACAGTATGCGCCAGGTAATGAGCACTTATTATTTCACTGAAAACCTTTATCGTTTAAATGATTTAAACCGTGCAAATGCGATGATCAAAAAAACTGCCGATTACGTGAACAGGGAATTAACCCATTTTGCTGATGTTTCAGAAAGCAAAAACCAGCTATCATCTGAGCAGGATGTACGTTTCTACCTTGGCTATTTAGGACAAATGGTAAAATTAACCGAGGTTTTTAAACAAGCTGGGCTAAGCAAAAGCCTTGAAAAAAAATATAATGATCTGATTGTAAGGTTTACCCCATTTGCAGCGGGTTAAGCTAAAAACATTCTAAATTTTAACCCATAAGCAGATTTCACCTTTCTGCTTATGGGTTTTTGTTTCTCAAATAAATTAAAATCCTTTATGTTAAAGGCCTTAAGCCGTTAAAAATTGTTAAATCAATCCAAAAATTTACCTGTTTTATCGACTAGAATAGTTAATTTCGGCAGCATTTTTATGTGAAAACAATTTTTAATATCATTAAACAAACCAATGAATTATTCAAAAGTTAATAATATAGTAGGCTGGATCTGCTTTTTAATTGCTACACTAACTTACGTTTTAACCTTAGAGCCTTCTGCCAGTTTTTGGGATTGCGGTGAATTTATCGCATCGGCATTTAGAATGCAGGTTGTTCACCAACCTGGTGCGCCTTTGTTCTTAATGATCCAACGTTTCTTCTCTATTTTTGCAGCTGGAGATTTAACCAAAATCGCTTACTGGATGAATGTTGGTTCGGCTGTATCGAGCGGGGCAACTATCTTATTCTTATTTTGGACCATCACCGCATTGGCTAAAAAAACGGTATTAAAAGCCGGTGAAGAACTAACAACTGGTAAATTGATCAGCATTATGGGTGCAGGTGCCGTTGGTGCTTTGGCTTATACTTTCTCTGATAGCTTTTGGTTTTCGGCAGTAGAATCAGAAGTTTATGCACAATCATCGTTATTCACAGCAATTGTATTCTGGGCTATCCTTAAATGGGAAGCGCATGCCGATGAGCCACGTGCCGATCGTTGGTTATTGTTTATTGCCTATATTATGGGTTTATCAATCGGTATCCACTTGTTAAACCTGTTAACCATCCCAGCACTTGCTTTTATTTATTATTTCAAAAGAACAGATAAAGCAACAACATCGGGAATTATTAAAACCCTTATTGTTGGTATTTTAATCTTAGCGGTAATCCAATATGGTATTATCCAATACCTGGTTTCGTTCGGTGCTTATTTCGATTTATTCTTTGTTAACACATTAGGTCTGGGTTTTGGAACAGGCGTTTTATTCTTCGCTATTTTATTAATCGGCGCCCTGGTTTGGGGAATTCGTTATTCTATCCAACACCAAAAGAAATTATTAAACCTAGGCTTAATCTCTACCGTATTAATCATTTTCGGTTATGCATCATTCTCGATGATTATCATCAGGGCAAAGGCAGATCCGAACTTAAATAACAGTGCGCCGAAAGATGCTTTCTCTTTCTTAAGTTACCTAAACCGTGAGCAATATGGCGACAGGCCATTGGGTTATGGCCCTAACTATAACTCTGAAAGAGTTGGTGTAACCGAAGGAAAAACCATCTGGAGAAAAGGAAAAGAAAAATATGAGGTAGCGGGTAAAAAAACCGATTACGAATATAACAACAACACCTTATTGCCACGTATGTATAGCGATGACCCTAAACATGCGGCTTTTTATAAAGAATGGATGCGCTTAGATGATACTAAAAACCCTACTTTGGTAGATAACGTTGGTTTCTTGTTCAGCTATCAGATTGGCTATATGTACATGCGTTATTTCATGTGGAATTTTGCTGGCCGCCAGAATGACGAGCAAGGTCAGGGTAGCGGACATGAAGGTACCTGGATTAGCGGCATTAAACCAATTGATGCTATGTTGAGAGGCAATCAAAGCAATCTGCCACCATCAACCGTTGATAATAAAGCGTATAACCGTTTCTTCTTTTTACCATTAATTTTAGGCGTTATTGGTGCACTTTGGCATTTTAAACGTAACCAAAAAGATGCGGGCGTTGTCGCATTACTATTCTTCTTTACCGGTATTGCCATTGTATTATACTTAAATCAAAAACCATTAGAACCCCGCGAAAGGGATTATGCTTATGTAGGATCGTTCTATGCCTTTGCAATATGGATCGGGCTCGGGGCACTCGCCATTAAAGAGTGGTTGTTTAAAAAACTAACGCCAACTGCCGGTGCCATTGGTGCAACCGTGATTGGATTACTGGCTGCACCGGTAATTATGGCCGAGCAGGGATGGGATGATCATGACCGTTCTACGAAAATGGTTCCGCATGATATTGCCTTGGATTACCTACAATCCTGTGCGCCAAATGCCATCTTATTTACTTATGGCGATAATGATACCTACCCACTTTGGTATATCCAGGAGGTAGAAAATGTTCGTCCTGATGTGCGTATTGTAAACTTAAGTTTATTCGATACAGATTGGTACATTAACGGTTTAAGACAAAAACAAAACGAATCAGCGCCTTTGCCAATCACGATGAAACCTGAGCAATATGTACAGGGAGAAAGAGATGTAATGCCATACGATGATTACAAAATTGCAGGTAGTATTGAGCTTAAAAACGTAGTTGATTTATTGCTATCAAACGATGAGAGCGATAAAGTACCAATGCAGGATGGATCAAAATCTAACTTTTTACCAACTAAAAACCTTAAAATCACGGTAGACCCGCAGCAAGTAATCAGTACAGGAACAGTACCTGCAGCCGATGCTGCAAAAATTACTACTACAATGGATTGGAAGTTTAATAAAGGTTATGTTACTAAAGGAACTTTGGCCATGTTCGATATCCTGGCACATAACAACTGGAAACGTCCGATTTATTTCGCTTCTACCGTGCCTTCTGAGCAATATAACGGCTTAGATAAGTATTTATACAGCGAAGGTTTAGCCATGCGTTTATTACCGCTTAAAGCTGATACGACAGCATCTGAAGATAGGCCAGAGCAATTAAATACGCCTGTATTGTACAATAATGTGATGACTAAATTTAAGTGGGGAAATATGAAAACCGCTAAATATTTAGATCCACAGTCATCAGATGATACTTTCATTTTCACCAATCTCTTCAGTAGCTTAACCAACAGCTTAATTAAAGAAGGTAAAACTGCTGATGCCAAAAAAGTAGTAGATAAATATTTTGCAGTAATGCCTGATAAATTCTTCGGCATCCGTACGGTTGTTGTGAAATTCTACATGGCTGAAAACTTATATAAATTAGGTGAAACGGCCAAAGCGAATGATATTTTAGACAAATCAGGCGATTATATCAGTAAAGAATTAAACTACCTTGCTGATATTTCACAATCAAAAGGTTTAACCGGATCGCAGAACATTCAAACAGGATTATATTACCTGGACAGAATGATTAAAACGAGTAAAGCTGCAGGTCAGGACAAATTGAGCGATAAGCTGCAGAAAACGTTTAACAGTTTAGAAGGCCGTTTATCGATGTTTTTCCCACAACAGGGGCCACAACAGTAAACGGATCTGAAAATAGCTTACAAAGCAGCTGCATTAATTTGTAGCTGCTTTTTTTGTTACCGCTTGCGCTCGTTTTTAACGAGTGCAAAATTGCTTTACGATTCCATCGTAAAGGATGATATAAATCTAAATTTCTGATAGGTCGTAAACACGACCAGCTATCTACACACTCGTTGGAAACGAGCGTGAGCAATCACGAAATGCTTGCGCTCGTTTCTAACCAGTGCAAAATGGCTTTACGATTCCATCGTAAAGAATGATATAAGTCTAGATTTCGGATAGGTCGTAAACACGACCAGCTATCTACACGCTCGTTAGAAACGAGCGTGAGCAATTATGATTTTTCTGAATTAATAAATATTTTTATTAAATGTCAGATCAATATCAAGCCAGAGATCCGGAAGGCATCTATTTTTTAACTTTTACGATTGTAGATTGGGTCGATATATTCACTCGTTCAACTTATAAAGAAATTATTGTAGATTCATTAAAGTATTGCCAGTCTAACAAGGGCCTTATTCTGTATGCTTATTGCCTGATGACCAACCATTTACACCTCATTTCATCTGCGAATGGATGTGTAAAGCTTTTTGAAATAATTAGAGATTTTAAGAAGTTTACAAATAGGGCTATTATTGAAGAGATTAATTCAGGAAATGAAAGCAGGAAAAACTGGTTGCTGAATAAATTTGAATTTGCAGGAAAATACCTTACAAGAATTGAGAATTACAAGGTTTGGCAAGATGGCTACCATGCTGTTGAATTAATCAGTTCAGATTTTACATTTCAAAAGCTAAATTACATCCATCAAAATCCAGTTAGAGCTGGAATTGTATCAGAGCCTGAACATTATATTTACAGTTCCGCAACTAATTATCATGGGCTTAGCGGACTAATAGAAATTGAGTTACTAGACATTGATTAATATTTATTGAACGCTTGCGCTCGTTTCTAACGAGTGCAGCAGTAGCTTTACGATTATATCCTAAAAATCAAACCAAATATATAAATAACTAACACCGTAAAATACGGTAACCTATTTACACGCTCGTTAGAAACGAGCGTGAGCACAAAAAAATCCTGTTCAGCATTGCCAAACAGGATTCAAGTTTATTTTTTTAATGATTATTCGTTTACAACACCCATTGCACAGAATTTATCAATCCGCTGTTCGATCAGTTTATCAGTTTTTAGTTTACCTAAAGCAGCTAAATCTTTAATGATGTAATCTTTTAAAGTTCTGCCCATTAACTCGGGATCCTGATGCGCACCTCCAAGTGGTTCTGGAATAATACCATCGATTAATTTGTTGCCAAACATGTCATCAGAAGTTAATTTTAAACATTCAGCAGCTTTCTCTTTAAAATCCCAGCTTCTCCATAAAATAGATGAGCAGGATTCAGGTGAGATTACCGAGTACCAGGTATGCTCTAACATATAAACTTTATCACCAATACCAATACCTAAAGCACCTCCTGATGCACCTTCGCCCACAACAATGCAGATAATCGGCACACGAAGAATAGACATTTCCAATAAGTTTCTGGCAATAGCCTCACCTTGTCCACGTTCCTCGGCCTCTAAACCAGGGTAAGCACCCATAGTATCGATAAAAGAAACAACCGGTTTATTAAATTTTTCAGCCAAACGCATTAAACGCAAAGCTTTACGGTAACCTTCTGGGTTGGCCATACCGAAATTACGAAACTGACGCTCTTTGGTGTTTTTACCTTTCTGATGACCAATAACCATTACCGTTTGACCATTTATGGTGGCAAAACCGCCAATAATCGCTTTATCATCTTTAACTGTTCTATCGCCGTGCATTTCAATAAAATCATCGCAGATCATATTGATGTAATCGAGTGTTTGCGGGCGATCGGGATGACGGCTCATCTGAACCTTGTTCCAACCGGTTAAATTTTTATATAAGTTATTGGTAGTTTCATCTAATTTACCATCAAGCTCGTCTAAAGTGGCAGACATATCTACCTTAGTTTTTTCGGCAACTTGCTTAACCTTTTCTATCTGCTGAACTAAATCGGCAATAGGTTTTTCAAAATCGAATGATGTTTTTATTTGCTGCATAATTGAACCACAAAAATAAGTAATTATTTTTAGTTTGCAGTGAACAGTTTTTTGTTTGCTTTTTTGAGGAGATAAATCTGTTTAAGAGTTGACAACTTTATCATCATTGTGCCCATGAAAGTTGTCAACTCTAGAATCTCAAATTAGAATTTATTGATGTTTTATTATCAGTCTTTATAATTTGAAAAGCAATTGCAGTAATTCTTTTTTAAAAGCAGTCCTGCCATTTGCTTTAGCCCAGATGAAACCTGTGAAATAAGCAAGCACACCGTAAAAACAAAATAGACAGTGCTTAAATCTGGGGCTGTCGCAGCTGTCAGGTTTAGATTACGCCTGCCTGTGCTACTATGAGGGGTTTCCCTGCCACCGTCCTAACCCAACTAGCCCTGATTGAAGCGGAGATCTTTTTTTTCACCCTGAGCGGAGTCGAAGGGCAAAAAAGATCGGAGCGTAAAGCAGGACGAACGATAATTATTGCACCACAACTGCGCTCCAAATAAAACCCGAAGAATTATCTCTATAAGAGTTGACAAACCATCCCTTGCCCCTTCAAGAGAGGAAACATACACTTTATTCTTAAAATCCTTAAATCCTCTAAATCCTGGCTAGAACTTAGCAGCCTCGCCTGCTTTTGGTAATGCTTTTTTAATAAACTCACGGATATGGTTATTGGCCGTTTTCAGATCATCTTTACGTAAATACATCATGTGCCCACTGCGGTAACCTTCCCAGCTCATTCGGTCTTGCAGTTTACCTGCAGCATCTAACTGCCACATGCTGTATTTCGCATTGAAATAATCGCAGGCACCATCGTAATAACCTGATTGCACTAATAAATGGAGGTATGGATTCTGTGCCATGGCCTGGCGGAGGTTATCGCCTGTCTGATCGCCAGTTTTATCCCATGGGTAAACGGAACCGAACATATTGTACTTTAAATCGGTTTTATAATTCAGCTCGTTGCGGATGTACATATTGATGGCTGGTGTAAAAGAATGCAACCAAGAGGTTAGCTCTGCATTATAATCGGGTCCTTCGCCAGCACTCATTTTATCGATACCACGATAGCGGGAATCTAATCTACCAACAGTAAAACCTTTATCTCTCAGCAGTTCTTTCCAAAAGAAATCAGTTGGTACATTAAGGTTGTAATCTAATATCACTTTTTCTGAAAGGCCGGAATAACGCGCCATTTTTGTGGCAATGGCTTTCTTTTTATCGGCACTCAACATCCCGCCCTGCGAAATAGCTGGGATTAATTCATTAATGGTAAAATTTTCAACCTCAGGAAGCATGGCTGTTAAATCTTTGCCCTGTAAATCGGCCGCAAGCGCCTTATGATACCAGGCTGTAGCTGCAAAATAGGGTAAACGCAAAGCCGCATCAACAGGGCCACTACGCTCAATACCAAGTTCTGTTGGCGAAACCAAAACCACACCGTTTAAATACATCCATTGGCTGTTTTGCAGCTCTAAAGCCAAACCCGAAACGCGTGTGGTACCATAACTCTCGCCAATTAAAAATTTTGGAGAGGCCCATCGGTTATTGCGGGTTACAAAAGTATTGATCCACTCGGCCAGGTATTTGATATCGGCACGTACTCCAAAGAACTTATTTGTTGGAATATCTTTACTCACCGCTCTCGAATAGCCAGTATTGACCGGATCGACGTAAATAATATCGGCAACATCTAAAATAGAATATGAATTCTCTTTATAACCATAAGGCTGCACAGGATAACCTTCGTCATCAATATTTAAAACCACAGGACCTGTATAGGCGATGTGCATCCAAACTGAAGCTGAACCCGGACCGCCGTTAAAAGAGATTACTAAAGGTCGTTTATCGCGATTTTGCACATCACTGCGTTCGTAATAAGTATAAAACAAACCTGCAATTGGTTTTCCGTCTTCATCCCAAACCGGCAAGGTACCTGTTGTGGCCTTATAAGGAACCGATTTACCATCGATATTTACAGTGTGATTGGTAACAACAGAACTTTCTACCTTAATGGCCCTTTCGTTTGCTGAAGATTTAGGTTCATCTTTAACGGTAACCTGGGTAGTGGTTACGGTTTCTTTAGATTGGCTTTTTCTTGGTTCTTGTTGTGCATATGCAAAAATGCCCATGCTTAAAAATGTAGCGAGTATAAATCTGAATTTCATTGTTTTGGTTTGGTTTCTAAATATCAAACTATTGTAGCGTTAATCAAAAAGCGCATTAGAAATGTTACCATAAAAAAACCAGCATTGCTTTTGGCAATGCCGGTTCTGCAAAAAACTGCTGCAATGAAGCAGTAGACTCTTTATTTAGGCTGGCAATTTAAATCACCACCGCTTCGGCGCTTGTATCTGAAATTTGCCAGCCAATAGTCGGGTTTCCAGTTACCAATACATCTACAAAATATTCATAATAAGATCCGGCCTTATAACCTTCAAAAGTATCGGCGTAAATTGGGCCTGAGGAATGGGACACCGAAGTCAGCGGAACGTTGCCCTCTCCTTCTATGCTTACTGTAATGCTCGAATAAACCTGCCCGGTGGTATACTGTAGTGTTGCCACCGCAGCCAGG
Source organism: Pedobacter sp. Bi27 (assembly GCF_918698255.1). Taxonomy (NCBI): domain Bacteria; kingdom Pseudomonadati; phylum Bacteroidota; class Sphingobacteriia; order Sphingobacteriales; family Sphingobacteriaceae; genus Pedobacter; species Pedobacter sp. Bi27. Next base: position 157,138 of record NZ_CAKKMW010000002.1, read on the forward strand.
CCATTACTGGTCGTGAAATTTTTTGTAACCGTAACTACCCCACGGCGCATAACCTTTTTAGGGGAAAGGGCAACTTTTTCGGGCGTAAAACTACTAAACAGACAAACTGTAAAAGCTAAAGAAGCTACGAGTAAAGCAATTGTTTTTTTCATTTTCTTTGGTTTAATGGGTTAAATTTTAAAATATTAATTAAAAATCATTTGTGTACAGCGCCAGAAAATACAGCTACAATCTTACGCAATAGTAAAAGTGAATAACCATTAAATTACAGGTGAGATTACAATAGCTTGTTGATTAAATATAGTGCTTTATTGAGGAGATATTTTCCCAAAATAACGCACAAACGTTTGATTAACAATCTAATACTAAATCATAAAAAACAATCAAATCAAAGCGCTACGCCTGTTTAATATTACAGCTTAAATCTACTTTAAGCATTAGAAAACAAAGTCTAAAACCGACACAGCACAAACGTTTGCTTAAAATATTATCAAAATACGGGAGACAAAAAAGCCGATACCACATTTGCGGTATCGGCTGGTAAAAACTGATTTAATCGAGACGGGTTATTGTTTAATCCTTTTTTATCACTTTAAGGCCAGAATCTCTTCGTCTGACAATACCTTGTTCCAAACTTGTAATTCATCTAACTTTCCTTTAAATCCACCAACTGTTTGAAGTGGGAAAAACAAAGTTTCTGATTTACGCACTTTCGTTTTGTCTTTATCTGTAAATGTAATCCAGTTATCGTACAATCGTTTTTCAAGTTTACCATTCACATAAAGATTGGTGCCTTTATTGGTTCCGGTTATGATCACGTGTGTCCAGCTATTTTCGGGCACAGCATATCCAAAATCGATATCATAACCTTCCCTTGAAAACCCAAGTTTGCCCGTACCTGTCTGTTTTAGTTTTACAGTAGCGTTAGGCGATTTGAATAACAGCGCACCGTCCAAATTGTTATTGGCAGGGTTTACCCAAAAAGAAACCGTATAATTATAACCTATTTCAGCGTATGGTAACCTGGCATAACTATCTTTTCCTGAAAATGATAAAGCGTTCTTTAAATATCCTTCTGTATAAGTTGCACCAGTAGTTTTAATTTGTTTGTCCTTTTTATCGAAATTAAACTGGGCTGTAAATGGCGCATCGTTTTTAGATAGCTTTCCATTTATGTTTAATGACGGGCCTTCTCCTATCTTCTTGCTCAAAACGTTAAAATCCTCGAACGTTAAAGTTGTATTATTTCCTCCCCACATCTTTTGTCCTAATACCTGCATGGCGGGAAATACCCTATCATGTACATCTTTTTCTGTAATTCCGTTGCCTACAATATCATTCCACACGGCAAAAGAGCCACCTAATATAGTAGGATCGCCAGGTGTAAACTGAATATTTCCAATCATAGAAGGGGTCCATTTGTTATAAAGATTTTTAATGTTCAGGTAATCATAATAGTAGCCTGCTGCAGGTACAATATATAGCCATCCATCGGGCGTACTGATTTGCTTATAGCCCAGTTTCTTCATTTCAACAGGGTTGGCATAACCATTGTACCAGGTGTTCATCACCACATTTTCTACTTTTACAGGAGTGGTACCTTTTGCGTGTGTTAATGCTCCCCACAGCCTAACATCCTTCCCAAAACCTTCTACATATTTAATCATGTGATCGGTAAAAGCCCTAAAAACTTCTGCATCTTTTTTAGCATATTCATCTGTACCAATGTGAACCGCTTTACCCGAAAACACGGGTGTGCTACCAGAAATATATTCTTTAAATACATTTTCCATAACCGTATAACTAAGTGGGTTATGGAGATCAAGGTGATCCATACCATATGCTTTACTGCCAATTTCGGGAACTACCTTGGTAAAAGCCAGCGCATGTGCCGGTGCATCAATTTCTGGAATAATACGGACCGCATAATTATCGGCTAACTGTTGTAGCGCCATAAATTCCTTTTTGGTATAAGAACCATCTTTTGCTGTCAGCCCAGGGTAGGTTGCATTTTCTAAGCGGAAAGACGAATAGGTATCAGCCCAATTATCATTGAAGTATTTTTTAAAGCCATTGTCATTTAAGTGGATCTGAAAATCGTTCAATTTGTAATAAGACATGAATTTCACATAATCTCTTAAAAACTGTAAACTAAAGAACTTACGGCCAACATCGAGCACAAATCCGCGTACTTTAAACGCTGGATAATCTCTTGCCAATCCTTTTGGAATGGAATTTTTCTGCTCCAGTAGCTGCAATAAAGTTCTTGTTCCCCAGAATAGTCCCTGATATTTTACTGCGCTAATGGTAATATGTTCATCTGCATTAAAGTAGTATCCTTCTTCGCCGATGCTTTTGTCTGTTGTACTTAAGGATAAAAAAATATCGCCTTTTTTAGCCTTACCTTTCACAATTAACAGGTTAAACCCCAACTGATCTTTCAACTCTTGTTTTAAAATACTTGCAGCGTTCTGCAGCTGTTTCTCATTCGCTGTATTTAAAACAATTCTGCTAGTGGCAGTTAAAGAGAAATTGCCTTTACCACCATGCCATTCTCGTAGAGCAGGAATTACAAAAGGCTGCGGGTTAATACCACCGTCCGAAAATTTCCCTGGCACAACAACCTGTTTAGATACATCATACTTTATCGAATCGCTTACCTGACTAATCAGTTCGAAATACAAGTTGACATTTGTTGCAACCAGTGGCGTGGTAATATCGCCAGATGAATTTACTATTGGTTCGCGATTACTTCCCTTGAATACCAGAGAATAACCTTTTGGGCTTTCGGGAAAAATAACTTTCTTGTCGCCAGTCTTTATTGCTTTAATGTTGGGTACTGATTGAATAACCGTGCTGTCGGTTTGACCGAATAAAAGACCTTGAGTGACAATAACGAAACCAAGAGTAAATAGAATGCTTTTCATGTGTAAATGATGAATTATTATAATTAGCGTTTAGCGTATTCCGTTAAACACATTACAGTTTTAATACTGAAAATGATGTACTTATGAGTTAAAGATAAACTAAACTTCTTTATACGCTCATGTAAGTTTTGCGCAAACGTTTGATGAAAATGCAATGGAAAACACTAGAATAAAAAAGCCGACACTGCATAAGCAATGTCGGCTAGTAAAAAACCGGGATGATATAAATTATTTATCCCACCAAACTTTTCCTACCAGCTTATCGCCTCCTGGAACAGCAGCAGATGCAGCTTTATAATTTACCGCATTAGTAACGCCTTCAAAAAGTGGATAAGGGAACCGACGTGGAATTGAACCACCTGTATTGGTATTTGGATATACAATAGGCACTAGCGCAGGAATACCTGTTCTTCTCCAGTTCGACCAGGCCTCGTAAAAATCGAGCATGGTAATGGTATGTGCCCAATATTGGGTACCAATCATTTCTAAACCATTGGCCGCCACATATGGATGGGCGGTTAAATAAGCCGCAGCATCCGTTCCGCTTACCGCCATTGATGGATCATATTGAGAAAGATAAGTCATTGCAGAAATTACACCGGCATTGTAATGTGTAGCTGCCGAACCTCCAATACCGTAACGTTGTGCCGCCTCTGCCCAAAGCAATTCCGTTTCGGCATAGGTAAGGATAAAAGTATTACCATCTCTTTTTAACATACCCGGATTTGGAGATGAATAATCGGTAAAATCAGTATAAGAGGGGTCCTGACGAACATCTCTTCCTGCAATACCACTTAGATCTTTACCATTTGGCATCCCTTTTTGTACTGCAGGATTAGTCACGAAAGCAGGATTTTGATCTTTGGTTCCATCCGTTAAATATAATTTGGTTACTGCTACCCTGCCCAAACGAGGGTCGTTATTCGTTTTTAAATAATTGATGAAGGTACTGCTCCACCTGGTGTAAAAATTCTCCTGACCGCCATCACCTAACAAAACCTGTGCGTTTCTGTTCTGCGTTACACGGGCGCCGTTGGTATCGTGTTTAAAGAACGCATTGTCCGAATCGCCTGTCATGGTTTTACCAACTGCTTTGTTAATGTAAGTCTGAGCTAAAGTGGCATCAGCTTTGGTTAACCTCATGGCCATTCGCAACATTAAACTATTTCCAAAACGTTTCCATTTTGCAATGTCGCCAGCAAAAACAAGATCGCCGGTTACTTTATCGCCACTTGCATTTAAGGCAGTGCTCGCTTCATCAACCTCTTTTAACAAATCGGTATAAATAGCCTGCTGTGCATCATATTTGGGATATAAATTTGCAGTATAATAACCTCTTCCGGCATCAAAATAGGGTATATCGCCATATAAATCTGTTAATCGCTCAAAAATCAGGGCTTTCCAAATTCTACCCATCTGATAAACGTTATTATACTGGCTTTTCCCTTTGGTAAACTCAACTAAATCGGCAGCGTACTTAACCTGATCGGGATAAGCTTTTTCCCAATAAGCTGCTGTATAACCTTCATTAAGCATGTATTTATCACCTGCCCAATAACCAATTACGGATGACATGCCCTGCATCATGGTAGAAGCATAGATTAAATTACCCCTCCAGGTCTCGTAGGCAAAGTCGATGCTTCCGGTATAATTTAACTGGGCGGTAGATAAAAGAAAGTTTGGGTTATATTGCTCTTGTCCAACTGATGTTGGATCTGTATTAATTTTTTCAAAGTCTTTTGTACAACCAGCTATCAGGGCTAATCCAGATAATAAAAGTGGTACGTATAATTTTATGATCGTTTTCATTTTCAATTCGTTTAAAGGATTATAACTTAACACTTAAATTTAAACCGTAGGTACGCACTGGCGGCACTCCGCCGAGCTCCATACCCGGAATGGTTGCATTATAGCTCGACTCGGGATCGATGTTGTCTGTTTTCTTCATCAGGATGAATAAATTACGCCCAACAAAACTCACATTTAAACCTTTAATCTTATTATTGAACATTTTTCCAGGGAAGTTATAACCCAGAATAACTTGTCTGAATTTGATAAAACTTGCATCCTGCACAAACTGCTTTGATACGTTATTGGCAAAAGTGCTGTAATAATTTGCTGCATTTATGCCTAACGCATCACGGTTTTCTAAAGTAGCCTGATGCAAACCAAACACATAACCATAATAATCAGTGGCAGAGAAAATTTTGCCGCCCCATTTACCATCAATCAGGAATGAAAAGTTAACACCTTTGTAGTTAAACTCGTTGTTCCAACCAGCAGTCCACTTATTGTAGGCTGAACCATAAGGTTTCAGCTCTCCTCTTTCTGGAATACCATTGGTATCTTTTATAATATTACCATTAGCATCGTATTTATAATCGTAAGCCATTACCTGTGCAATAGCCAATCCTTCTAGATTCTGTAAAAAGCCCACATTACTCCTTGACGTTGCCAAAGGTTGCGAAGCTGTACCAGGTGCAAGCGTTAATACTTTGTTATCATTATACGATCCGTTTAAAGTTGATGTCCAGCTGAAATCTTTATTTTTTAAAACAACGCCCGATACTAAAGCTTCAACACCGCGGTTTTGCAACTTGCCAATATTTAAAAATGCCCCGTTATAGCCAGTTGTGGTTGAAGTAGGAACAGCAAGGATCTCATCTTTCGATTTTTTGTTGTACCAGGTAAAATCAACACTAAGGCGATCGCCAAAGAACCTCATTTCTGTACCAACTTCAAGTTCACTTGCGCTAGATGCCTTTAATGTAGCATTCGGGATTGCAGCATTTACAATATTTCCAAGCGAACTGCCATTAATGGTTTCACTACGTAAATTATAATAAAGCTGTGTTTGGAAAGGCGTGGTTGCCTGACCAACATTGGCAAAACCCGCTCTTAATTTACCAAAACTCAAGAAAGATGGCTTCCATAATTCTGTAAAAACAAATGAACCGCTGATAGATGGATAAATGGTATTTAATTTATTATCTCTGCCGGGCGTGGCCAAGGTAGAAAACCAATCGTTACGTGCACTTCCTGTTAAATATAAAATATCTTTATAAGTTACTTCTAACGTTCCATAAACAGATTGGGTTTCCTGATCAGTCTGGTAAACGGCTACCGCCTTCCCTCCTGTATTGGATAAATTATAAACACCAAAAATCTGGAAAGATCCGCCTGTATTTGTGGTTCCGGCACCTTTGGTACGGCGGTAACTTGCACCAAAATTTGGGGTAATTGAAAAATCGTCTATTTTAAAAGATTTACCAATCAACGCATCCACATTAATATCAGAGAATTTACTGATCTGTTCGGTGTAACCTCCGTCGGCATCATAAGCCGTACCGGATGGGGTAACCGCAACGTAATTGTCGTTATAGGAATCTCTACCTGCACGTGCCTGTAAAAACAATCCGTTATCAAAGGTATATTTTGCACTAATAGAACTTAATAAACGTTCTCTTTTGGTATTGTGAATAAAATCATAAGCAGCAAACCAAGGGTTAGTAGCATAGGTATTACCTGTATTATACGAAAGCTCAGTTTCATCAGGTTTTTTACCAGGCTTTAGCGTTTCAATATTTACACTGGTTGGTAAAAATGCTGCATTATAATTGGCGTTACCTGCACCATCAGAAACCATTGGCCTATTTTTGGCTTGTTCTAAAATATAGTTAAAACGTGCATCAATCACTAGGTTCTTTATTGGATCGAAAGTACCGGAAAGGGTAAAATTTTGTCTGTTTAAACCAGAGTTAGGTACAACCGATCTATTGGTTAAATCGCTTGCAGATAAGCGCATTACGCCACCGGTAAAAGATTTGTTTAATGCCAGGGTATTAGTAAACGTTCCTCCTGTTCTGTAAAAATCTTCAATATTATTCTCCTGAGCAGAATAAGGCCTGCTCACACCATCAAACTGAACTACGTTAGAACCATCTAATCTGGCCCCCCAGCTCGAGCTTCCTGTAGAAGCTGCTGCCAATTGCGTAGCGGGTTTCTGACCATTTACACCTTGTCCGTATATATATTGCCAGTTGGTTCTATCCATCACCTGCTCGGCAACATAATTACTGCTAAACTCAATATTGTTCCCCTTGCCACTTTTAGTAGTGATCAGGATTACGCCTGCTTTAGCTCTGTTACCATACAGTGCTGAAGCTGCAGCACCTTTCAAAACAGAAATGCTTTCAATATCATCAGGGTTTAAGTTGCTGATCGCATCTCCTAAATCTGGTGCATTATCATATTGACCGCCATTATTACCAATACCAATAGTGCTCCCAAAACCAACCGGTGCACTTTCCATTGGAATACCATTAACAACATACAGTGGCTGACTTGACGGACCTAAGCTAGATACACCACGGATGGTAACGTTGGTGGCCGCACCAGCACCTCCGGATGTACCGGCAATATCTAAACCTGCTACTTTACCCACTAAAGAGTTGGTAATATTATTTTCACGAGCCTGGGTTAGCGTTTCGCCGCCAACCTGCGTAACCGAGTAACCTAAGGCCCTTCTTTCTTTTTTGATACCCAAAGCAGTAACCACCACATCGGTAAGCTGTTTGGTATCTTCTGATAGTACGATATCAATATTGGCCTGCGAACCGATGGCAATTTCCCTGGTTTGAAAACCAGCATAAGAAATTACCAGAATAGCATTTTCAGGCGCATTTAATGCAAATTTACCGTTCACATCGGTAGAAGTACCAATGCCTGTTCCTTTAACCCTAACACTTGCACCAGGCAAAACCCCTCCAAGGGCATCTTTAACGGTTCCCGAAATCGGGACTTCTTTATTTTTGCTAATTACAATCAAGCCACCATCCGAAACAGAATATTTCAGGTTGGTTCTGTTTAAAATGGCTGCCAATACATCAGTAACCAAAGTATTGGTTACAGTAATGCTTACATCCTTGTTTACCGGAACGTAAGAAGAGCTGTAAACAAAATGGTAACTGCTTTGCTGCTCAATAATCTGTAATACCCTGGCCAGCTTTGTTTTCTTAACATCCAAAGAAATTTTTTCCTGAGAAAAAACCGATGCCGAAACATTAAGACAGGTAATGAAAACCATAATACAGGCTAGTTTCATTAGCATAATGAATTTTAGAAGCGCTTTATATTTTGGGCGCCCTTGCAGTAAGTAATAATAAATCATATTTTTGTTTTTTTGGTTGCATAAAGTTCTTGGCAGCAATCTGTTTGCGCATAAACTGCCATTAATTAATCAAAAGAGAAATTACAAGGGCGGTGCTCCAACACCGTCCTTTTTTCTTTCTATTTCGAGATGGTTACCTGTTTTCCTTTTATCTCATATTTAAAATTATTTTCAGTGTCTTTTAAAGCTTGTAAAACCTGTTCGATACTTTCGTTTGTTATGGTGGCTGTGAAGCGGTATTTTTCTATTGAAGGATCTGTAAATCTGATCTCTACGTTGTACCATTTTTCTAAAACATTTCTAATCTCATCAAAATCCTGATCGTATATTTCGATCCGGTTCTGCGTCCAGGCGGTTTCTACAATGGTGCTGTCTTTAATCTTTGTGTAATGGTTAATGGTAATTTCGGGCTGTAAAGCAGTAGGTTTAAGCAATTTGCTTTTTTGTTGCGGCGCAACGCTCTTATAAAAAGTAACTTTCTGACTTGGTTTTAAAGTAATGGTTCCGCCATTTCCATTTACGGCTTCCATGGTAATTAACCCGCGGATTAAAGTTGCTTCTGAAGTTGTTTCATCAGGATATGCTTTCACATTAAAAGCAGTACCCAGTACATTGATGTTAAAATCGGCTGTGTGCACTTTAAAAGGTTTATTTTTATCGTGAGCCACATCAAAAAAAGCTTCGCCTGTTAGGGTAACCTCTCTGAATTGATCGTTAAAACCTTTGGTTACAGATAAAGAACTTTTTGCGTTTAATAGCACCGATGTTCCATCCTGAAGTTTAATTTTTTTACGCTCACCACTTTTTGTGGTAAAGGTGTAAACCTCCGCTACAGCATTTTTTGTATTGTTATACTTAAAGTATGTGTTATAAACCAATACTGCGCCAAGCACTAAAACTAATGCTGCAGCCATTTTAAGCCATAAATAATGGTTCAGTTTAACTACTTTTTCTGCTGGAAACATACTTTCCTTCAGGCTCTCTGTCTGTTTATTTAATGGGCGTTTATTCCCGCTCAAGATCACATAAAGTTTTTTTGCTTCTGCAATTACTGCAGCCTGCTCAGGGTGGGCATTAATGTACTTCTCCCAATATCCAACGCAAAGCTTATCGGTTCCAGCACAATACTGCTGAAAAGTACTATCGACAAGAAAATCTTCTGCATTGAATTTACTTCTATCAACCATTCTAATTTGCCTTTTATATATCAGTGCCCGAAAGCTTTACTTTTTCCTAAGGAAATTTTAACTTTTTTTTAACATAGCGGAATATGTGCTCTGAATGTAGGCAGGATGAAGAAATTTAATTTGCAGGAATGCTACTTTTAAAGTTTATAAAGGGTCTGGTAAATATTTATTGTTTAAATAATCTCTTTTTTCTGGGAAAGCCATTATTGAAGTTCTTCGGTAAATATTTGCCCTGCCATCCGCTTTACCTCTCTGCGTTCGGTGCCCGCTCCTGTTAGGTTTAGGTGGCTCAGGCTGTTTTACTATTGAAGGCTGCATGGAGCAGAAGGATTAAACACCCAAGAACCACATACTTCATTGCCTAAACCCGGTAGCAACGGAAATCCTTTTTATTGCTTAACGACAATATTTAACTATAACGTTTATTTGCAATAAAAAGATTGAAGTGCATAACGGGGCTACAGCACCCACGGAGACAGTAATGTTCGTTTTCAAAACATGAAACTCACAACTATCCAAAGCTGGCAGACCATGGAAATAGAATGACTCCAAAGGTTTTAAGTTTAGATTAAGTGTTGTTTATTTTTTGGCGTTTTAACACGCTATCCGCTGTATCTTTTGGCTTTCCTTCGACGGACTCAGGATGACACCAAAAGGATGCCGCTCCTATCGTTAACGCAGGTTTTCTGCCCAAATGAGAAGTTTATAAAGAATTGAGCGCCGGAGAAACTTCGAAAGTTTTAAGATGAATTGAACTAACTGCAAAAGATCTCTCTATTCCGCTGCGCTGCAATCGAGATGACGAAATGCGGAGATTTACGCGTTAAATTCTTTCCTTAGGATTTTAAGGGCGTCGTAAATGGTATTATAGGCTGTTTTTATGGTTTGGTTGCTCTGCTCGGCAATCTGCTCGTAACTTAATCCATCAAAAAACTTCAGATGGATGAGCTGTTTTTGGCGGAAGGTCAGTTTTTCTAATGCATTTTTGAGCTGATGCTGCACCAGTTCGTCGCTTTGTACCTTAACAATAAACTCTTCGTAGCTCATTTCCATCCAATCGCCATCGGCCCCTGCATTAAAAAGTGCATCGTTAATTTTACGCTTTCTTTCTAATATTCTGAGCAGTTTACGTTTAAGGAAGGTACGCAGATAGGCTTCAACATGATCAACACGGGTTAGGCTTTCGTGTTTCTCCCAAATGGTGGTAAAAACAAGGTCGGTAGCTTCACTAGCAGTATCGGCATCGGCACAAACCCTGATCCCGAAATTTACGAGCGGGTAATAAAGTGCTGAATAAAGGTCAAAAAACGCATCTTTATCGCCAACCCGTAACCGTTCCCATAATAAGTGATGCGCTAGTTTACTGTTCATTAACCTGTTAGTTGTTATCGCAATATTAACTAAAAACAACAAGATTATTACTTAGAGATTGGGAATAAATCTATTAATGTGCCTGAGATTTGCGAAACACCAGAAGCCTTTAGCCAATTTTTAAACCGCTAAAAAGACTACCGGCAGAGATGAAAAGTTAAGTCTAGACCTCGCAGGTTTTAAAAACCTCCGAGGTCTGTAATTAGATTACTTTAAAGCTGTTTTACTGAAAATGTGATATTCTCCAGGTGCCAAACTTCTGTTATAGCTATTTGATGAAAGATTTATGCTGCTTCCAACCGCATCGACCCAGGTTCCTGATGAACCAAAATCAATATTGGCCGTCTGGGTCACTACATCAAAATTCCCAACCACTACAACCGTATTCGCACCTTCTGTTAATTTAATGTATTTGATTCCTCCAGTAAGACCATAGGTTGAGTTTGTTGAATTAAAAATACTGTTGTTCTTTTTCAGCCTGATAAATTTAGCATAAGCATCATATAGCGCTTTACGGTTCGGATCGGTATAATAATCCCATTTAATCGGTTTTTCGCCTGTTCTTCCATTAAAATCGATACTGATATCATAACCCAATTCTCCAAATTGCCAGATCATTTTTGGCCCAGGGATACTAAACAAAAATGCGGCTATTAATTCTTCTCTTTTTAATGATGTGGCTAAATTTCCTTTAATTACATAACTACCTGAAGCATTTCCATAGGTGATATTCTTAAAGTTTAACCGCTCTTCGTCGTGACTTTCGCTATATCCAACCAAGTTCTCTGATTTGGCAAACCCATGATTGGCATAAAAACCCCACTGAAAATTAGAATTATCTAACCAGCCCATGGTTGCTTCATTCATGTTGTAATTCATGTTGTTCCAAAGCATCATTCCATCATCGGCCAAAACTTTTTCTTCAGATTCTTCAGCAAAATGTTCCAAGATCACGTAAAAATTCGGATCTATAGTTTCGATATAGCCATTATAATCTTTCCAAGTAGCAATCCGTCCGGCATCGTATAACCTAAACTGTGCATCATCGGTTGACGATTTTTGTGTAAATCCTTTCGACAGATCGAAACGGAAACCATCAATTTTATACTGCTGCATCCAAAATTTCATCACATCTTTCGAAAATTTCTTGGTGGCCTGGCTTTCGTGGTTAAAATCATAACCTACGTTAAATGGATGTTTGGCATCAACATTAAACCAAGGGCTATTTGTTGTTGGCTTTGTGCCATCAAAATACAATTGAACCATAGGCGATTGACCGAAGGAATGATTCAACACCATATCCACAATCACGGCTATTCCACGGCCATGGCATTCATCGATAAAGTTTTGTAAAGCCGTTTTTGTACCGTAATATTTATCAGGTGCAAAATAAAATGACGGATTGTAGCCCCAGCTTAAATTCCCCTCAAATTCGTTTACCGGCATTAACTCAATTGCGTTTATGCCCAAACCAATTAAATAATCAAGTTTGGCCAATGTTGATGCATAATTATGATCAGTAGTAAAATCGCGGACCAGCAATTCGCAAATTACGAGGTTATCTTTAGCCGGGCGGGAAAAAGTGGTGTTTTTCCAGGTATAAGTTGGCTGATTAGCCTGCATTACACTTACAATGCCTGTTGTTTTACCGGTTGGATAGGCTTTTAAATTTGGATACGTGGCTGCAGTAATGTATTGATCATTATCCGGATCGAGTATTTTCTCGCAATAAGGATCGGCAACTTTTAAGTTTCCATCTACAAAAAACTGGTAGGCATATTCTGTATTGGGGTTTAAATTATCTACCTGAATCCACCAATAATTTCCATCTGGTGTATTTTTCATGGCTAGCGCTGTGGTAGACCAATCGTTAAACTCGCCAATTAGCGAAACTGATTTTTTACCTGGTGCATAAAGCGCTACAATAGCCGATGTTCCGTTGTTGATAAATACTATGCCATCTGTGGCCCCGGCAGGTAAAGCTGCTGTTTGATTTGTTGTCGTTGGCTCTATGATACCATCTGTTGATGCTTTTTTACAGGCACTATTAAGCGCTGTTATCAATAGAAACAGATAGAGGATGTTTTTTGCTTTTTTCGTTTCGTGCAGACACGAACCGAGGCGGTAAATAATATTTTTCATTTGGTTAGCTTATTATTGATTTTACCACAGAGAACGCCGAGTTTTCCACCCAGAAGATAATATCTCATGCCACTCTGTGCCCTCTGTGCATTTTCTATCGGTCTGTGTCTCACAGACCGAAATTCTTGCTGGTGGTCTGTGGGGACACAGACCATGGAATAAACCATGGATTTATTACACCGATCTATTTTCTTCTAACCCAAGTTTAGAAGCCAAGACTTCGTCAGTTTTCTTTGGTTCGCGGATAAACACATAACAGATTATAGCAGCGAGAATCATCAAACCACCACCCAATTGAACAGCTAAAAGTCTATCGTTATTTAACACATTCCGCATTAGCCAACCGAAGCCTAGGGAGGCAATAATTTCTGGTAAAACAATAAAAAAGTTGAAAATACCCATGTAAATCCCGATTTTATCTTTGGGTAAAGAGCCACTCAACATGGCATAAGGCATTGAGAGAATACTTGCCCAGGCAATCCCCACACCAGTCATGCATAAATAAAGCATATTTTTATCGTGCACCCAGGCTACGCTGATTAAACCAATGGCTCCACAGATCAAACAAAGGGCATGTGTAGTTTTACGGCCCAGTGCATCGGCAATTTTTGGAAGCACCAGTGCGAAAAGAAAAGTAATAACGCTGTAATAAGCGAGTGTTAAACTTCCAAAATCTGCACCATGCGCATAAACCGGATCGGCAGCATCTTTTCCACCAAAAACATTCACGGCAACGGCTGTGGTATAATAAAACCACATTAAAAACAAACCTGGCCAGGTAAAAAACTGCACCAAAGAAACAATTTGCATCCTTTTAGGCATATTCTTTAAGGCATGAAAAATTTCTCTTGCACCACCACCAAAACCTTTATTGCTTTCTTTTACTTTTTCTTTAAAATCTACATCCTGAGGTGGGTATTCTTTGGTGGTAAAAACCGTCCACAATACAGCAGCAAAAAAGAAAAAAGCACCGATATAAAAAGAGAATTTTACATTTTCTGGAATACTGCCCTGTTCTGCAGTATTGGTTAGATGGAATACATTGTTCATAAGCCACGGCAATGCTGATGCTACACTACCTCCTAAACCGATCATCATGCTCTGCATAATGAACCCGCGGTTAACCTGACTATCGGGTAATTTATCGGTAACAAAAGCACGGAAAGGTTCCATTGCAATGTTTCCAAAAACATCCAGAATCCAAAGTAAACCAGCGGCCATCCACAGCACACTGCTGTGCGGCATAAAAATTAATGCAATACTGCTTACAATAGCTCCGATCAAAAAATAAGGTCTTCTTCTACCCCATTTTGGGTGCCAGGTACGGTCGCTCAGGTAACCAATAATAGGTTGTACCAATAAGCCGGTTAAGGGCGCGGCCAAAAACAATAATGGAACCTGATCGGGATTGGCTCCAAGGTTTTCGTAAATACGGCCCATGTTTGCACGCTGTAAATCCCAACCGAACTGAATCCCAAAAAAACCAACGCTCATGTTGATGATCTGTACAAGTGTTAATTTCGGGTTCTCGAATACTGTTTTTAAGCTCATTTTGCTTTATTTAAGCGCTAAGCGCAGGGCGCATGGCGTTATATATTTTGATTATACAATTAGTTCAATCGCTAACCGCACGCCGCTTGACGCACCGCTAGTGGTTAAAATGCTATCACCTGTGCGCTAACAGGCGTAAGGGTTACGGGTATGCTTGTTCCTGCCGGGATATTTAATTTTCTGTCTGTTAACAGATCTGTAACCGGAGATGAATGTTTAACTTTTAAAATCTGATCAGGAATTTCGATATTGGCGGTTAAGGTTTGTGTCCGATCGAAATTGGCCACTATCAATAAACGCTGTTTGCCCGAGTAACGGATAAAAGCATACATGCGGTTATTCATGTTACCAGTAACAGGCACCTCATAAATCTCACCATTTATTACAGCATCGCTGGTTGAAGTAACTTTTAATAACTGTTGGTAGTAAGCGCGTAATTTCTGCTCGTTTTCACTTAATTGTTTACCATCAAAAGCGCCATTATTCATCCATTTCTGGTGGCTTGGAACCCCCCAATAATCGAAAATAGTGGTCCGGTTATCGTCGCCGCCAAATCCTTCCTGCCCTTTTCCGAGTTCACCAACTTCCTGACCGAAATAAAGCATCACAGGGCCCGAGCCTAATGTTGCCGAAACAACCATTGCAGGTAAAGCGAGTTCGGCTTTCCCTGCAAATCCTGCTGATGCAATGCGTTCTTCATCGTGGTTTTCTAAAAAGCGCAACATGTGTTTGCCAAAACCAGCACTTTCTACCTGCCATACGTGTTTAATCGCAGCAACATCTGCAGTTGGTTCATTTCTGATCAGTTTTTTAAGTCCATCGTACAAACCCACTTTATCATACAGGTAGTCGAATTTACCTTCGTCTAAATATTGTTTGTAAACTTTTGGATTGTAGGCTTCTCCGAGAAAAATCAAATCAGGATTCACTTTTTTAACCTGTGGAATTACCCAGTTCCAGAAAGCAATAGGCACCATTTCGGCCATATCGCACCTAAAACCATCCACCCCTTTATTGGTCCAATAAGTTAAAATATCACGCATTTTTAGCCAAACCGGCGGAATGGGGTCGAAATACTGCTTTTCGTCGTTCTGATAATCTACGCCGTAATTCAGTTTAATGGTTTCGTACCAATCGTCGTATTTAGGCTGTGCAGAAAATACATTGTTACCGGTAGCTTTTGCAGGGTTTTCATCAAACTTACCATCCTGTAAATTAGAAATAGGTGTTTGCTTTGCACCACTTGTTGGCACTGCAAATGGCTGACCTGGGTTATAATAAAAATCGTTTCTGGCACTAAATGCTTTGGTTACATCATCCTGGGCACCAAAATCGATTACATTTTTTGGTTTTGCATATGAGTGGTAACTTCTTGCTACGTGATTGGGCACAAAATCGATCAGCACTTTTAAGTTTTTGGCGTGTGTTCTTTTCACCAGCGCTTCAAACTCCTTCATTCTATTTTTAACATCAACAGCCAGATCGGGATCTACATCGTAATAATCGCGGATGGCATAAGGCGAGCCCGCTCTACCCTTTACCACATCGGCATCATCAGGTTTAATCCCATAGGCAGCATAATCGGTTAAACTTGCATGGGCAAGTACACCGGTATACCAAACATAATTTACGCTGAGTTCTTTTATACCATCTAAGGCTTTATCAGTAATATCGTTAAACTTACCTGAACCATTTTCCTCGATGGTTCCATAAGGCGTATTGGTAGTGTTTTTATTCCCAAATAAGCGGGGCAATAATTGATAAATAACGATCTGTTTATCGTTCATTTTTGTACGCTGTTTTTGTGCAAAGGATAGTGTAGCGGGTATTATAAAGATAGAAAAAAGCGTCAACATCCTCCCCCTGCCCCCTCCAAAGGGGGACAAGAATAGGGCGATAAAATTTCTCTTATGAATTGAAGGCTGTGGGTTTTCGCCTCTTCCTTCAACCTTTAAGCCCTCTATCTTTCTCATACCAACGCTGCGTTATTTACTTCAATTTCGGTATTTCCGGCCAATTTATAAAACTGGTTTCTGATACCGATTTCTAAATCAACGGCTGCATTGTTTTTGATGCTGATACCATTCTCGGTAATATTGATCTTTAAGGTAGCCCCTCTAAAGCCGATGGTAAACGAAAAAGATTTCCATTTGCCTGGCAAGAAAGGATTAAACTGCAATTTACCATCACGCACACGCATGCCTGCAAAACCTTCTACCACACTCATCCAGGTTCCTGCCATCGAAGTGATGTGCAAACCATCTTCGGTATCGTTGTTATAATCATCCAGATCTAAACGGGCGGTACGCAAGTAGAATTCGTATGCACGTGATTCGTCGTTTAATTTTGCCGCTAAAATACTGTGCACACAAGGCGACAATGAGCTTTCGTGTACGGTACGTGGCTCATAAAAATCGAAGTTGTGTTTCAATGTATCCAGATCGTAATCTTCTTCAAAGAAATATAATCCCTGTAAAACGTCGGCTTGTTTAATGAAACACGAGCGTAAAATCCTGTCCCAGCTCCACTTTTGATTAATTGGACGTTCGCTGGCAGGAAGATCTTTCACCAAAGTTTGCTCTTTATCTAAATATCCATCCTGTTGTAAGAAAATGCCCAATTTTTCATCTTGTGGATAATACATTTTCTCGATGATATCGGCCCAATCGGTAAATTCCTTTTGATCGAAATTTAAGCTTTTTAACAGACTGTTGTATTTTTCAGGCTGCTGTGTTTTCACGATTTCGGCAGCTTCGGTGGCATATTTCATACACCAGGTAGCCAAAACATTGGTGTACCAGTTGTTATTTACATTGTTTTCATATTCGTTTGGTCCGGTTACCCCAAGCATTACATATTGCTGTTTATCATTGCTCCAGTTAACGCGTTGTTTCCAGAAACGGGCAATACCGATCAGTACTTCTAAACCAAAATCAGACAGGTAGCTTTCATCACCAGTATAGCGGATGTAATTGAAAATGGCAAAAGCGATGGCACCATTACGGTGAATTTCTTCGAAGGTAATTTCCCATTCGTTGTGGCATTCCTCGCCGTTCATCGTTACCATAGGATACAATGCTGCACCGTCTTTAAAACCTAATTTTGCTGCATTTTCAATCGCTTTACCCAATTGTTTATGGCGATACACCAACAGGTTTTTGCTCACTTCCTGTGGAGCGGTTGCCAGATAAAACGGCACACAATAAGCCTCTGTGTCCCAATAGGTTGAACCTCCATATTTTTCGCCTGTAAAACCCTTCGGACCAATGTTCAACCGGTCATCTTTACCGGTATAAGTTTGAAAAAGCTGAAAAATATTGAAACGAATGGCCTGTTGAGCCGAAACATCGCCTTCGATAATAATGTCGCTTTCTTCCCACTTATTTGCCCAGGCTTCGGTTTGTTCTTTTAACAAGGTATCGAATCCTTTAGCGGATGCTTTGGCAATTACCGATTTTGTTTCCTTTAAAAGTGATTCTTTTGGATAATTTTCTGAAGATAAATTCGCCGCAATTTTAACCAAAGTGATCTCTTCATTTGCTTTAACATCAAGAGAGATAGTTTGTCCCACAAATTTCTCTTTGCGAACAGCCTCAGGGTTGATATCTAATTTCTCTGCATTTTTATACAGTTCGATATTACTCCCGGTACAAACCTCAAATTCAGTTTTCTTAGTTCTTAATTTAATGTAAGCTTCTGTTCCAGAAATTTCGTCAGCTACCTTATCCCAGAATTTTTCGTCATAGTTGCTGTCCTGATTTTTAACGTCGCCATCAATAAAAGGCATTAGTGTTAATTTACCATCGAAATTTAATGCCGTAATGCTATAACGGATGGCGCCAACTTCATCATCGGCAATGCTGCAAAAACGGGTCGATTTAACTTTTAAGGTTTTACCGCTTTTTAATTTTGCCGTGAAGGTGCGCTCCAGATATCCCGCATGCATGTTTAGCACACGTTTAAAATCGCTTACCTCAGCTGTTGCCAGATTAAGGATTTCATCATCTATTTTTACTTCAATACCTACCCAGTTAGCCGCGTTCAATACTTTTGCAAAATATTCCGGATATCCGTTTTTCCACCATCCCACACGGGTTTTATCTGGATAATAAACACCTGCAACATAATTCCCAGGTAAAGTATCTCCGGTATAAGTTTCTTCAAAGTTGGCGCGCTGGCCCATACGGCCATTACCCAAACTGAAAATACTTTCCGAAATTTTATTTAAATGTGGATCAAAGCCTTCTTCGATAATATTCCACTCATCTGCTTTAATGTAATTTTTCATAATCTAGTATCAAGTAGCGAGTAACTAGTATCAAGTAATTAGTATCGTGTATCAAGATAAATTCACTACTTGATACTCACTACTTAATACTTGCTACTCCCTTTACAACGCCTCTAAATCTTTAACTGTTAATTTGTCTAATCCGCTTACTACCACATCTGCCTGGCTAAGCACGCTTTTTTCGCCGATACCGATGGCTTTCATTCCGCCTCTTTTTGCGGCTTCTACACCCGCAACGGCATCTTCAAAAACCACACATTCATCAGGTGCAAAACCTAAAAGTTCGGCTCCTTTTAAAAATACTTCCGGATCAGGTTTTGATTTGGTGACCATGTTTCCATCAACTATTTCATCGAAGAAATGAGCAAGGTCTGTTTTCTCTAAAATAATTCCTGAGTTTTTACTTGCCGAGCCCAAGGCTAATTTGTAACCGGCTTTGTGAATCGCTGTTAAGAAATCAACCGTTCCGGGCAAAACTTCGGCCGGTGTCATTTTAGTAATCATATCTACATACCAGCTGTTTTTTAAACTGGCGAGTTCTTCTTTTTCGGTATCGGTTTTATCTACACCACCCCAAACGAGAATCTTATTTAAACTTTCTACGCGGCTTACGCCTTTCAACTGTTCGTTCTGCTCTTCTGTAAAATCGAAACCCATGGTATTAGCCAAACGTTTCCAGGCTTTATAATGGTAAACTGCAGTATCTACAAGTACGCCATCAAGATCAAAAAGACAAGCCTTGATTTTAGTCGGAAGTCCGGAGTCCGAAGTCGGGAGTATTTCTAGCATATTTTTTATCTGTAGCCGTCGACTTAAGTCGACGGAAATTAATTTAATACTAAAACCAATGTTGTTTTAGCGGGCACTTTTATATTTTGAAAATTGATGTTTTCGCCGGTGATTACATTTTTGGCAGTTGTAATTCCTGCTGTTCTTTCGGCAAAGCGATCGGTATTTAAAGTTTTTTCTTTTTCAGTGTTGTTTACAATAACCATTACTGTCCCTTTTGGTTCTGCATTGTAGCGGAAATAAACATAAATATCATCTTGCGGAACAAACTGCATCAATTTACCGGTTTGTAGTGCTGCGCTGTTTTTGCGGAAATTGGCCAATGTTTTAACAAAATTGAAAGCTTCATTTTCTTTGCCTGTACGGCCATCGGCTATAAATTTGTCCTTTTTATCACCTTCCCAGCCGCCAGGAAAATCGGAACGGATCAGTCCATCGGGATTGGAAAAGTTTTTCATTAAAATTTCTGTTCCGTAATACATCTCGGGAATGCCCCGCATGGTTAAGAGAATGCTCATTCCCATTTTGTATTTATCGAAATCTTCGCCAACCATCGAATAGAAGCGGCTCATATCGTGATTATCTAAAAAGATGCAGTTGGTATTTGGGTTTTTATAAAGAAAATCGTGTGCTAAGGTGGCATACAAACGGTTAATCCCGTCTACCCAACCGTTTTTGCCGTTTATTCCTTCGTAAATTGCATCTTTTAAAGTGGCATCGGTAATGCCTTGCAAATGGGTATCAAAACCGCGGTTAACCGTATTGCCGCCAGTAAAAAAGGCCTGGTTCGCCACAGCAGTTACCAGTGTTTCGCCAAAAACAGATAAATGCGGGAATTCTACCTGAACTTTTAAAGCCCAATCGGCCATATAAACGGGATCATTATATCCATAAGTATCCAAACGTAAACCATCAACACCAGCATATTCGATCCACCAGATGTGGTTTTGAGTCAGGTAATTCTGTACATAAGGATTGGTCTGGTTTAAATCGGGCATTGAAGGTACAAACCAACCATCTAACATCTGTTTACGATCTGCGGCAGAGGCGTGTACATCCATCACAGTTTGATCGCGGTAACTCGTTTGCGTATACTTTGGCCATTGGTTTAACCAGCTTTTCATCGGTAAATCTTTATAAAACCAATGTTGGGTGCCAATGTGGTTATGTACAATATCTTTAATCACTTTTAATCCTTTGGCATGCGCAATCTCTACATACTTTTTGTAAAGTGCATTTGTTCCATAACGTGGATCTATTTTATAATGATCGGTTACTGCGTAGCCGTGGTAAGAAGCTTGTGGCATATCGTTTTCTACCTCTGGTGTCATCCAAACGGTAGTTACACCTAAATCTTTCAGGTAATCGAGGTGGTTGATTACCCCTTGTATATCGCCGCCATGGCGGTAGTACATGCTATCGCGGTTTAATGCAGTTTCGGTTAAAACCTGAATCACATCGTTGCTTTTATCGCCGTTCGAAAAACGATCGGGCATAAGCAGGTAAATAAAATCTTTGTTGGTTACACCCTGAATCCTTCCCGCACTTTTATCGCGGTTTTTTAATTCGTAGGTGTAAGTAAATATTTTCTTTCCGTTAATGGCAAAGTTAATCGGGAATTTGCCGGCTTTGGCCGATGGAGCAATTGTTAAATCGAGAAATAAATAATTCGGGTTTTCTACTTTATTTACCTTTACGAGCTTAACCCCTGGATAGGTTAAGGACACGGTGGTGTTGGCAATATTATCGCCGTGCACCAGCAGTTGTAATTTAGGGTTGTGCATGCCTGTAAACCAGAACATTGGTTCTACCCGTTCCAGCTTTTGGGCAAATAGATTGTTTGTTAGAAAAACAACCAGTAGGATAAAAATGGTTGTTATCCTTTTAAAAAAGGAAGTATTAGTATGAGTATGAATTGGAAACGGATAATTTGGATGGGTATGAAATCTGTTCATGCTAAAACTTTAAAGATTTTAAAAAAGCCCCGCAGTTTGTTACTGCAGGGCAGATAATAAGGATTAGTTTTTAACCATTGTAGCTTTTTTAGCAGCTACATCTAAAGTAATGGTATAAGTTCCGGGAATGGTTACGGCAATGTTATCGCCTCCATTGGTCAAAGCAGTTAGGCTACCACCGAGATTAACTGTCCAATCGTGTTTGAACCTGAATTTCAATGCACCAGCGGTTAAGGTTGTTTTAACGGAGTAATTATTTGATTTTCCATCATTTACAACCTTCATGTCGGTATCATTGTTCCAGCCACCCAAAGTTGCGTCTCCAATAATCGACCATTCGTTCGGTGTTGAAAAAACTATGGTTTTGGCATTTAAATCAACTGTTACCTGTTTCACCACGGCATCTGGCGATTTTAAGTTATCGCCTGCACTACTGCTGATTTTACCCGAACCGGCATCGCCATAGGCAACATCCCATTTTTTAGCAGGTGTGATTTTAAACTCCAGATTTCCGGCAGTATAGGCTATCATTCCAGTATAAATACCGTTGCTTGATAGCGAAATTAAACTGTCAGCAGTAGTAGGATCCCATCCTTGATAAGCCCCTGGAACATAAATCCATGCTGAAGCCAAATAAGGTGTAGCTGTTAAAGTGATCACGTTTGAGTAAGTTAAATCGTTTACGGCCGCTCCCGATTTCAACCTCACTTCAACCTGGGCGGCAACGCCAACTTTTCCACCTAAAGCTAAAATCATGTTGTTGATTTCGGTTACGGTTGGTGCATAAGTTTTTGCGGTAACCACTACTTCTTTTGGAGCAGCAAAGTTAGTGCCCTTTAACGCGAACTGTAAGGTTGAGTTTACCGGCACCACATAACCTGATGACATAGCCAGTGGATAGCTTAATGTTAATGCGGCCTGCGCACCATTTGACTGTACCAAACTCAATGTAGTGGTAGAAGCGGTAAGTGTGCCTGCTGCTCCAACAATTGAAACCGTTTGCGTTTCATCTTTTTTACACGACCAAAGCGATAGAGCTACAAAGCACAAGGCCAAGGTTTTGAAAAATATTGATTTCATATCTTATTAAAATATTAAGATTAATAACCTGTGTTTTGAACCAGATTCGGATTGGCAATTAAATCTGCCGCTGGAATCGGATAAATGTTGCGGTAGGCAGGAATAGATGTTCCGGCTTTAACTCCGCCTTTAAATGGCCATAAGTAAGTACCACCGGTAAATTTACCATAGCGCACTAAATCGGTACGGCGGTGACCTTCCCAATATAATTCGCGGGCACGCTCATCCAAATAAAAATCAACTGTTAATGTTGCCGGAAGCACATTACCTGATGCGTTGCCATAAGCACGTTGACGTAATGCATTAACATAGTCGAGCGCTTTACCAGCATCGCCACCTGCACCGCCGCGGGCAATTGCTTCTCCATAAATTAAATACTGTTCGGCCAAGCGGAAAATTGCAAAATCCAAAGAGCTGAATGTTCCGTTTAATGATGGAGGTATGGTGCTTGTACCAATGATATTTTTAAACTTTGTAACCCGCAATCCATCTGTAAATACGCCAATTTCATCAACTGTATTTTTTGCACCGAAGAAAGTACCGCGTTTATCTAAAGTTCCATTTGCATCTGGAAATAATGCGGGCAAATTCTGACGGGTCCTGTTACCGCCCCAACCACCATTAGGTACGCCGTAAGACGCTGTACCCATATCGGCATTAATACCTGCATTGATCAAAAATGTGGTGCCTCCGTAATTGGTACCTGTTACTCCATCGTAATTAATGGTTAAAATATTCTCGGTATTGTTAATGTTATTATCCGCTTTAAAAAGATCCATATAATTGGATTTTAAGCTATAACCAGCAGCAATCACCTTGCTCGAGTAAGTAATGGCTTCTGTATATTTTGCAGTTCCGGTATACACCTGTGCATTTAAATATAACCTGGCCAATAAAGCCCAATCAGCACCTTTATCTGCACGGCCATATTCGTTGCTACGCGCATTGGCTAAATCGCCCTCAATTGCTTTCAGTTCTGATTCGATATAGCTAAAAAGAGCCGCTCTCTGAATTTGTTTTGGGGCTACTTTACCAATTTCATCATTTTCGGTAACAAAAGGAGGGTTACCAAAGGCATCCAAAAGCACCCAATATTGATAAGCACGTAAAAAACGGGCTTCTGCACGGTATCTGGTAATATCTGCAGCGTCGGCACCTGTAATGTTGCGTGAAGCCAATTTATCGGCTGTACTTTCGCGAAGAAATTCGTTACAAACCGTAATCTGTAAAATACTTCTCGAGTATAATCCCCTTAAAAATTGGTTATCCACACTTGGTGTACCATAATCTAATTCCGGAATACCGGTATCTCCCCAGGCACAGATCGCCTCATCGGTTACCAGCTCTTGTGAAGTCCAGAATAAACGCAGGAAATCTGCAAAACCCGAGTTCAATCCACCGATATCACTATTATCCGATCCTGTAGAACTGGTTAATGCATAAGCCGCATATAATTTAACCAAACCTTGTTTATAACCTGCCGGAGTAGCATAAACGGTTGCCGCAGTAACATCATTGGTGGGCAATACGTTTAAATCTCCTTTTTTGCATGAATTTAATGACAACAATAAAACACCTGATGCCAATATTATTTTAAATGAGTTTTTCATTTTTTGTCTCCTTATTAAAAACCAACATTAAAACCTAAAGTATACGTGCGCGGACGCGGATATAGGTTATAATCAATACCACCGCTCAACTCAGGATCTATACCATTGTACTTGGTTACGGTAAAAACATTTTGGCAGTTTGCCGATATCCTTAACGAGGCTGTTCCGGTTTTAGATAACTTGCCGGCGTTGTAAGAAATACCCGCATTATCCATTTTCAGGAATGAAGCGTTTTTAATATAGTAATCGCTCAAGAACTGGTTGTTCTGGAAATTGGTTGCCAGAAAATCTGTTGATGCATTGTTGATTACACCTGCCGGACTTAAGATATTCGCTCTGACACCAAAGTTTGATGAAACGTTATCATATATATAGTTACCAAAGTTAGCCCTAAGCGAGGTAGTAAAACTCCATTTCTTGTACGAAAAGGAAGTATTGAAACCCAGGGTAATATTTGGATCAGGTGATTTATAAAAATACTGATCGCTGGTATTGATCACGCCATCTTTGTTCAGGTCTTCATAAACACCTTCTAAAGGTTTTCCATCTGCGTTATATACTTGTTTGTACACGAAAAAAGATCCGGGGATTTGGTTAACGGCATTGTATTTTAAGGTAACACCGGTACCACCTGTAATATCGCCTGCACCAACTTTCGAAGCGGGATCGGGATTTAAGGTTAAATTGGTTACTTTTCTTTTGTTGTATGCAATGTTTACTCCAAAATCCCAGCTGGTGTTTTCGGTTTTGATTGCCGAGAAGTTTAAACTTCCCTCAACACCTTTAACATCCATATTACCCACATTCGTTGTTAACTCGTTGTTAAAGTTCGTACCTACTGGAATATTGATTTTGCTTAAAAGATCAGAAGTCTTTTTGTAATACACATCGATACTTCCGTATAAACGGCCTTTCATAAAACCATAATCCAAGCCTGCATTATAGGTGGTAGTAGTTTCCCATTTCAGATCAGGATCGTAAGCTGCCGGAGTATAATAGTTGTAAAAAGTATTACCAATCTGGTATTGGCCGGTATTGCTATTGGCATAATATTTAGATAGGTAGTCGTAATAGCCAATACCATCTTTATTACCTGTTTGACCGTAACTTAAACGGAGTTTTAAATCAGAAACCGATGAGCTGTTTTTCAAGAAATTCTCGTTTGAAATTCTCCAGGTAAAAGCAGCTGAAGGAAAATAGCCCCAACGGTTTTGCGCTGCAAATTTGGAAGAAGCATCAGCCCTTAATGTTCCGGATAAAATATATTTATCAGCCAAAGTATAAATGAACCTTCCGTAGTAAGAAAGCAATTTATCGCGATCGGTAGAAAAAGGGAAAACAGGCGTTACCAATGCTTCGCCAGTACCTTTGTAAGAAGTAAAGTTGAAACCGGTTTTTGAGTTATCGTAATATCCGTAACCTGCAGTTACATCAAAACGGCTTTTAATACTCTCTACAGTGTGTGCGTAGTTTAAGTAAAACTCAGAAAGTTTGTTGGTTTCTGTATTCAAAGAATGGGTATATGATCCTGAAGTTGAAATGCTTTGTGCAGCATAAACCGGAATACGAACATCACCATAACCTTTAGACAGATCGTAACCTAAATTTAAATTAGCGTGCAATTCTGGTAAAAAGTGGAAAGAGTAATCGAAACGTGCGTTACCAAAACTTCTTTCGGCATTACCATTGTTATCGTTCAATCTGATTAAACCTACCGGGTTGCGCGGTGCATTCGGATTTACCGTACCATCGCTTCTTAACCATTCGAAATAGTTACCAAAGCTATTTTTTGCGTTTACTGATTGTGTTGGATCGAACTGGATAGCAGCCCCAACAGCACCGGCATTAGCAAAATGCGACTGGGTTAACGCACCTTTTAAGTTTAAATCGATTTTTAAATGATCCTGGAATAATTTTGGCGAAATACTGATTGCACCGGTCCCACGAGAAAAATGATCGGTAATCAAAAGGCCTTGCTGATCTAAATAACCAGCAGAAACACGGTAAGGAACCCCTTTAAAAGAACCTGCAATGCTTAAACTATTGTCGGTAGAAAATGCGTTCTGATAAATTTCATCCTGCCAATCGGTATTTGAACTGCCCAGTAACGAAGTAAATTTTTTACCATCGTCATAACTTGCATTGGGGTTCGCATTTACAAAATCGCGGATCTGGCCTGAAGAAAGGATATCCACCTTTTTAGCAACCGTAGCGATAGAATTGTTGGTGCTAAAATTAAACACCGGTGCACCTGATGCACCTTTTTTGGTCGTAATTAAAATTACCCCGTTCGATGCCCTCGAACCATAAATGGCTGTTGCATTTGCATCCTTTAAAACAGTAAAGGTTTCAATATCGTTCGGGTTGACCAATGATAATGGGCTTGGCGCATTACCGATAGCGTTACCACTGAAGGGAACCCCGTCAATTACGATAAGAGGATCGTTACTTGCATTTAATGATGCCCCACCACGGATACGGATCTGGCTACCTACTCCAGGTTGACCACTATTAGAGATAATGTTCACCCCTGCTACCTTACCCTGAATTAATTGTTCAGGGGTAGTAATGGTACCTTTCTGAAAATCTTTCGAGTTTACTGTAGTAATAGATCCGGTTAGGTTTTTCTTTTCTGCAGTACCATAACCGATTACCACAACTTCATTCAGTTTTTGTGCATCGGGTGCCAATTGAAAATTAACAGTAGCATTTGCTGAAATGCTTACAGCTTTATCAAGGGTTTGATAACCGATAAAACTTGCAGATAGCGTTACCGAACCATTCGATAAACCTGCTAGTTTATAATTACCATTGGCATCTGTTGATGTACTTCTTGTTGTTCCTTTTACAACTACAGAAGCGCCAGGTAATGGCAGACCGGTTTCATCAAGCACTTTACCAGATACCGATCCGGTTTGTGCTTTTACCATTAATGCTGAAAAAACTAACAGCACCAAAAGCCCCTGTTTTAACAGGTAAAATACTCTCATATTTGAAGCTCGTTTAAGTATAAAAATTTGGTTAAATATTATAGTGATTTACACATAGGCCTAATTTACAGCAGTTAATGATATTTCAAAATTTATTTAAAAAATATATTTCGCGCCAAAATATCAACAAGAAAATCAGCGCAAAAATTAGCTTTTCGCTACAATAAAAAATTCACATTAAATAATTTTTAAATTTTCAACACATTGATAACCAACAAATTAAAAATGTTAACTTTTAATTTAAAGTGTAACTATTACACTAAGTCATTTTTGATACTTTTTTCGGGAACGTTCCCGAAAAAATTGAATCAAAATTCGGTCATCTTTCGGGAACGTTCCCGAAAATTGATCAGAATTCTGCGTATTTTACACTAAGTGACAAAAATTTTTGGAAATTTTAAGCTGAAAATCACCCCGTTTTTAAGGGCTTTTTTTTACCCGTTTACGGTCGAATTCCGTTTGACAATTTTAGACTCTAAAACCACCTCGTTTGGCAGGTTCTTATCGGCATGATCATCTAAAATAGTAAACAGTAATTTAGCCGCTTCCTCTCCTATTTCGGTAGCGGGTTGAGTGATTGTAGTGAGTGAGGGATTTAACAAAGGAGCAATTTCCAAACTGGAGAAACTGATCACCTTTAAATCTTTGGGAATGTTGATATTGAGATCGTAACAAGCATAGTAAGTAGCAAAGGCCAAACGTTCTACTGAGGTAAAAACACCATCGGGTTTCAATTGCGTTAAAGCCTGTTTAATGATAATGCTATTTTCTTCGTAACTGTTACTGCAATCAACGATCAGATTTTCTTCGAAAGGAATCTGATGTTTAGCCAATGCATCGAGATAGCCCTGCATACGTGTTTTACCTATCGATAAACTTTTATTCACCACCAGGTAGGCAATTCTACTGCAGCCCTGCTCTATTAAATGCTCAGTTGCCAGAAAGCTGCTATTATAATCATTTGTAATTACCCTCGGGGTATCAATATCTTCGTAAATCCGATCGAAAAACACCAAAGGCAGCCTTTTACTTCCAAATTTATTGAGGTAATTATGATCGTTAGCTTCTCCCGAAACCGACATTACAATACCATCGGCCCTACCATTGTGCAAATGGCGGATAAAAGTTACTTCTTTTTTATAATCATCATCAGTTACATAAATCAGAATATGGTAGCCATTTTCTCTGGCTACACGTTCAATACCGTGAATGGCCTGTGAGAAATAATTATTGGCCAATTCGGGTACAATAACGGCAATGGTTTTACTTTTTTGCTCCCTTAAATTACTGGCGTAGTGGTTGGGCTGATAGTTTAATTCTTTTGCTTTGGCTAATATACGCGCTTTGGTAGCCGCATTAATGTCACTATTATCCCTAAAAGCCCTCGAAATTGTAGAAGTAGATAAATTTAAAGCTTCTGCTAACTTCTTAATATTAATACTATCCATTTTTGGCCATTGAACCCAATTAATTTGAATTAATGCTGTAAATATAAACTTTAAATATCCGAAATATTTTATAAGCTTTAAAATTATACATTTTGTGTTCAATTTATATGGCCAGATAATCGGCTGTGAAATTCAGCTTCGAAAATGTTCGGTCGGCCAATTCAAAATTCTTTAAATAAATATTCATTTTTTTTAAAACAAAAAGCATCTTTACCGCTTTAATAATTATGCGCTTTTAATCATCATCTCATTTACCGGTTGCAAAACAAAACGATATGAAATAAAATTACAAAATGGGAAATAAGAAAATACTCATTGCCGATGACGATGAAGGAATTGTTGATGCTGTGACGATGATTTTAGAAGTGATGGGTTATGATGTTGAATTTACATATGATGGCGGGGCGGTAATAGAGGCGGCAAAAAATAAGCCAGATCTGATTATGCTTGATATCTGGATGAGCGGACATGATGGCAGGGATATATGCAAACAGCTTAAAAACGACCCTCAGTTTAAGGAAATCCCGATTTTAATGATCTCGGCCAGTAGAGACATCAGACAATCTGCACTCGATGCCGGTGCAAATGATTTTATGGAAAAACCATTTGAGATGGACTCGCTACTGAATAAAGTAGAGGTTTTGTTGGATTAGCTTGATACTAGCCAGAACCACCGTCACCCTGACCTGTAGCGAAGCGGAAAGCTACGGAGTAAACCGAGCTCACAGAAGGTAATTTATTTCAGGGTATTTTGCACGATGATCCTATTTGGAAAATTAATTATGATGAATCAATATTAAAAGAATTGCAGTTAAATGGATCCTGAAACAAGTTCAGGATGACGAACGCAATGATAAAAATCCAATATCCTTATTTCTTAATGATCACACTTAATTAATCTCCTTAAAATAAATCCGTTCAGGCAATTGCTTAAAAACAAATTCCGTTACCTGGCAAAGCCAAAGTTTATGGTTCTTAAATTCTCCTTTAAATTTTTCTAACAGATAGTCGCCACCACCGCCCAAATTCTCTTCGCGGACATAAACAAGATCTAAAATTTCGGCATTTTCAATAGGCGCATCAGCCATCAGTAATTTGCATTCATCCCCGGCAATCGCTATCCAGTTCAATAATTCATCGGCACCCTCTACCATTTGCAGATCGGCTATATCTCCGCCCCATTCCGGTATATCGGCATACCATTCGTGCTTTGCATTTTTATAAAAACGAATTGCTCTCTCCATATTTTGTAAAGAAAAAAAATCTAGATCAATAATCCTGATAAAAATCACGAAATTTAGATCATTGCATGTCTGATTCAACTCTACCGGTTTTAAGAAAAATAATTCATATCGATATGGATGCTTTTTATGCATCTGTAGAGCAACGCGATTTTCCTGAATACCGGGGAAAGCCCTTAGTAGTTGGTGGCAAGCCCGATAGCCGAGGCGTAGTTTCTACAGCCAGTTACGAAGCGCGGCAATATGGAATCCGCTCTGCAATGTCGAGCAGTAAAGCTTACCAGCTTTGCCCGACAGCAATTTTCGTATACCCCCGTTTTGATGCCTATACCGCGGTTTCGAAAGCGCTTAGGGAAATTTTTAGTCGGTACACTGATAGTATAGAACCCCTTTCGCTGGATGAAGCTTACCTTGATGTAACGGAAGACAAGCTCGGAATCGGATCGGCTATTGATATTGCTCAATCCATTAAAGATGCGATTAAAAATGAGTTAAACTTAACCGCTTCGGCAGGCGTATCGATCAATAAATTTGTGGCCAAAGTAGCTTCAGATATGAACAAACCAGATGGTTTAACTTTTATTGGTCCATCGAAGATTGAGGCTTTTATGGAAAAACTCCCGGTTGAAAAATTCTTTGGGGTAGGCAAAGTTACCGGCGCCAAAATGAAAGCCATGCAGATTAATACAGGTGCAGATTTAAAAAAATTAACTGAAGCCCAGCTTGTTGCCCAATTTGGGAAATCGGGAAGATTTTATTATAAAATTGTTCGTGGTATTGATGAACGCCCCGTTCAGTCGAATCGCGAAACCAAATCAGTTGGTGCAGAAGATACCTTTTCGGAAGATACCAATGAAGATTCGGTGATGCACGATCTGTTAAAACAGATCAGTGAAACCGTGGCCAAACGTTTGGAAAAATATCAACTAAGCGGAAAAACGGTAACCCTAAAAATCAAGTTCGCCGATTTTAAACTGATTACGCGCAGCCGGTCTTTTGCTCAACCGATAAACAAAGCAGAGGTAATTTATGCTGAAGCGATTAAACTTTTGGAGGAGGCCGCTATCGGCCTAACACAGGTGAGGCTTTTGGGCATTACCTTATCGCGTTTTTATGATGATGTAGAAATCGAAAAGCCAGAAAGTAATCAGCTGGAGTTTGAGTTTTGATCAGATAAATCATCATTGCGATGAGCTATTTCAGCCGAAGAAGTAACCTTACAACAAACGCAATGATTTTATTTCGGCCGGTGAGACACCAACCGATAGGATAATTTCCTAGTTTAAAAACACCAATTTTCATTTGGAGCGCAAGGCTGGTACAAACCAATAAATTCCTTCCCGTTTTACACTTATACGCTTCGCTTCCTCGTACCTCGTTGCTGCAGGGTAACGCTGCAACCGGGGCTATTGGGCCAAAACAGCATTTCATTTTCGGGGTTGTTGGGTGCAGAAACCCTTGTTTTTAAACCCGACAGCAGCGGCAGTCCCGATTTTCTTCATCGGGGCTACAGCAAATGGCGGGGCTGAAAACCTCCAAGAACCACAAGCCACTCATTTCCTAATTCTAATAGCTACTCAAATAGTATACATAAGCTGTTTATTCGGTTTGTGAGAACACAGACTAAGGAATAGATTGCCATGGCCAACCCTACATTAAGTTTATGCATTTTTCCATTCGTGCCGTCACCCTGAATTCATTTCAGGGTCTTTATAGCGGGAAAGATGCTGAAATAAATTCAGCATGACGATCGCGCTCTTATCAAACATAAAAAAGGCCCTACAAAAATGCAGAGCCTTTAATTGTTATTTTAAGGGGTAAAATTTATTTGCCAGCTAATTTATCGGCAAGCATTTTCATGTAAAAACCGCCTACTACACTCCGGGCTTTAAAATTATCGCGGATACCGGTATTTGAATCATAAAAATCGTTCAAGGGTACTCTCGACTCGGTTTCGATAGCGTGTTTGTAAACCGGGTGAACCAAAGCTTCGAATTCTCTTTGTGTTGGTGCAAAAGTAGCGGTCCACAAGATCCAGTCATTTTTAGTATAGGCCTTTCTGCTGTCCAATGGAATACCGTATCTATTTTGTTTAGTCAGGTAATATTTGGTTTCGGTTTCGTATATCTTTTGCGGAAACAGGTTTAACTTCAGCACCTTATCCCAAACCAGGTTATACTTCTGGCTCCATGTATTTTTATTATCAAAAGTTAAGGCGTAGTGATCGCCAGCATCGGCCATTTCTATCCATTTTGGCACCATACTTTCGGCAATAGCCCTATATTTTTGGGCTACATCATCATAACCTAATGTTTGGGCCATCTGCGCATAACAGGCTATACCTACAATCGCTTTTACCGATAAGTTGGCATTACGGGCCAGGTGACCGGCAAAATCATCGGTACATAACTGCGTTTTCGGATCTAAGCCCTCTTTGGTTAAATAATCAACCCAGGTGGTTAAGGTTTTCCAATGCGCTTTGGCATAATTGGCATTCCCCTGTGCTTTGACAATTGCTGCAGTTAAAATAATCATGTTGCCCGATTCTTCTACAGGCATTGGCTCCCCATAAGTTTGTCCGTTTGCTAACGGATAGGTTCCCAGATCGTGAGCTGCCCAAGGGTGAGGATATTTTCCGCTTTCGCTGAAGTAGAAAATACCATTCAACATGCCCTGTAGCAGCTCAGGATTATAAATCAGGTACAATGGTGCCGAAGGGTAAGTTACATCAACCGTATTGATAAAACCACCACTGTTGTTTTCCTTAGATAACCATAAAATTTCACCCTGCGGGCTCTTTACCAAAGTATGTGCAGCAATGCTCTGGCGATAACCTAAAACACATAAATCGGCATACTCTTTACCACCTGATTTTAAGGCATCGGCATACAAAGTTTTGTTAAAAGCTTCACACTTCTGAATCACGTTTTTATACTCGTCTGCAGCCGCGGTTAGTTGTGCTTCGATGGTTTCTTTACCTGAGGTATTCCACCATGGCCTTAAATTTTTATTGAAGTATTGAACAGCATAAATTTCATCATAGCCCAGTTCAACATATTTTTCTACCGCAGCTTTACCCACTGTTCCAAACGGGATAACAGTATTTAATGCGAGCATTTTGCCCTGCTTAGCGGTTGAAGCTGAATTTCCTTTTCTAAAAGCATCGGCAGCATCTTTTTCGGCGGTTACAAACTGGATGGCGTTGCTGGTTTTTGGTGCAGCTACGTAAAAGTAACCCCAATCGATCCGCATATCGTCACTTGCTTTTTGAAGAACCGGCTGCTCAACCGTTCCCGTTTTTAATACCGATAATTTAGCCGTGCTGTATTTGCTTGCTGTAACTTCTTGCGTAGGACGATAAACCGCAATGTTTGACGATGCACTGAGGTATACTTTTACCTGGTGGGTTTTACCATCATTTGCTTTTACCTGATAGGAAACATAAGAAACCGGACGTGCAAACAACCCCAAATCTTTCATTAACAAGGGAGAGGTAAAAGTTAATTTTAAATCGATCTTACCACAGGTAAAGTTATAAATGGTTTGTGTGGCATTAATATCAACGCTTTTTTGTTTGGCTATCTGTACTTTTTCTGCATTGTCTTTTAGCTTTTCTACTAAACCAAAATCGAGAAAACGGCCACCTGCAGTATTAATGAGGTGGATGGCGATTACATTCGGTCCAGATTTTAAAGCACTTTTATCACTATTACTTAAGGCAATATATTGGAAATTATTGGTCCAGCCTTCTTTGGTATAGATTTTCTTCCCATTTAGGTAAACCTCAATATTATCATCGTGGTTTATCTTTAAAAACAGTTCGTTTATTGATGCGGGATTAGCTACGTTAAAGGTTCTTCTTACCCAGATATCATGCGATTTCCATAATGTTTTCACATTTTTAGCATCATCTCCTATTGGTGCATTACCTGTTTGCCAGTTGCCTGCCGCATAGTTTGCAGCTTTCCAATCGCCCTGAGGCTCGGTTTCTGTATAGTTAACTTCGAACCCTTTCTCATCAGAAGTAGGCACAACTGTTTTATAACTGGTACTCTCTTTACCTAAAAAACGATAGATACCACCATCAACATTAATCAAACCCAGTAGCGAATGGTCGGCACCCGTCCAATGTTGGGTAGCAGATTCGTTTAATTTATCGGTGTTAGACCAGATGCTAAAATAGGTATTGTGCGTAATTAAGGGATAAGCCGGGGCTTTCCGCTCCTGTGCCTTTAGCAAACCGCCTACAAACATGCAGCCCAGTATGCCTAAGAATTTTAAAATGTTGGTTTTGTTCATAATTGTGTGTGTTGAAATCTGATCGTATATTTTGGTTAGATTTAACGTTAGTTAAACGTTTTACTAAAGTATAAAATATAATTTACTTTTTGCAAGAGAAGCCGATTTTTTAATTGTCTAAGTGACATTTAAAATCGATCCTCAAAAAAATACATGAAGTGATTAGCTCCATGTATTTTTCAAATTGTGCATAAACCTATATTAAATTAAGGCTGTTTTTTGTTGATGGTCCACTCGGCCAATTGAAACACACGGCTTCCCCTGTTCGATTTGATGTAAAGGCGATAGAACTTATAAGCAATGTAATTATCAAAGTGAAAAAGTTTAGTCTGTTTTCTGCTGCTGTCATTATTCTCCCATGGGCATACCGTAACCGTATGCAAATCGGTATACTGGATACCATCTAACGAACCCTGCAAAATCCAGAATCTTGGATCGCGGTCTGGAGCATCATTACCCGATGTTAGCGTATAAGCGCCCACCACCTGCGGCGTCTTTAGTTCGAAAGTACATTTTTGCGTACCATCAAAACCTGCCT
This sequence comes from Pedobacter sp. Bi27, assembly GCF_918698255.1. Classification (NCBI taxonomy): domain Bacteria; kingdom Pseudomonadati; phylum Bacteroidota; class Sphingobacteriia; order Sphingobacteriales; family Sphingobacteriaceae; genus Pedobacter; species Pedobacter sp. Bi27. The sequence continues at coordinate 191,724 of NZ_CAKKMW010000002.1, forward strand.
GTAAGAATTTCGTATTTATATCCTGATCAACCAATTTTTTGGAACCTTCGCCAGAATCGGCCCCAGCACCTGCTTCAAGGTTAACCGAAAATATACCCCCAATAGTTTTCATGTAATTCTCGCCATATTTGGTTGGGTCAAAATTCGGATCGACTACTTTTAAGTTAATCTCTTTTGTTGCCGAATAACCTTGTCCGTTCCTAATGGTTAAAACCACGCGGTATGTTCCCGGGAAACGGTAAACATGTTTTGGCGAAACTTCTACGGAGGTACTATCGTCTCCAAACTGCCACAATAATGATTTATAATTTTGTGGGGTAGCTGTAAACTGAACTTCCTGGTATTTTAACGGATTTGGAATGGCATAGTCAAATGTAACCAATGGTTTTGGTTCTTCCACTTCGGGAATAATCTCTACGGTTTCGTCCTTTTTACATTTTACCGTTAACACAACGATAAGTAGTAAAAGCGAGCATACACCTAATAATCTTTTCATGTTACTTTTCATATCTATTCATGTTTAAGGAGTTGGAAATAATTGTGTTCTTGGTACGGCACGTTTACCTGTTATACCTGCCGATGGAACTTCATATTCGAGATAGGCCTGCTGTCCACCAACATTTTCACGGTGATGTGCTTCAATTTTATATCGGATACCGCGTTCTAAACGAATGGTTGCTTTTCGCTCTGGTTTATCCCACTGTGTGGTATAATCATCTATAATGGCTTTTCCATTAATAAATAGTCTTGATCCATCATCCCAACGGGTTTGATAGAAAATGTAATCACCCCTCACTGGCGCCAAAAATTCTCCAACCCATTTGGTAGCGAAATTATCTCTGCTCAAAGAAGTACCAGCGGTATTTTTTACATTATCTGGCCAACCATCGCCCGAGAATTCGATCGTACCATCTACACGGGTTGCAAAAGGCTCACGGCCGTCGTCTGGCGACAATTGCGTATTGGTATAATATTTGGCAATTAAACCTGTTCCTTTTCCAATAATTGGAGAGTTGTTATCTAAGTTTACATTGGGATCAATCACTACGATTACTTTTCCTTTAGTAGGATGGATAACGTGATTGGTATTATCGCTCAGGCTTAAGGCAAAGGCAAATTTTTTGTTGGCCACAATATTTGCATCGAACACCGGCCATGGAATCGATAACCTTACTGTAGCACTGGTCGCGCCAGTATTAAACCTGACCAAGGTATCGATGGTAAAATCTTTTGCAGCGAGATGGATCGCATTAGTGAGCGTTCCTGCCGACAATAAAGTTGCAATGGTATCTATATTATCCTTAATTTTTACGTTGAAGGCTGTAGAAGGAGCATTATCCAGGCTGATAATCAATGGAATGGTAACCCCAGCAGGCCCTACCTGGTAAGTAGACCCCTGAGTTACGCTATAGATGCCTCCGCCCTGAAAACTTAAAAAATGGATGTCGGTAGATTTTAACAATTCTTCGGTATTGATAATGACCAGGATATTTGATTTGCCATTGGCAATTTTATTGCCTTTACCAGGCGCTGAAAGTTTTAAGGCAAAAACCACCTTCTTACCAAAATAACGTTCCAATACCGACCGGCGAACGATGGCTATTCCTTCTGCATTGTCTGTTCCATAAGCAACATTAATTACGTTAGGATACTCTACAGCAGCTGAGGGCATGAGTATAGCATTGGTTAAACCACCATTATTAATTAATTGCGCTACCGTATCGTTATTTAGGGTTAATCCTACCTGAAAAGCTTCTTCAGCTGCCCCCGAGAGCGAAATTTTGAAAGGAACTTTAACAAACTGATTATCTATTGATACATTTCCCACAACAATGCCTTCGCCAGTAATACTTCTGCTTGCCGAAGGTGGTAGATCCAAATCGTCTATTTGAGATTCTTTACAAGAATAGGCAACAATCATGATTGTTAAGCCCATTAATACTGTGTATATAATTTTTTTCATTTTCGATATTTAAATTATCAATATTCTTGTTTATTGGTCTAACCAAACCCTGCCATCAAGCGCCCACTGCTGGTTATTGGCAATTTTTAACCAGTTAACCATTTGCGCCGGTATATCAGTTGTTTGCGGAACAAGGAGCGCCAAGGAACTGGTTGAAGGCGGACAGATTAAATCGTTGAAATTTTCCCAAACGTATGGCCCCTGTAATTTAAAATCGCGGGCCTGTGAAGAAAGATCGATCATCTTATCGCCATTTCCATCGGTAGCTGGCCAGTAACCCACTAAAAAGTTGTAAGATGGGTGGCTCTGATCGATGGATGTTTCGCAAGAATAGTCTTCAATTACACCATCTGGTACGGCTAGTTTAAAGAAACGGATATCGGTTACGTAATAATCTGGTTCTCCATGCCCCTGACCATTTAAATAACCCAGTTTCAGTGCATTAGAATTGGCTAAAGAACCAGACCCCGTGATTTCTAACTCGCTGTTAAATTTTCCGTTGGTATAAGTTCTGATAAACCTTTGGTTACCGCGTTGTTCTAATTTAACCGAAAGGTTTTCCCATCTACCCTGAACAATATCGCCGCCCCTGCATTGGCGGTAATCGCCATCTTTTGTACCTCTCCATTCAAAATACCAGTAACGGTCTTCTAAATAAATAACCCAGCCTACACTAGGGTGACCGCTTGACCATTCGTTCCGCTTACCTAAAACACTTGGATAAAAAAGCTTTTCCTGGTTCTTTTTAACTTTAAGCTCGATAGTCATTTTAGTGGTATCGTCTATGTTGTAAACGCCTGCATCTTCGCCAGCCACTTCAGCCCTTATTTGGGTACCAGTCATTTTAACGGTTTTACCTAAATACCTGTTACCTGTAAAAGGCTTTACCAGGATCCGTTTATTATAAGCAGCACTATAGTAAATAACAAAAGCATTGTTTGCCGGTTTACTAAAAATGGTTTGATCATCGGTATTGGGCGGGAGGGTAAATGCACCACCATCACTCGAAGCGATAATAACCAGCCAATCTTCGTTAATATAATTAGGGCGTTTCTTTAATGCAGCCATAATCTCACCTACGCCAGTATCGAATTTTTCTATTGCCGATTTATAGTTCGGGAATGAATTATCGTAACCATATTGTGCGCCGGCTTTATCTACATCGGTAAAGTGGCCTAAAATTACGGAGGCAGTATCGGTATTTAAATCGTTAATTACCGCAGCTTTAACCAGATCATCGCTGCTTACCAGTGTGCTAATATCTGCACCTGTTGTTAGCGATTTAAAAACTGTAGACGAGGTATGTGCCACAATTTTGGTCTGTGGCCTGCTCTCTTTAATCCTTTTAAATATTACAGGGTAATTCTGCAGGTTGTTATTGGTCAGGTTATCATCATTTACAAGGTGTTTTGCCTTTTTTACGCCAGTTAACATGCTTGCCCAGTTACTGGCATTCTGTGTAGCTTCGGGTTCATTTAAGCTCACCCAACTATAAACTGAATGTGGTAAAAGGGCCGTAATATTTGGAATATTAGCTGCCGCTACCGATTGCCCTCTTGCACCATCAACCACCAGGTATAAGATCTTACGGCTTCCGTATCTTACTTTTGTGGTATCGGTACCGTCTTTATCTGTAAGTTTTCTATCGAAATCCTTATTGCAGGAAAATATGGCTGTTGTAATTACGGTGGCCATTAAACCCAGCAGTAATTTATATTTTTTCGTCATGCTCATCTTAATTTATATTTAATTGGCTTCTGGTTATTATTATTCGATAGTTACCCTAACGATGTTATAGAAAGGCTGGTTATCAAAGCGGTTGAAACCTCCGATCAATAACAGTGCTTTTTTACCGTCTGCAGATTTTGTCTCAATCACATCAGAAAGGCCGCCCGAAAAAGGTCCGGTTGCATTATAGCCGGGAGCTAGCAGTCCTGCTGGAGTAAGTACCATAAAACCGTTTCTGGTTACGTTATTGTACTTTTTAAAGCCACCGCTCACTACAATCAACCCATTCGAAAGCTGGCGTGCAAAATAAGGATAACCGCCCTCAAAGAATTTAGCTGTAAAAGATTCATCCAGGCTGCCATCTTCATTAATTAATGCCATCCCGTATACAGGTTTACCGTTGTATTTTGTAAATGCTCCTGTAATCAGGTATTTTCTGGTAGTGGCATTGTAGGTAAGTGATGTTATTCCATTATCTACCCCACTGCCCGGGTTAAAACTTGGATCTTTAGTGCCATCGGCATTTAACCTTAAAATACGTACCGCAGGCTGGTCATCGAAGGTGCTGAAGTTCCCAAATACCATTAATTTTTCGAGGTTCGCCGCATCGGTATGCATATAGGTATCAATAGGCCCATTTGCACTTACATTACCTTTATTGGTTGCAGTATTAAAACGATAGGTTTTATCTAAAGAACCATCTAAATTGAACCTTAAAATCTGGCGGATTTCGGTACTATCCAGAATTACAGTATCTCTGGTAAAATCGTAATTGTCTTTATCGTAAGTTCTTTTTACGTAATACCTAAAATTACCAGTTGCTAGTATTTTACCCTGGTGTGGATAAATGCGGTTAATGTATTCGTTGGTACCGCCATTAAATTTAGGAAACCATTTTTGGGTAACCGTATCGGTTAAAGTTGGCTTCCGCTTGGTTTGGATTTTAATGGTATCAATAGCGCCATTAGGATATAAACTGGTTATATTGCTGATATTTTCTGTACGCTGGTTGTAGCCGCTAAATCCACCGGCGATGATAAAACGCCCGCCAATTTCAATCACTCTCGATAGTGAGCCATTTGCGCCTCTACCCGTTCTAAAAGTACGGTCGTAATCGCCATCTAAAGAAGTTCTTACAATTCTATTATTCGGTGTAATGAATCCATTATTATTGTAATTGTTAAAACCGCCGAGTACAAGTGCCCTTCCATCAATCATTTCGTAGAACTGACTTACGTAGCCATTTGTTCCGGCTGTTGCCTTAAAAGTGATATCGTTTTTGATCAGGCCCGACACAATAAACTGCGGACCTAAAATCAGCTGATCGCCAATAGCAATAGAGGTGATTCCTGTACTTCCGGCTTCGGGCACCTTAACTACAATAGTAGATTCGGTAACGCTAAGCACTTCTGCTTTTTCGCCGTTAAACAAAAAGGTTAACTTATCTTTAAAGGGCATTAAGCCTTTGGCCTGTACGGTTACAGTAGTACCTACAATCCCTTCTGATGGAACAGGTGGTAAAGTTTGGCTGATGGTTATGCCTAGTGGTGCTTTACCGTCTGCATATGGGTCTTCGCCTAATTCTTCTTCCTTCTTACATCCCTGTATAACTAAGGAGCATAGAAAAAACACGATTAGCATGTATTTTATTTTTTTCATGATTCTATTCTTTAAAATTATAACAGGCTAATTATTTATTACTTGGTGTTAAACCAGTGTTATATACATCATTAAAAAACTCATATAAATTGAACCCCAGGTATGCACCCTGGTACCTTAACGAGTGCACCATTCCGTTGGTTGGCTTAATATCAGATGATGCGACATAACTTGGGTACCAGTTATCGTTCGGTTTTGATACATCGGGGATATAAGAGAGCACAAGCTGCCTGTAACCGATATATTTAATTCCGTTGGCATCGTAAAAAACGACCCCAATATTGGCTACATCGTTGTTATAATCGTAGTGAAGGGCGCCGGGATAAATACTTCTGAGGTTAAGATCGATCTGCGGATAATCTTTTAACATGTTTACACTTTTAAACATATAACGTTGCAGGTATTTCCGCCAAATGGCCGGACTGATCTGATCGAGGGTTTTTACCGTATCTCTTCCCGCTTCATAAAGTAATTGATTTAAGGATTCGAATTTTGGGTTTCTATCTTTTTCGTTGGTGTGAATATTGCCGATCGTTTTCCGCACCACATCATCATCAAAAGCAAAAAAGGTGAAATTCTCTGAACTGAACTGTTGCTCCATACCGGCCAGTTTTACAATTTGCGCAACGGTGTCAAAAGGAACCTTTTTGGCTTGTAGGTACTGCATCATATTCCCATCATACTCTGCCTTTACCTTACCTCCATCTATATAGTACTCATCACGCTTACAGGCATTTAAAACAAGTAAAAGTGCCGCACATGCAATAATTAGCTTTTTCATATCTTGTATAATTTCTATTTAAAATTAATTACCACCATTAACCCAATAATCGTTTAACCGCATAAACGGATTGTTATTTAAGGCATTACCACTTATTGGCCAGGTCCATGCGCCACGGCTAAATTTATCTGAAGTAAGTACATTGTACGACCATTGGCTGCTTAAAATCCTCTTGGTGCGCACCAAATCGAAATAATGGTGTCCTTCGCCTATTAATTCTCTGGATCTTTCGTAAAAAATAAAATCCTTCAGGGTAGAGCCTCCGCCACCAGCATATCTTGATGCTTGTGCCCTATCTCTCACCATATTTACCAGCTTAATTGCTTCGGCATCTTCTCCTAAATCGGCAAGTGCTTCTGCGGCCAGTAAAATTTCGCCACCATACCTAAAAATCATAAACGTATTATCAGGATTGGCATCTTCTTCGCCTGTAGAGAAAGAATTCTGTGCAAATTTTAACATCATAAATTTTCCGTTATCGGCAAAAATATCTTCGTTAAACCAACTGGTAATTCTCTTATCGCTACCATCCTGAAAAAGTTTTTGCATGTACTCACCCCTGAAATAAGCAAAACTTACACGGTGGGTATATTCTGGCCTTTTATATGGGTAATGCAAAAACATATCAGCCACTGGTGCCGTATTGGTATTTTGATCACCATAGTTTATACTGCGGTAAAATTCGAATAAGCTCTCGTCTGATCTTCCTTTAATTACAGTAGCCCATTCTGTAATTGGCAATAACCGGTATGCACCACTGGCAATCATTTCGCGCCCTAAATCAGCAGTTTCCTGGTAATATTTCTTCGAATTATTTGCATCAAAACCGGCATTCCACATGTTCATTTCCATAATTAAGGCAATAATGCTTCCACGGCTGGCCCTAACTCCTTTTAAGGATGGATCGGTATAAGTCCATGGGATCTGATTTTTATAGGTTTTAAGATCAGCTATACATTTGTTTAATACGGAAACAAAGTTTTCGCGTGGCAAAGCTGTTGAATGGAATGCATCGGTATAATACACTACATCGCCATATAACCTTACCATAACAAAATAGCTTAACGCACGGATAAATGCAGCTTCGGCTTTATACTGGTTTTTCTGCACATCGGTAAGCCCGGGTACACCTTCGTCTAGCTTCGCCATTAAAATGTTGGCACCTTGTATGGCACGGTAATAATCGGTCCAATCGGTAATTCTATTGAAATTGTAAAAATCCCATGGGCGATTGCCCGACAGTAAACCTAACAGGTTGTTTTTACCTAAAATCTCGACAAACTCGCGGGCTGGTGCTAAATCAGACTGACTTTCGTAAAGTACCTCGCCAGAGCGGTATTCGCCCGTTGCACCTATAAAATGTGTTTCGTTAAATTTACCGAACACAATACGTGATAAATCGTAAATATTAGCTTCTACATCTTCTTTAGATTTAAAGAAGTTATTTCCTGATAACTTATCTAAAGGTTGAATATCCAGAAACTTTTTACAAGCAGGCAATGAAAATGTTGCTGCTAAAATCAAAGAATAAATGATAAACTTTTTCATAATAATATCTATTAATTGCCTGTATTAAGTTCTAACTGTACGCCAATATTATAAGTACGTGGTACAGGGTATCCTGTAGAAATATCGCGGCCCAATGTGGTTACGTTTTCAGGGTTCGGCCCGGTGTACTTAGAAAAAGTAATCAGGTTATCTGTAGAGGCGTAAATTCTTAAACTGCTCATTCCAAAACGTGAGATAAACTTTTTATCGAACATGTAAGAAAGGGTTACGTTACTCACTTTTAAATAGGTTCCGCTTTCTTGCCAAAGTGTTTGATCGGCCCTCAAAGGTTGAATCTGACCAAATCTCTTATAATCATAGGGATATGGGTATTTTGCCACATCACCTGGTTTTTTCCAGATATTAAGATCGTTTAACGGAACCACCGATGTGAGTGAATATGGATCGCGCATAATGGCTATCCTATCGGCCAACGCATTGTTCAGGATGGTTCTGTCGGCCGTGTAAGTGGCATAAACATTTAAACCCCATTTTTTATACCTGATATTGGTAGATAATCCACCAGTCATTAACGGTTGTGAGTTACCTGTTACTTCATAATCACGGCCATCTAAAATATAATCGCCGTTTACATCTTTCATAATCGGATCTCCACCAAAGAAAAATGCCCCGTTAGATTGATATCTTTTACCAGTAACAGGATCGGTAGGTACATCTGCATCTGTTCTGTAAACGCCCTGGTTTATCCTTAAATAGTTTGACAATGTATTTCTGCCAACACGATAAACGTTATGTTGTAAGTAACCAGAGCCATCAAATTTAATGTATTGACCATTGTACTCAGCCGGAAGTTTTAACAGCACATCGCGGTTAAGTGCACCGTTTACCGAAACCGTAAGGTCAAAATCTTTACTAACCACAGGTCTTACGGTGATCATTATTTCAGATCCATAATTGGCAATACCTAAATCGTTACTCGCCAGCTTATTAAATCCGGTGGTATTGGATAAAAACCTATCAAAAAGCAAATTATCAACCTTTTTAAAATAGGTATCAAAGTTTACAGAGATTTTATCGTTAAATAAACCCAGATCAAAACCTAAATTATACTGGCTAGTTGTAGTTGGTTTTAAGTTAGGGTTTGGAACAATGTCATAATCGATACCGATTGTTGGGTTGTTATTAAAGTTACCGTTTAAGTTAAAAACGCCATAAATACTCTGTAGGTTACCTGTAGGCACAATATTTTGGCCCCATGTTAACCTTAAACTACCATACGTTAACCATTTCATGTCGGCCAGCCAGTTCTCTTTATTAAAGTTCCACCTTAAACCGATAGAAGGGTTTTTAGAATATGGATTTTCCAGACCGCTTGATGATGTACCATCCAAACGGTAAGAAAATTCTGCTACGTATTTCTTATCATAATCATATGATACCGAACCTGCAAATGAAGCAATGGTTGCATTTTTATAATTGGACAATACTCCCCCGCCACGTGAGTAGTATGCATCGTAACCTATTGGGCCCTGTAACTGATCGTTTGGTGTTCTTTCCTGGCGGGTAATGCTAGCTTGTGCACCCTGTTTATAAATTTCATTAAAGGTGTTTACAAAAAGATTATGTTTTTCGCCAAAGCTTTTGGCATAGGTAATACCATTTCTATTATACAACTGGAAATTTCTTCCTACATAATCATACACTTTGGCAAACTGTCCATTTGCTGCTGCTGGTGTAAAGGTCGATTCTGTATCTGATGTATAATCGTAACTCAAAGTAGATGATGCGGCCAAACCTGGAATAAACTCATAACGTGCTTCAATATTGGTTCTCAGGTTTCTTGAGTTGTTATCGTTTAAAGTTTGCAATGCCGATAAAACCCCACCTGATGCCTGATAGAATGATGGTGGTGGCAGTAAGGTAGATACCTGCCCGTTTGCGGCCACACCCGATTGTAAAAGGCCTACACCATTACCCTTATTCTGCTTTCCTACTGAACCATTAATGAAACCAAAAAACCTAAATTTATCGTTTGGTTTAAATTCCATGTTCATGTTTAAATTGTAACGGTTATAGCCAGTATTCTTGATTACTCCTTTTTCTGTGTAGTAACCCAGGTTCGCCTTATAGTTAAACTTAGGATCGCCACCATCTAAAGCGAGGTTATGACTTTGATTGTAAGTATTCTGATAAAACACGTCCTGCCAATCGGTTGAGTTGTTCCAATACGCATTTAAACTGTCGGCAAGAAATGAAGTGTTGGAAATTCTTCTGATATCATCAACATTTTGTGCATTTAAGATAATCTGTTGGATTTTTAACGATCTCTCTGAATTACCTCCCAAAGTTTCGCGGAGTTTTGGTGGGGTTTTAACAAAGAAATTGGTTACATACCTAATTCTTGGAACTTTAGAGTTACCTCTTTTTGTTGTGATGATAATTACACCATATGCACCTCTTGAACCGTACATAGAGGTAGCTTGCGCATCTTTTAAAATCTGGATGTTCTCAATATCTTCCTGTGGGATTAATGAAAGCGGACTCACACCAGGACCTTGGCTCTGAAAACCAAACTCTGCCGCTTTATCTGCATCCAATGGAACACCATCAATAATATATAAAGGCGAGGTTGGCTGTAGAAATGATTCGTTACCACTGCCCGAGATACTTAAACTCGACAATCCACGAACCTGCACCGAGCCTCTAAAACCCGGGGCACCGGTGTTGTTCTGAATATTTAATCCGGGTACTTTACCTTGTAAAAGCTGTTCGACGTTAGAAACCGGTATATCCTGAACTTCTTTAGCCTGAATTAATACAGAAGATCCGGTTGTGGTTTGCTTAGATCTGCTTTGGTAGGCCACAATAACCACTTGATCAAGCTCTTTATTATCTTCAGTAATGGTTACAGTTATATTGTTTTGATTGGTAATTTTTACACGTTGTGTGTTGTAACCTAGAAACTTAAATATTAAGGTAGCGCCCACCGGTACATTAACCGAAAATTTTCCGCTACCGTTGGTTTGGGTTAAACCTTTATTGGTGCTTTCTAAAATAATAGATACACCCGGAACGCCTTGTTTTGTTTCTTTATCAACAACGGTACCATTCACAAGGTTAAATTTCTCTTGCGAAAAAGCACCGGTGCCAAGCATTATACACACTACAAGTAATGTATAAAAAAGTATATTTCTTTTCATAATATTAGCTTTAAATGTTGCTTATTCGTTGATAAACTTTGGATTGTCTGTTTTGAAGTGGAATACAATTTCCCAATCTCCAGCCTGATAAATGGCAAAATCCACCCCGAAATTGGCAATGATACGCCCCCCACCGAAAGCGCCTCTCGAATAACTCAACTGTGCTTTGGCTCTTGAACCTCCAGGTGCGTAAAATGTTGGGATTTCTACCAATGGAATCGGATAGGCTACATCATACTGAACATATTTATCCGTTTTCTGCATGTTAAAACCATGTATCATTTTGTCCCAAACGGTTTCGTTAAAGGACGATGGATTAATTTCAACCGAATCTTTATTTAATGCTTTAATACGGAGTGAATGACCATTGCCGCCTGTAAACGGACGGATATATACCACTACATCTTTTTGATCGTTGTTACTGATCAGGTTTTTGTTGCTTGTAGCGCCAATTACGTTGTTTAAGTATGGGCGGATATAATCCCTCAGCTTTTTATCTAAAGGAAATTTAGGATCGGGAGCAGGCAAACCGGTATAAGCATTAAAGTCGTTAGAAGGCTCATAAGGTCTTTCTCTAAAAGGTCTGATCTGCAGGTCTCTGATCAAACGTTCACCACCGGTATTTTTGATCTTTACATCAAAAAAACGGGTATCCTGAGAGAAGTTTGTACTGTCGGTCGGCCTAGGTTTGATTAATTGGTTGGTAGACGACCCCCACAGTATAAACTCTCCCGACGAACGTACTTCAAATAATGAATGTAGCTCTATTTTTCTTTTAGCCTCTATTTCTGACAGACTTTTTTCTAAGCCTGTATATGGAGCAGTAAACACGTAAGTAGGCACTTTCTGAAAAATATCGGTAACCGGTTTACCATCCCCAAAACGTGCATTCACAATTTCGAAAGTTATCGGCTGTGTAGAGTTATCGCCATTAAAACCACCCATTAGGTTAGTTCTGCCGATAATCGGCTCAAATACTTTATTGCTAAAGTTTACATTATTACTCAGGTAATCTTTTTCTTCTGGCAGGTTGTACAGTTTTTTGCATCCGCTAAAAGCGATCAATGCAAACAGAACCACAACCATTTCTATTTTTACGATTGACTTCATAAGTTTCGTTATTTTATTTTTTCTATGTCCCATCACCCTATTTCGATTTGTTTATAGTCCATTCTGCAAGCTGGAAGGTACCCCCGCTTCTGAGCTCGGTAATATTTACGCGGTAATAGAGGTACGCTGTGGTATTGGTACATCTAAAAACTTTTTGCTGATACCTTTCTTCAAAAAAGAAATTAGTTACCCGGTGCAGCTCGGTCCAGTTAATACCATCCTGTGAGCCTTCGTAAGTCCAGGCTTTCGGATCTCTTTCTACCGCATCGTTTGCCGAGGTTAAGGTATAAACCGACGATACTTCTGGCGTTTTCAGTTTAAACTGCATGGTTAAAAAGCCTTGCAAATCGCATAAAAACTTGGTGTGGTCGTCGCCATCGATAACTTTTTTAGAGTTTTCTCCACTGGTTGGCCCGCCGCCATTTTCTCTGTTGGCAGAGAAAGTACCACCCACTGTAACCATTAAATTTGGCGGAGGAGGAATAAAAGTTAAGCGGGTAACAAAGCCATCGAAACCGAAAATATGATCGGGACTGATGACGTGCACAATACCATTTTTGGTTTTGATATTGTTTGATGCGGTTGTACTTGTAGACCAATTTCTGATAAATTTGCTCTTTTTGGTATTGCTAAACTGAATCACTTCCGGACCGGCACCTACCTCGCCTGAGGCAGAGCCCCGCACCGATTTAGCATGCATGGGATAGGCTACTTTAACACTGGTTAAATTAAGTCCATCCTGCAGTTTTAAAGAATCAGACGGTTTTACGCCTCTGATGATGTAGTAAGAAACCATAGTGTCTAACTGTATTCCATCAATATTCGATAAAAACAAGGGGTCTTTATCTGATTGTTTTCTTAAAGTGTTTAAGTTTCTTAAGGCCAGCTGAAAACTAGGGTTGGTAACCGCAAAAAGCGTTACATTACTATCGGTCAGGGTTTTCTTCAAACCCATTCTATCAACTGCCACAATTAACGAGTCGTAAACCCCTGGCTTACTTTTTAAGTATTCGTAAATGTTTCCATTATAGGGTACCGCGCTATCTTCTACATCGTAATAGCCTCCATTTTTTTTACAAGCCGAATAAATGATAGTGAATAACAAGAGTATTGTTAGCACACCAATATATTTTATAAAATTTTTCATATCAATATTATTTAGCGCCAGTAAGGATTCTGAGTTAATAAACTGTTTTGAGAGATCAGCTTTCGTGATATTGGCCAATAGATCCCTCCGGAATTGATGAGGTTCATAAACCTGGCATCGTTCTGCTTAATTTTATTGTATCTGATTAAGTCGTACCACCTATGTCCTTCTCCCAATAATTCGCGGTGCCTTTCTTCGAATATCATTTTGATAATATCATCTTTACTGAAATCGAATTTTATTTCAGTATCAGTGGGTAAGCGTCTGCTCATTACTTGCTTCAACTCATCTGTAGCACCCTGTTGATCGCCCAAGACAGATAGTGCTTCGGCCCTTAACAATACGATATCTTCTAAACGGGTAAAAATTAACGCGCTGGTAAAATACCTGAAGTTTGGATCTGTACCGCCACCTTGAATAACCTTGATTTTACTGAAAATTGGATATTTACCATTTAAATTGGTGAAATACCTGTCGAATTTCGATTGACCCAATGTATCGATAGAGAATCTTTCATCTTTCGCTAAATTGAAATATTTTAGGATCGAATCTTTTGGCAGATAGATATCAGGAACAGACTTGGTAATGATGGGCTCTGCAAGGGTTAACTCTTCAATATGCCCGGTTGATGAACCATCAATATGACCATAATCTGAATTAAAGCCAAACATCTGTCGGTTATTTTTATTGTAGAAGAAACCGTTTGAATTGCTTAAATCGGTAGTAGAAGTAAAACCACCGCCACTTCTGCCATAATTATCTTCAACAAATTTGGTGTATTTGGCAACGTTAGCATAATCTGCATTCCAGGCAGCAACGTGCGATAGCACCGCATAAGCGGTAACTTTAGTGGCCAAAGCCCCCCCCCACCTTCCGCCGCCTTCGTTATAATAGTCGCCTGGTTGCTGAATATCGTTTCCGCTGTAAATATATGGCAGATCGGCCGCAGCCCTTAATATTTCCGATTCTACCCAGGCTAAAACCTTAGCTTGTTTTTCTCTGGCTTTATTCTCAAAAGCACCTTCATTTGACGAGATAATAAAAGGAACATCACCCCAGATGCGCACCATGTAGAAATAAGCAAAAGCCCTTAAAAACCTGGCCTGGGCAATATCTACTGTCATGTTATTATCTGAATAGCGTTTATCGGTTGCTTTAACGTGTGCAATATTTTCCAGAAAAACATTAGCACCATTAACAATAGCATAAAACCTGGTCCAATCAGAAAGTGACTCTACCACAGGATAAGATGCATTTAAGTTGTTGCTGATAACCGCTTTTAAATCCTGTCTTTTCGGGCTCGTAAACTCGCCCGGTCTTACATCACCATAAATCCAGTGGCTGTTGTTATCAGAAAGTGCAGCTCTGGTTAAGGCATAAACCCCCAAAATTCCGGCACGGGCATCCTCTACCGTATTCCACATATTTTTTTCGCCCACCACCCTGCTCGAGTCGGTTTCCAGTGCTTTATTGCAGCTGGCTAAAGCCACCACAGCAAGCAGAAATGCGTATAATATATTTTTCATCGTAATTGATGTATTTTTAGTAGCTATTTCCATATTATAATTCCATTTTAACTCCTAAAGTGTATGTTCTTGGTATCGGTTGTCCGTAGCCGGTATCTACGCCATCATAGCTTACCAGCTCTGGATCTTGCCCGGTGTACGGCGTGATGACAAATACATTGCTTACTGCGCCGTAAACGAAGAATTTATTAATCTTTATATTTCTCTTTTTCAACAGGTTGCCAAGTTCATAACCTACAGATACCGATCTCAATTTCAAGAACGACGCGTTTTCTAAGAAAAGGTCCTGATCTACACGGTAAGGAATAACGGTGCTCCATGGATTGTATAGCGGGTATTTGCTATAATCGCCACGTTTCTCCCAAAAAGTAATTTCTTTCACCGAGCTTACATCAGTATTACCTTCGCGGTTTACAAAATCGAAGCGGCTGGCCATTTCCTGGTTAATCAGCTTTCTGCCCAAATTGAAATATAAATTGGTGCTCAAACTCCAGTTGCCATAGGTAAAAGCGTTATCAAAACCACCAGAAAGTGTTGGCAATGAGTGCCCTTTTAGTACTTTGTCTTTTTCGTCGATTACATGATCACCGTTTTGGTCTTTCCATCTCGGATCTCCAGCCTTTAATGCCTGTCCGTTATATTTTAACGGCTGACCATTTACTACCGGAACTTGTGCAGTAGAAGTGTAGATACCTTCATTTTCCAACAACCAATATTGATCTACCGGTTCGCCCACTCTTAATAACCTGTTTCCGATTATAATTTCATTTAAGCCTCGTGGCAATGCTTTTAAGGTATTGCTATTGTGGTTAAAATTTAATGAAGAATTCCACAAGAATTTATTTTTAGCCATTACCAATGCGTGGATGGATAAATCGACACCAGTATTGCTCACATCCATTCCGCTTTCTATTGATTGTTTGTAGCCATATTCTGCGTACGATGGAATGCCGATCAACTGGTTTTTATCGGCCTTGATGTAAAAATCGACCGAAACATGCAGGCGGTTTTTTAACATGGCTATATCAGCACCCATATTTAGCTGATCTGAATAGGCCCATGGCACGCCATAACCCACCCAACCAAAAGAATAGGGCCTGGTTAATACACCGAAAGCATTGTATCCTGGCACGGTTAAATTGCCTGTATAACCAACAGATGCAGTATATTGTGGCCCCTGGGCATAATTATCATAGGTAAATGTTCTGCCTAAACGGCCAACACTTGCCCTTAAAACTAAATCATCAACTGATCTGATATCTTTTAATAATTCGTTTTTAACATTCCATGCACCTGAAATTACCGGAGAATAAAACCAGCGTTTTGTAGGTTGTGCATTAGATGATCCATCTAAGCGCAATGTTCCGGATAAGAAGTACTTATCATTATACGAGTAGTTTACTTTACCATAAAATGATAACAGGTTATCCGCTGTTTTATCTAAAAAGCGATAGGTAAGTTCTCTTGGAAATGCTCTTGGCGTCAGATAATCCGGATTATCACCGCCGTTAGGCAATTTTGGATCAGAATTCAGTAAGTTAATTTTGATATAATCATTCGCACCTTTATACGCATAGGCATAGTTATACTTATAAATATCCCACATCATCGATTGGCCTAGCTCTACATGAAAATCATGTGCGGTATTAAGCTTGAAATCGTAAGCTGCTTTATTATCAATCATTAACCGCTGGTTAAAACCATAATAGTTTGAGGCGTAGCTATTGCCCTGCAACAAGGTTCTGGCATAAAATATATCGCGATAACCTTCATTATAATCTACATTAAAAGCCGATGATAATTTAACCTTGCCCAGTGTAGCCACCAATTTGGCATAACCCTGGATCAGGTTGGTTTTATTATCATCAAAACCTTTCTTGTATTCATTTAAATAAGTACTATAATAATCTTTATTGGGCGCAGGTGGAGCGCTCAGATCGGGAAAGTAATTAATCTGCGCAAACCGATCCCTAAGTGTTCTGTTCCGGTCGCGGTTTAACCTGTTCCCGTTAATCATGGCAGAGAAAAGCAACCATTTAACCGGGCGCATGTTGATGTTGAACATGGCACTGTAGCGGTCTAAGCCTGTACCATCGGCAACACTCTGGCTTTTGGCATTACCTAACGAAAATCTAAAATTCGCACGGTCCGACCCTCCGGTTAAGCCAAAATTTATGCCGTATATCAGTGCATTTTTATAGTATAGATCAGTCCAGTTCGATTTACCACTATATACATTATTAAGCGAATCGCTTAAATAAACAGGATATTCTTCATCATCCGAATATCTGCCATTGGTGGTATAAATATCATAGAACCTTTGCCTGAATTCATTTTCATATTTACCATTAATGGTATTAACCGTTGGTTTTTGCACCATACCGATATATGAATTAAAGCTAATGCTCCTCGAATTGCCCGAAGCCGCTTTTGAGGTTAACACGATAACACCATTTACTCCTCTGGGGCCATAAATAGATGATCCTGCCAAATCGCTCAATACCTCTACAGATGCAATGTTATTGAGATCAATTCCGGCAAGGAGATTAGTAGCTGGACCAATTCTGTTAAAATCGTACTGTTGAATATCGAAGGCAAAAGGATGCTCTCCGATTAACGGGATTCCATCCAATACCACCAATGGCTGTATGGCATATACATCCTTCTTTGAAAGCAGTGGTGTAGCAGCACCCCTGATGATCATATTTTGGATAGCGCCGGGTTCGCCTGATGGTTCTTGTACGTACAAACCCGCATAATTTCCTTTCAGGTTTTGCTGTAAGGAAATGGCGGGAAACAGCGAAAGATCTTTAACATCTTTCTGTACACCTCCCGACAATTTACGGTAAATTGTTTTGAGTTTAATTTGTTCTAAACTGTCTTTCCTCAGAGAGTCTTTTGGCGACACATACTTAATTTTAGTTGTATCCTGCAGAACAAAAAGATTGGTTGTTAGGCCTTTATAAACTTTTTTGCCCGCCGAAAAAACAGGTAAAACGTTTAATGTAAACGCGGCAAAAAAGACAAGGCACGCCCATAAGTATCGCATAGTTAATGGATCTTTTAATTGGTAAAAAAATGATTTCTAAAACTTATTTTTTCGGAAACGGCATAGTATGTCCTAGGTTAAAGAGACAGGTACTTCGGTAGTAATAGTTAAGGGTTCTCATAAAATTTAGCATTTGGTTAACTCAAATATATACTATACTAAAACGTTTTAATAACAAATTGTCATTTTTATGAAATTTTTATAAAACACCACAATAATATTTAATTCTATTAAAATAACTGTCAGTCAGACAGGTAAAAAAATAAATATTATCAGAATATCTTAAAAAATTAACATCCTATAAAACAGTCTATAAGGACATTTTTAGCCAGCAATAACAATAAATCGAACAATTTTATGTTGCTATTTTCTTAAAGTACTTAAACGTTTTAGTAAAAACATAAAATACAGATCAAGAAGTAAAGATGAAACCGACAATAATTGTTTAGGGATGAGGATAGCCCTTTACCATATTATATATTATAACATTAGCTTCGATATAGTGGTACCTTATATCATAAAACAGAAAGGTTAAAATCGATTATTTTTCTGTGGCCACCCGATAAGTAGGATCTTCTATAATGTTTACGGCTATAATCTGATCTGCATTTTTCAGCAAGCGCTTACAGTCGTTACTCAGGTGCTTTAATTGGAGTTTTTTATCAGCCGAACGGTAACGTTCGGTTAGTTTATTCAGCGCGTCAATACCCGACATATCAAAAACACGGCTATGCTTAAAATCAATTACGATATGCTGAGGATCATGAGCCACATCAAACAGCTCATTAAAATTGGCAATAGATCCAAAAAACAAGGGGCCAAATATTTCGTAGGTTTTTACACCACTGGTATCGATATGTTTAGTGGCACGTATCCGTTTAGAACTTTCCCAGGCGAAAACAAGTGCCGAAATAATTACACCTATTAACACCGCAAGCGCCAGGTTATGCAGCCAAACTGTAATTACAGCCACCAGTATGCCGATGATAATATCCTGCGAAGGCATTTTATTTATCACTTTAAAGCTCATCCATTCAAAAGTGCCAATGGCTACCATCATCATTACACCAACCAAGGCCGCCATGGGTACACGATCTATTACCGGAGCGCCAACCAAAATAATAACCAATATAGTTAAGGCAGCAATAATGCCCGATAACCTTGCCCTTGCACCTGCAGAAAGGTTAACCAACGTTTGGGCAATCATTGGGCAGCCGCCCATGCCCGTAAAAAAGCCGTTTGCAATATTGGCAATTCCTTGAGCAATACTCTCTCTGTTCCTATCGCCTTTGGTTTCTGTAATTTCATCAACCAGATTCAAGGTAAGCAGGCCCTCCGTTAAACCCACACCTGCCATAATGAGCGAATAAGGAAAAATGATCTTCAGCATATCCAGATTCAACGGCACTTTCGGAATATGAAATGGAGGGAACCCACCATTTACTGAAGCAATATGTTTAACCAGTTTGGTATCAATTCCAAAACATAAAACGATAAGAAAAACCACAATAATAGCCACCAATGATGATGGAATGGCTTTGGTTATTTTAGGGAGAATGATCACTATTGCAATGGTGAGTAATACCAAAGCCAACATGATATATAAAGGAGTACCGCTCAACCATTCTACTCTGCCGTTAACAAGGGTTTTGAACTGTTCCAGCTGCGACATGAAAATAATAACCGCCAAACCGTTAACAAAGCCAAACATTACGGGCTGCGGAACCAGCCTGACAAATTTCCCAAGCCTAAACAGTCCCACTACAATCTGGATTACACCTGCTAATGCAACTGCCGCAAAAACATATTCTATACCTTGGGTTTTCATTAAGGCAATGAGCACAATCACTGTTGCACCTGCCCCACCCGAAACCAAACCTGGCCTGCCCCCTAAAACAGCCGTAACCAATCCCATAATGAAGGCGGCGTATAAACCTGTTAAAGGAGGAAAACCTGCAAGAATAGCAAATGATAACGATTCGGGGATCATCGTCATGGCCACCGTTAAACCCGCAAGAATTTCAGTTTTATAATTTATTTTCTTAGAAAAATCGAAAAGTTGCAGGTAAGGCTTCATCATTTAAATTATTAGCAGTTGCAAATATCTAAATTATGGGAACATTAGTGCTATAATAAACTAGGTGCGCTCAATAAGTTCTGTAAGTTGCGATTCATCTTTGAAAGAATAACAGTTTTTATCATGATCTGCATTCCCCAGAGTTGGATTGATGCGGTATTGGAAGTTACTGCCCCAGATTTCTAAAGCCTTAAAAACATCAGTCAGCTTTTTTCCCGATTCGGTAAAAGAGTATTCTACCTTGGGTGGAACAACAGGATAGATTTTTCGCTCAACGATCTGGTCTTCTTCCAGCTCCCTTAACTGCTGTGTGAGCATCTTTTCGGTTATACCTGCAACACTACGATGAAGTTCACCATACCTTTTCGGACCAGACAAAAGCCTGTTCAAAATAGTCAATTTCCATTTACCTCCTATTACATTTAGCGCCGCTTCCATCGAACAGGTATACTCGGCTTGTCTTTTTTTTGTCATATAAAAAATTGATGCGGGGATTTAAAGAATCTGGGGTCATATCGTACAAAAAAGTGCGTACCGAACCAAAAAGTACATACTTGATGAGCAATGTAATTAGCCGTCTCTTTGATGTATTAAAACATAAAGATAATGAAAAAATTAGAAGGAAAAACCGCAATCGTTACAGGCGGAAACAGCGGTATAGGTTTTGCAACAGCGCAAGAATTTTTAGCTCAGGGCGCCAAAGTGATTATTACCGGAAGAAATGAACAATCGGTAAAAGATGCGATTGCCCAACTTGGCGAAAATGCATATGGAATTATTTCGGACAGCGCTTATATGGAAGAAATTACAAAACTGGCCGATCAGGTAAAAACCATTAGTCCAACTTTAGATATTGTAGTGATTAATGCTGGTATTGGAAAATTTAATACGTTAGCGCATATGACTGAAGAGATGTTTGATGAGATTATGAACATCAACTTTAAAGGCGCCTATTTTAGTTTACAGCAATTGCTGCCACTAGTTAATCAAGGTGGATCAATTATTTTAAATACTTCGATAAATGCACACATCGGAATGGCAGGTGCAACAGTCTACGCAGCAAGTAAAGCCGCCTTGTTAACTTTGGCCAAAAATCTTTCTGCTGAACTAACATCAAGAAAAATAAGGGTAAATGCTGTTAGCCCCGGTCCTGTTGGCACACCATTGCACAGTTCGGAAAAATTGGGCTTAAGCGACGAGGATTTACAGCAAATGGGCGAAAGCCTGGTGAAACAGATACCAGTTGGCAGATTCGGACAGGCCGAAGAAATTGCTAAAACAATCGCT
This sequence comes from Pedobacter sp. Bi27, assembly GCF_918698255.1. NCBI lineage: Bacteria > Pseudomonadati > Bacteroidota > Sphingobacteriia > Sphingobacteriales > Sphingobacteriaceae > Pedobacter > Pedobacter sp. Bi27. Next base: position 212,760 of record NZ_CAKKMW010000002.1, read on the forward strand.
TTCTTTGCTTCGGATGACTCATCGTTCATTTTAGGATCAGAACTTATTGCCGATGGTGGTATGTATAATTTATAATCTTAAACCTTAAACCAGAGCGCCGCAAACCGCTTTGGTTTAAATTTAGGTTAGATGATGGATTAGTCTGTAGTCTATTGTTCAAAAAAAATGTCTTTGTGCGCTTCGTGCCTTGGTGGTTAGAGGATGGAAAATGTAAGTTGGATGATGGAATTAATTCTTCGCTCATCTTCTACATCTGCCGGACAAATAAATAACTAAAAAACAGATTGCAAATCCATAGTACTTGGGTCTGGATTGCAAATCCAGACCCGCTACATTATTTAAACAAACTTTTTGCATCTACCGAAAAACCAAGCTCAATAAAACTCCGTGTAGACCATTTAATTTTGAGTGGAGTACCTGCATCTTTTACCGTTTCTTTACTCACATCCTTACCGGTTCCATAATTGATCTGTGCAAAAGGATTTTTATCAATGTTGAGCACTAAAAGCAATCTGCTCCCTTTTTGCAGCTGCTTACTGAATACTCTCGATCTATAAAAAGGTATGGATTCTAATTTCCCAGGTTTAAGCAAGTTTCTTTTACTCATATCGTATGCGTAACTGGCTCTTCCTAAATAATAAGAAAGCTGAAAATATTCGCCTGAGGGCGTAACTTCATAAAGAACCAGGCCTACATCCATATCCTTTTTGTTTATGATGGCTTTAAGCTGTCCCTCTAGTGCACCTGATACTGAAATGGCTTGACTAAATGGCTCCGTGATAAAAAACAGTCCATTGGATCTGTCGATCTCTTTTTTGATGATCGGATCAGGGTAATAATCATTATAGAATGTGGTTCTGTCTGCCAGATCGACCTGCTGATGCATAAAAACTTGTTCAGCTGGCTTTTGCTGCGATAACAGCATCGTTCCGTTTATACTATCTAAATAAAATCGGATACGGTGATCTTCCATTTTTACCAATGAAGCAGCATGTTTCCACTTATTTGCGCCCATTACCTCATAATTGATCTTATCTTTTAACAGTATAGGTTTCTTTCCGCCTTTAAGAATATAATCAAGCCATTGGAAAGTTATTTCACGGGTATTGATTAGTGCTACTGAATCTACCTTATAGTCCCTCAGCTTGGCTACTCCACCTATCTGCGATCCAAAATGATCATAAGGGCCTATAATTAAATAATGTTCGGCCGAGGGATTATACTTATAATGTTCGCGGAGGTATTCCAATGCCGAAACCTGTCCATCATCATAATAGCCGGTAATACTAAGTACTGGAATATTAATGTGTTTAAAATCTTTACCATAAGGCACCATCGACTGCCAGTAGGCATCGTAATCGGGGTGACTAAGCCACTTCTGTAACAATGGATTTGGTGTACCGTCAATGCTGTCGATCTTATTGTAAGCAGCCCCACTTTCCCACCAGTTATTCCGCATCCTGTGCCAACGGGCATTATCGTTATTCACAGCATCATCCGTGTATTTGTTATTGGTGATGTAAAATGCCCATTGATAATTGGCTGCTAAAAAAACATTATTTTCCATGGGTAAGCCAAGCCCTGGAATTGCAGCTACATAAGGTACAAGGGTTTTAAGCGCCGGATGCAGGTGCTTGGTGGCGGCCCATTGTGCAAAACCAGAATAACTTCCTCCATACATGCCAACCCTGCCATCACTCCATGATTGATTGGTGATCCAATCGATAACCGCGTTCACATCCTGTGCTTCATGCTCATAAGGTTCGGGCCTATCGGGACTGAGCCGTTTCCCTCTGGCATCAGCAACAATGCCTACATAACCATGATCGGCAGCGTATTTGGCTTCCATCAAACTTCTATTGGTGTTGGAATAGATAAAATAAAAGAGTGCGGCCGGTAATTTCTGTCGCACACCTTTTTTCCTCACCACTACAGCAGATAAAGTAATGCCGTATTTTGTTTTAATCATCACGCTATCGTTAATGATATAATTAGTGGTATCTGGTAAGGTTAGTTTTTGCTGTGCAAAGGTTTCAATGCCCATTACGAGGCATAGCGCAGCCATACCTAGTTTTACTAAGTTTATTTTCATGATCAAAAAATTATAATTTATGTTTTAATGAGGCTCCGTAATTTAACAGCCTGCCGTTCTGATATTCTGATTAAATTTCCCGTTTTAAGTTCTACAAACATCCCGTCATCATCTTTTTTTACCGAACTGATGTAGTCGAGGTTAAATAATATACTTCTGCCGGCTCTAAAAAATCTTTCACAATCGGGGTTTTCTTCGAGTTTGTTTAAGGAGGTTTTGAGCAATACCTGCTCTTGCCCGAAAAAGAGGCGGGCGTAATTCTCTGCCGACTCGATCAGATGCACATCTTTCCATTTAATGAGGTGGTGTTTGCTCCTATCCTTTATAAAAACAGCTGCTCCATCATTCGCACCGATCTTTTCTATGGCTTTATCCATTGCACTTTTAAAGCGTTCCTCCCGTATGGGCTTCATCAGGTAGTCCATAGCACTTACTTCAAAAGCCTGCACCGCGTAACTGTCGAATGCCGTTACAAAAATCACCTGCGGCACATGTACCAAATTCTCCAACAGGTCGAAACCCGAACGGCCAGGCATCTGTATATCCAAAAAAATCAGGTCGGGCTTTAAAAGCCCGACAAGTTGCTCGGCTTCATCGGCATTAGCAGCCTCACCCAATACCGTAACCTGCGGATAGCTTTTTAACATCCTTATCACTTCCTGTCTTGCGCCACGTTCATCGTCAATAATCAGTGTTCTAATGTTGCTCATCTGATTGGGATTTTAATTTCGGCGCAAACCTTTTGCTCCATTTCATACAGGCTGAAAGATGCATGGTGCTGGTAACTGAGATCGAGCCGTTCTTTCAGGTTCTGCAGTCCTATGCCTGCCACCGTTTTATTTGGTTCCAACTTGCCAGGGTTTAAAACACGGATGCTTACCAATCCATTCTTTTCGTTAATTATTACCTCAATCTTCCCACCCTGCTTTTCTAGTGCAACTCCATGTTTTACCGCATTCTCTACCAATGTTTGAATGCATAAGCGTGGCACCATCAGCGCAGAGAGCGAAATATCGATATCCAAATCGTATTGTAATCTTTCTTCCATCCTCAAACCTTCTAACTCCAGGTAATCTCTCACCAGGTCTATTTCTTCATTTAACCTGATCAGCATGGCGCTGCCTTTATACAATCCACTGCGCAACAGTTCGCTTAGCAGATCGATTGCCCTACCCGCTGCATCGGGCCGGGTATATACCAAAGATTTTATGTTATTGAGTGCATTGAACAAAAAATGGGGATTTAACTGAGCAGAAAGATTATCCAGTTGCGACTGTTTAAAGCTAAGCTCCAATCTGGCATTTTCTACTGATAACCGCATTTCCCGTTTTGCGTAGTGGTAAAGGTGGTAGGCTAAAAGCCATATGGCCATTAAGCGGATACCAGCAACAAAAATACCTACTGCATTTAAACTAAAAAAACCAGCAAACGACTGGTGTGGGTGGCTTAGAAACAGTAATCTCACCAGGTACAACTTACTAACCGTAATTATGGCATAAAAAACACCCATTACTGGAATAACGATCAACATCCGCCAGATCAGTTTCTGAAGCGCCAGGTCATGCCAATGGTTTTTATTTGCAAAATTACGGTACAAATGGGTAATCAAAATGTACATGATCACATCCGAAACAAACTGTACAACAGCCATATCGAATCTGAAATTACCAGCTGCAGACCAACCTTGACATGCCCAATACAAAGCGGCCACAGACCAGCCAATTAGCTGACATTTCCAATAAAGCGATATGTAGGTTTTTTTTTCCAAAAATTTTCTGTTCCAAACAAAGCAACGAAAACTAATTTTAAGAAAAAAGATAAAGTACAGGAGCGTAGGGTTTTCGGGGATGAGTGGTTCTTTTAGTCATGAGTCTAGAGTCCAGAGTCTATCGTGCAAAGAAACAAATATGCCTTTGTACGCCCTGTGCCTTAGTGGTTATAGGAAAGAAAATATAGAATGGAGATGAGGCTAGTTGGGAGTCAGAGGTCCGGAGTCTATTGCGCCAAAGAAACAAAACATGCCTTGGTGCCCTCTGCGTTAATCTTCTAAATCTGCGGGACAAATAAATAGCTAAAAAACGGATTGCAAATCCTCACCAACAGAAGCCTATGCCTAACTTTGTGGTCGTTGTGTATTCTGTGGTTAAAATCGAAAACATCAATTTACCAACTGCTTTTTAAACGTATTTGGACTAATACCAACCTCTTTTTTAAATAAACGCGAGAAATAAGAAAGGTTCTCAAACCCCAATGCATAAGCAATCTCCGAAACCGACCTGTTTTCACCGATCAAACGGTTTTTTGCTTCAGATATCAGGTAAATATGGATATGTTCTAAAGCTGTTTTTCCACTTTCCTGTTTTAAAACATCTGTTAAATAACCTGCCGAAATGTTTAAACGCGCTGCCATATCATGCACTGATGGCAAACCTTTAGTAGCCAATAATCCATTAGCAACGTATTTATTTATTTCTTCATTAAACCGGGTTACTGTTTTGCCCGAAATTTCTGTGCGGTTAAGAAATTGCCTTTTGTAAAAACGTTGACTGTACTTAAGCAAAGTATCTACATTAGCCAAAATCAATTCACGACTATATTCATCCTGGTTGTTTCGGTATTCGGTTTCAATTTTATGATACAGCTCCCATACTGTGCTTTCTTCACTGGGCGAGAGATGCAGGGCTTCGTTGGTTTCGTAATCGAAGTAGTGGTATTTTTTGATGGTATCATGCAACATATGTCCATTTAAAAAATCTTCATGAATAAAAATCAAAAAACCATCTTCTTCCATCTCCAGGTTTTTTATTTCTATTACCTGATTGGGCTTAAAGAACATCATCGAACCACTTTCGTGGTCGTATTTTGTACGGCCATAAAGGATTTGTCCTGCAATAATTTTTTTAAAACCGATCATATAGAAATCGCTCGTAAATTCCCGGTCGCCGATGGTACACCTATTGTCACACTTGTAAATGCTAAACAATGGGTTCTCGGGCGGTGGAAATGCATTTTCTCTGTGTAATTCGGCTAAATTTTTATAGTGTTTCATCCCTTTGAATAATAATTAACTACAAGCTACACAATTACCCCGTACAGCTTGTAGTTAAAGGTTTTAAATGATTTATTAATGACCGTGTGCATTGGCCGCTACCTCAGCCCATTCGTCAAATTCAGCTAAACGTTCTGCATAAACCTGTTTAACAACTGGTAGAGCCACTTTACCCAACAAGAAGTGTAAAGGAGGTTTAGGGCTGTCGATCAATGCCAATACAGCGGGTACTGTCGCTTCTGGTTTGCCCCAACCATCGGGTGTTGAAGCATCAAAAAATGCTTTTTTAACTGGAGCATATGCTTCTAGCGGTGCTGTTTGGAAAGCTGAAGCACCCGACCAATCGGTAGAAAAACCATTAGGTTCGATTAAACTTACATTAATGCCAAAACCTTTTACTTCCGTAGCCAAGGTTTCACTTAAGCCGTTAACCGCATATTTTGAGGCATTGTATAAACCCAGCACGGGCAAACTCACCAAGCCCAGGAAGCTAGAAACCTGGATAATGTGTCCGGCTTTTTGTTCGCGCATTACCGGAACAATTGCTTGTGTTACCCACAGCAGACCAAAAAAATTGGTTTCCATTTGTGCACGGGCCTGTTGTTCAGTCGTTTCTTCTATGGCGCCAAACAAACCAAATCCTGCATTATTGATCAATACATCAACGCGGCCAAAATGCTGCTTAACTTTTTCAGCTACGGCAAAACAGGCATCTCTATCGTTTACATCCAATTGAAGCGGCAACACGGCATCGCCATAAGCTTCTACCAAATCATTTAAATCTGCTATATTTCTTGCGGTTGCAGCTACTTTATCGCCACGCTCTAAAAGGGCCTTTGCCCAGATTTTACCAAAGCCACGTGAAGCACCGGTAATTAAAATTATTTTCGACATTTTTTTCTTTGTTAAATATTGATAACAAAGGTATTATAGCGAGCTAAGACAAATTTGCACAAAACACGGGAGTACTAGCACATTTTAAGGTTTAGCTAAATTATCAGTTTGAATATTTAACAATAACCCGAAAGATTATCAATCTGTTGTAGCGCTTAGGGGTGTTTTTACGTTTTATAAAGAACCATTAATCTAAAAACCACTCACCTATGAAAAACCTACTTTTTCTTTTTGTTGCCTTTGCACTTGTTTCTTGTAAAAAATCAGAAAGATATGGTCCGCTGAACTTAAAAAATGGGCAGGAAGTTGAACTGCTGGTAAGCCCTCGTTATGCTGCAGATAATGATGTGCTTTTAAAGCTGCCAGGCAATGTAGATGCTGGTGCTTCGTTATGGGGTTTTGATCAAAGAGAACCTGGTTATTCTTACCGTGTTAAAGCCAGATTCAACCGCGATAAAGAGCCTCTTCAAGACGGACCTGAATACTACTTTATTTTCGAAAAGATAATTAGCAAAGCGCAATACAAAGGAACTGAATCATTTCCTGTTCAGCTAATTACCTCATATGTACCTGGCGGACCAGTAATAAGACTAAGCAAAACAGGAAATAATTATTATATGGTTCCAGATAAGTTACAGCTCACTTATGAAAACAGTACCGTACAGAACGAACTTGAAGAAATCTGGCTAAATGCACAGGAAATCCGTGCAAACTGGCAACAAGGACAACGGCCAAAATGGAAAGCCATTAAAGCAACAGTGGTACACGATCCGCAGAAGTTTGGAAAGGCCTACTTGGTACAACAGATACAATTCATTGATTAACAGAAAATACAAAAGGAGAATGTTCTAAGAGCATTCTCCTTTTGCTTTCAAGTAAAAACCAAGATATTATTTAATACTGTAATTAAATAATTCAGTTTCGATTAACCCACGGTGCTGCATTTTTTCAGTCCAAAATTGCGAGGCCAGCTGGAGATCAAATATATCCGGTGTGCATGTTCCCGTTCGGTTTTTTCATATCACAATTCGTTTAACTTAAATATATTTTTCATCAGTAGCCACTTTTCTCCAGGCTTTGCCAAGGGTAATGCCTGCTGATATTTCCACATCAGTTCTTCCCACTCTTTCACCTTAGGGTTAGCAATATCCATAGCTGTTTTTTTTTCAAAACTGAAATCATCTTCCGTTTCCATAATCATGAACAAACGGTTCGAAATGCGGTATATTTCCATTTCCAAAACCCCCGACTCGATAATACTCTGCTTAATTTCAGGCCAACCGTTAAGGTGATAAGCTTCATACTCCGCTATGAGTTTTGGATCATCAACGAGGTCCAGTGCTAAACAATATCTTTTCATTTTTCACTTTAAAATGTGAGCGGCTCTCCTTATTTTTTGAATTCTATTTTGAAACCTGTTACCGACCAGGCCGGATAATCTGCGGGTTTGCTAATTACAAGGGCATCATCTTCCTGCACCCACTTTAATTTACCCTTACCGCCCAGTAGCGTAACCGAAGTGATGGGCTTCTCCAGGTATTTCGATTTGCGCCCAAGTAAGGTCATCCTGATGCTTTCATTTGGCACATTCAAACAGAAAGCAAAAAGATTACCCTCCTTTGTGGTATACCTGATATCCGTAGATTGATATTCACCTGAGTCGGTTAAGCCACCAAAGTGGCCCTTTTTCTGGTTTGATTTAATGGTAGATGGGCCTTCTCCATATACTTTCCATGGTCTCGATGCATAAATACCTTCTCCATTCAATTTGGTCCAGTCGCCAATTTCCGTAACAATTTTAACAACATCCGGTTCCAGGTCTCCCTCTGGAGTCTGTACAACATTGATCAAAAGATTTCCGTTTTTACTTACAATGTCGATCAAAAGCTGGGCGATTTCATTCGCACTTTTATATTTTTGCCCGGTTCTATAATACCAATCTCCTATTGAAGTATCGGTTTGCCACGGAAACGGGCTGATCGAATCTAATACTCCGCGTTCTACATCTTGTGCCCATTTACCTTCAGATGGCTCTTTTGGCGTATATACTGCCTCTAGTTTGCCTTTATTTTTGGCCATATCCTGATTGTAATAGTGCGCAACCATTGTACGCCCTATATCTTTAAAAGGAAGTTTACTATCCGAATAAAGTAGGTCGGGGTGATAATTATCGACTAGTTCGTTAACATTTTCCAACCATTGTTTATGCCAGCCCGGATTATTGGTCAGCCACTCTTTCATATCAGCCGAATCTGCAGGTAGATGATAAAGATCAGCATATTTCGGATCATGCCCATCGTAGGCAATTCCTGCAAATTGCCCTGTTTTGTCTGCACCATGACTTGGCTGAAACCAGTTAAAACTAGCAGCAAGGTGCTCGGAAACGCCAAAACGGAGTCCTTCTTTTTTAGCCGCTTTTTGCCATAAACCCACTACATCTTTGTGTGGCCCCATATTTACCGAATTCCATTTATGGATTTTGGAGTTCCATAGGAAGAAATTATCATGATGCGAGCCCATGGTTACAAAATATTTGGCACCGGCCTTTTTATATAAGGCCATCAACTGCTCAGGGTTCCATTTCTCTGCTTTCCATAAAGCGATAATATCTTTGTATCCAAATTTAGATGGCGTACCATAAGTTGCCACGTGGTACTTATTCTGCGCACTGCCCTGAACATACATATTCTTGGCATACCAATCACCCTGTCTGGGAACTGCCTGAGGGCCCCAATGCGACCAGATTCCAAACTTGGCATCTCTGAACCAATCTGGATATTTATACTGTTTTAAGGATTCATCAGTAGGTTTAAAAATCCCTTGTTCTATCTTATCCGTTTTTTGTTGGGCCTTGAGGTTTAAGCCCAGGGAACAAGCCATAAGGCCAACTAATACTAATTTTTTCATTTCCTTATATTTGGTTTTATCAAAAATAGGTAACTCATCCGCTCAATTCTTGGAATAAATAGACTATTTGTTGTAAAAATCCGACATTTAGGCATGATCGAAAAAGCATCACAGAACACCTTTTTCTTACTGAACGTAGATTATAAACTCAGCCCAGGCATTCCGTTGACACTTCAGTTAGATGACGATTTTATATTTCGTGCAAGTCGCGTTTAACCCCTTAACTTGTCGTTTTTGCACATTAATACCTACCTGGTTTTGTTATACTTTTGAATATACAAAATCAGAAAACAATATGGCAACTCAAATTTTTGTGAACCTATCCGTTAGCGACCTTAACAAGTCGGTGGAGTTTTTCACCAAACTTGGTTATACTTTTAACCCGCAGTTTACCGACGAGAAAGCAACCTGCATGATCATCAGCGATACCATTTATGTAATGCTGCTGACCAGAACCTTTTTCCAAACTTTTACCCAAAAAGAAATCATCGATGCCCACAAAGCAATAGAAACTTCTATTGCCATATCGGCCGATAGTAAAGATGCCGTAAACGAAATGGTAGATAAAGCAGTAGCTGCTGGTGCCACAATACCGAATCCGGCTACCGATTATGGTTTTATGTACCAACATAGTTTTGATGATCTTGATGGCCACCATTGGGAATATGTATGGATGGATCCAAATGGCATGCCTGAGCACCAAGGGTAGTTAGGAGAAAGTTATTGATAAAAAAGGGCAACAACGGATTTTCTTTGTTTGCCCTTTTTTGTTTGGGATTTACTTGAATGTGGTTAACCTGATATTGATCCGTAGTAGGGTTATTTTGCTTTTATGAAAGAATATGGGAATATGATCTTAGCAAGATGCTAAGACGAGTTAGATCAGTACGAATAGTTCTTTTTATACCCTCTTTAAATTAAGGATTATAAATACTCTATCCTATTGTGGAGTTATACTAAAAGTAGTACTGAATTTAAAGGGTACTACTTTCCCATTACACTTGGCTGGTTTCCATTTAGGCATTTTTTTCGCAGCGCAAATGTACTCCAAATCTAACTTCGAATATTCTTCTGTTTTCTTATTATCTATACCTGCATTTATTATACAACCTTTTTCATCGATTACGAAAGTGAGGTCTACTTTATGTTGCCAACCGCTGTTGTTATAACTTCCCTCATATTTAACCTTATCAAAAAATGAGGAAAGCTTACGCATACCCCCTGGACAACGGGGCATTTCATCGACACTTGTGAACACATTACGTTTTAGGGAATGATCATAATAACTCTGACACTGAAAAAAAGTTTCGACATTTTTATCCTTCTTCACGTTCAAGCTTAAAAAACATAAAATCAGAATTAAATATTTCATGATAAAGTAAAGCCCTTTTCTTGATCAATTAACTATAAAGTATGTTATAGCAGTTAAAAATTTATGGTGTAGAATACTCGAACAGCAACTTTCTTACCATTACATCTTCCTGGCTTCCATTTAGGCATCAATCGTGCAACCCTGATAAATTCTTTGTCTAAAGAGGTATAATCCTTTTCTGATCTGTCCTCAATTCTATAGCCTGTAGAGGAGCCACTTTTGGTAATTATAAAACTTCCCCTAATAACTCCTTCAAAATTCTCTCCTGCTTGTTCCTGTGGATAACTCATCAGTTTATAAAAAAAACGGTGCTGTTCTCTTCCTCCTCCCGGAAATTCTGGTAATTCATCACTATCTTTGTATACCTGAAGTCCAGTGGACCTGTCGAACGCAGAGGAACAGCTAAAGATTAAAATCAACAAAAAATATTTCATACAGTGTACTCTAAACAACTTTACTTTATTAGATTTTAACGATGATAGAAATTATGTCATACTCAAAAGTATCCATTAGCTAGAGTGGCTTAAGACCTCTTACCGATACAAATTATAAACAATGGGGTATTACAATTGTATTTACCAGCTTTAAATAACTACTCCGCCTGAATTAAGTCCTTAAATATCTATCCTAAAATTCCATCTGTTAATAATGATGGCCGTTTAGGAGTAATTCATTTATTAGGAATAATTATATCTCTTATCTTTAAGTGTCCATCTAATTCATCAAAAACGGATTGGAGCTATTACCCTTGTTGCTACATTTTTCCCATTACATTTCGCTGGCCTCCACTTGGGCATCAGCAGAGAAACTCTAATAAATTCAAGATCCAAAGGCGTATAATCTTCTTCTTTCTTTCCTTCAATCCTGGGAGAAATTATAGCTCCATCCTTGTCGACTATAAAACTTCCCTTTATTGATCCTTGAAAATTATCTTGATCTGGATATTTCATTCTTTTTGCAAAAAAAAGATACTCTTTGCCAAATCCTTCTGGAAATTCTGCTCGTTCATCCACATTATGGAAAATCTTTATTTTAAGTTTTTTATCGTAATACGACTGACAAGCGCCTGACTGGATCTTTCCACGTTCCTGAAATGAAGAACAACCAAAAAGAAAGAATAATATGATATAATTCTTCATGACCTATTTTTTAATTACTGGAGTTCCAGGGAAATTATTCCAATACTGCTCATAATCAGCGCGGATCGTACCCATTCCCTGTTGTTGAAGCCCAATTTCCCTATAGATAAACTCAATCTGCTGGGGAGTGAGTTCTAAGGTTTTAATATCTTTCCATAGATCACCTAGTCGTTTCCCGTCAATTGAAAGCATTGGATAGTTCATTATATTGTAATCTATCCTTGGATCTGTTTCGGGGGTGCTTGAGTAATTGTTTTTGCCAGAAGCAATGTTTAGTTTGGTATCAGCAGTCTGTGTATTTTCAAATGGATGATCAAGTCTTAAGGTGTGAAGGATTTCATGGACCACATCCCACGCTAGCTGAGTAGGTGTCTTTATTGTACCATTTTTATTATATAAGTTTACATTAGCTACCCCAGGCCCTTGCAATCCATATATGCTCGTTTTTTCATTAGGATCAAGCTTTTCTGCATAAATGCTTAAGAGAGGCACAAAAACTCCTAGTGCTTTTTCATTCCCGCCCTCAAAACTCATAAGTCCATGCACTTTACCTTTTGTAGAAGTCTGAAACATCAAGTCAAAGGCACTATTCATAGCACTCTGATAATCTTTCGTAGTGAGACCATCAGGCAAAAGCCCAGATTCATCGAAAGAAAAATTTGTATTAACCTTAATGTAAGAGTTTCCTTGCTTGTCGACAGTTGCTAACCATTCCAACCCATCTAGGTCTATACCGTTAACCGGCCTATTTTCTGCATAATCATAAGGACTTTTATAAGTATAGCTACTTGCGAGTCTATCGATTCCAGAAAACCTACCAATTAATGGATCATAATATCTGGAACTAAAATCCAACTGCCCTGCACCAAATTCAGAAAGTTCTTCTTTCCCATTAAATTTAAACTGATTAACAGGGCTTGGCGTAACGGTATTGTTCGCATTCATATTAAGCCCAAATGGATAATAGTCCTGAACCTGAAGAATACTGCCATCCTGTCCCACCGTTGATCTGGTATTTCCAAGGTGATCCTTCAAGAAATATTGATAAATATATGGAGTACCTGGAATTGCTCTTCCTTCTTCTGTCATAATAAAATCGATATTATTACCATTATACTGTATTCCATCAACGTAATCAGTAATCTGACTTCCTAAGCTTTTTCTTAGCCTTTTCCCTTCGGCATCATACATCATAGTTAAAACTTCACCAGTTGCCCCCCGGGTTATCGCTTGTGGTAAATTTAAATAATTATAAGCAATATCTGTAACACCAATACGTGAATTAAGGGTTTGATTACCATTTACATCATAGTTATAATTGCTACCCTGGGCTGCAGTTCCATTATCAACTACTCCCCATAACCGATTTCCGGGCTGCCCATTGGCTCTATAATTAAAAACCATATCGTTTATATACGAGCTGGCAGAATTTCCGTTACGCCTCAACGTTACAATATTACCCATAACATCATAGCCGATTTCCTCATTGAAAAAATCATTTTTCCCTGTAGACACGTAGCTTCCTTTTGTTAATCGGTTTAACTTATCATATTGATAATTAAAACCTTGTATACCATCATTTAAAGAATATCCCGGCGGCACCTGTGTTCTCCAAGTTAAAGATGCAATATTTCCATTATAAGTATCAGCATTAGCGGCATAGGTAATGGCCATTCCAAAAACCCTTGAAGGATCTAGCTGTGTTGGATCATTAATACCAGTAATCCAGCCTCTCTCATTGTATGCATAATCTATTTGCTGTACGAAAGTGGTACCGTCAACACTGTGCAGTTTTTTTCTTAATAGTTGTCCGATATCGTTATATTCCATTTTATTCAAGAATAATTCATCCTGACCATTGATGCTCTTTTTCGTTGCAAGTACCCTCCCCATATGATCAAACTCAGTTTTAGTCTTAATCTTTGTTTGCACTCCATGACCATTATGGGTTCTTAATGTTTCTATAAGTTCGTTGTTAAAATTCCAGTTTTTATCAACAATATCATCTCCGATTTGATTTTGCTTTTTGATCTGAACCACCCTACCATCTAAATCATAATAATTCACACTCAATAGCATTGACGTAGACCCAATAATAGAAAGCTTCTGTGCGGTAAGTAAGGTTTTTATAAATACACCATCTGCCTGGCCATCGGTTGCTCCGCCATAAATATTTCCTGGAAAACTGTAGTCATCATAATATTTAATGGAAAGATAATTTGCGGTGTTCTGTGGATAGGCATTATTACTATACCCCTGATCGGAGTTAATTCTGGATTCCCAAAGCACAGACTGGTTATTCACCGTGTTTTGCATAGCTACCCTGAGCTGAGAACTACTTAGTATACCAGAAACAACTTCCCTACCAAAAACATCATATTTAAAATATGTCCATTCAGCCAGGCTACGCTGTTTTTCATCTTGCGAAAGTACCAGCTGGTCTTTTTTGTTATAAACCATATGCTCCCAACCCTTTCCCGGAATCGCTTTTTCAACCAAGCGATTTTGATCATCGTAGTGGCTTGCATAAATATAGTTTTGGAAAACATCATCATTCTCGTTAAATGAATAAGTATTCGCTGTTTCCAGGAGGCCGTTTTCATTTACAGCTGGTGGAAGTACATACCTCAATTTTCCAAGCTCGTCGTAAACATAATAGGTAGAAAGGCTTTCTGTATCAGATTCCCAAACACGCCTTAAAACAATCTGTCCTTCAAAATCGGAAAATTCTTCAATAACTCCTTTATTTCCTGAAACCCAGTTCTCATCCTTACTTATTTTTTTTGATAGGGCTCCTGCGGGATAAAAACCAATCGATGAGGCGCTATTTAAAAGACTCGTTGTTGTCCATTTTCTTACCTCCTGATCTGTATTAAAACCGTATTCATTTTTGTATGTATGTCCTGAAGAACTATTTGGAATAGGCTGCCAGTCAACTCCCTGAGCACCAACCTCAACTGTACGTCCAAGGGGATTCTGTTCGAAAACACTAACGGAAAATGGAGCAGCCGAGTTTTTGACCCCCGTTGGAGGATTAATATAATAATTTTTAAGCCCCGCACCATCCGTAAGGGCGTCACTTCTATAGCTTCCATTTATACCACCGGCAGTATACATCTGGTAACTGATATTTGTCCTTCCCATCGCATCATAACTAAATGGTTGGATCAGATCTGACAAATTAGGGCTCCCTTGTACACTAACAGACTGGATTACACGACCCAGGCCATCAATGTACTGAATGGTTTGGTTTTCATCGCATATCAAACGGTTACTATTTAAGTTACTGTTGGTTACACCTGGTTTTTTAAACGTACGGGTTAAGATGTAATTCTGATTATTGCTTACCGAAGCACTCAGAGGAACACAATTCACATAGCTTAAACCAGTTGTGAACACTCTCAAAGTGCTTCCCAAAGGGGCATGAAAGCCATTGGATAAAGTTACACTAACAGGCGCACTAATTTCTGATTCACCGTTGTAGCTGGGTACATTCTTTTGAGAAAAAGCCACATATGGAAACAGCAATGCTATTAAACATAAAAACTTCTTAAATATCGAGGCACATTTCATCATCGTTAATTTTATAATGGTAAAATAGTTGTGTTAAATTTAGATTGGAGAACGTTTAAGCCATCTCATTAATGCGGAGGATCCGGAAGCTCACACCAGTTTGAAAATAAAACCTTTCCATTTTTTAGATAATAAAATTTTTCACCCGTATGCATCGGATCTTGCTCATGTAATGTATAGTAACCGTCAGGCGCTAAAGCAGACTGGTTATTATCTGTATAATACACAGCAATTGGAGAACCTATCACCTGGGGCGCATTAAAGCTCCCACCTGTTGAATATAGGTCGACTGAAAATTTAGCCAGGAAAGGATCACACATAGAAGTCCTATCAGATGAATATGCTGCGGTGAACATCTCTGTGGCGGGCTCTAGGTCAGGCTCAAAGGGCGGGTGATAAAGGAAAATACCATTCGCTACCTCCTGGCAGCTCTGGATTCCATAAACAACACCTTGACTGACTATAATGTAAATTTTATTACCATCATAATAATAGCCTGAGCTTGCTTTTATATTAAGCATGGGTGTTTTATAAAGTGTTGTCCCAACCACAACCGTAGCATCGCTATAATAATAAAGATTATAGTTATCTGACTGGCATATACCTACAATACTCTGATCTTGTCGGGTCATATTGGCAGAATTATAATTAGGCGTTACTACGACGGCACATGATTCTTCCGCTGTGATAATACCAGAAACAACAGTATACTTCATTCCATCCTTTAGGTAATATCCATCTTCAATGAGGCTAAAAGGCAAAGAAAGAGTAGCGCCCACATAAAGTAACTGATAAGGATCGCTGACGTAAGCGTAACGGTGGATCAATCCTGACCCACAGTCTGTAACAGGACTTCCGGCAGGTGAAAAACTAAATTGTAAGGGATCTTCCTGACCGCAGGTATTGGTAAATTTCACATATCCGTCCTCTACAAACTGATAAGTAACCGGAATGTTGGTGCTTCCCTGAACCACATAGTAGCCTGTAGGTACGGGAAAAGTCAAATATTCATCACCATATATCCTTGTATCATATATAGGATCATTAATGAGCATTTGCCTTACATATCCCTGTATGAATTGGATCGCTATGGGGCTGCTCATAAAATTGCAGATTTCATGCTTCATTGATGAATAGGAATAATTCACCATATCGCTAGGTGGACGACAACGGCCTATCAGATTGGCATTCTCCTGACCTTTTAAATTCAGTTCTGCAAGAGCTAATGCATTGGCCTCCTGTTTTGAATTTATAGAAAACACGGTATTTGCCTGAACCATAAAAGGTACATTTTCAGCAATGTAATTTATCGGACAACCCTGTTTTGTAAAAGAACCAAACTGTGCATCGTTATAAACATAAGGGGGATGATAATGATAGGAAAAATTCTTTTTGATATTTCCCTCACGATCTTTTACATTCATTAATCTATTGAATTCATCATATTCATAACTTATTGCGAGCCCTTTAGCATCAACCTGAGCAGTCATGCCAATTAAAGGATCATATACAATGGTGGATACCTGAGCTTCTGGCAGATTTAACCTTAATTTATTAAGCTCATTTTGATTTTGTACATCAGTATAATTATAAGCTTGATCAATCTGGTTCAAATTTACCCACTGCAGCGCTTGAGCATAACCAGAATTAATGATCTTTGCAACCAAAAACTCTTTATCATATCCCCATATATATGATTCTTTTACACCATGAGGCATCTCACTCTCTAACAAGTTCCCTTTATCATCATAACTGTTAAAGATTATTTTTGTAGCTAGTGGTGCTGAACCAAAAGCTTGTTTATTGAGGGACGGAGCTGTTATCCCAGATGGCCAAAAAGCAAATTCTTTTGATTCTCTCCCTTTCAGGACTCCATTCATATATTTTTCATGGCCGATAGGCTCTAAAATGCGGTTTTTAGAAACCATATCTGAGAAAACCGGATTTGCCATCTGGTCAAAGGGATATGAAAAAGTTTCCAAGATTGTATTTCCCGCTACATCAGTAACAGTTTTTGAAAGCAATAGATTTTTTGCAAAGGATGTATAAGTAAATGACTCGGAGATACTGGAACGTTCAACCCCATTGACAA
This sequence comes from Pedobacter sp. Bi27, assembly GCF_918698255.1. Taxonomy (NCBI): domain Bacteria; kingdom Pseudomonadati; phylum Bacteroidota; class Sphingobacteriia; order Sphingobacteriales; family Sphingobacteriaceae; genus Pedobacter; species Pedobacter sp. Bi27. The sequence goes on from NZ_CAKKMW010000002.1 coordinate 229,878, forward strand.
AACTTTTTTCTGTTTTCCCGATAAGTTTATAATCCCGGTTTGCATAAATATATTTCCCGAAATTATATATCTTTTCGCTGTTGATAAACCCTTGAGCAAAAGCTTTTATTCCTATAATCGGATCTGTAGCAGCAGTAAGACTATAATTGTAAACAACTTCTTTAATCTTGACTCCAAGGGGGTCTATCAGCTGTTCATTTTTGATCTTTCCTCTCGCGAAAGAAAAAGAGGTTGCGGGGAATTGAGGACGTATGTTAAAATTAAAGTTACTATTGGAATTTTCTTGATCAATCGCAGTTTCGTATTTCCTTTGATCATAAATATCAGGGTTATCAGAATAATTAGAAAAATTATATATCGTAGTTCCATTCTGTCTTTTAATACTCACATAAGAATATCCTACTGCTGTTTCGTTGACATCGAAAAGTGAAATCAAAGGTTCCGAATAGGTATAATGATTTTTGAATACGCAAACCCAAAATGCTCCGCCAAAGCTAAAGATTGTCGCCATTTCTGTAACAAGCTCCCTGTTATTCTGGCTCACAAATTGCTGGCCACTTGAATTGGTACTACCGGGATTTTTATAATTGTATTCTTCATTAAGTAAATCTGGCAACTGTTGGTTATCACTTGTTCTTTCATACTTTTTCTTCACCCTTAAACCACCTCCAGGTTGGTTAGCACCATTTTTATAATAGTCATTTAGTTCATATTCGAAATATAGCGTCCCACCAGTTTTGTTATTTACCTTGGTTAATACGCAGGCCATTGTATTCTCATAATCTGAACCTTTAAAACCATTTTCATGCCCTTCTATATTTGATGTCCCATAATTTTTGTTATAATAGCCCCAATAATCTGTCTTGATGGAATTTCTTGCAGGAAGTATGGTTGTTTCATTATAAACAAAATGAAACATTGTGTTCTCTCCACCCGATTTGCCGATTTCCCTGATCTTATCAAGTTTTAAACGCTTAGTCCCACTGCCATCTGTAGAAATGAAATAGCTATAATCAAGCGCTATTTTTTTCTTTAGCTGATCGTTGTATTTCAAAGTAACTTCCGTTAATGCTTTTCCATTTGTTAAATCTTCCCTATTGTGTCCATAATTAAGCGATACCACAGTTTTATTATCAAGGGTCTTTATCTCACTTAGGTATAAGGGGGTTGCGATATTGACATCCACATTTTCATTCCAGAAATTTTCAGCAGGACCATTGTAGGAACAAGGCCCACTAAGTTCGTTTGTCCGCTTGAAGTTAACGTAATAGGTACTGTTTGTTGCGGCGCCTGTAATATAATTAAAAAGTATTACCTGATTATTTACAGTAATAATCTTGCTTATGTACCAGCTTGAAATAAAAGTTTTAGTTGTTGTTTTCGCTTCTCCGTGTGAGGTACTTGAAGTTGTTTCCGTGTTGCTCCCGCCAAAGAAATAGCGGTTTCCATTCTGGTCACTTACGATCCATTCTTCTGCACCACCATTCATTCGCCCATTTGTACTGTTAAAAGGATTATATTCAATTTTAATGCCATTATCAGTAGTTTCAAGGATAGCTTTTCCATAAGGATCCAATCTCATACTTCCAGAAATACCCATGAAAGAAAAATAAAATTTATCTGGCTGTGAATCCCATTCGGCATTGGTGATCTTATTAAAATAATCATCATCCAGAGTACCTGAATTTTTAGTGCCTATATGGTTTGGCCCACAATATCCATTTCCTTCCTCATCTGGTAGGCCTTCCACATATCTCGTAATTACACCTCCAAAGTTTTGGCCCCAGCCAAGACCAACGGATCCGGATACATCCTGAACTTTGAAACCGGCAGTACTATATCTCAATCCAAGATTGAAATTAATTCCCTTCATACCTACTTCCAATAACGATGCGGAATAACTTAACCTACCATTATAGTATCCTAGTGCATATAAGCCATTTTTTGGTAAAAGACTTGCAGCTTCAGGAGATGGAGGCGAGTAATTGTTCATATTCTCAATGATACTCTGTGCTCGTGCCTTAACGAGCAAAAAAGAGAAAAGCAGCAGGAAAAGTAGTTTTTTCATAGAGCGTTTTAATGTTGAGCGTCAGGAGCAAGGTATTAAATACTAAAATTTAATTTCCAACGGAATTTAGATATTCCTAAAGAGACCTTTTTCTGATTAGTTCCGAATATAAAATATTTAAACAAAATTTTAAAATTTCTGGACGGATATACAATATTAGGTGATGAATAGTATTAAATACATGATGAACTAGGGAATATACTTAATAGTTTTTACACAAAGCATGAATTCTTTGGGCTCACCGAGTAAAATCGGAATGAACTTCCCACGCAGCCGTAAACGAAAAAAATCCACAACTTTCGTTGCGGGTTTTGGCTCCTCTGCTGGGCTCCCTTTGTCTGCGCTCAGAATAAACTTCTCGCCGAGCAAGAATATAAAACAAAAAAGCCTTACAACGATGTTGTAAGGCTTTCAAATCTGCTCCCTCTGCTGGGCTCGAACCAGCGACCCTCTGATTAACAGTCAGATGCTCTAACCAGCTGAGCTAAGAAGGAATATTTATTTATTCTGGTTGTGTTTTCATTAATACCGATCAAAATCCTCTGATCTTTTCTTACCCTCTGATTAATCCCGATGCATCGGGACGCTAACCAGCTGAACTAAGAAGGAGTACTGGTCATTTCCTAAAACGAGGCTTATTTACACTTTGCAGTTAAATACCCTTGTTCGTTTTGGGAGTGCAATATTAGCGCTTTTAAACTATTTATGCAAAAATTAATTCAATTATTATTCAAGAAAACGATCCTCCCTTTACGACGGAGGATCGTTTTGCAAATTTCAAACTGAATATCAACAGGTTATCTTCTTCTATTTAACAATCCAAGGTGCAAGGTTAATATCATCTACACCGTTATACTGACGTTGCAATGCTACTTTTAGGTTTTCGCCGTTGGTTGTTCTTTCGATATTGGGGTACTGAAAACGCTTAGGAATCCTGTTGCTGTTACCTACACCAGGACCTAAATCGAAAGTTGGCACAGCTGTTCGGCGGTACTGATAGTAAGCCTCGAAACCCGAATTACGGAAATAAGCTAAGTATTTCTGTGTCAGGATCTGCTTTAAACCATCGGCTGTATTACCGGCATATTTAACCGCAGCCTGCGAATAATAATCGCTTTCGAAAGAGAAATTAACATTAAAATTTTCAAATTCGCCCAGCTTCCCATCCTTTTTCAAAAAGGTGACCACATTAACGCCATCTTTAATACCATAGAAACCAATAGAAGCCTGAATCCCCTTTTTATACCAGCTTTCGGCATCACCAGTAGCCCAACCGCGGTTAATGCCCTCTGCTTTGATAAAACAAAGCTCAGGATAAGCAATAATAAAAGTATTTTCGGCTGTATAACCACTATAGTAGCGATAACGGCCAATTAGCGAATACAATCCCTTCTGTACCTTATCCAACATTACCCCCTGATCTTCCCCAGTAGGTGCACCAATAAAATTGCGGTAATCGGTAATGGCGTAACCATTGGCTTCTGCTATACCCCTTGCCGGCTCAGCTACCATATAAGCCCGGGGATCTTTAAGGGCCGAAAGCGTATTTAAATACGTACCCGCCATATTGTAACGCAGGGCATCATTACCAAAATTATCTTTATTGTTCGGATACTTGTTAAAACTCTCGTTGTACACAAACTGAAGGTTATCGGCCATATTCTCCATAACCGGATATTTGGTCGGGTTGCCCAACACTGTAGCAAATTGTTGTTTTACCTGTAAGTCGGCATCATCCGCTTTTGTGCTCAAATTGATCAAAGTCCGTAATTTAAAGGTATTCACCACCTTTTGCCAGGCTGCAAGGTCATTTTTAAGGTAGATATCGCCTTTTAATTCTTTATTGCTTGCAGTAATTAAAGCCGATAAATCATTGTTCGATTCTTCTAACCAGGTTAACGATAGTTTAAAAATATCTTTTTGGGTATCGTACTTCGGGGTTAAGTTGGCGAAACCTTTTAAGGCGTCAGTCATTGGTAAATCGCCCACTTTCAAACTCATTTTCACAAAATAATACGCTTTAAAGAATTTAGCCAGTGCCAGGTAAGGCTTAGCTACCGCACCGCCTAAACGGTTGGCTTCCTCTTCCATTTTTACCACATTTTTTAAAGTCGTGTAATCTAACGAAGCACCTGTCCAATCGTAGTTATTGGTTGCGTAATAGAAATAGTTGGCGGCAGTGTACTGGTTCCACCTTTCTGAGCCCGAAAAAGGCGCTTCGTACATATCGAACAAAATACTGTTCAATAATAAGTTTGGCGGAACGGTTTCGGCCTGGTTCGGATTTTTAAAATTGTCTTCAAATTCTTTCTTGCACCCGCCGCAAACAGCCACGATAATAAAGAGGAACAGGATTTTATATATTGATTTCATAATATTTATTGCTAAAGGTTAAAAAGTAACATTCAGGTTAAAGCCTATACTTCTTGTAGTTGGTGTTTGCAGTGTAGAGGTACCTTCTCTGCCCGAGTACTGATCTACATCCACATCGTTATAAGTAGAATTGATAAAGTACAGGAGATTACGTCCCACTACCGAAATATTGGCCGATTTGATAAACGTGCGCTCCAATAGTTTTTTAGGCAATTGGTAGCCAAAAGTTACTTCGCGCAATTTGGCATAGGTACGGCTCATCATGGTGTTTTCTTTGGCACCATAAAAAACGCCTAGATAATCCTGCAACAGCTGCGGAGTGGTATTTGGCGCAAAAGTTAGGTCGCCATAATTGGTAATCACCCCCGTAACCGGATCGAAGTTAAGTTTACCGTTATTAGCAATCACAACCCCATCGCCTACCCAGGTGCCTTTGTAAGTTGGATCGTTTACACGCAGGTAATCTTGATATCTGGCTTCGCCCATTTTACCCTGGATGGTTTCGATCTGACGACCGCCCTGGAACGATTTTAACCTCACATAATCTTGCATTACTCCACCCACTTTACCATCTAACTGGAAACTGAATGAGAAATTCTCATACCTGAATTTGTTACCAATGCTCCATACCCAGTTTGGATCGGCGTGCCCAAGCAGCTGGTTAACCGGTAACGAAACCGGTGTTCCACTTGAAGTATGGATCACCTGCCCACTTAGTGTTTTAGCTAAAACAGAACCATAGATATTGTCGATACGGTCGCCGGTTTTAAAGAATTGATCAACCGATGTTTCGCCTGGGGCAAGTTCTTTGTAAATCTGTTTGTAGGTAGACCAGTTGATCATAACATCCCAGCCAAATTTGTCGGTCATGATTGGTGCACCAGATAAACTTAACTCCACTCCACTGTTTTGCGTTTTACGGCCGTTGATGGTATTGGTTTGGTAACCTGTTGCTGCTGAGATATTTTGTCTGATAATTTTCGGTCCATCGATATACCGGAAATATGTAGCTTCAAAACCTAACCGGTTTTTAAGGAACTTCAGATCGATACCACCTTCGTAATTGGTTCTGCTCTGCGCTTTTACCGCGTTCAGATCGATAAGGTTGTTGGTATAATAGGCACCCGTTTGGTTATTGTAGGTAGGCCTGATGCTGTATGGCGAAGAAAGACCATAACCAGGACCACCGTATGACGAAGTATATTCTGCACCATAACCAATTGGATAAGTTTGCAGAGGCGTTGCACCAATAAATTCCTGTGTACCCAAACCTGGGTCCTTAACGTTTGCATACGATGCCCTTACTTTTGCAAATGAAATAAAAGCAGGCATTTTTACATAATCGGAAATTACCGAGCTTAACGAAACCGAAGGATAGAATGCCGAATTGTTGCCCGGAGGAAGTGCAGAGTTTTTATCTACACGGCCAGTGGTATTAATATTCAGGTATTTTTTAAAGCTTAAATCGACCGAGTAAAAAGCACTTAACACCAACATCTGTGAATTGAAATCGAATGCTTTTACCGGGTTTTTAGAATTCGAGAAGTTATATACATTCGGAACATTTAAATAATCGGTTGTGGTAAAGCTCGAGTTGTAACTAAAGTTACGTGCATTACCACCGCCAAAAGCACTGATTTCAAATAAATCGCCAATGTTTTTATTGTACTTTAAAATCAATTGCGTATTATTTTCGAACATGCTACGGCGGTCTTCCCTGTAATCGCCTAAGCCTTCTTCGCGTCCGTATGGGTGAGCAGAAAAAGGCATTTTCTCGGTTCTTAACTGATCGTAGGTAGAGATCTGCGTTTTCAGCAATACATCCAATCCTTTGGTTACATTGTAATTTAAGGAGGCATAACCGTTAATATCGTTCTTTTTATGTCCGCGTAACCACTCGTAAGATAAAAAATAAGGATTGTGGTAACGCTGGTATTCGGCGTAAATAGACTGGATACCTTCTTTGCCTGGCTGCCAGTAGTTTTTCATGTCATCGATATTCCAGTCGGCACCACCCCAAAGGGTCATGTTATAAATCACACTGTTCGGGCCATAGTTTACATCTGGAATATTATCAGAAAACTGGCGGCTATAATTGATGTAGGCTTCGGCCCTTAATTTCGGGCTGATGTTATAAGAACCGCTTACGTTAAAATTATTGATGTTTAACTGTGTGTTCGGTATAATTCCTTTTTGATAATTATTGGAAATAGAAACCCTTAAATTGTACTTATCTGTTGCAGACGATAAGGCAACGTTGTTTGCAGAAAGCAATCCGGTTTGGATAAAACGCTTTAAGTTATCCTTTCCACGGGCTATCCATGGTGTACCCTGGCGCACGCCGTTCACAATCGGGCTATCATATTGAGGAATCAACTGACCGTCGAATTTTGGGCCCCAGATATCATAATCACCATCATTTAAGCCACCACCTTTTCCATCACCAAAAGCATAGGCACTGTGTTCACCTGGCCCGTACTCGTCCTGGCTTTTCGGCAAAGCGATAAACCCTTTGTTAAACTGTGTGCTCGAATTTAGTTCTACAGTAAAACCTTTGTCGCTCAGTTTACCTCTTTTAGTGGTGATTAATAATGCACCATTATAAGCCTGATAACCATAAAGTGCCGCTGCTGCCGGGCCTTTAAGCACGGTATAAGTATCGATATCATCGGGATTGATGTTCCAGGTATCCGAATTGATCGGTACGCCATCTACCACAACTAAATTAACATCGTTACCACGAAGGTAAAGCGACGAACGGCCCAAAAGCTCTGAAGATACACCAACAGTTAAACCAGCAACCTTACCCACCAATCCGTTTACCGGATTAGCTTCTCTGGCTTTTACCAGATCGGCTCCTTTTACTTCCTGAATGGCATAGCCTAGGTTTCTTTTCTCTTTACGGATACCGAGGGCGGTAACCACTACTTCGTTTAAATTTTTCGAGTCTGTTTTTAAAGTTACGGTAAGGTTTGCGCCCGTAACCTGAACTTCCTGCGGAAGAAATCCGATCGAACTAAAAACAAGTGTTTCGCCTATTTTGGCCTCGAGGGTAAAGCGGCCCGATAAATCAGTAGAAGTAGCTTTTTTAGTCCCTTTTACCATTACGCTAACGCCCGGGATCGGCTGTTGCGCATCGTCTTTCACCAGACCAGCTATTTTTGTTTGTGCCCAGGAAAAATAAGGCGTGAGGCACAGTAACAGCAAAGCCACCATGCACATCTTCATCTTGTAGAGATGTTTCATTTATCTATAATTTTTTTTAGGTTTTATAGATGCAATGATAAGATGTGTATGTTAGCCTAATACCAATTTTTAGTTAACAAAACCCCTTATTTTTGTTTAGTATTTGTTAACTAAATATTTTCTTAATGCTTTCTTCGGCATAACCTGCGCTGGCAGTCATTCCTTTACCGCCAATAGCTGTACGGATATGGATGCGATCGTCGAGATCGTAAGCTACAATATGTTTTGTTGCATGCTGCGGATAAAATCCTGCCCAGGTACTTTGCAGTTTGCGCACATCGAAATCCACGATCCGGGCTGCTTCTTCGAGCATGAGCTCATTAATGTGGTGGCTTAAATCGAAACCAAGATCATCGAAATGGTTTACATCGGCATACACATGCGAATCGCCGATAATGATCGTATTATCTGCAGCTTTTTTAAACAGGATATGGATACCCCATTTTTTTAGTTCTTCATAATGCTCAGGCGTTTTAATGCTTTTGAAAGAAGGGCAATAGTGCTCAAAACTCTCGTAACGCCTGGTGGTTAACCCGGTTAAAATATTACCTGTTAAAGCTACTTCTGGCATAGGTATACTGCGCATCATCTGCAGTTTACTTACCACAATGCCGCTCACGCTAAACAGCTCGGGATAAAGCAATTTAAATTCGTAACCGTTACAGATAATGGCTTTCTCTGCCGTAAAAATTTCGGTATTGTTTCCTAAACCTACTTCAACACCAGTGCCTTTGCTTTTGCAGGCGGTAACCGGACTGTTGTATTTAAGTGTGTATTGTGTAAACTTAGTCTGCATATATTCGTGCAGGCGGTGGATCATTTGATCTGGTGCTACACTAATTTCCTGGGGAAAAAAGATGGCTTCTTTGGCATAAGAAGATTTAATAGCAGGATATTTCTTTAAAACCGCTTCCCTACTAAGCAATTCGGTTTCGTAACCGATGGTATTATAATGTGCTTTCAGCTCGTGGATCAAGGTCCGCTCATCGTTATCTGATGCGATGTAAACGCTACCATTTTGCTGCACGGAAATATCAAATTCTTGCTGAATGGATTTGTAAATATCTAAACCAGCCACACCATACTGGAACCATTCGGCTTCCATACCCGACGGTACCACCTGACCAAAATTGCGTACTGTAGCGCCAACCGGAAAATTATCTTTTTCGAGCTGCAGTACCGATTTGCCCGAAAGTAAAGCATGGTAAGCATGGAATGTTCCTAAAATCCCTCCACCAATTACAATAAGATCGAAATGTTTATTCATTGTTTATTTTTTGCTGACATCAGGATGTTTTTAATTCATCCAGCCATCAATGTCAATATTGTTTTTTAATTATTTTTCTTCAACCAACGAAAGATTTCAACAGAAATCGTCATTGGGAGATACGAAGCAATCTTACAACTATCGCCGTTAGCGAGCGCATTAAGATTGCTTCGTCGGCCGAAAAAGCCTTCTCGCAATGACGACTTTTGCGTACACCAACTTCCCCCACTTCGACCATTTAAGAAACATATAAGCTTAAATGACCTTATATTCCTTACATGGTAAAAAATGATATCGCAAAAAAACGCCTTTTCACTTTCCTGCTAAAATTACACGCCCAGCAGCCTGCATCTTTTTATTTGTAAGCAAAGTTTTTCTTCTAAAATAGATCAAAGAAAGCACACTACATACCCCTCCAATTAATGGTATGGCAAACAAACACTGTTTAAAAAAGTGCATCCAGCTGGTACTCGTTTCGCCAAACTCATGAAATAGCAGTATCGAAAAGCTACCTAAGTAGCCTATTGAATCGGCCACATACATAATAAAACCGATGTTGCTCTTGTAATGAAAATTGGCAATCATCCGTTCAAAGAAAATGGCGTTATAAGGAATGTAGGCCATATACAGTCCCATTCCCAGCAAAGCCATCCAGCTAACAGGCCCAATGTAGCCCCTATCGAAAAAGAATGTACTTACGCCAATTAGCAAACAGCCCGAAATAATCATGATGTGGATCACGGTAAAAGCTTTGAGGTTATCTTTGATCAGGATCAAAAGTCCCATCATCACCAATACCACAACCGAAATCAAGGTATCAATCTGCGTGTAGATATGGTTGTTATGAATACCTAAGCCATTCCAGATTTCTACTTCGAAATTATCGCGCATATCGCGGATACAGGTAAGCAACACGTAAATGATAATGGTTAAGATGATACCCGGCAAAAATGTGGTGATAAACTTTCTGCGCTGTTTCGCATCCATTGGCACCCGCTTGGTACGTAACTCCTGATCTTCTTTTGAAGGCGGCGGAATAACCTCCAGGCAAAAAACAAACAGGAACAGCGGAAGCAGAAAAACCAGTCCGGTAAGAAAAGGCATCCAATAATCGCTTACCGAAGCAAACGACATCAGCGTTCGGGCTACCGTTTTAACAAAACCTGAGGCAAATATTAAACTGATCGACATTAACGCACCCATAAATTCGGTTGTTTTTCTTCCTTCCAAATAACTGAATACCAAACCCCAGATCATGCCCAGAGGGAAACCGTTGAGGAAAAGAAATACAATATTGTAGGGAGCAGGCACCAAAGCAAATCCGAGCAGGGCTAGCCAAGAAAAAAGAATCAGAAAAATGATGCTCCTTGCCCGGTTACTTTTCCCCGATTCGGAAATAAAACGGATACCATAAAACTTACTCAAGGTATAACCTACCATTTGTGCAATAACCAACCAAACTTTATAATCGATATGCAGAAATTCCTGGTGCTCAAAAGTAGCAGAGGCAAAAGCTTTACGAAAGGCATACATACTGGTGTAACAACCAAATGCTGCTATACCACCAAGCATTGTAATTAACCAATAAGGCCAATTAAGTGCTTTTTTGCGGGCAAGATGAAGCAAACTCATCCTAATATCTGCTTATGTTGTTTATCATACCGAACACCACTAATTTGATTTTCATATTTACTTAATCCAAAAACAATAGTAAACATTGTTTACTATTAGTAAACAATATAAAGATTATCAAATTGTTAAGTTTTAACCGTGTAGGGTGTGTATCTTATTTCGTAAAAGCTTCTAATACCGGCTTTCCTCTCCAACTTTGCGGTTGTTGCAACCTCATTAACCAGGCCAGTGTTGCAGCCGTATCGTAGGTAATAATCGCGTCTTTTAATTCGTGGTTTTTACGAACCCCAGGACCTGAGATAATCCACGGGATCTGCACTTCATCGAGCGATTTACCCCCATGGCCTTTACCTTTACCACCGTGATCGGCAGTAACCAGAATAACGGTTTCATCAGCTATACCTGCATCGTTAACCGCTTTTACAATTTTACCTATCCGCTGATCTACCAACTCCAGTTGTTTATAATAAGCTGGTGTACGATGACCGATTGAATGCCCCGTACCATCAGGTTCGTCTAAATGCAGGAAGGTAAAATAAGGTTTTTCTTTTTTGATGATAGCAACAGTGGTATCGGTGCAAAAATCATCTTTATCGTTTCCGCTAACGATGATGTTTACTGCTTCTTTTTCAAATAAATAACCAATCCCGCTCCAGCTATACACAATAGCCGTTTTAGCCTGTTTTTTTTGATCTCTGATTACACTAAATATCCCAGGGAACAAACCATAAGATGTTTTGGTGATAGATGGAATTTCGGGCACTTTACTGTCCCATTCGGTATAACCATGTTCGGTTGGCCCAGCGCCCATTAATAAGGAAGCCCAGTTTACAGCGCTGGAAGATGGCAATACACAACGTGCCTGTGTAGTCCATGAGCCATTGGCCATTAATGCTTTAAGATTAGGCATATTCGCTTCGGGCAAAGCGTAGCCGCCAAAACCATCGCAACCAATTAAGATTACGTGTTTAATTTTTTTAGATTGTGCCTGGGCAAATACACATAAACAAAGTAATAGTAAAGTACTTTTCAAAAATCTTTTCATATTCATAGTTTCTATTACCAAACCTAAGATTGGTTTATAAAGATGAAGATAAGTATTTGTTAAGTATTAATAAACTTTGTTTATCAAAATGTTATTCAAAAAAATAAACCACCAGCATTAGCGCCTTGCTATCGCCAATATTGACCGGGGTGTGAGAAAGCCTTCCATCGAAAAGCATAGAATCTCCTTTTTCGAGTATAATTTTCTTTTTCGAAAACTGATATTCTACCTTACCTTCTATCATATATTTAAATTCGAAGGCTTCGGTTTTCACCATTGGGCGATGCGCATTCACCTCGAGCTCGAGCAGTACAAAATCGGCAGTCGAAAACTTAATATTCTTGGTTAAAATACGCGAGTAGTTAAAACCTACTGCCTGTTCTTTTTCGAACTTCTGGTACTGATCTTTTCGCTTCACCAGAACGGGGGCATCTTTTTTATGAAAATTGATATCCTTAAAAAAACTGTTCAGATCTATCTGCAGACTTTTAATAATATCCATTAATACCATTAAAGAAGGGATGGTACGGCTATTTTCGATTTGAGAGATCAGCCCCTTACTTACCTCTGCTTTATTTGCAAGCTCTTGAACGGTAATCCCCAGCTCTTTACGTCTTTCTTTAATTTTAAGGCTAATCTGTAAAAGAATTTCTTCTTGCATATGCTAAAATCGTGTTAATAACGCTAATGTATTATTTTATTCCTACAATCTAAATCAACAATCGCATTAGTTACGGAATTACATTTTTAACATGCTTATAAAAACAATCGCCGCCTTTTTATGGCGGCGATAGCAAAATTTTAACGGTAATGTCCGGGCACCCAATACCGACCGCCATGAGGGCCAATATTATAATGCCCGCGTACCCAGTGTGCTCTTGGTGCACGTGCGCTCACCACGCAAGCACTAAAATTAACCGCCATAACCAATAAGAGCAATGCATTTACAATCCTTTTCATAACCTAACTTTTTAAATTGAAAAATAAATCAAGCTTTATGCTGTGTGTTTTATTTTGACGGAGGAAGGATAGGAAAGGTTTAATTGGATACATCAGAAAGATTTCCAGCGTTTTCGAATGGTTGCCATCTCGACCGAACTATGCGAAGTGTTTCAATGGAACTCCCTCGGAGGAGAGATCTATCTAGACAGATTTCTCTACTGCGGTCGAAATGACGATTTATGGTAAGCCTGCACAAAAAAACGGTCCAACCTTATTTAGGTCAGACCGTTGTATATTAATATTAAAAAAGATTAGAAACTATATCTCAATCCCAATTGCATCTGATAACGTGAGGCAAAGAAATCTTTTGAATAAGAGGTTACATCTTTCTGAGCAAAGGTATATACCGGATATGCGGTTGGTGTACCTGCTGTTGCCACCTTAATACCCACACTCGCCATTGAGTTATAAGTATTAGGAGAAAAATATTGAATTCCCCAATCTTTATTTACCAAATTGGTGAGGTTAATAATATCGTAAGTTAAAGTAAGTACATGTGGATGCTTTCCTTTTGCAACCTGAATATCCTGAGAGAAGCGGAAATCGGCCTGAACATTCCAAGGGGTGCGTGCACCATTACGCTCCGTAAAATCGCCACGACGCGTACTTAAGTATTTATCGTTATTGATATAATCATCAAATGCGGCAGCTTGCGCAATTCCTGCTGCGTTGTTGGCAAAGAACTTTTGTGTTTCGCCTACAGCCGGAATATACATCAAACTTACGGTTTGGCCAGTTCCATTGATCCTGGTATTCACCAAACCTAATGAATAAGGCGAACCTGACTGGCCGCTGAAGAATAGCGAGAAGTTAGATACATATTTACCGTTTTTAGCCCAATCTAACCTGTAATTGATAGTCGAAATAATCCTGTTACGGATATCGAAATTAGAATAAGCCAAGCCTGGATTATTTGGACTAAGAGCCTGGTTTAACTGCCAGTTAGATTCCATTGAATTACGGATACCATTGGCAATATCTTTCGATATTCCGTAGGTATAAGCCACCATCATATCTAAACCGATAGGAAGTGATTTACTCACCTGAGCGGTTAAGCTATATTTATATCCTTTATCAGTATTTGATAATAGGTAGGCATTGGTATATAAAGGATTAATTTTGGCACCTGAATAAATAGGCTGCTGCTTCTGGGTATCATAAGCCATGTAAGTAGGGTTATCTACATAGTTGATCTGCTGAAACTGCACATCTTTAATCACCTGGCTAAAGATTCCCTCCACCGTAAATTTCCACTGGTCGTCTGTTTTATAATCGAAGGCTAAATTACTTCTCCATGCTTTTGGCATTTTAAAGTTGTTATCCACCAAATCTACCTGTGTTGCACCTTTAGCATCTTTAACATTAACACCTTGATTAGCAACATAACCAGCTTCACCATTACCTGTTAAAGCATCTCTGATCGGATCAGTACCCGCTACAGGTGTTACAATTTTGGCAGGATCAGCATTGGCATAAACATACGATTTATCGAAAGCGCCATAGTTTACACCATTGTTGTAATATGCATAACCGATCCATGCAAAAGGAACACGGCTGGTAAATAAGCCGGTACCACCACGCATAACCAAACTTTGGTTACCCAGCACGTCGAAATTAAAGCCAACACGTGGAGAAACCTGGATTTTGTTCAGGAATTTCCCGGTAATTGATGATGGTTGTGTGTAAGTATAGGTTGTACCGTAATTTGCATCAACCGGAGAATTGGTTGTTTTTGGACTTAATGATGGCATATTTGGTAAATCAGTCATATCGAAACGTAAACCCGGCGTCAATTTGAAACGATCGCCAATACGGATCTCGTCCTGACCATAAACGCTGTACATGTTCACATTAAATTCTGCAGTTGGATTCTCAATAATATGATCGCGCGTATTGTCATCGTAGTTATAACTTGTACGTACCCTATTTGGTTTGTTGGCCAGGAAATCGGCGATGCTGCTATAAGCCACACGGCCATTCCATGAGTTTACGAAACCATAGTTGATGTTGTAAAACTCATTGTGCGTACCAAAGGTAAAAGTATGGTTCCCTTTGCTGAAAGTATAGTTATCGGTAAATTCGAAAGTATTCTGCTTCATGTTGAAGATACTTGCCTCACGGTCGGTACCCAAAAACAATGTTCCCCCGTTAGAAGCAATCTCGATCTGCGGCAAAGCCGGATTAGACAGTGGATCGCGGTAATCGTGAACGGTTGAGTAACCAACAATCACGTTATTGGTAGCTGAATTTCCGAAACGGGTTTTCAGATCGGCAACAGTTGAAGTCTGATTATTATTCTGTCCGAAATCGATACCGCCAAACCTGAAGTTAGACTGATCTCTTTCTAAGTTTGTTGCTTTCGAAATGATGGTATTATTTCTGATGGTTAGCTGGGTGCTTTCACTGATGTTCCAATCTAAGCGGTTAAAGAATTTGTTAGACTGAGAATAGATGTTGTAATCGCCAAACGAACCGGCATCTACACCATAAGCTGTTTTCATGCGGTCAGAAATCTGCTGTGCCTCAGTTAAGGTAAGCAATTTCATATCAGACGATCCTGCGCCTAAAATTACCGGATCCTGACGGCGGGTAATCTCTTCATTGGTGAAGAAAAACAATTTATCTTTTATAATCGGGAAACCTACACGGAAACCCGTTTGGTAATCGTGAAAAGCGGAGGGTTCTTTGCTGTTATCGCCGATTTTATTTCTACCGATTAAAGAGGCGTTACGGCCATAACCGTAAACCGATCCAACTACCTCATTAGTACCACCACGCGTAACAGCATTAATACTGCCACCTAAAAAGTTACCCACTTTAACATCGTAAGGAGAAAGTAAAACGGTAACATCCTGAATGGCATCTAACGAAACCGGATTGGTACGTGTACTGCTTCCAGGCATACCCGAGCTTCCACTTTGCCCACCTAATGAAGGACTAAAACCAATGGCATCGTTATTAATTGCACCATCAATAGTCACGTTGTTGTATCTAAAGTTTGTTCCTCCAAAGGTATTATCTTTACTGCCTTGAGGAGTAACCCTTGTTACATCCTGCAGGCTGCGGTTCATGGTTGGCAGTGTTTTGATCTGACCTTCGCCGATACTGGTGCCCGCACCAGATTTTGTTCCGCCTTTTTGGCCTTTAACACTTACTTCGGCCAGTTGATTACCTTGCTCCTGAAGATCAAGATCGAGCCTTACGTCCGAACCCAAGGTTAAATAGATATTCTCTTTTACCACTGGGCTATAACCCACAAAGGTTACGGTAATTTTGTATGGCCCACCTGGGTTCAAGTTGCCAATGCGGTAAAGTCCGTTCTCATTTGACGAACCTTTAGATACAGTACCTGTTGGAACATGCATCATCACAATGGTTGCCCCTGGGATGATACCCTTATTATCCTTAATCTTTCCATTAATACTAGATGTTGTAACCTGTGCCTGAGCAAATGTGACCAAGAGCAGCAGAATACTTACTAGGGATAGTATGCGTGATTTCATTTTCTGTTGTTTTATTTTCATGCAAAACAACAGTCCTAATGTTAATTCAATATTAACAATAAATTAAGTTTAACATTACGTTAACAATATGAAAATCAGAATAATACAATAAGAAAACAATTCCTTAACAACCAAGATTTAAGGCCGGAATATAATGAAGAATAGAAAGCCCAAAGGTGAAAACAAAAGATGAAGATTTAATGAAGTTTTGATTAGTCCGAAGTCCTTAGTGCGGAGTCCAAGGTCGATTAACCGATTCAAACAATTAACCACAGAACAAATTTCTTCTCCCTGCTAACTAATGAACCAGTGACAAATGAACCAATGAACCTATAGTTTACACTTTTAACAAACCACGAAATGCTCTTGCAGCATAATACGATTGTGCACCATTGTGGTAAACAAATACATGATCGTAGCGGCGATCGCCAAAAAGCGCACCACCCAATTCTCTAATCTCTGGAGGAGTTACTATCCAGCTTGATGTTTTGGTATCGAATTTTCCGAGTTGCTGCAAAAAACGGTACTGTTCTTCTGTTAAGAGTTCTACGCCCATCGTTGCAGCCATATCAACAGCATTATTTTCCGGTTGGTGCTCTTTTCTCGATTCCAGCCCTTCCAAATCATAACAAGTACTTCTACGGCCTTTGGGGCTTTCTGCCGAACAATCGTAAAAAATATATTCGCCTGTTTCTTTATCATAATCAACTACATCGGGTTCGCCGCCTGTTATTTCCATTTCGTCAAGCACCCATAGTTTTTCAGGCCTGGCAACTAACCTTTCTTCTACTTTAGCCCATTCAATACTTTTATGGCGGTCCATGTTTTTCTCGAAACGGACTTTTAAAGTATGGAGGAGTTCTTCGGCTTGCACTGCCGACAACTCTTTTTTATTGTTATTTATTTTACTCATATGTTTTATTTTTGCTTAAAATCCCGTATATCTTAAAGTTAAAGCTTTAGGTATAGCCTGATAAATCAATTTATAGTCTATATAATTAAAAAAGATTATCCTTCGACTACGCTCAGGATGACATCTTTTTTTTGAAAACCATATCCTTTAAATTCCAATACATTAGCAACTTCTGTTTGGAGCGCAGTGCCTGTACAAAACACTAAGTTTCTTCCCGTTTTACGCTTTTACGCTTCGCTTCCTCATACCTCGTTGCTGCAGGGTAACGCTTCAACCGGGGCTAGGTAACAACAGCAGTATTTCATTTGTTGGGTTGCTGGGTGCACGAACCTTTCCCCCTAAACCCGATTGCAATGAAAAGCCCACAGCGTAGCGAGGTCTTGTAATGGAAAGCGGGACTAGAAGCCGCCAAGAACCACAAAACGCTCATTTCCTAATTTTAAAGAACTGGCTGTTAGACACAATACCTCTACACTAAAAACCCTTCGACTCCGTTCTCCACAGGAGTCCTTTGGACAGGATGACAAACCAATGGTGATAACATCCAACACCATGAAATGAGGAAACGATTAATCGTCCAATCCTTTGCCACTTAATATCTGCGGTATAAATTTCTCTACTCTTGCCTCACGGGTTTTAGCTTGCTTGGCTGCCGCAAAATGAAGCAAATACCCCCTTTGACGACCAGGCGTTAAGGCTTCAAATGCCGTTTTTAAATCTGGAATGTGATCTAATTTCTGCTGAAACTCATCTGGAATGTTATATTCGGTAGTTTTCTTAAGCTCTACTTTCAAACCAGCTTTTTCCACCTCAATGGCTTCATAAATATAGGTCTTCAATATAGCTTTAAGCTCCACTATTTCGAGGGCATTGGTAAAGCGCACCTGCCTGCCAACTTGTACATTCTTCGTTTGCTGGATCAGGATCCCGGCGGTATCATTCAATAAAACGCCTTTAAAAAATAAAAATGCGCAGTATTCTTTAAAATCATGTATTAAAACGATGTTGCTGTTGTTTAAGGTATAACAAGGCACTCCCCATTTTAATTCTTCGGTAAGCCCACAATCTAGGGCAATTGTCCGTAGCAGTAACAGTTCTTCCTGCCACTTTTTCGCTTTGTTAAAATAAAAATCAACTTTTGGATTCGTTTTCATATCAGTCGAATTTGTTTGTTCCTTTGCCCTTTTCCTTCCTTATGTTTAAATTATTTTAGTTAACTGAGCTAATTTTTCTATCCGCAGGCCTAAAATACCACGACACTACAGTTAACACAAGCAGCAATATCGGTCCGAAGTATGCTGAAGTGCTGGTATCGCCAATTGCAATATGTGAGAAAACAGCACCAGACATGACAAAGAAAAAACCTGCATAAGCCCATTCTTTCAGTAAAGTAAATTTAGGAATTAACACCGCAACCACGCCCAAAATTTTCCAAATTCCCAATATAGTCAGAAAATAAAGCGGATAACCCAATTGCGTAAACAATGCCACTTCTTCTTTCATTTTTATCAACTGTACTATTCCTGTTGATAACATGCCTAGCGACAGCCAAACGGTAGCAATCCAATAGATAATTTTATTTCTCTTTGTCATAGTGTACTATTTTAATTGATTTACAATGTTTTGTAAACGGTTATGTGCCATATTAATACCCTGCGCAAAAGGCAAGGCAAGTATTTGATCCCTTAACGCTACTGATCTGTAAATCACATGCATAGTAAGTTTACTACGATCATCGGTTAGTTTATCAAACTTTAAAAACTCAAGCTGAACGCCAAAAGGTGTATTTTCCATTTCGAATGTCCGCGTTATTTTTTCATCAGGCACAAACTCGTGTATAACTCCGGTGGCTACAAACGCTAGGTTCCCTTTAGCATCAGCCGTTTCAAACTGGTAACTGCCATACTTTTTGTTTTCAAGTTTCAATACTTTTGTCCCCATCCATTGCGCTATTATTTCAGGTTCAACATAAGCCTTAAAAAGTAATGCTACAGGCAGCTCAAATTCTCTGGTAATGATCATTTCCTGTTTGCCATTTTCGGCATCAATTTTTGTTTTCTGCTCCATGTTATGCTATTTGCTTGGTTTATAATTTTTCATAATATCTTCCAGTTTATTAAATCTGTCGTCCCACATCTTGCGGAACGGCTCAATAAAATCGGCAATTTCTTTCATTTTTTTTGCGTTAGTGTGGTAATGAATTTCTCTGCCGTTTTGTTTTTGCTCCAACAACTCGCATTCCGTGAGGATCTGCAGGTGTTTTGAAACAGTTGGCCTTGCGGTGTCGAAATTGGTAGCTATCGCACCAGCCGTCATCGATTGTGAAGCAACTAAAAGCAATATCGCCCTTCTCGTAGGGTCGGCAATGGCCTGAAATACATCTCTTCTTAAATTCATTATGTAGCTATTTGACTACAAATATACATGTAGTCATTTAACTACGCAAATTTTTATGAAAGTTTTTTAATAGGGCTTTCTTCAACAGATCGTCATAAGTTTGGTTTCATCTGTTATATGTATTAAAGCATCAGGGTCCCATTTATAAAATTGAATATATTTGATCAGTGTATGCAAAAAGAGGAGAAACCCCTTTAACAAACCTGAAACGACCATGAAAACGTATAAAATATACCAGATAGACGCTTTTACAAAGGAAAGATTTAGCGGAAATCCGGCGGGTGTAGTTGTGAATGCAGATGGGCTGACTGATGCTCAAATGCAACAGATTGCCAAAGAATTAAATAATTCTGAAACAGCCTTTCTTTTTTCTCCCGACGACAATGATTCTGATGGTTTAATCAGGTATTTCACACCAACATCAGAAGTTCCCATTTGTGGCCACGCCACAATTGCCGCAATGTATGCAAAAGCTATTGAATACAATTTAGACGCTTGTGTTTTGAGGTATAAAACCAAGGTTGGCACACTGCCTTTTGAGATCATTAAGAAAAACGGGGACTATCAGATAATAATGACCCAGGGTAAATTTGAACTCAGCCCGATATTCGATAACACTACCACTCAACAGATATTATCATCACTAGGACTTCATTATAATGACACTGATGAAAGGTGCCCGGTCCAGATTGCTTCTACAGGACATTCGAAAGTGATGATTGGAATAAAAAGCAGAGAAAAGCTGAACAATCTGAACCCTGATTACAATAGCTTGATTGATCTAAGCAAACAGATTAATTGCAATGGCTATTTTGTATTCACATTTGACTCGGACGATGATGATGTATTAACATACGGAAGAATGTTTGCCCCTGGAATCGGAATAAATGAAGATCCGGTTACAGGTAATGCAAATGGACCTTTAGGCGGATACCTCATACAAAATAAAATTGTTGATTTTAAGGATAGCCTTTTCGAATTCAACGGCAAACAAGGAGAAAAGATAAACAGACTCGGAATAATAAGCGTTAGTGTCGGAATTGAAAATGACCTACCGTCGCTAATTAAGATAAAAGGTGATGCTACGGTAGTATTTAAAACTGAAATTAAAATATAACAATTTAAGGCTTTACTACATTCAGCATAACTTCACCTATCCCCTAAACTCAAAAAACCCACAACTTTCGTTGTGGGTTTTGGCTCCCTCTGCTGGGCTCGAACCAGCGACCCTCTGATTAACAGTCAGATGCTCTAACCAGCTGAGCTAAGAAGGAGTACTGGTCGTTTCCTAAAACGAGGTTCTTTGCACTTTACAGCACACATACCCTTGTTCGTTTTGGGAATGCAATATTAGGGCTTTTAAATTATTTATGCAATATTTGCAGTGAAAAATTTTAAAAAAAAATTAACACATAGATATGAGCCTGATAATCATAGGTACTGTAGCTTTTGATGCTATTGAAACTCCTTTCGGAAAAACAGATAAAATTGTAGGTGGAGCAGCAACCTACGCAAGTTTAGCGGCTTCCTACTTTTACAATAAAGCAAAAATTGTAGCAGTAGTAGGTGATGATTTTCATCAATCAGATATTGATACCTTCACCACACACGGTATTGATACCGAAGGACTACAGATTAAAGCAGGTGAAAAATCATTTTTTTGGTCAGGAAAATACCATAACGACATGAATAGCCGTGATACTTTAATTACGGAATTGAATGTACTGGAAAATTTCGATCCGATTATCCCAGAGAGCTATCAAGACTGCGAATACCTGATGTTAGGCAACCTAACCCCACAGGTGCAGCAAACGGTAATCAAACGCCTTAAAAACCGCCCGAAATTAATCGTAATGGACACCATGAACTTCTGGATGGATATTATGATGGATGATTTATTGGAAACCATTAAAATGGTAGATGTATTAACGATAAATGACGCCGAAGCGCGTCAGTTATCGGGCGAATACTCATTGGTTAAAGCTGCTAAAAAAATCCTTGCCATGGGACCAAAATATTTGATCATTAAAAAAGGCGAACATGGTGCATTGTTATTCCATGAAGATCAGATTTTCTCAGCCCCGGCTTTGCCTTTGGCAGAAGTATTTGATCCAACAGGTGCTGGCGATACTTTCGCAGGAGGCTTTATCGGCTATTTGGCTAAAGTGGGTACAATTAACTTCAATAACATGAAAAATGCGATCATTTATGGCTCTGCTTTGGCTTCTTTCTGTGTAGAGAAATTTGGAACGGAAAGGTTATTAAATTTAACCGATGAAGAAGTTGCAGCAAGAATCCAGGAATTTGTAAGCTTAAGTGCTTTTACTATAGAAGTTTAATAAGTTTTCAGTTAACAGCAGGCAATTTTCAGTTGCCAGTTGTAATTAAATAAACTTTAGCCGTAGATTTAAAGATTAATTTCTTTTAAATCTGCGGCTTTTTTATGGAGTAAAATCTTTACACCAAACCATCTGTACATACCAAAATCAATTTGGTGTAGCCAATACGGCTATCGGTACAAATTTTTCAAAAACAGCTTCGGTGTGGGGTGCATCGGTCAGTTCGTCTGTTAAATCCTGCCCGGCCCAGTGTTCATAATGTTTACCGTTCCGCCACAGCCTGCTATCGGTCATATCATAGATCAAACCTTTATAAGCCACCCATATTTGAGGTTTGTCCTGTCCGTTGCGTAAAGCGAGTTGCTGCTTGGTATAGCTGGGTAAATCCATTTAAATTAATTTCGGGTTGAAGATAATTAAAAAGATTGTCCTTCGACTACGCTCAGGATGACATCTTTTTTAAAGGAGCCATTGTCTTCTGAGCGGAGTCGAAGACCTTTATACTGGGTATTTCAATTTATTACTCTCATTTGAAGCGCAAGGCTTGTACAAAATACTAAGTTTCTTCCCGTTTTACGCTTATACGCTTTCCCGAAAGTTCGGGATACCTCGTTGCTGCAGGGTATCGCTTCAACCGGGGCTGGTTGGCCACGACAGCATTTCATTTTTTGGGGTTGCAGGGTGTACACCCCCCTGTCCTTAAACCCGACAGCAGCGGCAGCTCCCGATTTTTCATCGGGACTATAGCGAATGGCGGGGCTGCAAACCGCCACAAACTGCTGCACGTTCATTTTCTAATAAAAGACTACTCTTCGTCCATGCCCAGGATGAAATTTTTTAAGAAATAAACTTTTTAATTTTCCAATCTTAACTCTTCTTTCTTCGCGGTACTGCTTTTAAAAACTTCGTACAGGTAGATATTCATCAACAACAGCCCCATTAAATAAAAATGATCTTCGAAAGGGATAGTACCTACCCTAAAACCAAGGTTTTGCTTATCGTTATACATCACCACAGGTATAGCAGTTAAAAACCCATTTACAATATAGAAAGGAATAAGCGAAATTAGGTAGGCCCTATAGAACTTGTACATAAACCTGAACCGGACGTTTACATACTCTACATAAGCCAGCACCATAAATAAAAAGCCAAAATTGATCAGCGTGTACCACCTGCTGTAACCAAAAAACAAAATGGCCACACAAAGCCCGAGGAACAAATTACTTACTGCGAGGCTATACTTTTGCAAGTCGTTTTTTGGAAAATAGGCATTCAAACATTCGTAAATAAACACACAGGCATAAGGAACTGTTAAAAAGAATAGAATCTCTTCTAAAGGTAATCCCAAAAGATTTACCCCGATAAGGTAATCGGGATTAAAAGACCACACATTGAGCTTGGTAAACAGGATATCCCAAATTAAAAACACCAAGCCCGTGATCAATATCGACGGGAATACAAACTTCCATTTGCTAAAAAAATGCACCTTTTTATCGAACGATAAAACCAGGGGAAAGAAAATTACAGCAAGATTGATAAGTAGATAGGTATAATTCATTCTAAAGGTGTTTTGTCAAAATTTTAACTTCAGCTGGCGTACATTTTTTACTGTCGATCATAAATTTAGCTACGTTTTTAACCAGTTCGCGATCGGCTAGACCAAAATTTTCATTTTGATAATGTTTAAGTATCTCTTTTTTATCCTGAGCTAAATCTTTACTGAAACCGAGAAAAGAAGGCGTATAAAACTCAATAGAAAACCGCATAAAGCGAATCTCCATATTTTCCTTATCCATATCAATTGCTTTTTGCATGGTTTTGAGCGATCGGCCTACATACTTAATCTTGTTATATGGATTCCATGAGTGCTTGGCCTTAAGTGCCTCCAACGTTCCGGTGTAACCCGTAATTAAGGCGGTTTTATTGGCCAGCTTGTTCAGTTTGGTAAATAATGAGTCGGTTAGCTTCGAATTTTCTACCGCTTTAACCATATTAGTTTTTAATATCGCAATTTCTTGGGTAGATAACTGGGCGTAAGTAATATTGCTTGCTGCAAACAGCAGAAAAAATATAATGCGTAGTTTAATCATGAGATGCCGCAAAGGTAAGAAAAGCTAATTGTAGATGCTTTGTATATTATTCAAAAGTGAAATATCGTCATTGCGAGGCACGAAGCA
This sequence comes from Pedobacter sp. Bi27, assembly GCF_918698255.1. Taxonomy (NCBI): domain Bacteria; kingdom Pseudomonadati; phylum Bacteroidota; class Sphingobacteriia; order Sphingobacteriales; family Sphingobacteriaceae; genus Pedobacter; species Pedobacter sp. Bi27. The sequence goes on from NZ_CAKKMW010000002.1 coordinate 253,840, forward strand.
ATCTTAATGCGCACGCTAGTAGCGATCGTTGTAAGATTGCTTCGTCGTTCCTCCTCGCAATGACGAAAAAACAATATTTGATGTTAACAAAAACAAAACGCAATAAAATTCCTTTATTTACACCATGGAGAAAAAACCCAGGGTTACCATTATCGGTGCTGGCTTTGCAGGTTTGGCTGCTGCGGCTTTACTGGCTAAAGATGGTTGTGATGTTATCGTGATCGAAAAAAACGAAATGGCCGGTGGCAGGGCCAGAACCTGGCAAAAAGACGGATTCCTTTTCGATATGGGCCCCAGCTGGTACTGGATGCCAGATGTTTTCGAAAACTACTATAACCTGTTCGGCAAAACTACCGCAGATTTTTATGCGCTAAAAAGATTAAATCCTTCTTACCGTATTTATTTTGGCAAACAGGATACTATTGATGTTCCGGAAACATTAGCTGATTTATACGCTTTATTTGAAAAGCTTGAGCCAGGAAGCAGCAAAAACTTAAAACATTTTCTTGATCAGGCGAAATACAAGTACGATGTAGGCATGAATGAGTATGTTTTTAAGCCTTCGCACAGTGTGATGGAATATTTCGATCCTAGATTGGCGGTTAGCGGAATCAAATTGCAGCTTTTGGGCAATATGCGAAAGCATGTTTACCGGTTATTCAATAATGAGCGTTTGAGGAAACTTTTAGAATTCCCCGTTTTGTTTTTAGGAGCCACACCACAAAACACACCTGCCTTATACAGTTTAATGAACTATGCCGATCTCGTTTTAGGCACCTGGTACCCAATGGGGGGTATGCACAAAATTGTAATGGCCATGCAAAAAATTGCAGAAGAGCAGGGTGTAAAATTTATTTTCGATACTGAGGTAACCAAAATTGAAGTGAAAGACAACCTGGCAGAGGCTGTAATTACCAATAAAGGCAGTTTTAAAAGCGATTTTGTGGTAGGCAATGCCGATTATCAACATATTGATCAGCATCTTTTTGATAAACCTTACCGTAATTACAGCGAAAAATATTGGAATGAAAGAACCATGGCCCCTTCCTGCCTTTTGTTTTATATCGGATTAAATAAAAAACTAGACAATATATTACACCACAACTTATTCTTTGATGAGAATTTCGATCAACATGCCAAAGAAATCTACACCAATCCGCAATGGCCATCAAAGCCCCTGTTTTATGCATGCTGTCCTTCCGTAACCGATAAAAGTGTTGCGCCAGAGGGCTGTGAGAACCTTTTTTTCTTAATTCCGGTAGCACCTGATTTAGCAGATAGCGAAAGTAAAAGGGAAGAATACTTTAATTTATTGATCGAACGCTTTAAAGATTTAACCGGAAATGATATTAGTGGTAACATTTTATTTAAGCGCAGTTATGCCATGAATGATTTTGTGGAAGATTACCATGCCTTTAAAGGAAATGCGTATGGATTAGCAAACACTTTGAAACAAACGGCTTTTTTAAAACCTAAGATGAAAAGTAAGGTAACAAATTTTTTATACACCGGACAATTAACCGTTCCAGGGCCTGGTGTACCACCTGCAATCATCTCTGGGCAAGTGGTAGCAAAAGAAATAAAAAAAAAGTTAAAAAAAGCTTGACAAATTTAAAATTTCCCTTATCTTTATAACCACAAAACAAAAATACTGCAATAAAGCTTCAAAACACATAATCGTTCGGGGTTTGCATTTGTTTCGAAATAAGAGAGAAGGCGAATTGTTGAAAGAAAAAATAAGAATCAACTAACCAAATATATGATAAGCAAAAAGGCCTGAATTTTCAGGCCTTTTGCTTTTACAATACTTCTGGTTTCCAATTGTCTCAAAAGTAAAAAATGCAATCTCATTCGTTATTCCCGGTACTTCAACTGTTATTAATTTCAGCGAGTATAAATAAAAAAGCCCAGGCAAATATGCCAGGGCTTTGGTTAAAATGTTCTTCAACGGGAATTGAGAATAATCTGATTAACGCTTACATCACTTCTGATGTTGCAATTTCTTTAGAATACGTTTTTAAATATTTTTTAAGAATACCTCTCGCTACGTGGATACGCGTTTTTACTGTTCCAATCGGAATAGCTAACATATCTGCAATTTCGTGGTACTTATATCCTTCAAAATAACGGATAAAAGGCACATAATACTCTTCAGGTAATTGCGAAAGGGCTTTATCTATATCGCCTAACACAAATTTGCTCTCTGCCTGATTTTTAGTTGCACTATATGAAAGATTTGCAGAAGATATATCTTCGCTTTGCGTAATTAAAGTATTTGTTTTCACCAGTCGGCGATAGTTGTTAATGAAAGTATTCTTCATGATGGTAAACAACCAACCTTTTAAATTCGTACCTTCTTTAAACTTATTGTAATAAGTGATCGCTTTCAGCATGGTATCCTGAACCAAATCATTTGCGTCTTCTGCGTCTTTAGTAAAATTTAAAGCATAAGATCTAAGCGATACCGAGTGATGATTAACCAGATGATTGAATTCAAATTTTGTCATGATATTTAGCTTTAGGTAGATAAAAAAACAAATGAATTATTGTTCATTCACTTAAACCTAAACAAACTTAGTACCAAAATTTTCTGGCATGGTGTTAAAAGCGTGCAACTACATAATGGCAAGCTTTCGTCACAGAATATTTACTTCTCTTTCTAAAGTGACTCCAAAAGTAGACTTTACACTGTCTATAATCTGTTCAGAAAAATGATACACTTCTGTGCCAGTCGCATGCCCGTGGTTAACTAAAACCAATGCCTGGTTTTTCCAGGTACCTGTCTGGCCTACCACTTTACCCTTCCAGCCACATTGCTCAATTAACCAGCCGGCCGCCAGTTTAATTTTATCATCGGCTGTAGGATAATGTACCACATCGGGGTGTTTCGCCACAATATCAGCAAATTCATATTTTTCAATCACCGGATTTTTAAAGAAACTACCTGCGTTGCCAATAGTAGATGGATCAGGCAGTTTGCTTACGCGGATATGCGATACAGCGGCTGAAACATCGGCAATATCAGGCTTTTCGATGCCTCGATTCAGCAGCTCGGTTTCAATTGCACCATAGGAGGTATTAATTTTCGCTTCTACCGATAAACGGAAAGTAACGGACGTAATAATATATTGGCCCTTCAACTCACCTTTGAAAATACTTTCGCGGTAACCGAAATGGCAATCATCATAAGTAAAGGTTTTGATTTTCCCTGTTTTGATCTCAAAAGCACTGCAGCTTTCGAAAACGTCTTTAAGCTCTACGCCATATGCACCAATATTCTGTATTGGCGATGCACCCACTGTCCCAGGGATCAGGCTTAAATTTTCTACGCCTGCAAAATGATGTCCAACACAGTAGTTCACAAAATCATTCCATACTTCCCCAGCACCGGCTGTTATCAACACTTTATCATCAATCATTCTGGATTGAATACCTTTGATGCTGATTTTAACAACTAATCCCTTATAATCCTGAGTAAATAACACATTACTTCCTCCACCAATAACCAGGAGTTTTTGAGATTTTACGATTTCGTTTTTAAACAGTCTGGCTAAATCTGCTTCAGAAAATATCTCGGCAAAGTAACTTGCCTTAACATCGATACCAAACGAATTATACGGTTTTAACGAAATATTTTCCTGGATTTGAAGCATATTGATTCTGGGTTATGCTGCAAAAGTAAAATAAAAAGACTTTATATTAATAATTGATTGGCCGTACACCAGACTATTCAAAGATTTCTGCTAGTTTATTTTTTAAGTTAACATGAAAATCGTTACCCTCACCACCATAACGGCCAGCTACTTTACCTTCTTTATCTATTAAGATGAATGTTGGGTAAGCTGGAACATTGTATTGCACCGCCAAATTATCACCTTTGGCACTTTTGCTTGCATCCATTAATAGAATATGTTTCCATAAACCAGTCCGGTCATCCACAATTGCCTTTTGCCAAAGTTTACGATCATAGTCAGTGGCAATACTTACAATTTCCAGCCCTTTACTTTCATATTTTTTGTACATTTTAATCATATCGGGACTCAGTGCTCTGCAATGCACACACCAGGTTCCCCAAAAATCTAACAGCACATATTTTTTAGACTTAAATTCGGCAAGGCTGATCGTTTTTCCATTGGCCAGCTTCGCAGAAAAACCGGGGGCTGGTTGCCCTATTTTACTTGTTTCTTCATGATCTAGTTCTTTATAAATGAACCTTCCCCATGCGCTATTTAACACTGGCCCTGAAAAACTCCGATAATAAAACTGAACAGAATCTTTAGGTAAAGATCTGCTTAAAGAACTTAACAAATATGGGCTTAAGTAAGAATTTGGATTGTTTCTGATAAAAGCTAAACTATTTTTTTCTGCTACCTTAAATAGCCTTGATCTTTCTGCATATTTTAGACTAAGACTAGCTTTCAGCGAATCGGAGCTCCCTTTTTCCTTAATCTCTTTATTTAAAAAATCTATTTTGTCCCATATTTCATCTGCCTCGTCTTTAAGCCTAACCCTATCCCAATCCGACTGGGTTTGTGACCCAACAAGTTTTGCTTTAAAAAACTGCTCACTAAGGACGGTTATATGCAAATCATTAGGTTCTAAAAATACCCGGACGGATTCGGGCCCATCAAAAATATTAGTCCGCCGATATTTCAAACTAGCCAGACTAGGCTCGTTTAAATAGCCACTGAACTTAAAAGAACCATCCTTTACAAAGGTAGAATCTTTGCTTCCATAATATTGGAGGATAATTTTTTCACCATCTTTCAAATTGGTTTTGCCTGATAAATTAAATCTTGAAGCATCATTTTGAGCAAAGCATTTTAGACTTAGCAGTATAAAAATTACAGCATAAAATATTTTCATAAGGGACAATTGAAATTAGGTCGATATATCATTAAGGTTAATATTTATTCTACAACCTTCGTAATCCCCTTATCGAAATTAAAGCTTAAAGTGTCCGCTTTTTCTCCTTCAACTACTATTTTCGAAAGTTTCCAACCGATGAAAGCTGGTTTGGTTTTGGCAACATCCAATAGATGGTACCTTTCTTTGGTTAATTTAGCACTAATCAACCCTACACTATCTGACTCTGCCTGGCTTAAATGCTCAATCTGGCTCTCCAACTCTGCTAAGGTGACATCCAATTCGTTTCCTTTTTTAACACTATCAGCATAAGCCCGAGGAGAAATATTATAAAGACTATCTAATTTTGACCCATCAAAATTCAAATCCTGATTACTGTTTGCGTATTTTGATTTTACAAGTGCAATAGCACGCTCTTGATCAGTCTTTTTGCCGCAGGAAATAATAACAACAAGTGATAAAATTGCAAAGGCATGGTAAATTTTTCTCATGGCATAGGTTTAATAAAAAAGAACAAGCATCCTGCCAAGAATGAGTGAAGCATAAAACAGAATCAGCAGACCCTATTTTTTTAATGGCTCATCAATTTTCTTTTTAATTGCCTTCCCTTCATTGGTCTGTTGTAACCGGTTCGAAAGGGCGCCATATAATTCTGTAGGCGAGCCAAAATCAAACTCTTTAAAAAAACCTGGTATACTGATATACCGCACAAAGTTACCTAACTCCATTAATGCCACCGGTGAATCGGCATTTTGCTTAATAAAATTTAAAAACTTTCGTTCTTTTAATGCATTTGTGGCGTCACTGGTTTGCTGAAGATAAATTCCGCCACTAATTATTTTTGCAGGCGCCAAATTATATGGGTTTTCAATATCCAATTGAACATCTTCCAGAAAAATCTTTTTAAGATTAGCACTACCACCCACAAACCATACTTTCTGTTTTATCTTCGATTTTATTTCAGCTAAAGTAACATCCCCACGTTCATCAATAAAAATAAAACCTTCTCTTAATAGCTGGCCCTCCAGATTGGATGTAGCCGATAGTTGAAAATGATTGCCATCTATTGGCCTCACCAAAAACAAATCTGCTTTTCCTACTACTGGCGCATCACTTACCATGTAAGCAAATTTTGCATTTTTAGGGTTTTGAACTACGCCTTCTACGGTGAATTTAATTGTTTGTGCATGTAAAGAGCCTACGAAAAGTAGCGCCACGCAAAAAATTAGTTTTTTCATCGGCTTTATATTCATAACCTTAAATATAAAACTAATTAGTTAGTTAAAAAATATTTTAGTCATTTTTTATCAAACTTCTTCTCACAAATAATAAACCAAAAGCCTTACCTTTTTCTTTGCCCCTATTCTTATGATGAACCTTATGTGCTTTCCGTACGGCCTGCAAATAAGTGTTGTTGCTTTTAAAAGTTTTAAATCTCCGGTGCACAAACCAATCATGTACCACAAAATAAATCAGACCATATAAAGTAATCCCTAAACCAATAAAAAACCGGTAACTTAAATTATCTCGATCGGCATACATTAAAAACAAGGATACTGCAGCAAATAATGCGGCAAACAGATCGTTCCATTCGAAGAATGATTTTGCTTTTTGGTGATGGCTTTTATGCATAAACCATAGTGGTCCATGGAATAAATACTTGTGTATAAACCAAGACAAGCACTCCATTGCTATGATGGTAAACAATACAATAAAGATGTTGATTAGTGCTGACAAATTTTCTAAACGATTGGTTTGTAAAGATATATAAACAGCGCAAGAAACAAAATTATGTCATAAAATTGTAAGCTTAATGCGCTTTTCAACAAACCTTTCATGACTAATCGTTTTTTAGCACTATTTTTGACTAAAATATTAAAAAAGTCAGAAAGTAGAAAAGTAAAATGATTGTAGCCGATAAAAAGAGAGAGCAAATTATTGATGGCGCTATAAAACGCTTTATCCATTTTGGTATTGGTAAAACCACAATGAACGATATCGCAGAAGATCTTTCCGTTTCCAAACCATCGCTTTATTATTATTTCCCGGATAAGAAGCATTTAATTATTGGAGTAATAGAAAGGGTGTTTAACGACTTCTTTGAGTTGATTAAAAAGAAATACAATCCAGATCAACCTTTGGAAGACATTCTTTTCAGCACCATAGAAGTGAGGAACACTTTCTTCCAAAAATATTACATGTTAAGGATTACGGAAGGCATCCCTGATTTATTGAACGACGATGTGATCAAAGGAAAGTTACAAATGCTTAAAAGCTCGGAAAAAGATTTCTTCGCAGAAATTTTTAGCCAGGCAAAAGGAAAGGGAGAAATTGAGCACGATGATACTGCACATGTTGCAGAACTTTATCTGGAAAGTTTGATGGGCCTTTGCACCATGTGTATTATGGAAACCGGAAAAGATCTTTTCCCTGATAAAAAAGCATTAAACAAAATGACACTGAAGCAAAAAAACCTCACTACCATATTTGTGAGAGGTTTACGATGTTCAGACTGAAATACGGCGGCCGCAACAATGATAAAGCGATTGTAAACAGGCCACAAATTTTAAATAGATAAGAACCCAAAAACAAAAAAACAATACATTATGCTTAGAGTAAAAATGGTAAGGTTAATGCTCATACTGCTAATCGGCACGGTTTTACCGCAGCTGGTGCTTGCACAGCAGCAAGTTACCTTAAAAGATGCGCTAACCTATGCGCTCCAAAACAACACCAAGATTCGAAACTCGAAATTGGATATTGAAGGCGGAAGATACAAGGTAGAGGAAGTTAGGGCACAGGCCTTGCCTCAAATTACAGGAAATGTCGGTTTAACTTATAACCCTATTATCGGCCAGCTGGTTGCTAATTTCGGCGGACAGACACAGGCGATCAAATTAGGCCAGAACTGGAATTCGACTGCAGGTGTTCAGCTTTCGCAACAATTATTCAATCAACAGGTTTTTACTGGCTTACAGGCTGCGCGATCGAGTGAGGAATATTACAACCTTACTTCAAAATTAACAGAAGAGCAGATTATCGAGCTGGTGGCCAACAATTACTACCAGGTTTTGGTAAACAGGCAACAGTTAAACGTAATTGATACCAATATTAAAAACGTTAAAATTGTAGAAAAAATTGTTTCCAACCAGTTTAAAAATGGTTTAGCCAGAAAAATCGATGTTGACAGGATCAATGTAAACTTAACTAATCTGAATACACAACGTGAGCAGGTGATTAATGCCATTACCCAATTGGAGAATCAGTTAAAATTCTCGATGGGTATGCCGGTTTCTACGCCGATCAGCTTACCATTTACTGAATTAACAGAGGTAACTACTTTACCTGTATTTACAGACTCTATCGATCTGGCAAACAGAACAGAGGTTAAACTTTTGGATAATCAGGATAAACTTTTATCACTGCAAAGAAAGGCATACGTTGCCGAATATTATCCATCATTGGCTTTAACGGGTAATTATACCTACTCGAGCCAAAGTGATGGTTTCGATTTCCTAAAGTCTAATGCTGCTGCAATCGGATATGGCGCATCGGCCGTTGGTCTGACTTTAAAAGTGCCAATTTTCAATGGTTTTTTAACACGTTCAAAAATCCGCCAGGCAGATGTGGATATTAAGAAAGCACGAGAGAGCAGAAAAGAATCTGTAAACTCGTTAAATCTGGCTTATGAGAATGCAAAAATCCAATTGCGAAACAACATCAATACCATTAAATCGCAACGTAAAAATGCGGATTTGGCGCAGGAAATCTACAAAAGCACACAAAACAATTATAACAATGGCTTAGCTTCTTTAACCGATCTTCTGGATACAGAAAATGCACTTACTGAGGCACAGAACAGCTATACACAGGCTTTATTGAATTACAAAATAGCCGAAATACAATTAATCAAATCAAACGGGAATATTAAATCGCTAGTACAATAGAAATGAAAAGAGTAATTACCATAATTATCGTAGTTGTTGTTGCCCTTGGTGCAATAGCTTATGTTTTAAGCAACAATAAAAAGAAGAACGAAGAAAAAACTGCTTTCATTGCTAAAGGTGGTGGCGCTGTTGCCGTTCGGGTTGCTCAGGTGGAGAGAAAAGCTGTGAATTTAGATTTTAGTGCAAACGGAAACTTTATCCCTAAACAAGAACTTAACTTCTTATCAGAAAATGCAGGTCGTGTTACGGCTATCTATGTTGATGAAGGTGACCGCGTAAGCAAGGGCCAGGTTTTGGCACGCGTTGATGCAGAAATTATCAATACAGACAGAGAAACTGCTGAGGCCACTTACCAGAATGCAGTAAGAGATGAGGCCAGATACCAAAGCTCATTCTCAACTGGTGGTGTTACGCAACAACAGTTAGATCAAGCTAAATTGGCTACAAAAAATGCAAAACTGCGTTTACAGGCTTCACAAAGAAGATTAAGTGATGCCAACATCAAATCGCCTATCAATGGTATCGTAAACAAAAGATACATCGAAGTTGGTGCTTTTGTAAATACCCAGGGCACTCAATTGTTCGAACTGGTTGATGTTTCTAAATTGAAATTAAAAGTAAACGTTAACGAATCGCAGGTTGCCAATCTTAAAATCGGCGATCAGATCGAGATCAAATCTTCGGTTTTCCCAACTGATAATTTCTCCGGAAAAGTAACTTTCATCGCTGCTAAAGCCGATGCAACATTAAATTTCCCTATTGAAATTGAAGTAGAGAACAGTCACAAAAACACTTTAAAAGCCGGTATGTACGGAACTGCAATATTCAAGTTCCCTAAACAGGCGCCAAGCATTCTTATTCCACGTACTTCATTTGTAGGTAGTGTAAGCAGCAATCAGGTTTTTGTATTGGATAAATCTAACAACACCTCTAAAATCCGTAATGTAGTAGCTGGCCGTATTTTAGGAGACAATGTTGAAATTCTTGATGGCTTAAAAGAAGGTGAAACTGTAATCACCAGCGGGCAGATTAACTTAACTGAGGGTACAGCAGTTAGTATCGTAAAATAAGTTAGAGGGGATTTTTCGGCTTTAAAACGCGATACGCCAGTCGCAAAACGCAATACTAATTAAAATGAAGATAACAGACATATCTATAAAAAGGCCTTCGCTGGTTATTGTGGTATTTACCGCACTTACTTTGCTTGGGCTACTAAGTTACTTTTCGTTGGGTTATGAATTACTTCCAAAATTCTCTAACAACGTAGTATCTATTTCAACCATCTACCCTGGTGCTTCACCAAATGAGGTTGAAAATACCGTAACCAAAAAGATTGAGGATGCGGTATCATCAATGGAAAACATCAAGAAAATCAACTCTGTATCGTTTGAGAGTTTATCTACAGTTACCATCACCTTAACTGATGCGGCAAACATCGATATTTCCTTAAATGATGCACAAAGAAAGGTAAATGCTATTCTTTCTGATCTGCCTGAGGATGTAAAAACGCCGTCATTAAGTAAATTCTCTTTGGATGATTTACCGGTAATTACCATGTCGGCATCAGCCAATATGGATGATATTACCTTTTACGATTTAATTGATAAACGTATTGCTCCGGTAATTTCGAGGGTGAGCGGTATCGCACAGGTTAACTTAGTTGGTGGTTCGGAACGCGAAATTCAGGTATCGTTAGATGCGGATAAATTACAAGGTTACAACCTTTCAGTTCCGCAGGTACAGCAATTAATTTTAAGTTCCAACTTAGATTTCCCTACAGGAAGTGTTAAAACCCAAAACCAGGATGTATTGATCCGTTTATCGGGTAAATACAGAAGTATGGAAGAGTTGAGAAACCTGGTTTTAACAACGACTAAAGATGGTGCACAGATCCGTTTAGGTGATGTTGCCGACGTTCAGGATTCGCAAAAAGAAACTGAAAAACTGGCACGTATCGATCGTAAAGCATCTATCGCCATCCAGATCATTAAACAAAGTGATGCAAATGCGGTAGAAGTGAGTAAAGGTGTACATGCCATTATTGCAAAACTTAAAACTGAATACGCAGCAAATAAATTAGACATCAGAATTGTTAACGATAGTTCGATCTTTACCTTAGAATCAGCTGATGCAGTAATCCACGATTTAATCCTGGCGGTTATTTTGGTGGCTTTCGTAATGCTTTTCTTCTTGCACAGTTTGCGTAACGCGTTAATTGTAATGGTATCGATTCCGGTTTCATTAATCGCTACGTTTATCGGGATCAGCTTGTTCGGTTTTACCTTAAACTTAATGTCGTTACTAGGTCTGTCACTCGTGGTAGGTATCCTGGTGGATGATGCGATTGTGGTACTGGAAAATATCCAGCGACACATGGAGATGGGTAAGAACAAAGTAAGAGCAGCATCTGATGCAACAAGAGAGATTGGTTTTACCGTAGTATCGATCACTTTCGTAATTGTGGTAGTGTTCTTCCCGATTGCAGTAAGTACGGGTTTGGTATCGAACATCTTACGTCAGTTCTGTATTGTGGTAATTATCGCAACGTTACTTTCGTTAGTAGCTTCATTTACCATTGTACCACTTATCTTCTCTCGTTTTGGTAAGTTAGAACGTATTGAAGGTAAAAACCTATTTGGCCGTTTCATTCTTTGGTTCGAGAAACAGTTAAAGAAATTTACCCTTTGGATTACCAGCATTTTAACATGGTCGTTAAACCATAAAGCTTTAACATTAGTTATGGTTGTGGTGATGTTCTTAAGTTCATGCGGTTTACTGGTAGGTGGTTTTATCGGATCGGAATTCTTCCCTAAATCAGATAAGGGTGAGTTCCTGGTGCAGTTAGAGTTACCAAAAGATGCTTCTTTAGAGCAAACCAACTTTTTAACACAAAAAGCTGAGGCTTTCTTGGATAAACAACCAGAAATTACACAGTTAATTACTACAGTTGGACAATCGACCGGTGATTTCGGTGGTACACAGGCTACAGCCTATAAATCGGAGATTAATGTTAAGCTGGTTGAACGCGATGAGCGTAAAGGTGTTTCTTCAGATATTTTTGCCACTAAAATGAGCCGTGCACTGGCTAAAGAATTAATTGGAGCAAAAGTTAAAACCGTTCCGATCAGTATTTTGGGTATTGCAGAAAACGCACCGATCCAATTGGTGGTAATGGGTTCTGATTTAGATAGTGCTTTGAAGTATGCTGAAGGTGCTCAAAAAGTGCTTGCGGCTATCCCTGGAGCTACAGAGATTAAATTATCAGTAGAAAAAGGAACGCCTGAGATTAACGTTCAGGTAGACCGCGATAAGATGTCGGCCGTTGGCTTAACTTTACAAACTGTAGGCTCAACCATGCAGACTGCTTTTGCGGGTAATACCGACGGTAAATACCGTAAAGGTGAATACGAGTACGATATCAATATTCAGTATCAAAACTTCAATCGCCAGAATATTGATGACGTGCGTAACCTGATTTTTGTAAACAGCGATGGTAAACAGATCAAGTTATCACAGTTTGCAACCATTACAGAAGGTTCAGGTCCGAGTCAGTTGGAGCGTTTAAACAAATCTACTTCAGTATCAGTTAAGGCACAGTCAATCGGTAGACCAACAGGAACCGTAGTTGCTGAGTTCCAGGCGAAACTGGAAGAGCTGCAAAAAAACGGCAAACTGAAAGCCCCAATTGGCGTAAGTTATAGCTGGGCGGGTGATCAGGAAAATCAGAGCGAAGGTTTTGGTACTTTGGGTATCGCTTTATTGGCTTCGATTATTTTGGTTTACCTGATTATGGTTGCGCTTTACGATAGTTTTATCTATCCGTTAGTGGTAATGTTTTCGCTGCCTTTAGCGGTAATCGGAGCATTGTTAGCTTTAGCTTTAACCAATAACTCAATCGGTATCTTCACCATTTTAGGTTTGATTATGTTAATGGGTCTGGTAGCGAAAAACGCGATTATCCTGGTCGATTTTACCAACCACTTAAAAGCTGAAGGTAAAGAGACTAAAGAAGCGCTTGTATTGGCCAACCACGCACGTTTACGTCCAATTTTAATGACCACCATCGCCATGGTATTTGGTATGCTTCCAATTGCATTGGCAAGCGGTGCAGGTGCCGAATGGAAAAATGGTTTGGCCTGGGTTATTGTTGGTGGATTAACCAGTTCGTTATTCTTAACCTTAATTGTGGTGCCAGTAGTATACTTAATATTCGACAGAATGTTAGAACGTTTAGGCTTTAACAAAAAAGGAAAAACAATCGATGAGTTAATGGTAGAACCATACAAACACAAAGATGTAAACGAATACGATTTAGATCACGGACATTAATAAACATCCAGATTAACAATCAATTTAGCCCCGATCCCAAAATCGGGGCTTTTTTGTGGATTTTGTTTTAGCAACGGAAGCACAGAAAACACGGAAAATTTGTCCGCAAACGGGTACCCCAATCCGCAGCCATGGTTCGTGTCCGCGCGAACCATTTCTTTTTTGTCACGGAACGCGGAGGCATGGAAAATTATGCCTAATGAGTCGCCCATCAATTTTGCCAACCCAATACCTTCGCCATAATTGTGTGCGCTACGAACCATTTTATTTTTCACTTGCTGCATTTAGAAATTTTGATGCCCAGATAATTATACAATGTTGTCTTCAAACAAATTATGTAGCAACATTGTATATTAGGGATTATGTTTAAACTCATTCTAAGTCTGTTCCTGATCTGTTCTACCCTTCTGGTTAATGCCCAACACCCGCCTGTTTTCCCGGCGATGACTACTGATTCGAGCTTCGTTAAGGTTTCAAACTTAGATATCACGCTGGTAAAATACAGTTATAAACCTAATGGCATTAAATTTTTAGTTGTACATGATAATGAAGATACTGGCGTAAAAGCAGGTTTTGATTATATCCGCTGGAGCGGTGGCGAGCTCATCGACAGTCAATATGGCGGTGTAAGAGATTATTATTTCACCTATATGGATGATCAATATCGTATAGACCCCAATGCCATTTATACCGAGGTAGGTGTAAAAACAAGGTTAAAAAAAGACTTTTTCAGCTCTAACGAAGTTGAAAAAGCAATACTTAATGCAGGCAAACAAATTGTCGATTTTTACGATCCAAAAGCCACAGGTTATTTTTTAACCTTGCATAACAATGCCGATGGTGGTTTTGGCATTTCTTCTTATTTACCAGGTTACGATTTAGCCAGCACTGCCGATTCGGTTTACATCAACTTTCAGATGGATGGCGATGATCTTGTTTACGTAACCGAAGCAAGGTTGTTCAGCAGCTTAAAAAAGGCCAATGTGAACGTAATTCTTCAATCTAAATTTGTTTCTAATGATGGCTCGCTTTCGGTTTATGCCATGCAAAATAATATTCCTTATATTAATGTTGAGGTACAACACGGGCATCTGGACGAAAATTTAAGATTAATTGAGCTCGCTATTGCCGCCTTAAAAGAACATGGATTGGTGAAGAAAGAGTAGATTATTAAGCATTTTCATAGCTGCCCTTACTAAATTTGATATTTATGTACAGGTAGCGTGCTCCAAATGAAATAATGGTTTTAAAATTAGGAAATGATTGGCCTGTGGTTCTTGGAGGACAACAGTCCCGCTTTCCACTACAAGTCCTCGCTACGCTATGGGCTTTTCATTGCAATCGGGTTTAGGAACAAAGGCTGGTGCACCTTGCAACCCGACAAATGAAATGCTGTCGTGGCCAACTAGCCCCGGTTGAAGCGTTACCCTGCAGCAACGAGGTACGAGGAAGCAAAGCGTATAAGCGTAAAACGGGAAGACATTTACTGTTTTGCAGGGCCTTGCGCTCCAAATGATAAAAATATTTCTAACAGTTAAGTTAATCCCTAATATTAGTTTATTGCTTTTATTTTTGTGATCAGAAAAGTAATCAGCAAACCGAACACAGAAATGATTGCAAAAGAATAACGCAGGCTGGACAGTTGCGAAATATAACCAATTAATGGTGGGCCAAACAAAAAGGCAAAATAACCGATACTCGAAACCATGGTTATGGCTTTACCAGCGGGTACTTTTTTATTGTTACCAGCTATGCTATATACCATTGGTACAATACTCGAAACGCCCAAGCCGATAAGCATAAAACCAAAAATAGCAACAATTAGGTTTGGAAATATTACGGCAAGCGCCATCCCTATCGATATAATGGCACCACTGATCTGAAGAAGGTTTTTCCGCCCGAATTTACCGATTAAAAACACCCCTAAAAACCTTCCGCTGGCCATCATAAACATGAACGATGCATAACCAATAATCGCTTTATTATGAGGCAATTTCACCACATCTTCAAAATAAATGGCACTCCAATCGAACATGGTACCTTCGGTGGCCATACTGCAAAAGGCGATAACGCCTAGCAACACTAAAATACCTTGAGGCATGGTGAAAAACTTTGCCTTTTCCATCACGGCATCAGGTTTATTATAGTTAAGCAACTTTTTCCCGTTAAGCGCAACATTGCTTAAGGATATCAGTGCAATGATCCAAAAATGGGTGTACATGCCTAATTTTAGGTTAACCAGCCCCAGGGCAATTAAAGCTCCCGTTAAATTACCAATACTCCAAGCCCCATGGAAAGAACTCATAATGGGTTTGCCGTAATAATTTTCACCTGCGACCCCTTGAGTATTTAAAGCGATATTACAAAGGTTTCCGGTTATACCAAACAGCACCAAAAAAGCAGCCAACTGCCAACCAGTTGTGGCTAGTGCTAAAAAAGTTAATGCAATTGCATAAAGTGGCGCAGTTGCCCTTAGCATTTTCTTACTGCCAAAATGAGTGGTCAATTTCGCCGAAAAAAACATTGTTATAATCTGCCCCGCAGGTAATGCAAAGAGAATAGAGCCTAATTCTGCATCGTTTAGGCCCATAGAAGCTTTAAAAGTTGGAATCCTACTGGCCCAACTCGCAAAGCACACCCCTTGCATAAAATAAAAGGCAGATATTGCAAATCGTACTTGTTTCGGAGAGCTTTGCGCTAATACAGGTTTATCTTCTTGTTTACTTAAAATTCCCTGTTCTTGCGTACTTTCTTCCAAAATGATGTTTTAAATTATAGATTGAATTGCAAAGTTCTTTAAATCTATTGGAAATACCGACAAGTTTTTAACATTTTATCAAAGAATTTAGAGCACACAGGGTTAAAATATTAAACTTTCCATTTTTCCAGTTCATAAGCACTATCCCAGAACATCCATTCTAAACGGGTTGCCATTTCGAAAGCATCCAGCATTTTTTGTTGGGTTGCTATATTTGACTGGGCTGCCAGTTGATCGGTAATATCGATCGCTTTTTCTACTGCAGCAGCAAACTCAACGCCTGCATACATATCGATCCACCTTTTGTAAGGATTTTCATCGCCATCTTGTTGTGCAAAAATATGATTGCCAACGGCTTTATAAATCCAAAAACATGGTAAAACAGCTGCTACTGCAATTTCTACATTGGCATAGGCAGCCTGACTAAGAATATAATTGGTATACAAAAGTGTAGATGGTGTGGGTCGCACCTCGCTAGCTAAACCAAATTCTACAAAATAACTTTCATGTAAACTACGCTCAGCGAAAATTGCACCTGTAGAAAACCCGGCAAAGGCCATCACCAAATCTGCATCCTGCATGCGGCTACTAATGTTACTTAAGGTTCTGCCAAACTCCAAAAGGTAGTAGGCATCTTGTGCCAAATAAAAGATAAATTTTTCTATTGGCAAAGTGCCGTTGCCCAATTCAGTGTTAAAAGGCATTGCTAAAATTTTGCCATAAATGGGTTTAACCCTTTCCCAGGCCTGTGCACTCCACTTCATTGTACAATTAGTTTTAAAGGTTCGAAAAAGTGGTTTAATGGCCCATTGCCCTTGCCAGTTTTTGCCTCGCTACCAGCTTGTAACGCTTGACTAATATAGTTTTTTGCACTTTTAATTGCGATAAGCAAAGCGTTACCCTTAGCCATTTCGGCAGCGATGGCCGAAGAAAGTGTACAACCTGTTCCATGTAGATTTTTAGAAGAAATAAAAGCACTTTCCAATATAACAGGTGCATCGTTTCCTGAGATAAAAACATCGTAAATGATTGGGCCGATTAAATGTCCGCCTTTTATTAAAACGGCTTTTGCACCCTTTTTAATGATTTTTCTACCCGCCGCAATCATGCCATCGAGATTATGGATCTCCTGCCCTGAAAGGATAATGGCCTCGTCTATATTTGGGGTAACCAATGTCACCAAGGGGAATAATTTTTCAACTAACTGGGTAACGGTATCAGCTTCGATTAACCGATCGCCACTGGTGGCCACCATAACAGGATCTAAAATAACGGGAACATCTTGATTATAGTTTTTTAATTCCTTTTCGATTACCTGCACTACTTCAGCACGGTTGATCATGCCGATTTTAATGGCTACTGGCGCTATATCTCCCAATACTGCCTGTAACTGATCTTTAATCATTTCTGCCGGGATGCCATGCACCGACCGCACACCCATTGTATTTTGTGCCGTTACAGCTGTGATTACCGAGGTGCCAAAACAGCCCAAAGCAGAAAAGGTTTTTAAATCGGCCTGGATGCCCGCACCACCTCCACTATCTGAGCCGGCTATTGTTAATACATTAATATAATTCATTGCTTAAAGACTTCATTTTGTTGTACAACTTCAGGAGTCTTCAAATGCAGTATGCATTTTGCGCAATTTTTGCAGACAAACTAATTTCCTACGCCGGCATTATCCGGATCAGGTTCATTTGAGGTTGATGGTTGGAGGGTTTTAAGGCTGAAGGAATCACCCTCTACCTTTTTACCTTCTACCTTTAACCTCAAAATGGGTATGTTCTCAGCCAACTTATTTGAAGGCACCCCTAAAGTTTTATTTTGTAGCGCAATATAGGGCTTTTTTTATTCTTCGTTTATATAAAGGAATTATATAAGAAGAGTTGTCAACTTAATAGCGAGAAGCCCATTAAAGTTGGCAACTCAAAAAACAAAAACCCCGATTTTACACCGGGGCTAAACATAATAATTAATAAAGGGATAGAGAGACTATATTTTATCGGGCTGATAGAACCGAACGGTACCATCTCCCTCGTTTGAAACAATCAACAAACTTCTTCCGTTAGGGCTATCTTTTGGCTTAACAAACAGTAAACCTTCAGGGGCATCGCCCGTAGAGAATAGTTGAACAAATTTTGGTGAGGCTGGTATAGTTACATCATAAACAGCAATCATATCTGCACGTTCCATACCAATAAAAGCTAAGGTTTGCCCATTTACCTGTGCAACGGTTACACTTTCAACCTCTACACCTTTATTGTCAGACCGATCATCATCGTATTTACCTGCATCAATTACATGCTGTTCTAAATCTTTACCAATGTTGGCTACCAAAGCTCCAGTATTTGCATTAAGGATGCTCACACTTCTTCCACCTGTTGAGTATAATTCCTGATATACTTTATTAGTACCAACTAAGGTATAACCAACAGTATTTGTTACCGTAAGCCTTCCTAAATTAGCGTCTAACTGTAAGGTTGCAGCGTTCGGGAATTTAGCTGCATCTAATACAAGATCTTTTACGCGCACCTCTTCTTTTGCATCTTTTGGTGTATAATCCTGCCTGGTATCGCCTTCATTGGCCAAGGCCAGATAGGCAGTACCGCCAGCAGTAAAATATGAGATTGCATCTGGCAGGTAAAAAGCCTTGATTGGCCATGTACCTAAAACTTTTTTACTGTCTTTATCGCTTACATCAAAGGCATTATCGGTCAGGCTGATGTCTCTAGTGCCTAAGGGATTGATTTTGGTAATGCTTCCACCAACGATATCTATTTCGGCAACGCCATTGTTCTCCTGTAGAGTAACGTATGCTTTTTTAGAATCAGCGCTTACTGCAATATATTCTGGTTCGATATCTTGTGTAAAACTTGCATTTAAACCATAAATCCTGAAACCACCTGCAAGCAAAGTTGCTTTTTGCGATTCAAAAGCGGCGAAATCTAATGTTTTTACAGCATAGTTGTCTTTGATGTTGATGATCGAAATGGTTCCTTTAGGATCAACGGTATAGGCAAGATTTGGTTCACCTTCGTTAGCCGATAAAATGTAATTTCCATCGGGGCTGAAAGTTACCATATCGGGCATGGCACCAACCGTTATTTTTTTAACCTCTTCTAAAGTTGATGTTTTTAATACCACTACATCACCATTTCCCTGCTTATCTGCACCATCTAAAGCGATTGCTAATAAACCATTACTTACGGCCACGCTATTAATACCAGCGTTATTTGGGTATAATAAGGTTTTTAATTTTGTAACGGTTGGGTATTTACTCATATCAACTACATCAACCTTGGTTCCGCCATCGTTACTCACCACAAATAATTGCTTGGTTAAGGGATCGTAAGCCGAAATTTCTGAAGCAAATTCTCCACCTAAATCAATAGAAGCGGTTTCTTTAAAACTGTCGATTTTTTCAGGAACGATCGCTTCAACAGGGGGATCTACAATCGGATCGTCAGTTGGATCTTTTTTGCAGGCAGTAAATGCCAATGAAGCAATAAGGATTGCACCAAATAGTTTTTTACAGTTCATGGTTTTTTAATATCTGAACCGCAAAAATAGCCGCACATAACGCTAATTTTAGGTGTTGTTTGTTATCATTTCATTAAGAAAATATAAAGACTGAAGGGGAAGAAGTATTTTTCGAAGAGTTGTCAACTTTAATAATCAACTTGTTAGAAAGTTGACAACTCTAAAATTAAAAAAGCCGACAATTTCTTATCGGCTTTAGGTTTTTGCATGAGGGATAGCAGTGTAAATCCTTTTGTTGTTAGCTGAAAGCACAACAAAAGATTGAAACGTATAGCCCGACCCTTGCGCAGCTTGGGACATGCCCAAAATATTAAATTAATTAATCGACAGTAACATCGATCGATTAAATATGTATGGCTCTATTATCAGTTGCGGCAAGTGCTGCTTCTTTTAAGGCTTCTGTATAGGTTGGGTGGGCATGGCAGGTACGTGCAATATCTTCTGCAGATGCACGGAATTCCATTGCAATAACTGCTTCTGCAATCATATCTGCTGCACGTGGGCCAATCATGTGTACACCTAAAACTTCATCAGTAGTGGCATCGGCCAAAACTTTAATGAAACCATCGGTATCCATACTCGCTTTTGCACGTCCGCTGGCTTTGAAAGGGAATGAACCTGCTTTATATTTAACACCTTTTTCCTTTAACTGCTCCTCGGTTAAACCTACAGAAGCAACCTCTGGCCAGGTATAAACTACACCAGGAATTAAGTTATAATTGATATGTGGTTTCTGACCGGCAATTGTTTCGGCAACATAAGTACCTTCATCTTCTGCTTTGTGAGCCAACATGGCGCCGGTAATTACATCGCCAATAGCATAAACACCTTTAACCGAAGTTTCTAAATGTTCGTTAACCGGAATTTTTTTACCTCTTTCTTCAACAGTGATACCGATTTTATCTAAACCTAAACCTTCGCTATAAGCCGTACGACCAACAGCAACGATACAATAATCGGCTTCTAAAGAAATGGATTCGCCCTTAGGGGTATCAGCCGTAACAGTTACCGTTTTACCTTTTGTGGCAGCGCCGGTTACTTTGTGGCCCATGTAAAACTCCATGCCTAAAGTTTTCTTTAACACACGCTGAAGTTCTTTACCCAAACCAGCATCCATAGTACCGATGATAGATGGTAAAAACTCAACAACAGATACTTTTGTACCTAAACGGGCGTATACCGAACCTAACTCTAAACCGATTACACCACCGCCGATTACCACCATCGTTTTTGGCACTTCTTTAATATTTAAAGCTTCGGTTGAAGTTATAATGCGTTTTTTATCGATTGGTAAGAACGGTAAAGCTGTTGGTTTAGAACCCGTAGCAATAATTACGTTTTTAGCAGATAGGGTTTCTGTAGAACCATCGGCTTTAGTTACCAGAATGGTATTTTTATCAACAAAAGAACCTACACCTTCGAAAGAATCGATTTTATTTTTCTTGAACAAATAAGTGATGCCTGCTGTATTTTGGGCAACAACATCGTCTTTACGGGCGATCATTTGTTTCATATCAACCTTTAAATCTTTTAAGTTGATACCGTGGGTAGTGAATGTGTGAGCAGCGTTGTGAAAATGCTCTGAAGAATCTAACAAAGCCTTAGATGGAATACAACCTACATTTAAGCAAGTGCCTCCAAAAGTTTTATATTTTTCAACAACTGCAGTTTTTAAACCTAACTGAGCACAACGGATTGCGCCTACATAACCGCCCGGCCCTGAACCGATAACAACGACATCGTATTGCATAATTTTTTGAGAATTTTGATTAGCCAAATGTAGGGAAAAAAGGCGGAAAGCTGAAAGTCCATCGTGCAATAGAAATCGGTTTCTTAGTCATTGGTTTATAAGTTATTGGCCTATAGCAATAGCTTATGGTTCAATATTGAGGCTCAATAGGATAATTCATAAAAGTTCAAAAGTCCATAGGTTGATGAGCGTATGAAAACATTTTACTTTAAGACTATAAAATGTTTTGATCTAACCCAAACAAACCTAATGGACTAATGAACCCCAAATGCCATTATAAATAAACTAATGACGAGTGAATTAATGAACCAACTACAATCCTAACGATGCTGATGCGCTTAAGATTGCACCGCTAGATGTGCCTTCTCTTTTTAATTCTCCATCAACATAAATCTGCGCTTTTAGCGTAGAATTTGCATTGGCACCTGTCGCACTTGCGGCAATGTTTATAGAAATGGTTCCTGCTGGCACTGTAATTTCCTGACTTGTCCAGGTAGTTCCGCTAAGGCTTGTTGCCGTGGTAATCTGCGAATCGTAGCCGTAAACCACAGTGCTAATGTTGCTACCTGCTGATGCTTCGAGTTTAAAAACCACCTTGTGTGAAGATTTTGACGGCGACTCGCCTTCATCTTTTTTACACGACATTAAACCTGTAAACAACACTAAGGCAAAAAAAGAAAGTACAAATGTTTTAATTTTGATGTTTTTCATAATTAGATTTAAAAAATAGAACTACAAATTAACAAATGAGCACTTTGCCCTGCAATAACCAGATTATACCATTTTTTTCTACCTGATTTCAGGTATATTACTGGTTTAATTTCTGGTTGATAAATAAAGCGTGCATTTTTAGTTTAATGAGAAATTATATCATCTTTCTGGCGTTACTGATTTTCTATTCGCTGAATAGCCTGGCGCAGCTGCAAACGGCCGACCAAAAATATACGGATAGCTTAAATCGCATCTTAAGCAGTGGCTCGCGCGATAGTATTAAAGCGGAGGCGGGTTTTAAACTAACTGATTTCTGGGTAGATCATGATAGTACCAAAGCAGTAATATATTTGAACAGGGCAAGAACCTGGAGCAAAAAGTATCCTTTGCTTGTGGCCAGATCATATTGGTATGAAGCTTTGATCTACCTGGACCGGAATTATACAAAGGCTGAAAAACTACTCATCCACACAGATTCGTTATTGAGCAAGTTTAACACAAAGGGCGTTTATCGGTTAAGGTCGACGGTGTGGCATAACTATGCCTTAATTCAACAGCATAAAGACGATCTTAAAACAACGCTCGATATACTGATTAACCGCGTTTTACCACTTTCTAAAAAAGCTGGAGACAAAGATTTTTTAGGCACCGAATACATCTCAATCGGAACGGTATTTACAAACCTTGGCCAATACGAAAAAGCAACACCATACCTGCAACAAGGCCTAAATGCATTAAAAGACACATCTCCTGATAAATATTATCTGCTGGTTAATGCGTACCTCACAACTGCAGGAAACCATTATCACCTAAAAAATTATAGCCTCACCAAAAAACACCTCGATCTTGCCAAAACCATACTTGATAAATCAAACCATGTGGCTACAGGCTATCCGATGGCAGTATTTTGGCTCGACTATTACAAAAGTACAACGCGTTATTTTATTGACACCAAACAACTTTCGCTTGCACTGGTTGATGCGGATAGGGCCATTAAACTGGCCGAAAAGCTAAATGACAATTATTCTTTGCAGGAAGTAATATTTGAAAAATACAGGATCCTTTTTAAACAGAAAAATATTGTCATGGCTAAAAAAACATTGCTTCAAATTATCAATCAGCCAGAAATAAATACATTAGCAACAAATAAGCTCAAAATGACCGAAGCGCTTGCAGAAGTAAACTATGCCAATGGTGATATAAAAGAGGCTTATAATTGGATAAATAAGAGCAAAGTACTGAGTGACAGCCTAAATGAGAGTAAACTAAAAGCAGATATTAATGCACTGGAAATTAAATATAAAAATGCAGAGAACCAGAAAAAAATAGCCAGTTTAAATACAGAAAAGAAACAAAATGCATTAATTATTAAGAACAATAAAACAACAAATATTCTATTAATCGCGGCATCATTCTTTCTTTTAATCAGTGTTATCCTGTTATACTTTTATTTTAGAGGTTATAAAAAACTTGCAGAGCAAAGAACAATAAATTATAAGCAGAAAGTGGCCGAATTACAACAAAAACAGCAATTGGAAATTAGCAAAGCCATGCTCAATGCCGAAGAAAAAGAAAGAAACAGGGTAGCGCAGGACTTACACGATGGTTTAGGGGGAATGTTATCAGGTTTAAAAATTAATTTATCCAACTGGGCAAAACACAGGGATATGCAATTGCATGATGTAGAACTACAAAGAATCGTTAATCAGCTGGATAATTCAGTTACCGAATTAAGGCACATTGCCCGGAATATGATGCCACAAACGTTATTAAAATTCGGATTGGAAACGGCATTAAAAGACCTGGCAGAATCGGCGATGAGCAAGCATATGCATATCGATTTTCAAGCACTCAATATCTCTAAACATATTGCACTTGAAGAACAGATAATCATTTATAGGGTTGTACAGGAAATACTCACCAATACACTAAAACATGCTCAAGCTTCTGAAGTAGTTTTACAGTGCAGTGAAAATAAAAAACGGTTTTATATCACGGTTGAGGATGATGGAATTGGTTTTGATACCTCAACCTATAAAAAAGGATTAGGAATAGAAAACATTAAAAATAGGATAGCCTATCTTAAAGGCACTTTCGAAATCGATTCGCACCCTGGCAATGGTACAACTATAAATATCGAAATTCCAATCAGTTATGAGTAACGTCATTAAATTAGCTGTTGTTGATGACCATCCGATCGTCATACAAGGAATCGTTTCCTTAATCAACAACCTCGAAAATATGCATGTAGTGGGCAGTTTCCAGTCAGGCAGCGCATTAATTTCCTTTTTAAATAACCACGAAATAGATATTGTACTGCTTGATATTATGTTACCTGATGGTAATGGAATTGAACTATGCGCACAGGTTAAAAAATTATCGCCCAAAACGGTCGTGATTGCCATTAGCAACCATACCGAAAGAAGCATAATTATGCAGATTTTGCAAAATGGGGCGAGTGGTTACATTTTAAAAAATGCCTCAGTAGAGGAATTAAAAAACGGCATTGAAACTGCACTTAGAGGAGAATTGGCCTTTAGCAGAGAAGTTATAGAAATTATTGCCAAGCCTTCAGTAAATGATTTAAAACGGCGGCCAAAATTTACCAAGCGCGAAAAACAGATCCTTCAGTTAATTGCACAGGGAAAAACGACCGCAGGCATAGCCGATGAACTTTTTCTAAGTCCGCTAACAGTAGAAACGCACCGCCGTAATATGATGCAGAAACTAGATGTTAAAAATTCTATCGAATTGATCAATATCGCTACCGAACAGTTGCTAATTTAATTTGGAACTGGAGTTTGGGGCTTGGAGTAGATTACGCTGTTAACAATCAACGCTTAACAATGAGCCATAAAAATTGACCAATGAATTAATGCCCCTTCTTAAACCCCCTGTCCGAAGGTAAGTAAATTATTATCCGGATCAAGCATCGCGAATTCTTTCTGCCCCCATGGTTTTGTTTGTAAGCTTCCATTGGGATGAATGCCTTGTTTAGTTTCGAGCATAGATTTGTACAGCCCATCAATATCGTTTGTACGGATATAAACCTGGCCGTAGTTTTCTTTCGGATCTAGTGTTTCGAACAGAAAAAAGTGAATCTGAACCTGGTCTTTTTGTACCATCAGGTAATCTTTAAAATCGGCACTTCCAATGTCTTTAAAGCCTAATTTATTTACATAAAAATCTCTGGTGATTGCTTTATCACGCATGGGAAGTTTTGGATTAATATCTGTTAGCATATTTTTTTATTTCAAAAATCGGTATTTTTCCGAAAAGCTGCGCTTGATCCAGATCAGGAAATTCATTGATTTGCCCTTACCCTACTCAATGTTTCAGGGGCAATTTTAAGGTATGAAGCAATCATTTTGACCGGAAAAACCTGTACAATGAGCGGTTTGGCATTTTTAATATAATTATATTTTTCAACTGGGTTTAACGAACGATCAAATAAATATGTCCTGTTATTGGGCTGGTCAAAAATTCTACCTAGGCTTAAAAAGGACTGTGATTTGGCAATTAACTGATGTAAATTAGTTAAACTAAGCTCCAGCACTTCAGATTTCTCAAAGGCCTTGATCGTTGTATCGGAAGGTTTTTGCGCTATCAGACTTGAATGATTGTACATCCACTCTTTTGGTAAATGCAGATCAATAATTGTTTCCGCGGTATCGTTAGAATGAAATTGAAAAAAAGATCCCGATAAAATGAAATAAACAGATTGACAAATTTCGCCAAGATGCAAGAGCACGTCGTTTTTACGGAACGACTTTCTGACACTATATTCTTCAAAAAGAAGCAGGTCGTGAGATGAAAAAGATCCGACACTAGCTAAAATTTCCTGGGCTGACATCATAAACTAAATTATTGCAGAGGATGGAGCGTCAAAATAACTTATTGATTAGCGGTTCTTCTGGTGATTAAATAGGCAACAATCAGATTAGGAATCCAGCATAACCAGGCAACAACCAGGTAGGCTTTTGAAAAATCGCCATAAACCATTGTCAAAAGTGGTAGCCAAATCCTCAATGTCACAGCAGCAAAACAAGCTGCATAACTATAAACCATCATTTTTTGATGTTTTTCAATTTCTGCGCTTTTGATGTGTAAATAAGCCTTTAAAGTAGTGTAAAGCCAAACGATGCCTAAACAAATAAATCCAGCTGAAGAAACCCATCCTCCTGTTGCAAAAAAGCCAATATAAATACCCGCTAGTGCGCTAAGCAGTACAGCGACCACATAAACTTTACCCAGTTTTCGGTGAAGTGCCATACGCCTATTTCTCATTTTCGGACTAAATTGTGTCCAACCGATAAATAAAGCGATTCCTCCGAAAATGATATGCATATAAAAACCAATGTTCCAGAAAGTATTGGTCAACAAGTCAACCGACTTTGAATTTAACAACCCAAATTTCCTATCCATCAAAAAGTAAATCGCTGGGTAGAGTCCAATCAGCAATGCGAAGGTTGCAAATAAAATCCATAATCCTTTTTTTACCATACAACGTTCTATTGCTTTATACTAAGCTAGTTAATTTTCAAGAACTAAATCAATTCCTTTTGCAGCATAAACTCTTTGGCATTCGCAAAGCTGAGGAACAATTCGTCAGCTATTTTTAGTTTTTGATGTGCCCGTACATTGCTCTGAATGGCGTAACAGGTTATGCCCGCAGCCAGAGCAGATTTAACCCCATTTAAAGTATCTTCAAAAACAAGGCACTCATCTTTTTCAAAACCCAATCGCGCTACACAAAGATTATAACTTTCGGGATCAGGCTTAGATTTACTTACATCTGTTCTGGTAATAAATAAACTGAAATACTTAGCCAGACCATTACGCTCAAAAACGGCTTCAACATCAATTTTCGGACTAGCCGTAACCACAGCCAGGGTAAGTCCTTTTTCGTAGGCAAACTTGATAAATTCTAATGCAAAGGGCATTAACTGAATATCTGTTGTTCTAAAACCATCAAAAGTTATCTTTTCTCTTCTGTTAATGAAGCCTTCTAACTCTTCTTCAATTTTATACCTGTCTATTATAGTCTTTGCATTTTTGGGCAAGGGTATTCCAGCGTAATTTGTTAACCAATCCTTAAAATCCAGCGCAACTTCGTATTCACACAAAAACTTATTCCAACAATCGAAATGAAACTTCTCAGAATCAATTAATGTACCATCTAAATCGAATAGTATTGCTTTTATTTTACTCATTATAAATTTTTAACAGGAATGATGATTATGGAATGATCTCAAATAAGAAAAATTGCTGTGCCTGAGATTTACCGAAATTATTATCAACACAAAAAATTAATGATTGGTGTCCATTTGGTAATTTTGGTCCAAATGTTACACCTTCAAAATTATCGATGTGTCGCTTTAAGGAATCAAAATCAAAAAGCAATTTTTTGGTTAATGGCCGAGGAGGATTTTGCACAAAAGAGTTATTTTCGATTTCATTTTCAGCACTCCGTAAATCAACCAGGTAAAGTTTTAAAAAGGTATGATCATCGTGGCCTTTTGCCCAGGCTCTTTCCATTACCAAAAGCGTATGATTATTAATGGCTAGTATTTCAGAAATTCCATTTACATTCCAATCGTTTTCAACGGTAGGTTTAACCGGCATTGCACCCAGATTATAAGCATATTGGGTAATATTCTTTTTAGTAGCTACATCAAATTTTAAAATCCGCGTTAAGGCTTTATCATATTCAAAAGCAGCCTGAGGTCCATCCTGATAAAGTGGTTCTTCTAAACTGGCATACAATGTTTTGTACTGATCGGCATAAGTTAAACCTTCAAATAAAGCATTTTTGCGAGGCCCACTTTCGGTCTTTGTAAAATGAAAGCCTTTAGGCATTGGAATGGTGTCCAGAAACTTTCCATCTGTAGAAATAAAGGTTAAGCTCGGCTGAACTATCGTCGTATCCCCATCTTTAAACAACCTTTCTCCCTCACTGCTCCAAATCCATTGTTGGGTTAAGGGGTTATAACGAACCGATTCGCCATCAGGTTTTACCCTTTTATCAGTTCCGTATTTAGGGTATGGTTTTCCGTTTGCCTGTAAGATATAAGTAACACCAGTTACCCGAACGGTATCGATCTTATTTTCTTTGATATCAATCTTTGCGGTATAAATCCTCGCCGGACTATGTTGTGATGGATCATCACTGATCATGTAATACTGGTTTTGCTTTACATCGTAATCAATCCCCGACAAACCACCAACAACTGTATTTTGGAAAATTGGATTTAAGGGCATAATGTATTCATCCAAAAACTTTACAGACGAAATACTGGTTTCATTTTGCTTAACCGCAGCATACTTAGTTGTAGAACAAGATGAGAGCACAATGGTAAGAACCGAATAAACAAAGAAGAACTGCGATACAGGTTTCAAATCGAAATGTTTAGGCCGTAAAAATATGGATTTTTTGCTGCAAAAAGTCTATCTTAAGAGATTGAGAATATTAAGAAAGCTACTTTTTCCGGTGGTGTCAGATGTTATCATCTGACACTATCCATTTAATTTCTTTCGGATATAAAACAAAAACAGTCGGATGGTAACATCCAACTGCACATTTACTGGAATTATAAGTGGTGTCAGATGTTACCATCTGACACTGATAAAACTCAGATTAAAATAACTTACCAATTACACGGTAAGTAATATTTGTTCCATCTACTATTTCTTCATAATAAACATCATCAGGCGAAACAAAATACTTTTCGTTTTTAATGGTTACTTCTCTGCATCCTTCTGGTAGTTGATTAATTATATCGCCTATATTATGCGTATCAACCGGACCATCCGTTGTGTTTAAAATACCGTCTTTTCCAGCAACCACATATACAGTTTTACCATCAGCATTTTCTTTTTGGGTATAATAAACGCCTTTGTATTCGTAATAATCAACACCATTAATGGTAACCAGATTAGCATCCGATGGTAAATTCGGCACCTCAGCACCAACTGGTGGGGTTACCACTTCGTATTGACTGTTGTTTTGTTGATAGAACAATCCGCCAGAATAATAGAACTGGTTGGCGCCATAATAAAACGGATAATAGCCATAAGGCAATACGCCAATCCTAAAACCTAAAAATGGCCTGTAAAAATTGTAATAGCTATAATACGGTCTGTAATAAGGCCTTCCATAACCCGGGCGATAACCATAACCTGGCCTACCATATGCTGAACCTGGGCGATAACCTGGTCTGTTATAACTGTAATTAGGTCTTGGTGGACGACCGCCATTACTCGGTGCATAACTACCTCTACTTGGCGCATGCATAGATGGTTGTCTGGAAATAGAACCACCGCCTCTTGATGGGCTTATCGAAGCAGATCTACCACCTCCGGAAGAACCTCCACTCCTACTTGGCCGCTGTGCAGAAACGCTCTCAATACTTAAGGTTGCAATCATCGCTGCTGCAGCGAAAACAACCAATCCTTTATTTAATAACCTGTTCATTATTTTGTGTTTATGTAGATTATGTATATGACGGTGAAAACTCCTAAAAGATTATCCCTTAACACTATTTAACTAAATTTTGATAAAGTGATGACGAAGGGAAGATTTTAATGGCAAAATACATCACAAATATTCCATTTTACATGATTCCATCTTTGCTAACAAACCTTTTACGGGCTATTTTTTCTAATCAACCACTAATCACCTATATTTAAATTTTATTCCTAAAAACTAGCTTAAATGAACCTTACCAGAATTTTCAGTCTTTTATTTTGTCTGTTTATTTCTAATGAATTAATAGCCCAGCAAACCGATTCGGCATATGTTAGAGAAAACTATACTAAAATAGAACGCCAGATCCCCATGCGCGATGGGGTTAAACTCTTCACTTCCATTTATATACCCAAAAATCAAACCAAAAAATATCCATTTTTAATTAACCGAACACCCTATACCGTTGCGCCTTATGGTGAAGATAAATATAAGCTGAGTTTGGGTAATTTTCCGGCGATGATGCGTGAGGGATTTATTTTTGTATATCAAGATGTGAGGGGCCGATGGATGAGTGAGGGCACTTTTGCCGATATCCGTCCTCAACTGGTTGGAAAAAAATCTAAAACAGCTATTGATGAAAGTACAGATACTTACGACACCATCGACTGGTTGGTTAAAAACGTGAAAGGCAACAATGGCAATGCGGGTATTTATGGCATTTCGTATCCTGGGTTTTATTCTACCACTTCATTGCCAAATGCACACCCTGCGCTAAAGGCCGTTTCGCCTCAGGCACCAGTTACCGATTGGTTTATGGGTGATGATTTCCACCACCGTGGTACATTATTCCTAATGGATGCTTTCAGTTTTATGGGCAATTTTGGTGTGCCGAGACCTAAACCGATTACACCAGATAAAGGACCTAAAGGTTTTCAGTTTCCCATTCAAGACAATTATCGCTTTTATTTAGAAGCTGGATCGGTTAAGAACCTAAAAGACAAATATTTTGCAGATAGTATTAAATTCTGGAATGATTTGTTTAAACACCCGAACCTGGACACCTTCTGGAAAACACGTTTAATTACCCCGCATTTAACCAACGTAAAACCTGCAGTGATGGTGGTTGGTGGCTTTTTCGATGCCGAAGATGCCTATGGAACTTTTGATACTTACAAAGCAATTGAGAAACAGAATCCTGGCGCCAATAATATCCTGGTTGCAGGACCTTGGTTCCATGGCGGCTGGGTACGTAGTGATGGTTCTTATTTCGGCGATATCCCTTTCGGTAAAACCACCAGTATCGATTACCAGGAGCAATACGAACTGCCTTTCTTTAAACATTATTTAAAAGGTGAAGGCGATTTTAATGCAGCAGAAGCCAATATTTTTGTAACCGGAAGTAACGAATGGAAAAAGTTCAAAACATGGCCACCACAAGAAGTAGAAAACAAAAACCTGTATTTACAACCTAATGGAAAGCTCAGTTTCGAAAAAGTGGGCAGAACCGATAGCTGGGATGAATATGTGAGCGATCCCAATAATCCTGTACCTTACCAGGATGGCATTCAGGCCAAACGTACCCGCGAGTACATGATCGATGATCAGCGTTTTGCTGCCCGCCGTCCGGATGTGAAAACTTACCAAAGCGACGCTTTAACAGAAGACATTACCTTAACCGGTCCTGTTTTGGCCAATCTCGTGGTTTCTACTACTGGAACAGATGCCGATTATGTAGTTAAACTGATTGATGTTTATCCTGAAGATGCACCAAATCCAGAACCTAACCCTAAAAACCTGATTATGGGTGGTTACGAAATGCTGGTGCGGGGAGAAATTATGCGCGGAAAATACCGTAACAGTTTCGAAAAACCTGAGCCATTTGTTCCTGGTGCCATCACAAAAGTAAATTACCCTTTACCCGATGTGGCGCATACCTTTAAAAAAGGCCATAAAATTATGATCCAGATCCAAAACTCATGGTTCCCTTTAGCTGATCGTAATCCACAGAAATTTATGGATATCTATCAGGCAGAACCACAGGATTTTCAAAAAGCTACACACAAAATTTATCACGACGTGCACAACAGTTCGTTTATTACCGTTTCGGTGTTGAAGTAAAATATTGGATTCTTAATCCCGCGGTTCGTCATTCCCAACTTAATTGGGAATCATAATGCTTTAAGATTCCCGCCTGCGCGGGAATGACGCCTGAGTTTAAAATAGATAGCAAATAACTATGGCCTTGGTTCGTGTCACCACAAACCAAACACATAAATAACTAACTTATTATAATAAAATGAAATACTTAAAACTAATGATTATCCTGCTTTCGGCATCTTCTGCTTTTGCGCAAAGTGATACAGGATATCCAAAAGCTAATTACACCAAAAAAGAAGTTTATATCCCAATGCGCGATGGAACTAAACTTTTTACCGCCATCTACACACCTAAAGATGCCGCCAAGAATAAAAAATATCCGATGATAATGCAACGTACCTGTTATAGCGTTGCCCCATATGGCGAAGATAAATTTCCTGCAAAATTAGGCCCATCAGAATTGATGATGAAAGAGGGTTATATCATGGTGTATCAGGATGTACGCGGTCGCTGGAAAAGTGAAGGTGCCTGGACAAATATGACCCCTGTTATCGATAACAAAAAAAGCAAAAAAGAGGTTGATGAAGGTTCTGATACTTACGATACCATCGATTGGCTGGTTAAAAACGTAGCCAATAACAACGGCAAAGTTGGCCAATGGGGAATTTCTTATCCAGGCTTTTATACTGCTGCAGGAATTTTGAGCAATCACCCTGCTTTAAAAGCCTCATCGCCACAAGCGCCGATTTCAGATTTCTTTTTTGATGATTTCCACCACAACGGATCATTTTTGCAGAGCTATTTCATGACTTTTCCAGTATTTGGTGTGCAAAAAACCGATACTACCTCTAAAGCCTGGTACAATAACCAGTTAATTCTTCCAAAAACAAAAGATGGTTATCAGTTTGCTTTAGATTTAGGCCCTTTAAGCAATGCAGACAAATATTACAAGGATAATTTTTTCTGGCAAGAAACCGTTAGCCACCCAAACTATGATGAGTTTTGGCAAAAACGTGGATTATTAAAACATTACAACACCATTAAACCTGCGGTAATGGTAGTTGGTGGCTGGTACGATGCCGAAGATCTGTCTGGCCCGTTAAACATTTATAAAACCATCGAAAAGAAAAACCCTAATGCCTACAATACGATTGTAATGGGACCATTTGGACACGGAAGATGGAGCCGCGAAACCGGTCATACCATGCATAGCAATGTGTATTTCGGAGATAGCATTGCAACCTTCTATCAGAAAGAAATTGAAGCTAAATTCTTTAATCACTTCTTAAAAGGAAATGGCGATAAAAACACTGGCCTGCCTGAAGCCTATATGTTCGATACCGGCAAAAAACAATGGGAAACTTTTACCAAATGGCCAACTGAAAAGGCGACTAAACAAAAATTATATCTAGGTGCAGATGGTAAGCTTAGCATGACTGCACCCGGTGCGGCTGGTTCAGTAAACTACATTAGCGATCCATTAAAGCCAGTTCCATATACCGAAGATTTAACTACAACATTGGGCTTTACGCCACACAATTACATGAGTGAAGACCAACGTTTTGCGGGCAGAAGACCAGATGTGTTGGTTTATCAAACCGATGTATTGGATAACGATATTACCTTGGGAGGCGAAATTATGTCGCACCTTAAAATTGCAACCACAGGTACCGATGCAGATTTTATTGTAAAGCTGATCGATGTTTATCCTGCCGATGAGCCGAACAACCCTTACATGCCAAACAAGAATATCGTTTTGAGCAATTACTGGCAAATGGTACGTTCGGAAGTTATGCCTGCCCGCTTCCGCAATAGTTTCGAAAAACCCGAGGCCTTGGTAGCCAACCAGAAAACCGATGTGAACTTTCAGCTACAGGATGTATTACACACCTTTAAAAAAGGACACCGGATTATGATCCAGGTGCAGAGTACAGCATTCCCTTTATTTGCACGTAATCCACAAAAATTTGTAGAAAACCCATATAAAGCAACAGAAGCCGATTATATTAAAGCTACGCAAACTGTATTTAATGATAGTTTTATCGAAGTTGATGTGATAAAATAAGCCTACGCTCGTTTCTTAACGAGCGTGCAATTACAATCGTTTATAACGATCAACAAAAACATAACAAATGAGAAAGTTACTATTCATCCTTGTCATCAGCATCAGCGTTTCGGCTGTACAGGCACAGATGCTTGGCAAAAACCAGGTAAACTCAAGGGCCGATAGCCTCCGCGGAACACTTACCCCTTTACGTACCTGCTACGACATTAATTATTACCACCTAGATGTGAAGATCGATATCGACCAAAAATCAGTTAGCGGAAGCAATGAATTTGCTTTTACTGCCACCCAGGATTTTACCAAATTGCAGTTCGACCTTTTTGATAACCTAAAAGTTGATAAAGTAGTGTACAAAGGCGCCGATTTACCTTTTACCCGGGAATACAATGCGGTTTTTGTAACTTTCCCTAAAGCAGTTAAAAAAGGAAGTAAAGATAGATTTATCGTTTTCTATTCTGGTAATCCTACTGTTGCCAAAACACCCCCCTGGGATGGTGGTTTTATCTTCAAAAAAGATGAAGCAGGCAATCCTTTTGTTTCTGTAGCCTGCCAGGGTTTAGGCGCAAGTGTATGGTGGCCAAATAAAGATCACCAGAGCGATGAAGTAGATAGTATGTTAATCAGCATTAGTGTTCCCAAAACTTTGCAGGAAATATCTAATGGAAGGCTGAGAAATACTTTAGATAAACCGGATGGTTACAAACAACACAATTGGTTTGTCGCTAATCCCATCAACAACTATGATGTAACCTTTTACATTGGCAAATATGCTCACTGGCAAGATAGTTACGATGGTGAAAATGGAAAACTCAGCATCGATTACTGGGCGCTGCAAACCGATAGCGCCAAAGCCCGCCCACATTGGGATGCCGATGTTAAACCGATGCTAAAATGTTTCGAATATTGGTTTGGTCCTTACCCATGGTACAAAGACGGTTACAAACTGGTTCAGGCACCACATTTAGGGATGGAACACCAAAGCGCAGTAGCTTATGGCAATCAGTTTAAACCAGGTTATCTAGGTAAAGATTTAAGCGGTACCGGCCACGGCTTAAAGTGGGATTTCATCACCATTCACGAGAGCGGCCACGAATGGTTCGGTAATAATATCACCTCAAAAGATATCGCCGATATGTGGATTCACGAAGGTTTTACCAATTATTCGGAGGTATTGTTTACCGAATGTACCGAGAACAAAGCGGCTGCTGATGAATATGTAATCGGATTACAGAAAATTATCCAAAACGATATTCCGGTTATTGGCCCATACGGTGTAAATAAAGAAGGCTCGGGCGATATGTATCCCAAAGGTGCAAATTTGATTAGTACCATTCGTCAGTTAATTAATAACGATGAAAAGTTCAGACAGATTCTTCGCGGGCTAAGCAAAACATTTTACCATCAAACGGTAACTACTGCTCAGATCGAAAATTACATAGCCAAACAAAGTGGGCTTAAACTGGATAAAGTTTTCGATCAGTATTTACGTTTTACCAAAATCCCTGTTTTAGAATATAAAATCGATAATGGGACTTTATCTTATCGTTGGATAACCGACGTTAAAGGTTTTGATATGCCCGTACGCGTAACATTAAAAACAGGTGCTTATACCTTGATTAAACCTACAAACGATTGGAAAACACTTAAAGTGGATGCCAGCATAAATGCAGATAATTTCAAACACGATCCGTTGTTTTATGTTAACCTCAAAAAAGTATAATGCATCCCCCCAGGACAGACTTGCGAAGTTTCAAAGGCCACCAGCACAGGCAACTTCGCAAGTCGCCTCAGCACGAGCATAGCCTGAAGTGAAGGATCGACCAAATAAATTTCATCTTATGCAACTTTTCGACAAAACCATCGTCTTATAAGAAAAAGCTCATTATTTATCTAAAAAAATAAAATCTATATCCATGAAAAAAGTATTTGCAATATTATTGGCATCCTTAACATTAACCTCTAGTATTAATGTAATTGCTAAAAATCAGATCAGCATCAACACTTCAAAAAATAACGGCGATGACAGAGATGTAAAAAACTTCAACGGAGTTGCTGCAGCAGGCCCAATAAACGTAATTGTAACCTTGGGCAATAGCGAAAGCTGTCGTTTAGAAGGCGATGCTGAGGCATTGGCCTCAATTGTTACCGAAGTAAAAGGCAACGTTTTGGTTATCCGCCCGCAAACCAGTATTACCAGCTGGACTAGAAAATACGAAGGCAAAAAAATCACAGCTTACGTAACGGCAAAAGAGTTGGCCAGCTTAACTGTAAGTGGAGATGGCAACTTAAGCGTTAATGGAAAAATCAGCACAGGTAGTCTAACTACAACTGTAAGCGGTTCGGGAAGCATTAAAGCAACCGCCGATGTAGACAATTACAATGGTGTAATTAGCGGTTCTGGTGCAATAAATATTACAGGTAGTGCAGATCATGCAAAAGTAGTAATCAGCAGCTCAGGTACCTTTGCCGGTAAATCTTTTTCTACAAAAACTTTAACCAGTACCATCAGTGGTTCAGGAACCGTAAATATCGCCGTAAGCGAAAGCATTAGAGCAGTAATCAGCGGATCAGGAAGCGTAAATTACTCTGGCAATCCAAGTGTGGATAAAACTATTGTTGGCTCAGGCGGGGTAAGAAAAGTATAAATTAAGCTTTTAATAGAGAAACACCTGCAAGAAATTGTAGGTGTTTTTTTTTGCCAATATTTGAAACTTGCTTTGAAAAACACATAAACTAATTACGCCTTCAAATATTTATATTCGCCTAACAACATCTCATAATCCCCAAAGAATTTTCATATGCTCATCGACACCTTAAAAACACTTTTCAACTGTGATTTAAACAAGCTAAAATCCGAAATCGAGTCGTATAAAAACGAGGCGAACTTGTGGATTATAGATAAAAGCATTGCAAACTCAGCAGGGAACCTTTGCCTGCATTTAATCGGAAACCTCAATACTTATATCGGCGCAACTCTAGGGGGCAGCAATTACATCCGCAACCGCGAACTGGAGTTTTCATTAAGAGATGTTCCTAAACAGGAGCTTACCAACATGATTGAAGCAACTATAATTGTGGTTAACGAAACACTGGGTAAAATAACAGAAGAGCAGCTCAATAGCGAATACCCAATGTTGGTATTTCAGGAGAAAACATCAACCGAATTCTTCCTGGTTCACCTTGCCACACATTTAGCCTATCACTTGGGGCAGATCAATTACCACCGAAGATTATTGGATGACGAACTGTAGTCAGGCGCTATGCGTCCAGCATAAAGTGATCTACGCTAGATCGTCATTGCGAACAGAAGCATAGGGCCATGCGCAAGAGTGAAGCAATCTTTTTATAAAATACATTAATGAAAATAACCAAAGCCGTCATATACCTAACCATCTTGTTATTGATCATTTCTACTTTAGCAACATTAAAACTGGAGGCCGCATCTGATGGTTTAGATCAATACGGTTTCCCTTTTACTTTCTACGATAGTTTTTCTGGAAAGTGCGATAATTGCTATGAGAATTTTGGTTTTAAACCATTCAATCTGCTTTTGGATTTTTTATTTGCCTTTATTTGTGCCTATGTAATAGTTAGGCTTAAAAGTACATTTAGTGAAAACCAGCATTAAAATAGTAGTTAAATTACCCATGACACAACAACGCTTTGCCCAAAACGCAACCAAAATATTAAAAAGCGATGAATCTGTTATTGGTTTAGCTGTGGGTGGCTCCTGGCTCAGCAACGAAATCGACGAATTTTCAGACCTCGATCTGATTTTGGTTACCAAAGAAAAACTATCAACAGATAAATCGAAAATGCTGCAATATGCCAGCCTTCTTGGCGATTTAATTTCTGCATTTACTGGAGAGCATGTTGGTGAACCGCGTGTATTGATCTGCCTTTACGACAAGCCATTGCTCCATGTTGACATTAAGTTTTTAACCCTTGATGAATTTGCTTCAAGAGTAGAAAACCCTATGCTATTAATCGACCGAGACAACCAATTACTGCAAATCCTCGATCAAACCGAAGCTAAATTCCCTTACCCCGATTACCAATGGATTGAAGACCGCTTTTGGACCTGGATGCATTATGCCCTTTTAAAAATTGGCAGAGGTGAGTATCTGGAAGCCTTAGATTTCTTCGGCTTTTTAAGAATGATAGTGTTTGGCCCTTTACTGCACATCAAAAACAACAACCTACCACGAGGTGTGCGTAAAGTAGAATCGCAGCTTCCTCCCGAAGATTTTAGCTTGCTTAAAGATACCGTTGCCGAATACAACAAAACATCTTTAATTACTGCGTTAGAAAATGCGATAGCGCTTTATAAAAACCTGAGAGGTGATCTTTATACTGGAAACATCAAACAGAACCAAAAGGCAGAAGATGCTGTAATGCAGTATTTAGCCAAAATAAAACACAGCCGTTCAGAATGACAAATTAAATAATATAAAATTCTCTGTGCCTTCCGAGTTTCCGTGGCAATTTTAAATCACCCCCAAAACAAAAAAGAAGGCTTAAGCCTCCTTCAATATCTTTTAAAACTGAACCCCGATCAGCCACATATTTTCGATGTAATTAATCTTCTGACTAGCCTTATCATACTCATCCCAGCCAGTGGTATGCACATTGGTTAAATTGGTAGCGCCGAACTTAGTGGTATTTTGTAGGTAAACGTTTTTCCAAACATAAAACTTAAGTCCAACTTTTGCAGAAACACCGTAACCCGAAATACTGAAGTGGTTATTTCTGCCCTGTCCGAACAAACGTACATCTGAACGCGGAACCATCATGCCACCACCTAAACCGGTTTCTAAGGTTAAGGAAGTATTGCCGCCCGGAGCCACCCAAATATCATCATAACGCTCAATTTCGATATTCGCGTAATTAAACCCGTCAGTATGCTCGTAGGTTAACATGCTCTCTTTAACATTAATGTTTTGTCCGTTATAATCACCGGCCAAATTACCTGTAGGCGTATTGGTTGGAGAAATATTTGGCCCGATGTGACCGGTGATCGCCACCGTTTGCGGGATGTCCATTACGTATTTCATGTGGTCCCAACCGATTGAAATACTGTAGTTATCTTTGATAAAATAACCTGCACGGATATTATATTGCGGTACGGTGATAAGTCCAGGGTTTAAATAAGCCCAGCTCAATTTCGATTGTCTGTCATGTGCAACTACATCTTTTAAAGTAAAATCGTAGTTCGGGCCTTGAAACCTGATATCGCTTTTACCATACCACGAACTGTTGTATCCCCAGTGAAAAAAGAAATCGCCTTTACGCGAAAAATTCCTTTTATGCTCAGGATTAAATAAACTTTTTGAGGTTGGGGTATGATCAGTTGAAGACGTCTGAATCTCTTGAGCCTGCATCCGCTTGCCAAACAAGAGTGCTAAAAATAGAATGGTAAATCTTTTCACGCGGCAAATTGAGCAAAAAGCCTAATCAATTACAACAGCTTTAACATTTTGTAAGAGTTGTTGTACAAAAAATGACTTTAAAACATTAAAACCTCGTGTAAACAGCCAGTTGAATAATATTGTTTACCGTATTATTTGAAACGCCATGGGTAGCCTGGTTCATATAACCAGCTTCCAAATCAAACTGTTTCGAAAAACGATAACCTGCAGCGAGATATAACCTATTCTGATCAAAAATACTATTGTTAATTTTATCCTTATTCTGAATATTTAAAAACACCTCGTTCTGTAAAGCCACAAATGGTCCTTTAGTAAACGTTGGTTGTGTTTTTTGCAGCGGTTGGATCAACCTGAAAAAATAACGGAAGCGTTGTGAAAACACATCTTCGCCGGTACGGCCAATAAAGCGTTGCTCAAGCCTCAACCTGTGACTGGCAAAAACTGATTTTATTTTATGACTATAAATGTACTGCTCAAATATGCGGTGCTCATGTAGGGTAAGATCAGCGCTCCCTGCCGATTCTGTATGTGTAGTTTGCCATAAATATCCTAATGCTACGTTGTGCTTATTGTTAATAAAATATTGTAAAGCCGGGCGCACCAAGGTATTTCTCAAATAACCCCAATCATCAGCCGAACGCAGTTGAACATCGAACTGAAGCCCCCATTTATCACTAAATTTGGTGTTATTTAAAAGCATAAACCAACCCGAATTTTGATGTTGGGTTTGCGCATAAAGCTTTCCAGAAGCCATGATAACAAACATCATGACAGACAATAATATTTTTTTCATAAGAAGAGATAAACCGGTTCTATCTGTGTGCCGCTAAATTAAGAGAAATATAGTAAAGTGAAAAAAGAGTTGTTAATTAATTAGAAAGTCAGGGGTCGGAGATCTAAAGTTCAAGTCCAGCGTTTGTAGTCCATTGTACAATTTATTAAAAACTGTGCTCTCTATTCTCTGTGTAAAACTCAATATCCTCTGTGGTAAAAACATAACCACCTTTGCGTTTCTTTGCGGTTAAATACGTTCATTATTTAAATTTCATTTAATGTTAAGCGATTAAAAATTTATCTTCGTTAAAGATTTGGGCATTACGGCATTTTCAATACACTTAAAATTGCCCTTATTTTAACATTACAAAACGTAAAATAGAACAAAAATGATTATCGAACCTAGAATGAGGGGCTTTATCTGTTTAACCGCACACCCTGATGGTTGCGCACAAAACGTAAAGAATCAAATTGAATATGTAAAATCTAAAGGAGCTATAGATGGTCCTAAAAAAGTATTGGTAATTGGGGCATCAACCGGTTTTGGTTTAGCTTCGCGTATTGCTGCTGCCTATGGGTCTGACGCTTCTACAATTGGCGTATTTTTCGAAAAAGCACCTTCTGAAGGCAAAACTGCATCACCAGGCTGGTACAATAGTGCAGCTTTTGAAAAAGAAGCACATGCTGCTGGTTTATATGCAAAAAGTATTAATGGCGATGCTTTCTCAAAAGAAATTAAAGAAAAAACAATTGAATTGATCAAAGCTGATCTTGGCCAGGTTGATTTAGTCATTTATAGCCTGGCATCGCCAGTTAGGAAACATCCTGATACAGAAGTACTTCACCGCTCTACCTTAAAACCTATCGGTGGAACTTATACCAATAAAACCGTCGATTTCCACACTGGTAATGTGACCGAAATTTCTATCGAGCCCGCTACCGAAGAAGATATTGCCAATACCGTTGCCGTAATGGGTGGCGAAGATTGGGCCATGTGGATTGATGCATTAAAAACAGAAAACCTACTTGCCAATGGTGCAACAACAGTAGCTTATTCGTACATCGGCCCTGCTTTAACTGAGCCAGTATACCGTAAAGGAACCATCGGCAGAGCTAAAGATGATTTAGAAGCTACTGCTTTTAAAATCAGCGATAAACTAAAAGATATTGATGGCAAAGCTTATGTATCGGTTAATAAAGCATTGGTAACACAGGCAAGTTCTGCTATTCCGGTAATCCCGTTATATATTTCATTGTTGTACAAAGTAATGAAAGCCGAAGGTGTGCACGAAGGTACAATTGAGCAGATCCAACGTTTATACGCAGAACGCTTATATACCGGAAGCCCTATCCCTGTTGATGAGAAAGGAAGAATCAGAATAGACGATTGGGAAATGCGTGAAGATATCCAGGCTAAAGTTGCAGAACTTTGGAAAGAAGCAACAACCGAAACTTTACCGGCAATAGGTGATTTACCAGGTTACAGATCTGATTTCTTAAGCTTATTCGGTTTCGAAATTGATAAAGTTGATTATCAAAAAGATGCACAGGAAGTGGTAGAAATTGAAGGCTTAGTAAATTAATAAAGGCGTCATTTCGACTGAAGTGCAACGCAATGGAGAAATCTATTACCTTGCCTAAATAATACTATTACAATAAACGGCTGGCCCTATAGCCAGCCGTTTTTATATCCAAACTATATGAATTTCGATTTACAGCCTACATTGGCAAACGATTTAATTACTATAGTTCCCTTAAAAGAAGAGGATTTTGAAGCCCTTTTTGCGGTAGCTTCTGATCCCTTGATTTGGGAGCAGCATCCAAACAAAGACCGGTATAAAAGAGAGGTTTTCGAAAATTTCTTTAAAGGTGCAATAGAATCGAAGGGTGCTTTTATTGTTTATGAAAAAGAAAGCAACAAAATTGTGGGCAGTTCAAGGTACTACGAATTGGATGAAACAGACCATTCAGTTGCCGTTGGTTACACTTTTATTGCCCGCGAGTTTTGGGGAAAGGGGCATAATAAGGCTTTAAAAACTTTAATGTTTGATTATGCTTTTCAATTTGTGGATAAAGTAATCTTACATATCGGCGCTACTAATTTCCGTTCACAAAAAGCGACTGAAAAATTAGGAGCCGTTAAAATCGCCGAATTAGAGGTAGCCTATTATGGTGAGCCCTTAAAATGGAATTTTGTTTATCAGGTGGATAAAGATAAGTGGGTAAATAAAGTTTCTTAAAGTTTAACCACAGATTTTCACAGAAAGAGTCTGCCACGGAAAAGGTATAAACATTCGATCGTCCTCGTTTGTCACAAAGTGATTCCTTTTGAATAAAGAGGAAGACCAAGGGTTTGCATTTGTAATGCAGTAAGTAGCTAATTAATAGCAGGTTTTAACCACAAATTTTCACATATCAACATAGATACGATGTCCTCCTCATCTGTGTTCATCCACTTCACCTGTGGTAAAAAGAAAAAACTACTGGCAGCAAAGACACTTAATTTAGGAAAAAATTAATTCCGTGTAAACCCGTGCTTCCCTGGCAAATACTAATTTTAACTACTGATTTTTTCAAAAAAAAGCCTGCCACGGAAACACTGAATCCACAGAAAATGTATAAACCTCAACCCAACATCTGTGCTCATCCTCTCCATCTGTGGTGAAAAAAAAGACAATCGCCTCAAAAAACACACAAGGTTAAAGAATAGATCTTAATTCCGTGTAAATCTATGCTTCCGTGGCAAACAGATTTATAATCACCTGTGGTTCGCATCCAAATGACAAGAGCATAACCGAATAAAATCGTGTTTATGCTTTAGTATTGTTATCTTTGTATAATTCTCCATTCCACTCACCCTTCAAAACAAAACAATTAAATAAAATATGGCTAAATCTCAGGCAACATACAGTAAAAAAGAGAACGAAAAAAAACGATTAAAAAAACAAAAAGACAAACAAGAGAAAAAAGAAGAGCGCCAAGCTAATGCAAAAAAAGGTTTAGCGCTTGAAGATATGATGGCTTATGTTGATGAAAACGGAAACATCTCTTCTACTCCACCAGATCCGAAGAAAAAGAAAGTAATTAATACAGAAGATATTCAGATCGGTATTTCAAGACAAGAGGACATCATCGATGAAAATCCTGTTAAAAAAGGAACAGTTACTTTCTTTAACGACAGTAAAGGTTACGGTTTTATTAAAAACACTGAAACACAAGACAGTATTTTTGTTCACGCAAACGGTTTAATCACCCAGATTAAAGAAGGTGATAAAGTTACGTTCGAAGTAGAAATGGGTCAAAAAGGGCCAACTGCTGTTAAAGT
Source organism: Pedobacter sp. Bi27 (assembly GCF_918698255.1). Taxonomy (NCBI): domain Bacteria; kingdom Pseudomonadati; phylum Bacteroidota; class Sphingobacteriia; order Sphingobacteriales; family Sphingobacteriaceae; genus Pedobacter; species Pedobacter sp. Bi27. The sequence goes on from NZ_CAKKMW010000002.1 coordinate 296,899, forward strand.
ATCAAAGGTTTAACAACCACAATTCAATTCTTTTTGCAGTTTCTAATTGCAAAACATGATTAAAATTCTGCAGAAAACTCTGCTGCGCTAGGTTTTATAACCATTTATAATTCCGTCTATTTAAGCATAAAACCTTGCGCATAATTTTACTCTCTCTCTATTTATTTTAGAAAATCAGGTTTCAATGTGCATTGGCCAATTCGGTCACGCCGTCGCTATTTTCCTCGTTTCACTGCACTTTCATTCCGGGCTATCTGCCTTGTCGGGTTTAGGTGGCTAGAACAATAGCTTTTTTTAATGGATGAAATATCTGAATGAATATTTGTACGATAAGAGAATAATATTTTTCAGGTTAAAACTTATTCCTGTAACGATCGCTAAAGTTTGATAGATCTTTTTCGATAGTAGCATAATCCGTTGTTAATAAACCCGATAACAACGGCAGCTCCCGATTTTTCTCCGGGGCTAAAGTGTATAGCGGGACAGGTTTTGCCCTGAAATACTGACGCTCATTTCCAAAAAAATAAAAAAAATGATAATCTCGGTGTGGAATTTGTGCACGGCTTACATCATTACAGTACACACAAAGAAAAATTGAATTATGAAAAAGTTAATAGCACTTGCACTGGTTGCATTTTTAGGATTATCATCAGCGATGGCTCAACAAGTAGATTTACGCAGAAAAATTAATGTTAGCGGAACTGCAGAAACAGAAGTAACACCAGATATTATTTATATCGGCATTTCACTTAAAGAATACTTAAACGGAAAGAAAAAAGTAGACATTACAGAATTGGAAAAACAATTGTATGCCGCTGTACAAAAAGCAGGCATTGCAAAAGAAAATTTAACCATCAGCAATTTAAGCAGCTGGAATTATGCTACAGAAAAAAAGAAAAACCCCGATTTCTTAGCCAGCAAACAATACCGCTTAAAAGTTAGTGATCTAAACAAGTTTAATGCAATATTAGAATCAATAGATGCCAAAGGAATCTCCAACACGAATATTGAAAGCTACGATTACTCTAAAATTGAAACCATAAAAAAAGAGCTTAAAATTAAAGCTTTATTGGCAGCAAAAGAGAAAGCAGCTTATATGGTTGAGGCTTTAGGCGATAAATTAGGTGGCGTAATTGAGATACAAGATGGTGGAGACAATGTAATACAACCTGTTTACAGAAATTATGCGATGAAAGCTGAAATGGCCGATGCTGCTGGCGCTCCTGAAATTGATTTCAAAAAAATTAAACTGAATTTCACCGTAAATGCCATTTTCGAGATCAAATAAGACGTTTTACAGCTAAATCAATGCTTTTTAAAACCTACCAGAACATTTTGGTAGGTTTTTTGTTACGTAGAGGTCGAACACTAAAAAATTAAATATTATGAAAAAATTCATCTACACGTTAGCCTTGGTTTTCTCTTTAGGCATTAGTTTTAATTCAGCTCAGGCAGCTGATAAACCTGCGAAAAATCCAACAGAATTAACTGCCGAACAAGCAGTGAAACTGGAAAGAATTAAAACCCGTGTTGAAGAGATCAGAGACATGGACAAATCGAACTTAACAAGAGCAGAACGTAAAGCTTTACGTAGCGAGTTAAGAGAATTAAAAGGCCAGGCCCGCGCAGTTTCTGGAGGTGTTTACCTTTCAGTTGGTGCAATCATTATCATCATTTTATTGTTGATCTTGATTTTATAATCAATACCGCATTACACCTATCTATATAAAAACAAAAAGCTTTGCATTGCTGCAAAGCTTTTTTTATGCCATCTTGCGAAGTTTACTCAGCCTTGCGCGAAAGAGAACTTCGCAAGTCTCCGCGTGGCCTAAGCAAAACTAACGAGATTCACTGCCACAAGTCCATTGAAACTTCATTAGTTTCCCTGACTAATCTATAATATCAAAACCGGTATACTTTACTAAAGCCTCCGGAATTTTAATTCCGTTTTCGGTTTGGTAGTTCTCTAAAATAGAAGCCACAATACGTGGTAATGCCAATGCGCTTCCGTTTAATGAGTGAGCCAGTTGTGCCTTCCCTTCTTTTCCTTTAAAGCGTAATTTTAAACGGTTACTCTGATAAGTTTCGAAATTTGATACAGAAGAAACTTCTAACCAACGCTCTTGTGCGGCACTCCAAACCTCCATATCATAAGTCATGGCAGAAGTAAAGCCCATATCGCCACCGCATAAACGCAATACGCGGTAATGTAATCCCAGCTCCTTTAATAAAGACTGAACATATTGGCTCATATCTTCTAAGGTTTCGTAAGATTTATCAGGATGCGTAATCTGTACTACTTCAACCTTATCAAACTGGTGTAAACGGTTTAAACCACGTACATGTGCACCGTATGAGCCCGCTTCTCTACGGAAACAAGGCGTATAAGCGGTATTTTTAATTGGAAGATCTTCTTCTTTAACAATTACATCACGGTATAAATTGGTTACCGGAACTTCGGCTGTTGGAATTAAATATAAATCATCAACAGTTGAATGATACATCTGTCCTTCTTTATCCGGCAACTGTCCCGTACCAAAACCCGAGGCCGCATTAACCAAATGAGGTACCTGCATTTCTTTATAACCTGCTTCAGTAGCATGATCTAAAAAGAAATTAATCAAGGCACGCTGTAACTTTGCCCCTTTTCCTTTATAAACCGGAAAACCTGCACCTGTAATTTTCACACCCAACTCGAAATCGATAATATCATATTTCGCAGCCAATTCCCAGTGCGGCAAAGCCTTGTTTGGTAATTTAGCAGGCGCTCCATGTGTTAGAACAACCTCGTTTTCTTCTGCCGTAGATCCTTGTTTTACCAAATGGTATGGTAAATTTGGCAACTGAACAATTAAATTATGCTGGGCAGCTTCCAGCTCATTTAATTTATCGCTCAGGTTTTTGATATTTTCTTTATGAGAAGCCGTTTGTGCTTTAATTGCCTCTGCTTCTTCTTTTTTACCTGTACGCATTAAATCGCCAATTTGTTTGGCAGCTGCATTCGCTTCAGCAGAAATATTATCCAGGGAAGTTTGTGTAGAACGGCGGTCTTCATCAATTTTAATGATTTCATCTACCAGTTCTGGCTGTTTAAAATTACGGATACTTAAACGTTCTAAAACTTTCTCTCTATTTTCGCGGATATAGTTAACTTGCAGCATTATTTAATTTTTTAAGCAAAGATAGCAAGAGTTTGGAGTTTGGGGTAAGGAGTTTGGAAAAAACTGCAAACCGTTAACTGTAAACTGCAAACCGAAATATGGATGGCAAACTATTTCTCGTACCAACGCCCATAGGCAATTTGGAGGATATGACCTTTAGGGCAATCCGTATATTAAAAGAATGCGATTTAATCCTAGCGGAAGATACCCGCACAAGTGCCCCGATGCTTAAACACTTTGGCATCGATAAAAGGGTTTTTTCTCACCACCAGCACAACGAACATAAGGCCACTTCAGAAATCATCAAGTTTTTAAATGAAGGGCAAAAAATTGCCTTAATATCTGATGCCGGAACGCCTGCCATTTCCGATCCGGGTTTTTTCCTGGTTCGCGAGGCCATTAAAAATGATATTGCGGTAGAGTGCCTACCTGGTGCAACAGCTTTTGTACCTGCTTTGGTTAACTCAGGCTTACCTGCAGATGCATTCTGTTTCGAAGGTTTTTTACCCGTTAAAAAAGGCAGACAAACAAAGTTTAAAAAATTGGCAGAAGAAGACCGCACCATTATACTTTATGAAAGCCCACACCGTTTATTAAAAACTTTAGAGGAATTTGCACAGTATTTGGGTGCCGATAGGCAAGCTTCGGTAAGTAGAGAACTCACCAAGATGTTCGAAGAAACTGTTCGTGGAACTTTAGTGGAAATAAAATCACATTTTGAAAACAATACTTTAAAAGGAGAATTTGTAATTTGCATAGCGGGGAAACCCAACATTAAAAGCAAAAACAAATATGAAGATGCTGAAGAGTAGCATCAAAAACGTAACCAGTACAACAATTTAAAAATATTATGATTAGCATAGATAGATTTCTGAGTGACGAACAAGACCCAAAAGCGGTTGAAAAAGTTATTGGAAAATTAAACGACCTTTTAACTACGGGCGAAGAACTTTTATATTTAGCTGTACAGAAAAAACCTGCGGTAAACTTGTTACCAGATAGTATTGCAATTTCGAATAAACGTATTTTTTATTGCGAGCCGGGTAATTTAGGCTTAACCATGAACTTTAAAGATATTTCGTGGAAAAGCATTAAAGAGGTTTCGTTTAAGGAAGAATTTTTTGGTTCTAAATTTATCTGTGTACCACAACATGGCGAAAACATCGTAACCGAATTTATTCCGAAAGTACAGGCGCGTAAATTACACCAGGCTGCGAACCAGCAATTGGATGAGTATAAGGAAATGCTCCGTCAGCAAAAACTGGAAGAAAACCGTGCAACTGCCTCTCCCATTAATTTAAATACGCAGCCTCTTGCCGAAATCCCTGCTTACGAACCAACTCCTGAGCCAGTACAACCCGTTATTCAGATCGCTGAAGTTGTAGAAGAGCCAGAAGATGAAACCACATTAAAATTACGTAAGCTTAAAACTTTGTACGATAAACACCTGATTACTCAGGAAGAATACGAAGCTAAAAAAGCAAACATTTTAGATAGTTTGTAAGTAAACCCCTGTCATGCTGAGGCACGAAGCATCTTTAACACAACTGTACTGCACTTACGTTAACAAAAACAAGGTCAGTTTTCTGTCGCATAGAGATCCTTCCTGCGTCAGAATGACAAGTAATCTTATATGAAATCTAAACAAACTTACCTCCTCGCCCTCTTAAGTGCATTTTTACTTTGGCTAGCCTGGCCACCAATGCCTTTTACCACACCTTTGTTGTTGATCGGCCTGGTGCCTTTATTCATTGCGCTCAATTCCATTTCAGGCAATGCTGAAAAAAAACAGGGAAAAAGAATCTTCTTGACTGCAGGCTTAACTTTTCTAGTTTGGAATACGGCATCAATTTATTGGGTGTACAATGCGATAAGTGCTTATAATGGTCCGGCAGTAGCCTTGCCAGTTTCTTTAATTCCTTATGGATTAGGTGCACTTTTAATGACTTTTGCTTTTTGGTTATACTATCGATTGGGTAAATACGTAAATAAAAAGATCGCGTACCTTGGGTTAATTGCCTTTTATATCGCTTTAGAATATTTGCAACAAACCTGGGATTTAGCTTTCCCTTGGATGACTTTAGGTAATGGTTTAGCAGGAATGCATCAACTGGCGCAATGGTATGATTATACTGGTGTTTACGGAGGTTCACTATGGATTTTAGTGAGCAATATCCTAGCTTTTGAAGCTTACAGTAAATTTAAATCGCAAACAGGTTATTTAAGGTTTAAAACCGCAGGAATCTGGGCTTTGGTGGTAATTATTCCAATCGGCATTTCATTAACAAAATACTTTACCGCCGAACAAAAAGGTACACCTAGCAATGTAGTGGTGGTTCAACCGAATATCGATCCCTATCAAAAACTGGAGAATATTCCCCCTGCTGAACAGATCAAGATACTAACTCATTTATCTGATTCGACCGGACAAACCAACACCGAATATTTTATCTGGCCAGAAACGGCCATCCCAAATTATGCAAATGAGGATAGAATCCGGAGCAATCCTGACTTTATTAACCTACAAAGCTTTTTGGCCAAGTATAAAAATGGAACATTAATTACAGGGATAGAAAGTATTAAAATCTATCCTGACAAAAAAACAATAACAGCTAAATTTGACAATCAGAAAGGCCTTTATTTCGACAATTTCAATACAGCCATGCAGGTAGAAAACTCTGCTAATGTTCAGTTTTATCATAAATCTAAGTTGGTTCCTGGCGTAGAGAAAATGCCTTTCCCCAAAGTATTTTCATTTTTAGATGGTGTTTTTGCGCAATTGGGTGGAACAGTGGGTGGTTGGGGTTGGCAAGAAAAGCCAAGTGTACTTTATGCACAAAGTGGCATTGGCGCCGCACCAGTGGTTTGTTACGAAAGTTTATGGGGAGACTGGATTGGCCAACAGGTTAAAGATGGGGCTCAATTTATTGCTATTATCACTAATGATGGCTGGTGGGGCAATACATCAGGCAAAGATCAGCATGAGATGTATGCAAAACTCAGGGCAATTGAAACCCACCGCGATGTGGCCCGTTCTGCAAATACAGGCATATCTTGCTTCATCAATCAGCGTGGCGATATAACACAAAGCACTAAATGGTGGACAAGAACTGCTATCAAGGCCAACATTAACCTAAACGATGAGATTACCTTTTATGTAAAAAGTGGAGACATTATTGCAAAAATATTGAGTGTTTTAGCGGTTATCTTAGCCTTGATTATTCCTTATAGAAAATGGGTAAAGAAATAAAATCCCATTAGTAAATTCTAATTATAAAAACATGCAACAGTTAAAAAGCCTTAGGTGGTCTGTTTTATTATTACTGCTCACATTAAACTTTGGCTGCGATCAGATTTCCAAAAAAATTGTGCGTACCGAGATTAGCGATTACGAACACATCAGCATTATAAAAGACCGTTTTACCTTAACCAAAGTAGAAAACAGTGGTGCGTTTTTAAGTCTTGGCGATAATATGCCTTATATTTTTAGACTCATAATTTTAACAGGCTTGCCATTACTATTTTTGGGCTATGGCTTATATTTCATCTTTGCCAAACGCAATTTACCAATGAGTATGCAAATTGCTTTGTGTTTTCTGATAGGAGGTGGAATTGGCAACCTATATGATCGGATTGTACATGGATCGGTTACCGATTTTATGCATATGGATTTTTACCTCTTCCAAACAGGCGTTTTCAATTTTGCAGATATTTCGATCATGATTGGTGTAGGTATATTGCTTTTCCAGTCAATTAGAAGTAATAGACTAAAGCACGAGGCAGATTAGGATAGCAGGTAAGATTTCATAGCGCTAATTAAGAATACAAAATAAATATGCATCAAAAATACAAATATGTATTTTTTGTATTATATTTATTCATGTAGTACTCAATTGCAGCATATTACGATCTAAACCAAAAACCTAAACTATGAAACACCTATTAACAAAAACTATGCTGATTGCATTGCTCTCAGTAATGGTAATCTCGTGCTCGAAGAAAAATGAGCTACCAGCAGATCAGGAAAACGAAACCGTTCAAAACCAAAAAGTTCTCGCTTACATCAAAAATCTTGGTTTTACAGATGCACAGATTGTAGAAAGTGGAGATAATTACGTTGTAGACGGCGATATCGTATTTAGCAAAAACATGGAAGTTCCTGTCGATAATGGAAAACCAATAACCGAACAATATTATAATGGATATATTGTAACCAATAGCACTAATATACGCGTTAAAGTAGACCCTTCTATAAATGGGATGATAAGTGAAATCAATTCTGCAATCAACCAATGGAATACGGTACCTAATTCTAAAATCAAATTTGTAATTACAACAGGTACTATTTATGATATTCTAATTAAGGTAGACAATACCATTGGAAGTTCTACATGCGGACAGGCCTATTTATCAACTTCAAACGGTAAAGCCGGCAACACAGTTTGGATTAACCAGAACCTGATCCAGAATAATTCTTTTGCACAACGTACGAGAACCATAACACATGAATTTGGGCACACGATTGCGTTTAAACACACCAACCAATCTACAACTATTAATGTCCCTGGAGTTGGGGGAACCGATGCGCTATCATTAATGAACGGCGGGCAATGTGGAAGTGGTGCAACTGTTTTATCAGCAAAAGATAAACAAGCTACCGCAGTATTGTACCCTTTATAATTAAAAATCAGACAAATAACCTAAAAAGATCGTAATGCAATGGAAGCTGTTTCTCTGAAGCAGCTTCTTTTTTGAAACAATATTTGCAAATGATTTTAATAAAGGAATTTCTTAACAAAGAATTGCCACCTTTAAACAAACATATTTTTATCTTTAGGTGTTAAACAATCTAAAAATAAAATCCAATCATGAAAAGAAATGCAACAGCCGTATGGCAAGGTTCTATTAAAGAAGGTAATGGCAACATCACTACACAAAGTACCACTTTAAATAATACTCAATATTCTTTTAATTCTCGCTTTGCTGAAGGTGTTGGCACAAATCCAGAAGAATTAATTGCTGCTGCACACGCAGGCTGTTTTACCATGAAATTATCTGCTAACTTAACTGAAGCAGGATTTACAGCAGATAAATTGGAAACCAAATGTGAAATTAACCTGGATCCATCAAAAGGTGAAATTGTAGAATCGCATTTAACTTTAACAGCAACTGTACCAAATTTAACTCAGGAGAAGTTTGATGAATTGGTAGCAGATGCAGAAAAAAACTGCCCAATCTCTAAATTATTAAACACAACGATTACTGTAGATGCAACCTTAGCATAGCCTATAATCATGCTGAGGCACGAATCATCGTGAGCTGAAATAGACTCTCTTCGTACTTACCATTGACAAGATGCCAATAAAGTGGTCGTCATTCTCGCGCAGGCGGGAATCTTAAAGCTTATTGCATTAGGATTTCCAATCGAGTTGGGAATGACGATTTCATGCAGACTACACTTCCCTAAAAACCATGTTATTTACATTGATTATGAAACATAATTAAACCTTAGCACGACTACTTATTCGTTGTATTACAAGATAAAATTAATTGTATAACTTAGCTTTACAAGCTAAGTTAACATGAAAAAATCTCTCCTATTCTTAAGCACTGTTTTATTCTTAAGCAGTTGTGTCTCTTTTAGCAGTAAAAAGGAAACAACATTTAGTACAGTTGCTGCTACTGAAGGCGTCAATAATGCATCCTCTGAAGAGGATTTATTTCATTTTGCCAGTTTTGACACTGATGTGGCGGTAAGAAAACTCGCTGTTAGTAGGTTAAATAACGAAGCAAATCTATTTCATGTTGCTAGTTTTGATATTGACACCGCAGTAAGGAAGCTTGCCGTTAGCAAATTAAATAATCAAGCATACTTATTTCATATTGCCAGTTTTGATGCTGATGTAGAGGTAAGGAAACTTGCTGTTGGCAACTTAGACAATCAGGCAAACTTATTTCATATTGCCAGTTTTGATACTGATGTAGATGTAAGGAAGCTCGCTATTGGCAACTTAGACAATCAGGCAAACCTATTTCACATTGCCAGTTTTGATGCTGATGTAGACGTAAGGAAGCTAGCTATTGCAAACCTAAATAATCAGGCAAACCTATTTCACATTGCCAGTTTTGACGCTGATGTAGACGTACGAAAACTCGCTGTAGCACACCTAAATAATCAAGCAAACTTATTTCATATTGCCAGTTTTGATGCTGATATAGACGTACGGAAGCTCGCTGTGGCACACCTAAATAATCAGGCAAACCTATTTCACATTGCTAATTTTGATACGAATGTAGCGGTAAGGAAACTTGCAGTTGGTAACTTAAATAATCAAGCAAATTTATTTCACATTGCTTGTTTTGATCAGGACAAAGAAGTAAGAAAACTTGCCGTTGGTAAAATGAGCAATCAGGCACATCTAAACCACATCATCTCTTTTGAGAAGGAGAGCGACATCAGGCAAATTGCATTAAATCAGCTCAACCATAATTAGACCGTTTTCAGTTGGCAATTTGCAGTTCGCAGTTTAAACAGTTAACCTAACTTTACAGCCTTAAAATAACTAAGCCATATATTTTCCAACGATAGGCATTCTTCTGCCCATACCAAATGCTTTTGGCGATACCCTTAAAATAGGTGGAGTTTGATAACGTTTAAATTCTGCAATGTTTACCATTTTGAGAATCCGCAGCACTAATGCCTCATCAAAACCTTGAGCGATAATGGCTTTAGAGCCCTGTTTCTTTTCGATATGCTGATATAATATTTTATCGAGAATTTCATATTCAGGTAACGAATCAGAATCTTTTTGATCGGGCCTCAGCTCTGCAGATGGTGGTTTAACAATGGTATTGACCGGGATAATTTCCCTTTCTTTATTAATGTGCTTTGCCAGCTCAAAGACCTGCATTTTATACACATCGCCAATTACCCCAATAGCACCGCACATATCACCGTATAAAGTACCATAACCAACAGCACACTCGCTTTTGTTTGATGTATTCAATAAAATATAGCCAAACTTATTACTCATGGCCATATTAATAATGCCGCGGATACGGGCCTGCACATTTTCTTCGGCAAGGTTGAAAGGCAGGCCTTTAAAAGCTGGTGCAAGTATATGATCGAAAGCTTCTGCAACTTCTTTAATTGGCACAATTTCGTGCATACAACCAATATTATTAGCCAAATCTAAAGCATCTTGAACAGAATGGTCGGAAGAGAATTTAGAAGGCATTAAAACGGCCATTACATTCTCTGGGCCTAACGCACGACAAGCCAAAGCGCAAACCACAGCGGAGTCGATCCCACCTGATAAGCCCAAAACGGCTTTACTGAAACCAGATTTACTGAAATAATCTTTTATACCTAAAATCAACGCGTCGTGAATCTGCTCAATATCGGTCAATCTTTCCGATTGGGGATATTTATTACGCACATTTTCAACCTCTTCCAGATCAAAAACCTGAATATCCTCTTCAAAATACTTCATCTCTGCTTTCACGGCTCCATCAGCATCAAAAACCAAAGAACCGCCATCAAAAATAATTTCAGTCTGCGCACCAACCTGGTTTACATAAAACACAGGCAGGTTATACTTTTTTGCATTATCGCCTAATACTTTAATGCGTTCATCGTCATGGGTGTAAGAGAAAGGAGATGCCGCAATATTAATCATCACATCTGGCTGCTCCTTAATCAGCTCATCCATTGGATTAGAAACATATAGTGGATTATCGTTGATATTCCACAGATCTTCACAAATGGTTAAGGCAATTTTTTTTCCCTTAAAATCGATACAGTTAAATTGTGTGGCAGGTTCGAAATAACGATATTCATCAAATACATCGTAAGTTGGTAAAAGTGCTTTTTTAACCACGGCTTTAACTTTCCCTTCTTCGATAAAATAGGCAGCATTAAACAGATCTTTTCCCTGTAATACTTCGTTTTTAATAGGTAGGCCCACAATACAGGCAATATCTGTACAATGTTTGGCTATTTCCTGAGCAGCAGTTTCACACAATACGATAAACTCATCAAACTCCAAAAAATCTCTTGGCGGATAGCCACAGATAGCAAGCTCGGCAAAAACAACCAAATCTGCGCCTTTATCTTTCGCCAATTGAATATTTTCAGTTATTTTTTTCGTGTTTGCCTCAAAGTTCCCGATATGGTAATTGAGTTGTGCTAGTGCTATTTTCATATTAATGTATCAAGTAGTGAGTATCAGATATCAAGACAACTATCCAGATTAAAAGAATACACCGAAATTAAGTGCCAAATAATGATTTCTAACATCTCTGGCTTTATCTGTTACAATATTAGTGAAACCGTTATTAAAAGTTAAACCAGCTACGATGCTGGTATTGCCCGAAATGTCGAATTCGCCGCCGCCACCGATGATTAATCCAGCACGGTAAAGTTTAATGTTATCGGATACATTTAAATTATCGCCAACAACCGTTCCGCCTGTTACAGCATCTTGTTTAGCACTGATGTTGATTGAATTAGATAATCCAAACTGACCATACCAACGTTTTCCATCAGCCTTAACTGTTTTTAGTTTAATGGTTAAAGGCAAGTCTACATATTGTAATTTGTATTTTAAATCGTAAGCTTTCGGTGCAGTGCTGCTACTGGCGCTATAATAAGGGAGAACATTCGCCTCTGTACTTTTACCATTTATCGAAGTTATGGTTAGCGCAGTAGAAAAACTATAATTCGGCGCAAAATTAAAATCACCAATTAATCCATAAGAAAAGCCCAAAGCTATTCCGTCTGTTTTTCCTTGTTCAGGCTTAATCCAACCAAAAGTTGGCGTAGCGGTTAAACCTAACCTAAAACCGTAATTGGTTAAAGGAGAATTTTGCGCCCATGCGCCAATACTTAAAAGAGACAAAATTAAAATGGTCGATATTCTTTTCATGCTATAGGTGTTTATATATATTTGTTGTACATGATGTATAACGTAAAACACTGGCAAATTTATCTAATTTTTCTTTTTGCCGTCACATTTATTTCCTGTAGGCAAAGCAACAGGCCCGATGTAAGCAATATACAGGTAAACATTAGAATCGAAAGATTTGATAACGAGCTATTTGACGGGAAAAACAAAAATGTTATTGAGGTAGATAAACAGCTTAGTTCAAAATATGGTGTGTTTTATGACGATTTTATCCACCGGATTCTGGACAGTAAATATTCCAACACCGAATCGTTGACCAACCTGTACCGCGACCAGGCTTATACCGATTTAAGCAAAGAAGTTGATAGTGTTTTTCCAAACTTAAAAGCGCACGAAGAAGGATTGACCGAAACTTTTAAATACATTAAATACTATTACCCGAAAGCGAAGATTCCAAAATTTATTTCTTTTGCTTCAGGTTTCGCTTACCAAATGCCGGTAGGTGATAACTATTTGGGCATTGGCTTGGATATGTTTCTGGGCAAAGACAGCAAATTTTATAAGGCGATTGTGCAAAGTGTGCCCTTATACCTATCAAGAAGGTTTGCACCTGAATATATTGTGCCCCGTGTAGCCGAAACATACGCCCACGAAGAACTTTTTACAGAGCCTGATGACAATAGAACCCTCTTGTCTAAAATGATCTTCCAGGGAAAGATTTTATACTTCTTAGATCAGGTTTTACCTGAAAGCTTAAGCGATTCTACCAAAATCGGATATACTCAACAGCAGTTAGACTGGACACAAAATTTCGAAGGCGATATTTGGGCATATTTTTTGGAGAACAATTACCTGTATGAAACCGACTATCAAAAAATTCAGGTGTTTTTATCTGAAGGACCTTTTACACCAGGTTTAGGTGAAAATAGAGATTCGGCACCAAAATTGGGTGTATGGATGGGTTGGCAAATTGTAAGAAAATATATGAAAGAACACCCTGATGTTACTTTACAACAATTAATGGCAGATAACGATGCACAGAAAATTTTAAATCAATCGAAGTACAAACCGAAACAACAGCGATAGTTTATCAGTTTGCAGTTTTTAGTTATCGGTTTACAGGCCGGAACAATACCACAATTAAGCAATAAAATCGATCAGTTGAACTTTAAAGTAATCATCTAAATTAAACCTATGAAAGTTGGCATTGTATTATCAGGTGGAGGCATTAGGGGAATAGCGCATTTAGGCGTTTTAAAAGCCTTTAGCAATTTGGGCATTACCTTTAGTCACATTAGCGGAACAAGTGCAGGAGCGATAGCCGGGGCCTTTTTTGCTGCTGGCATAGATCCGGAGGAAGGTTTGAATATTTTCCTTAAAACAAAACTCTGGCGCTTCGTTCGTCCGGCGGTGGGTTCTCTGGGTTTAATCAATATCGAAAACACTTCTCTGATTTTAAAGGAATATTTTCCGGAAGATTCAATTGAAAAGCTAAAAATACCCTTAACCATTGCTGCCGTAAATTTTAGCGAAGGCCGATTGGTTTATTTTACAAAAGGACCGCTTATTAGGGCTATTCATGCCTCTAGCTGTATACCTGGTATTTTTAAACCCATTATGATTGATGGCCAGATGTATGTGGATGGCGGCATTTTAAATAATTTCCCGGTCGAACCTTTAATGGATGACTGCGACTTCATTATAGGCTCGTCCTGTAACCACCTTAAACCAGTTGATAAAATTACCGGCATTACCAATTTGATGGGGCGTGCGGGTATCATGTCTATTAACCACGATATGGAAAGAAAGGCAAAATTCTGTAACGTATTAATCGAACCAAAAGGTTTAGGGGCCATTAGCACATTCGATATGAAACGTGCAGAAGATATTTATTGGCTGGCACACGAAGAAGCCTTGATTACGATTAAAAATAGCCCAACAATCTCTGAATTGATAACAAAATAGCAAGTGGCTTCACTTGTGTATTTCTTGATATATGTAATATTTAAACTACAATAAAATAGTTTATATTAAACAAATAAACTAGTGTAAAAAATACACATATGCAATAAAAATATTACAATTCTCTTGGTGTTGATATAATATTCCTTTACTTTAGGATTGTACTTTGCAAATGCAGAGGCAATTAACCTAAATGTCTATCTATGTTTTTCAACCTGATTATTCTTTTTCAAAGAAGAAGAATTCCTGTTTTTACGATCTTCTAACTTGATTTCTAAGTCAAATACAGATCATTAATTTTTACCTAAAAAACCTAAACATGAAATTCTTAAAATTAAATAAAACCCTATTAACTGCCCTGGCGCTAACCACAGTATTATTCGCATGTAAAAAAGAAAAACCTACAGAGACGGCAGATTTACAAAAACCTGAATTATCAGCTGTTAATCCCCTTGGCGACATCCAGATCTGTACAGAAAGATCATTGGATGGAACTACCCCAAGAGGCGCCGTTCTAAAGTCAACAAAATGGATTCCGGGAACTACGATTAAAGTAAGTTTAAACGGAAGCACATCGGCCATCAGAGCTAAAGTAATCCAATATGCGAAAGCGTGGGAACAATATGCCAACATCAAATTCAACTTTGTAACAAACGATAATACAGCCAAAATCAGGGTAAGTTTTGTAAGCGGGGATGGATCTTGGTCGTACATTGGAAAATCAACGCCTAGCACCGGTGCAACCATGAACTATGGTTGGTTAACTGCAACTACCGCAGATTCTGAATATAGCCGCGTGGTCATCCACGAATTCGGCCATGCCTTAGGATTGATCCATGAACACCAACACCCATTAGTGGCTATTCCTTGGGATAAACCTGCTGTTTATGCCTATTATGCTGCTGCACCAAATTACTGGAGCCAGGCAGATGTAGACAATAACTTATTTGCAAAATACAGTACAACACAAACCAATTATAGCGCTTACGATAAATATTCGATCATGCACTATTCGGTTCCAAACGAATTAACCATTGGTGATTTCGAGGTGGGATGGAATACCGTATTATCACCTACTGATAAGTCATTTATCGCTTCAGTATATCCATTTTAGAAAATAAATTTTACACATAGTGGTTTTAAGTAACCACTATGTGTATTTTGCTGTACAAAATAAAAACAGATATGCTGATCGCTTTGCGGATTTCCTTTATCAAACCATTTTTAGCCTGCTTAACGTTCCTTTTAATCTGCCAAACCGCATCTGCACAAAAAAATCCCTATAAATGGGAGGTAAAGCCTTATGCAGGCATTCAACAATCAAGATTTGACTGGTCTATTGCAGGTAATGCGGCCGGAACCAGTCCGAATGTATTATCAGAATTAATCTGGAAAAATCTTAAAGGGCCTGGTTTTGGCTTAGATATTAAATACAATATTACCGAGCAGCTTAGCATTAAAGCCACTAACCAATACAGCAGCATAACCAAAGGCGAGGCAGAAGATACCGATTATGCAGACGATAACCGGCAAAGTGCTTTTTATTTCGATCTGCTCAACGCCAATAAGGGTTATTTATACGATGCCGATTTACAGCTTATTTACCAACTGTTCAAATTTGGCGATTTTAACATCAATCCAATTGTTGGACTTTCATATCATCAGCAAAAATTTCATTTGTTAGAAAGTGCAACTAATCCTGACAGCAAAGGCCTAAACTCTACCTATGTAGCAAGATATAAAGGATTCGATTTTGGAGCAGAACTTGTTCTTAAAAGGCAGAAATTCAGTATAGGTGCCACTGTTTTAGGCGGTTTTTATACTTATTCGGCAAAAGCCAACTGGAATCTAATTCCTGATTTTGCAAAACCTGTAAGCTTTACCCATAAGGCAAATTCTTTTTCGTTAAGTGCCGATATCAATCTGGCTGTACCATTGAACAAAAGTTTACGGATAGAAGTCGACTATAAGATCAATAACATCAACACTTACTCTGGTGTAGATAAAGCTTATTTTAATAGTAGACCAACAGAGGAAACTCAATTTAATGGTGCCAGTTTCAGAAAAAATGCAGTATTGCTGGGGCTAAATTTTAGCTTTTAATTTTTTAAGGCAACCAAACGCTCGCCTTCCAGTACCGGAATTGCTTTGCAAAGATTTAACTGCAAACAGAAAATAACATCTTCCTCTATATTCAACTGAGCCAAACGATGGCTATGTGATGATTTGTGAAGGTATTTCCTCAGATCTGCTTTAGCTAAGGCATACAAATCTTCTGCAGCCACGCTAGAATCATCAAAATGTTCGAAATTTTGACGGAGATTATTTACCACAGCACCCGCAAAAAGAGTATCCTCTAAATTGAACTGATCTTTCCAACCGGCGCAAAGCAAAAGCACATTCTTAGCCTGACTTTTCAAATAACCGCAAAGGGAATCTAAGTTCAAGAAAGACCCAATTACAACCTGATAGGCCCTTTTCTGAGCCAAATGCAGGGCCTTAGTTCCATTGGTAGTAGTTAAGACAACCGTTTTTCCATTCACTTTTTCATGGGTATAAGAGAATGGCGAATTACCGAAATCGTAGCCTGCTACCACCTCTCCATTTCGTTCTGCCGCCAATAAAAATCCGCTATCGCGATAGTTTAAACAATCTTCTACCTGAGCTACAGGAATAATCGCTTCAGCACCATTATCTATCCCGTAGGTAATAGATGAGGTGGCTCTTAAAATATCGATGACCACCACAATGCTTTGTTCGATATCATATAAATCAATCAAGGCTGGTGTTAAACAAACTTCTATTTTTTTTGACATATTCGATATTTTATTCATTTATAATTTCTTTTACCTTTTCTTCTAAGAGTTTTTGATCAGGTAAATAAAGTTGATACTTAGATACGAAGATTTTATTGGATAGCCCACCGGTTGCATATTTAACCAAAAACTCATTTTTATCTGCAGCGATGATGATTCCTATGGGATCATTATCGCCTTCGGCATTTTCTTCCTCTTTGAAATAGTTTAGATAAAAATTCATTTGGCCAATATCCTGATGTTTTACCTTTTTTGTTTTTAAATCAATCAATACAAAACACCTAAGTATACGATGATAAAATACGATATCGACAAACATATGCTCATTATCGACAGTTATTTTAAACTGCCTCGCGACAAATGAAAAGCCCTTACCAAGCTCCAATAGAAATTTCTGGAGATTGTCAATAAGTTTTTTCTCTAGTCCCGATTCTTTAATGATACTGCTTGTAGGGATGTTTAAAAATTCAAAAACATATGGATCTTTGATTAAATCATCAGAGCTATTGACTACCTGACCTTTTTCAGCTAAAGTTAGTACGCCTTCTTTATCTTTGCTTAGCGCTAGTCTCTGAAATAGGGCTGAATCAATTTGGCGTTTCATTTCTCTAAAACTCCAATTTTCTTTTATAGCCTGTGCTTCATAAAAACTTCTAGCAAGGTGGTCAGAAATGGTTAAGAGTTCTGCATAATGGCTCCAGCTAAGAAAAACGCCAGACAGTGTTTGGCTTTTTGAGAATTCGCCAGACACTGTCTGGCGAATTAAATCTTCGTCTGCTAAGGGCTGAAATTTGGGATAATTTATATAAAACGAGCGCATAAGCTGCAAACTTGACCGGCTAAATCCTTTGCCAAATTTTAACTTCAAATCTGCAGAAAGTGTTACCAGCAATTCCTTACCATATCCGGCTCTCTTTTTGCCGTGTTGCTCAAAATCAACAATGTATCTTCCAATTTTCCAATTGGCAATAATCAGCTCAACATTAATTGCTTTTATCGCATTCTGTTTTGCCGTTTGTAAAGTTGACCCAATGTGGTAAAGCAGCTCGCTATATTTATGTTCTTCCAGTTCCATCACTTCAAAAATATGGCTGCCTTAGCTATAAATCTATTTATAAAAAGGAAACTTAACCACTTTGGCTTTAATTGGCGTATTGCGGATTAAAATAAAAACTTCAGTTCCTTCTTTAGTAAAATCTTTTGCAATGTACCCCATACCTATTGCTTTTTGCAAAGAAGGTGCCTGGGTACCAGAAGTTACTTTACCGATAATATTTCCTTCGGCATCAGCAATTTCATAATCATGGCGCGGAATACCACGATCGATCATTTCGAAACCAACCAATTTCTTTTGAATACCAGCTTCTTTTTGTGCCAATAATGCCTCCGAATTGGTGAAAGATTTAGAAAATTTGGTAATCCAACCTAAACCAGCTTCAATAGGCGAGGTAGTATCATCGATATCATTTCCATATAAACAGAAACCCATTTCTAAACGTAAAGTATCGCGGGCACCTAAGCCTATTGGCTGAATGTTGTATGGTGCACCTGCTTTAAAAATAGCATCCCAAATTTGATCGGCATATTGGTTTTCGAAATAAATTTCGAAACCACCAGCGCCGGTATAACCTGTTGCTGAAATGACTACGTTATCAACACCAGCAAAGGTACCTTTAACGAAAGTGTAATACTCCATTGATGCCAAATCAACATCAGTTAATGTTTGTAAAGCGTCTGCTGCTTTTGGTCCTTGAATGGCTAAAAGAGAGGTTTGATCCGAAATATTGTGCATTTCTACACCTTCCGAATTGAATTGTTGAATCCAGTCCCAATCTTTTTCGATGTTAGAAGCGTTTACCACCAACATATAGGTTTTATCATCTATTTTGTAAACCAAAAGATCATCAACAATACCACCATCTTTATTTGGCAAACAAGAGTACTGAACTTTTCCATCGTATAATTTAGACGCATCGTTACTGGTTACACGTTGAATAAGATCCAATGCGTTTTCACCTTTCAGAATAAATTCGCCCATATGGCTTACATCAAAAACACCCACGCCGTTACGAACAGTTGCATGTTCAGCATTAATACCTTCGTAAGTAACAGGCATATTGTAACCTGCAAATGGAACCATTTTAGCGCCTAAAGCGATGTGTTTTTCTGTTAATGCGGTGTTTTTCATCCGTAAATTTTATTTTTTTATGATAATGAAGCCAGTATAGCTGATATTCTGTGAATGATGACGGCTTTATTCGCTATTCTTCTTGGGGTGCAAAAGTACTAAGAAAAAGACAAAATTTTGAGGTTAATTTTAAGGAGATTTTGGATAATTTTGCTATTCTTCCGTCATGCTGAACTTGTTTCAGCATCTATTAAAAAGATAGGCGCTCAGGTAACACAACACCAACTAACTTTCATTAAAACTTAACACTAATATCAAATAAATAGTCATAATTTACGCACCAAATCATTTGGATATCAATAAAACGATATGAAAAAAAGTAATAACTATTTCACCTGGAAAAACTTTGCAGACAACTTCCAAAACGAAGTAACAGGAGCAAGGGATGTACACACAAATATGTTAAAAAGTGGAGTTAAGGAAAACAGCTACACTAAAATGGATTTTACCTTTATTTCTGACAAAAAGGAAAACCTTATCAATCTAGGTGATTTCATAAAATCGCATTACCCATACACCCTATCAGAAATAAACAGTTATGAAGGTTTATGGGAAATTAGCGGAGAAACTAATGAAATCCCAATTACCTCAGAGAATCTTCTTTACTGGGTGATTGATATGTTTAAGAGAGGTTACGAATTCGATGCTAAACTTGATGCTTATGGTGGCTTGTACGACCCTAACGAACAAAGTTTTCCTGATCTATCGGACGAAAAGGAAGGTTTTTATTTTGATAAAGGGTTAGCTTGTTATGAAAGCGGTGATTTAAGCGGCTCGATTATTAATTGGTCGCTAACTTTAGAAATAAACCCAGAAGACGTAAATTCGTACTATTCAAGAGCGATTGTAAAAAACGAATTGTATAGATGGAAAGCGGCATTAAATGATTACAACAGGGCACTTGCAATAACTCCAAAATTTACAGCCGCACTGCTTAACAGAGGTGGTTTAAAGGATGAGAACGGAGATTACCAGGGTGCTATTGCTGATTATGAAAAAATCCTTTCTTTTGATCATATAGATTCAGAAGATAAACAAAGTGCTTACTATAATCTCGGTAACACCATGCTTAACTTAAAAAATAAAGAGCTTGCTTGTCATAACTGGAATAAAGCTTTGGAGTTTGGCGCAGATTATGCTAAGGATAGAATAAACAAACATTGTATTTAAGCCGAAGGTTCTTAGAGATGAAAAGCAAAATCATATTTTTTATTTCCTTGGTCGGAATCTTTATTATTTTCAGACTTTTCTGTGGTGTTTATGTTCACGATGAGTTTGGGGATAAAGAGTTGTT
Source organism: Pedobacter sp. Bi27 (assembly GCF_918698255.1). Lineage (NCBI taxonomy): Bacteria > Pseudomonadati > Bacteroidota > Sphingobacteriia > Sphingobacteriales > Sphingobacteriaceae > Pedobacter > Pedobacter sp. Bi27. The sequence continues at coordinate 317,226 of NZ_CAKKMW010000002.1, forward strand.
CATCAAACATCGCCCTATATGGAAATGGAAATTTTATTCTCCGATCGGTATGTCTGATATGAAATTTGAAGATTTATCCGCTGAAGAGAAAATTGAACAAAAATATTTTAATGACTTTGTAAGAGAAAGGGGTCTGAGCCGATAAGTTCATGACCTATTATACACTCACCAATTCTTCGTAAATCTTCAGCATTTTGCTAGAGATTAAATGAACACCATGGTCGTTTTCTACTGTTTTGCGGGCGTTCTCTCCTATTTCTACCCAACGTTTAGGGTTAATGATACATTGTAAAATTGACCGATAAAATTCATCTGCAGAATCGGCAATTAAAATATCATGTCCATGCCTGCAATTAATTCCCTCTGCAGCTGTAGTTGTAGCAATAATGCATTTTTTCATGGCCATACCTTCAATAATCTTTACCCGCATGCCGGTGCCAGAGATTAAAGGGACAATCATAATTGCTTTAGAATTCATAAACTCTACCGCATCGAAAACTTCTCCCTCTACAATCAGATTTTCTGAATCGTATTCGAAGAAATGTTTCTGCATGTTTTTCCCTGCGATATAAAAACGAAGGTCTTTATTTAGTTTTTCAATATCGGGCCAGATATCATCCAAAAACCATTCTAGTCCTTCCTGATTTGGCCGCCAATCCATTGCACCTAAATGAAACAGTGTAGGGAAGCTGGTTTTGGTTTTATCTACCTTATACTTTTCTAAATCGATGGCAACTGGAAAAACCGACATCGGAATTTCGCAACCAAACATTAATATGCTTTGGCGGTCGGGCTCGGAAATGGCAAAAATATGGTGGAAACGGTTAATCTGATCGGTTTCATATGCTTTAAGCCGTTGGGCTAAAAAAGCTAAATATTTACGCCTAATGAGAAACTTTTCTGAATGAGAAAGACGTTCCCAAAGGGTAAATTCGATATTGTGTGCCCTATAAATGAGCTTGGCATTACTGTTTGCCTTAACCACATCCAGATAAGGAACAACAAAAAGCCCCTCAAATTGAATAATATCAAACACATTTTCTCGTAAAAGATTTTCCAACTGGCGGGCGGCATCTTCGCTGTAATAACGGGAAACATTATAAGATTCGTTAGTGAAAATGTTAAAAAATGCCGACCATACATTTACTTCAGTATCTAAATCGTAGGTATGGTATTTAATCTGTTCAAAAATAGGATCGTAAATATCTTCGATATCGATTCTTCCTTTTGTGGGGTTGAGGCTAAACAAAGTAATATCAGCGCCAAGTTGCAGCAAACCTTTTATGGTATTATAAACCACGATAGGATAACCACTATTTGGCGGAAAGGGAACCCGCTTAGTAATCAACAGAATTTTCACAATGTTGTGAAAATACGAAATTTTAGGCGTTTTTTGAAAACAGTTCTAACTGAGGGTCGCTCACATTAAAAGTTTTGCGGTGAAAAGGCGATAACCCGATTTCGATTACAGCCTTACGGTGTGCAATAGTTGGGTAGCCTTTATTCTGCTGCCAATTGTAATGCGGAAAATCGACGTGTAGATTAGTCATGTATTCATCGCGGTGGGTTTTCGCCAATATTGAAGCAGCGGCGATATTTAGATATTTACCATCGCCCTTTACAATGCAACTGTGTGGAATTTGCGGATAGGTTTTGAAACGGTTACCATCTATCACCAGGTATTGTGGTTGGGTATGTAATTGTTCAATCGCCCTGTGCATGGCCAAAAACGAAGCATTTAAAATATTGATCCGGTCTATCTCTTCATGATCACAAGAGGCCACCGCCCAAGCCAAAGCTTCCTGTTCTATTATGGGTCTCAGAGCGGCCCTTTGCTCATGTGATAACTGTTTAGAATCATTTAATCCTTCTAACACAAAACCTTTTGGCAATATTACCGCCGCGGCAAAAACAGGACCAGCGAGGCAACCTCTTCCAGCTTCATCACACCCGGCCTCTAATAATTCTTCCTGATAGCAGTTTAACAACATATTGCAAATTTACTGAAATAGAGATAGTAAGGAAATTATTTTGTTCAACATCTTATAAACATTAATTTTAAGGATAATATAACGTGACTGATCTAAGCCCATGAAATATAACGAAACCTTAGCGCTTCGCGTTGCCGAACGTTTAATGCATATACAAGATGTAGAGGAAAAAGAAATGTTCAGTGGGCTTATTTTTATGGTGAATGGCAAAATGTGTATTGGTGTTTCTAAGAACAGCATGATGGTGAGGCTCGACCCTAATACTTTAGAAAATTTATCCGATAAAGATGGCTGGCAGCAGATGGTGATGGGCAGTAGGCCAATGAAGGGTTACGTTTCGGTATCAGAAGATGTTTTAGGCCGGAATGATGAACTGGATTTCTGGGTTAACCTAGCGCTGGCCTTCAATCCTTTTGCCAAAGCATCCAAAAAGAAATAGTCAAATAACCAGCCACTAGCTTAAAAACTAGCAAGAGCCGTATTTTTTGATTAATTTTGTAGTTCTAATCAAATTTTATGAAAAAAGGGGCTGCTATAGCGGTATTTCTGCTATCGATTTCATTTACTGTTCTGGCTCAAGTTAAAAGAACTGCAACATCAACAGAAACCAAAGAAACAAACACGCAACAGTTACGAACACAGGCCCCCGAAGGGCATTACTGCGATTATTGTAAACTAAATTATCCCGAATCACATTTCCCTTGCATTATGAAATCCATCAAAGGCAAATTAGATGTAGCCACTGGCGAAGTAAGTTTCGTGGCCGGGCAGCCTATCAGTGGCATTGTGGTAAAAGGAGGTAAAAATCCGGGAGGCGATGCAATTACCCTCATAACCAACTCAAATGGGGAGATAGAGTTTAATAATGCCAGTGCAGGAAATTATAAATTTACCATTTTGGCACCTTCCACTAATCCCAAATCGCGGGTAGCGGGCACGCCAATCGGGGGAATAATTGTTAAAGGTGGTAAAAATCCCGGGGGCAGTTTAATTACTTTAATTACGAACGAAAACGGAGAAATCGAACTCAACAATCTTCCTGTAGGCACCTATAAATTCACAGCAATGGGCGCTTCTGCAACAGAGAAAAGTAATCCGTTATACAAATCGAGTTATTCGGAAAAGGTAAATCCGCTATATAAAAACTAAAATCGTTAAATTTACGCCACCGTCCATTTTTTGGCACTATTATGGAATCTTTCAAATCTGTGCATCTTTAAATTGTTACACATTTAAAACACACATTATGAAACGTTTAAATTTGATATTGAGCCTTGCCTTTCTTTTGATTGGGGTTCAATTATTTGCCCAAACCAATAAGGAAACTACACTGAAAATTGTAGCAGATAAAAATTATACTTTTGTTGCCAATACCGCCATGCCGATGTCGAACAACGACATTAATAAAGTATTAGCGATGATGCCAGGTAGTCAGGGTGGTGGTTCTATAAACCTAACGGGTTCGCAGTACGATGTTAAGGTTACCAAAGACAGTATTGTTGCTTATCTGCCTTATTTCGGAAGATCTTTTTCTGCTCCGATGGATCCTACTCAAGGTGGTATTAAATTTACCTCTAAAGATTTTACCTACACAGAATCGAAGAATAAAAAAGGATCTTACACCATCCAGATTAATACAAAGGATGTAAAAAGAGAAAACTATCGGTTTACCATTAATATTTCGACCAATGGTTATGCCTCATTAACGGCAAGCAGCATGAATAAACAACCCATTATTTTTAACGGTTATTTAGACGAGCCGAAGAAACAGGATTAAGGGTTTGTCATCCTGAGGGGTAATTAATTGTTTAAAATCAATATGAGTGACGTACAATTGTTTCTTTTCCATACACCATAGGCTTGCCTCGGCTCGCCGCCGCCGAAGGGCTCTTTCTTTTTGGCATCAAAAAGAAACAAAAAATGCCGGCTGAAAATTTTTCTTTTGATGGCAGTTGTGCGGCTAGAACAGTGCAGCCCGAAAAATTTGTTAGGCCGGGTTTAAATAGAACGGAGATACCGTGCTATGGCCTAGCTGAACGGAAATACAAAAGCGATTAAAATACTGATTAATAGTGGTTTGCGAAATAACATCAATGGTAGCCTGTCGAAGGACCTACTTAAATTCATATTAAGGCATTTCGACAGGCTCAATGTGACATATCGATATTAAATTATTTCTTAACCAACTCGATCTGAAAAATATGTGGCCACTTTTTACCGGCTACAAAAAGTCTTTTGGTTGCTTTATCGTAAGCGATACCGTTTAGCACATTATTGGCCTTTGCATCTTCGGTTTTAAAATAATCAGCTGGCAATAGTCCGGACAAATCGATCTTGCTTTCTACAGCACCCGTTTCTGGATTAATAATTAGAATTTCATTAGTGGTATATACGTTCGCATAAATTTTACCGTCGATAATTTCAAGTTCATTCAGGTTTTGAATTGGACCTTTGTTATCAAAAACATCAATCGAACCTATTTTTTGATAGGAATCTTTATTCAGGAAAAAGATAGTATTCGAACCATCCGTATTCAATACTTTCTCGCCATCAAAAGCCAAACCCCATCCTTCTCTACCGGTAGTATACGAAAATTCAGATAGTTTTTTAAAGGTAGCTTTATCATATACAAAGCCAACTTTTTCGCGGTAAGTTAACTGGATAATTTTGCTTCCGATTACAGTTATGCCTTCTCCAAAATACTGTTTATCCAAATCTGCTTTCTGAAGGATTTTACCTGTCGATGGTTCCACTTTACGCAAACTGGAATGACCATAATCGCCAGCACTTTCGTAAAAAAAGCCATCATGATATTCTAAACCTTCTACATAAGAAGAGGTATCGTGAGGCAAGGTTTTAATTACTTTATAGGTGTATTCCATTGGAGCCTGAGCTGCTAAAACATTAATATTTGAGGTTAAATCTTCAGATTTTCCAGCGCCAAATATTTTGGCTGTTACCAAATGGTTACCCAATTTTAACCCTTCAGTTTTAAGTTTGATGGCCGAAGTATCGGCTTTTGAAATCATTTTAACGGTATCGATCAAGTAAACTACGGAGTCTACTTTTTGTTCAGCGCCAAATTGTACTTTAACATCAAATTCGTTTCCCGACGGCACATTAAGACCAGTCATCGGCGAAATAAAACTACGGTAGGTTGTGGTAGAATCGTCTTTACAAGAACTTACAAATGCAAGCACGATTCCGGTAAATATGAAACTTTTAATGGGGTTAATCTTCAGGCCAAAACGCATCTTCAATATGGTTTAAATTATAATTTTTATTTTTTGTAAATGTAATTGCAATAATATCAAAACGGATATCATTTTGATGGTTCATTAATTCAATATAGGCATTAGCAGCCAATTCCATCTGTATTTGCTTGGCTTTGTGTACAAATTCTTCCGGTTCGCCAAAAGCAACCGAACTCCGGGATTTAACTTCTACAAAAACCATAATGCCATTTTTATAAACAATTAAATCAACCTCGGCTTTACCATGGGTCCAGTTTTCATCTAAGATCTCGTATCCCTGATCTTCCAGATATTGCCTTGCAATATTTTCGCCTGCTTTACCTAAATCGTTATGAAAGGCCATAAGACATAATTATTGAATGAGTGAGTTGTTGAATGATTAAATGTTCATTTTCAAATGTATTATAATATGATAATATTGAATGTTTCGAATATATCTATTCTATCTTTCAATCATTTTCTCATTCAGTCACTTTTCATCCTCCCCATTCAATCACTCCATCCTTCAGTCATTCAATCCTTACTTAACAATAACAGAACCCAGGAACTTAGAAATCTCTCGTTCAACTCCTTTAATTACACCGTAACGTTGCATTAAAATCATTTGGTTATCCTCGTTCTTTTCCTCTTTAATTTCTTTCAACAGGTTCATCAATATTTTTTCGACTTTACGCTTTTTGAGGTGAAAAATGCCACCTAAAATAGTCGCTTTTAAATTCATCGTTTCATCTTTAACATAGATAAGGTGTTTATTTAACCAGTTCTCGCTCAAAGCATATTCTGAGGTTGAAAGTGTAATGGCCAGATCGGCAATATCTCTATCCTCATGTTTAACAAAGTGGTTCGACGTGGGTAATCTGCCATTGTCGATTTCTGATTTATAATAATCGATAATTCTTTTGCAAAGTGGATCATCAAATTCTACATCGCTCAGGTTCTGCATGATGAATGAACCGATGTACATATCATCAATTTTATCCCAGTTTACAAATTCGTGCCCGAAAGCCAGTAATAAGCGCACAATTTCTTTTTCCTGATGCTCATTTTCTTCTACAGGTGCTTCATGACCCATTGGGCCTGCACTGTCATCCCATAAATCATCGGGGGGGCCAAGTGGCTCTGGTGCACCTGAAGAATATGGCTTTGGACTTGATGACGGATTTGCCCGCTGGTTGTTATCAAAGCTTTTTTTGAGCTTTGCCGAGCGCATTTTATTTAACTCACTCAGTAAAATATGCTCATCAATTTCGAGTAAACTACTACACTCCCTGATAAAAACGGAGGCCTTAATCGGGTCAGGGATTTTGGCAATACTTTCTACAATATCGCGGATAATGCCTGCTCTTTTAATCGGATCATTGCCCGCATCCTTAAGCAATACATTCGCCTTGTATAAAATAAAGTCTTTTCTGTTCTGCTCGAGATAGGTTTTAAACGCCCCTGCCCCAACATGGTGCATATAAGAATCGGGATCATGTCCATCGGGGAAGGAAACGATTTTTACGTTTAGTCCTTCTTCCAAAATCATATCCAAACCACGGAGGGAGGCTTTAATACCCGCAGCATCGCCATCAAATAAAATGGTAATGTTCTGGGTAAAACGCCCGATCAGTTTAATCTGCTCTACGGTTAACGAAGTACCCGATGAGGCCACTACGTTTTCTATTCCGGCCTGATGTACCGAAAGCACATCGGCATAACCTTCCGCCAGGTAACAGTTATCTAAATCGCGGACAGCTTTTTTGGCATGGAATAAACCGTAAAGTACATTCGATTTGTGGTAAATTTCGCTTTCTGGTGAATTTACATACTTAGGGACATTTTTGTCGGTTTTTAAAGTCCTACCTCCAAAACCGATGATCCGGCCTGTAAAGTTGTGGATCGGAAACATTACCCGCCCGCGAAAGCGATCGTAAATTTTGCCGTTATCGTTTTTGATCGATAATCCGGTGGCTTCTAAAAACTCTAATTTATGTCCGGCGTTGATTGCGCTTTGCGTCATCGCATCCCATACATCCGGAGAATAACCCACCTCAAATTTTTTAAGGATGTCTTCCCTAAACCCACGTTCTTTAAAATAACTTAAGCCAATGCCCTTTCCTTCATCTGTTTCCCAAAGCTGTTTTACAAAAAATGCAGCAGCGTACTGCGAAACTACATAAAGGCTTTCCTTGGCACTTTGTGCTTCGGCATCTTGAGGGCTCAGTTCGGCTTCCTCAACTTCTATATTGTATTTATTGGCTAAAAATTTAAGTGCTTCGGGATATGAATATTTTTCATGATCCATAATAAAGCGCACCGAATCGCCTCCTTTACCACAACCAAAACATTTGTAAATGCCTTTAGTTACGGATACGTGAAAGGAAGGTGTTTTTTCGCCGTGGAATGGGCAATTACCAATTAAACTGGTTCCGCGTTTCTTTAAGTGCACAAAATCCCCAACTACCTCCTCAATACGGGCGGTATCCATTATCTTATCTATCGTTTCGCGGTTTATCATATACGCACAGCTCTTTCCTCTTCTTATTTAACCACAAAGATAACAGAGAAAAAACACAAAGAACACAGAGAAAAATTTCTTTGTGTTCTTTGCGAAATACTTTGCCCACTCTGCGGCTAAAACCTGCTATTTTACCAAAGGCAATAACTGATCGGCAACCAATTTATTACCTGTTTCATTTAAGTGTACTCTATCAACAGTTAAAATGCCTTTTTCTTTATCCTCTGGATTATTTTTTGCCTCGTACTCTGCAAAAATTTTCCTTAAATCGCATACAGGAAGATTATTTTTTGCAGCCAATGTTCTAATCCCTTCAGCATATTTATTCAAATCGGCATCTAGCTCATTCGTACCATCTTTTTTCTCACCAACAACTGATGGAGTAACCAATACCACTTTGCTACCTACACCCTGAATTTTATTGATCAGCGCCTGATAAAACTTTAAATATTTGTCATAATCGGTTCCGGTATGAGAAGATTGTTTATGCCAAACATCGTTAATGCCGACATAAATCACCACTAAATCGGGTTTCTTGTTCAGCACATCATCTTCTAAACGCAGGTATAAATCGTAAACCTTGTTGCCGCCAATTCCGGCCCCAATTATATCATATTTAGTAGAATCGAGCGATTTTTTGATCAGGGTTACATATCCGTTTTTAGAAACACCCTGTTGGGTAATCGAATCGCCAAAGAAGATAATCCGTTTTGGTTTAAATGTCATTGATGTTAATGCAATTAAGCAAAAGCTTAGTAAAATACTTGTTTTTAACAGTGTTTTCATTTTGTATATTTGGTTAGGTTATTTTTTATCGGTCTTTTTAAAATCCAGGTCCTGAAAATCGAAACTAAAATCGGTTAGCGGCGAAATCGCTTCTATTTTAAAACCATCGGCCAAAGCATTGTTATCTAAACTAAAATTAACAAAAGCATCGGCATCTAAACTTCTATCATACCATTTTACAATAAAGGTATTTCCTTTGTAGTAAGTCATGTCGCCTTTCAATTTTGGTGCGTTTTTAGCCTGAAAATGCATTTTACCGTTTACTTCACTAATGGTAACGTCGCCAAACCATGAATCGTGGAAAGTGCCATAATAGTTTTTAACATCAGGTTTTGTGACCGAGAGTTTTTGCTGAGCCGCAATATCGTTCCAAACTTTGCTTACTATCTCGTCAGCCTGCTTTTCGTTTCTGAGCCTGTTATCGTTATAGGTTTTAATCCTGTCCTGTCCTTTAATATCAAGATAACCGTCTTTAATCGAATTGGTGATCGAATTAAAAGCAGCACCAGATTGCTGATTGGTTAATACAATAATACCCAATTTCATCTCTGGAATAATCGTTACCTGTGTTACAATCCCTGACAAACCGCCTGTGTGTGTTGCCTGAAAATTACCATTTACATTACTCAAAAACCAGCCTAGGCCATAACTACTAAAAGCAGCTGGATTACCACCTGCAATAATGGTCTGTGGGGTCCAAAGTTCTCTTGCCACAGCAGGACTGAATAATTTCTTGTCAAGAGTTTCGCCATATTTACCGCCATTGATCATGGCCATTACCCATTTGCTCATATCGGTAACGTTCGAATAAATTCCACCGGCGGCATTTGCGATCTCTCCGAAGCTTAGTCCTACCGGAAGTAGTTTACCTTCATAAGGGGCATGACCATCAATTACATTCGATTTGTCTTTTAAGCGGTACCAGGAAGCTGCCGTTTTGGTCATGCCCAATGGTTTAATGATCCTGCTTTCAATAAAATCTTCGTAAGTAATTCCTGAAACCCTTGCTACCACATCACCAGCAACGATATACATCAGGTTATCGTAATCATATTTGGTACGGAAAGAGGAAACTGGCTTTAAATAACGCAGGTTATGGATCAACTGCTTTTTATCAACCGTTGAAGAATCTGGCCAGATCATTAAATCGCCCGCACCTAAACCCAAACCACTGCGGTGCGTGAGCAGATCGCGGATGGTAAATTCGCTGGTTACGTAGGCATCGTACATTTTAAACTCGGGAATTACATCGGTAACTTTAGTATCCCAGGTAATTTTCTTTTCATCAACCAGCATGCCTAATGCAGCAGCCGTGAATGCTTTTGTATTTGATGCCACACCAAAAAGGGTATGCTCATCAACCTTTTTATTGGTTTTGATGGAACTTACCCCATAACCTTTTAAATGGATTACTTTACCGTCTTTAATTACAGAAACTGCAATTCCGGGAACATTAAAGGTGGTGAGTGTTTTTTCTACAACACTATCGATCTGTTTTGAAGTGAGCACCTGTGCATGCACATGAAGGCCCAAAAACAGTGATAAAGCTAATGATATTTTAAATTTTAACGGGGAAAGGAATTGCATATTTATCAGTTTAAATAATCGTTTAAAGATAATAAATCTTTTAGGCGATAGTCAAATCCTTATTTGCCCTTTTCGAGTTTATAATCTTTGTGTACGATTAAAAAACTTGCTCTTTCTTCCTTTTTGAAAGGATAATCCCAGTTACCCTGGTAGGTAATTTTGGTTGGTAATTTATCATCTCCGAAATAGCCCATTTCTATATTCATCTGCACATCAAAATCGAACAGCATGTTGCTGTATTTCATATCTACATAACGCCCCAGAATATTGAAATTTCTTTTATCGAAAATGGTAACCAGTTCCTTGATCATGATGCCATCTTTTGTCCAGCTGCTTAAATCGGGTTTAACCGAAACCTTAAAACGATAAACAGGAATAGAATCAAGGTAGGTACCGCTGGTGAAACCATAATCGTAATACTGGCGCATATTGGCCGAAAATATTTCGGTTTTACTGCCAATAAAAGGAACTTTTACCGGACGGCCAGGATTAAAGATCAGTATTTTGAGCTTGTCTTTATAACTTTCATTTGTTCCGCCCTTTCCGTCAGGCTTGGGTGCATTGGGTACAAAATCGGTGTTATAAGCATTCATAAAAATGTAATCGAACATCTCTACCGTATAAAGTTGGTATTTGCCATTTTTCTTATAAATTTTCCCGGTATCCTGTTTTACCAGATACTCCATTTTATAAGGACCGCTATTGTTATGTCTTATTTTACGGTAAATTTTTCCATCAACCTTGTTCTTTTTATCGTAACTGTAAATCCTGTTTTCGGCAATGAAAGAATAACGTTTCATATCCCTAAACGATTGATAAAAGGAAGTATCGTACATCACCTTTCTGATAAATGTCTCTACATTCAATTTTTCGGCCTTGATATTTACTGCAGAATCGAGCGTAATGGTTTTAATTGTATCAGGATTAAAGCGGTTGATTTCCTGAGCGAAACCTGTGTAAAAGAGCGACGTTAACAATAATAACAAAAATACTTTTTTCATGGAAGGTAGATGTAAAAGGTAAAATGGATAATGTATCATGAAAGATGTAAAACGGGAGAAAGATTATTTCCGTCCATCTTACATCCTCCACCTTATCATTAATTCCCTAATTGTTTTAAAGCAATATAGGCCATTAATCCTGTTGATATTTTCAAGGCATCTTCATCAACATCAAATCTTGGGGTATGTACCGAATATTGTGTGTCTTTTGCAGCATTCCCAGTACCTAAACGATAAAAACAGGCATCTGTTACCTGCGAGTAGAAAGAAAAATCTTCGGCAGCCATCCAGATATCTAAATCAACCACATTGTCTTTCCCCAAAAATTCTTCGGCAAAAGCCCTTGCATTTGCTGTTAATTTTTCTTCGTTAATTAAAAATGGATAACCTCTATGGATATCAAAATCGCAGCTTCCCCCCATACTTTCGGCAATTCCTTCAGCCATTTTTTTCATGCGTTTATGTGCTTCATCTCTCCAGCCCTCATCTAAGGTTCTAAATGTACCCTCGATTTTTACCTCATTTGGAATAATGTTAGTTGCGCCATTGGCATTTACCTTACCAAAAGACAAAACCGATGGTGTACGTGGATCGGCATTGCGACTAACAATCTGTTGCAAAGCAATAATGATATGCGATGCAATTAAAACCGGATCGATATTCTGGTGAGGCTGAGCGCCATGACCGCCTTTCCCGGTTACAGTAACATATAGTTCATCTGTTGAGGCCATGTAAATACCTGAACGGAAGCCTACTTTACCAGCATCAATTAACGGCATTACATGCTGACCAACAATATAATCAGGTTTTGGATTCTCCAATACACCTTCTTTAATCATTATACTTGCTCCGCCTGGCAACAACTCCTCTGCGGGTTGGAAAATCAGTTTAATTGTTCCACCAAAATCATCTTTCATTTGGTTTAGGATATGAGCTGTTCCTAAAAGTGAAGAAGTATGCACATCGTGTCCGCAGGCATGCATTACGCCATGATTTTTAGAACGATAAGGTTTGTCGTTTGCTTCGTGAATAGGCAAGGCGTCCATATCAGCACGTAAAGCAATTACTTTATCAGATGGCTGATTACCCTTAATTAAACCTACCACACCCGTATTGGCACAATCGGTATATTCAATCCCCCATTTTTTTAATTTATCCTTGATGAACAATGAAGTTTCGAATTCTTTGAAAGATAATTCAGGATTGGCATGGATATGTTGACGATAGCCCACTACATCGTTAAAAATGTTCGCGGCTAGTTCTTGGATTTTATTTTTGATCATTACTTGTTGTGGTATCTAAACTTGGTGCATTAATTTTTTCCCTAAAAATAAACAGTGTCGGGAAGTTTGGTCTGAGTTCGTTTATTAGGCGCTGCGCTTCTAAGCGTGTTCTAAAATCGCCCACCCGAACATAATAGTTAGGTTCTTTATAAACGAGGTAGGTATTATATTTAGGATAAAGTCCTTTAAACCTTGCCTGTTCGTTAAAAACCTCGCGCCGGTCTGACCCATAGAAAATCTGTACGCGGTAACCGTAAGCCGAAACAATGGGTTTACCCGGTTTTACCTCTCCAGAAGTTTTATAAACTGCCAACCGTTTAGCAATTAAACTATCAATTAAGGGATCTTTTATAACCGTAACCTCTCCTTTTTGTGCAAAAGCAGTGGTAAAAAGGAACAAACAGCCTACAAAAGTTAATATTGTTTTCATGTGTAAAAGACCTTGGCATTTAGTGAGCAGATGAATAAAATATCATCTCATTTCTTCTTAACAACAAGAATGCCGAAATCGTTGCAAAAATCGGCATTCTTTATGGGTTAAGCAAATAGTTATTACTTGGGTAGTTTTTTCAGTTCCTCATTTCGAGCGAAACGTAGTGAAGTCGAGAGATCTTTTAAAATAGGTAATCAGCTAATGTTAATTCAAAGATTTCTAAAGTACGATTGAAAATCAGTTTCTCGGAAAAGATTTCTCCATTCCGCTGCCGATGAAAAATCGGCATGCTTCAGTCGAAATGACGATCAATCTATATGATGACATTACAAAAAAAGCCCCAACAAATGTTAGGGCTTAGTAAAGTATTATAGATCTTGATTATAAATTAGCGCCGTGGCAATTTTTGAATTTTTTACCGCTACCGCATGGGCAAGGTTCGTTTCTGCCAACGGTTGCTTCCTTACGGATTGGCTGTTGTGGAACGGGCTCACGCGTATCGCCAAATTCGATACCTGGTTCTTCTCTGCCAAATTCTTGTTTAGTAGTTTGCAACTTCGGTTGTTTTACCGGAGCAGGTGCTTCTCTAACCTGATCTGGCTCTTGCTGAACCGGGATACCGCCTTTATATAAGAAACTTACTACTTCTTTATTTACCGCATTAAGCATGTTTTTAAATAGGTTGAAAGCTTCCATTTTATAAATTACCAATGGATCTTTTTGTTCGTACACTGCGTTTTGTACCGACTGTTTTAAATCGTCCATTTCGCGTAAATGCTCTTTCCAGCTATCATCGATCAAGGCAAGGACAATAGTTTTTTCGAATGAACGAACCACTTCTTTTCCCTTGTTGTCGATTGCTTTCTTCAAATCAACCGCTACCTGAATACCACGGATACCATCAGTAAACGGAACCACAATCTGTTCGATGTGCTCGCCACGTTCCTGATATACCTGGGTTAAAACTGGTAATGATTGTTGAATAATGGCTTCCGATTTACGTGCGTAAAATGCTTCAGCTTCATCGAACAACCTTTCAGTTAATTGAGGGATGTTGGTTGAAGTAAATTCTTTTTCGGTAATGGCCGTATCTAAAGAGAAGTTTTTGATTACTTCCAGTTTAAAACCATCGTAATTTCCTTCTTGTTTATATTCGCTTACGATATCTTCAGCAACATCGAAAACCATATTGTTCATATCTACATCTAAACGCTCGCCAAATAACGCGTTTTTACGTTTAGCGTAAATTACAGTACGTTGCGAGTTCATCACATCATCGTACTCCAATAAACGTTTACGGATACCAAAGTTATTTTCTTCAACTTTTTTCTGTGCACGTTCGATAGATTTGGTAATCATAGAGTGTTGAATCACTTCACCATCTTCGATACCCATACGTACCATAATACCAGAGATACGCTCTGAACCAAATAAACGCATTAAGTTATCTTCTAACGAAACGAAGAACTGAGATGAACCCGGATCGCCCTGACGACCTGCACGACCACGTAACTGTCTATCTACACGACGAGACTCGTGACGCTCGGTACCTACAATGGCTAAACCACCAGCTTCTTTAACACCTGCGCCCAATTTAATATCGGTACCACGACCAGCCATGTTGGTTGCAATGGTTACAGTTCCTGCCTGACCAGCTTCGGCAACAATATCGGCCTCTTTCTGGTGCATTTTCGCATTTAATACATTGTGTTTAATTCCACGAAGTTTAAGCATACGGCTTAATAACTCAGAAATCTCTACCGATGTTGTACCCACTAGTACCGGGCGACCAGCTTTTGGCTCTAGTTGCCCTGTTTCAGGATTAACCGCAGGAATTAATGCACCTTTAGCATCCAATTTAGGTACAGCTCTGCCTGTTTGATCGTATTTAACTACTGGTTTGCCGTCTTTTTGCTTTATGTTACCTTCTTTATCCGTTTCATATTCTGTTTCATAATGAGAATATGGAAAAACAAGGAACTGAATTTCTGAAGCAACAGCGTTATATTTTTCACGAACGGTACGGTAAACGTAATCCTGTTCATCTTTTCTGGAAATATTTCTGTTGGTTGGAATTTCTACCACATCTAGTTTATAGATTGACCAAAACTCGCCAGCTTCTGTTGTCGCAGTACCCGTCATACCACAAAGTTTGTGGTACATACGGAAATAATTTTGTAAGGTTACAGTTGCATATGTTTGGGTAGCATCCTCAACTTTTACATTCTCTTTAGCCTCAATTGCCTGATGTAAACCATCAGAGTAACGACGGCCATCCATAATACGACCTGTTTGCTCATCAACAATTTTAATCTTTCCTTCATCGATGATGTATTCTACATCAATTTCAAATAAAGTATAAGCTTTTAACAATTGGTTAACCGAGTGGATGCGTTCTGCTTTAACAGAATAATCGCGCATTAGGGCATCTTTTTGAACTACTTTTTCTTCTAAAGGCAGATCAGATTTCTCTAAATCTGCTACTGCAGTACCTACATCAGGCAATACAAAGAAATTCGGATCTTCACCTGATTGGGTAATCAGTTCGATACCTTTTTCCGTTAATTCAACCTGGTTATTTTTCTCATCTATATAAAAATACAATTCAGAATCTACCTTAGGCATATTCTTAGATTGATCTGCCATATAGTGGTTTTCGGTTTTCAACAACAAACCACGAACACCGCTTTCACTTAAAAACTTAATTAAAGCTTTGTTTTTTGGCAAACCACGGTATGCACGTAATAAGGCTAAACCACCTTCACCTTCTTCGGTTCCGCTGTTGCCTGCGTTGATTAGTTTCTTCGCTTCGTTTAATGCCTGGGTTACATAAGCTTTTTGTGCATTAACCAAACGTTCGATACGTGGTTTTAATTCATAAAACTCATGCTCATCGCCACGTGGAATCGGACCTGAGATAATTAAAGGGGTACGGGCATCATCAATTAAAACTGAATCGACCTCATCTACCATTGCAAAATGCTGTTTGCGCTGTACTAACTGGTCAGGTGTCTGCGACATATTGTCACGCAGATAATCAAACCCGAACTCGTTATTGGTTCCATAGGTAATATCTGCAGCATAAGCTTTTCTTCTTTCCTCAGAGTTTGGCTCATGTTTATCAATACAATCTACACTTAAACCATGAAATTCGAATAACGGGCCATTCCACTCACTATCACGACGGGCCAAGTAATCATTCACAGTAACAATATGAACACCTTGTCCGGCCAATGCATTTAAATAAGCCGGCAATGTACTTACCAGGGTTTTACCCTCACCGGTAGCCATCTCGGCAATTTTACCGCTGTGCAATACAATACCACCAATTAGCTGTACATCGTAGTGCACCATATTCCAAACTACTTCGGTTCCTGCAGCATCCCACCTATTCGCCCATTGTGCTTTATCGCCAACAATTTTAACATTGTTTTTTCTTGCTGCATAATCTCTATCGAACTGTGTTGCGGTAACCTCTAAATAATCGTTTTCACTTAAACGACGAGAAGTTTCTTTAATTACAGCAAAAGCTTCCGGAAGGATTTCCAAAAGTACTTTCTCCAATTCTGTGTCGCGCTCTTTACCTAAGGCATCAACCTGATCATAAATCGCTGTTTTTTGGTGAAGATCTAAATCTTCGCTCTCTGCATCAGCTTTTAGTGCTGAAATTTTCTCATCAATTCCGGTTAAAAAGGCCGAAATCTTTTCTTTAAATTCTATGGTTTTACCACGTAACTCATCGTTGCTAAGCGCAGACAGTTTACTGTAGTGTTCGTTAATTTTAACAACCAATGGCTGAATAGCCTTTATATCTCTTTCTGATTTACTTCCGAAAACCTTCGCTAAAAATCCTAACATTATAATATTTTAAATCGTATTTATTATTAAAAAATGGTGTGTTACAACAACCAAGCCATTGTCTTTCTTAAGTCAGTTTGGCAGTTGCTGGTATGAATGAGGCTAAAAACCTCTCAAAAAATATTGTGGAGAAGAAAACTAGGGGCTATTGTTCTTCGGTTTTTTTCTGATTGTTAAATCGGCAATTACCTGATTTACGCTCACATATTTTGCAACTTTTAATTGGGCTTGGGTCCCGATTAAAGCCAGCTTGGTGTACGATAACAGATAAGGGTTACGGTCTTCATTAAGTTGAACCGACTCTTTACCCGTTGAATTAACGCTGATGTTATGCTCATTACAATATTCGTTTAATATCCTTAGCCCTTCAACGCGTTCGGCTTTTGCCAAATGTGTTAAGCTAAAAAATACAAGCGATATGGTAACCAGGTGTTTCATTAATAGCGGCAAAGCTAGTTTTAATCTTTTATAAAAAGAAATTACATCATCGCAAAAAGCGTACCTCAATTCTCTGAGCTTTTTTTGCTTTTGTTTTCAACAGGTTTTCGAACTTACATTTAGATTGAACGTAAAAGCATAGCATAATTCTTATAATTGTTTTATTTTCATAAAGACGTTAGGATTTCTTAGCGTCTTTTTTAATTTTATGCCATGTCGAGGAAAGTAATTACGCTATGTTATCGAAAAATAATTGATGCAACCAATACCAGCACATGGGACAAGTTTGTACATGAAGATAGTTTTGCCGAGTTCAAAATGCAGGCCCAATATTATAATCAGGAACAGCAGTATACTACTTTTGCCGAAATGGCACTAAATGTTCCGGAGGCAGAGAAGTTACATTTTCTGGTTAGC
This sequence comes from Pedobacter sp. Bi27, assembly GCF_918698255.1. Lineage (NCBI taxonomy): Bacteria > Pseudomonadati > Bacteroidota > Sphingobacteriia > Sphingobacteriales > Sphingobacteriaceae > Pedobacter > Pedobacter sp. Bi27. The sequence goes on from NZ_CAKKMW010000002.1 coordinate 334,774, forward strand.
GCAGCAATTACCGGCTATTTGCGCCAGTTAAATGGAATTATTCCTGATGTACTTGATAATTTAGGCAGGCGTTTCCTGACTTTTGAAAACTTTAAGTTCGAATTGATCAATTCGGACATTAACAGTCTTGAAAAGCATAAAGTGGCCATCAATTTTTTCTCAAAACCGCTGGTTTGGCACGATACAATAGGTAATTTGCTCTTGGTATCGCAATTTAAAGAAAGTAATGAAGATGAAGTTTTTACTAATCTTTTTCAGATCCAGCCTTTTGTAAGTATTCACGCCATAAAAAATATTGATTAACGATGGAACGCACACCTGGAAAAATATTTTTAGCCGATGAGCGGGGCTTAACAGAAACTTCGGCACTAAGAAGATACAGCACCTTTAATTTTGAGAAATATTACAGTGAACACAGAACACCTTTCGGCAGCTTATTTTTATGTAATGATGAATCGATTGCTGGTGGAAAGGTTACGTTTTTTCTATGCAAGGAAGATTCGCTCCAGATATTTATGCCAATTACTGGCGGAATCGATATTGTTGCCAATGGAAAAGAATTTGTTTTAGAAACCGGGCAAGTACAGGTATTAAATATGGGTAAAGGCGAAGTATTGGAAATCAGCAATCCCTACCAAAACGACGTAATTAACTACATACAGTTTGGGATTAAAACCGATATGTTTTTAATGCGGGCAAGTGAAATGCTTTTCAGTTTCGATTTTGAGAAAAACCGGAACCAGCTGATCGAAATTATTTCCAGCCCGAAATTACCTTTTAAGCTAAGTGCAGGCATTTTTGCTGACCGTGAAGAAGCAGTTTATAAAATGCAAAGTCCAAACCATCAGCTCTATGCTTTTATTATTGATGGAGCTTTCGAAATTGAAGGCCGCTTGATGCATGCAAGAGATGGTTTAGCGCTCTGGGATATTGAACAGGTAGAATTGGAAGCATTGAGTGATAATGCAATTGTAGTGGTTTTGGAGTTTGGATTTTAGTTTTTTTGTCATTCTGAATGCGGTGAAGAATCTTTAATTTACTAAAAGATTCTGAAACAAGTTCAGAATGACGAATCGTATGGGAAAGACTGCAGTGCAATCAGATGTTACCATCTTACACCACAAACAAAAGCCTACTACTTAAAAACTACTTCTGTAGCCCCGTAACCAAACTTTTCTTTTCTGGCATCCATGTATGTTTTTACGTGTGGGTTTTTACTGATCATTTTATGGATTTTATCTCGTAAAGTACCATTTCCTGAACCGTGGATAAAAACGATTTTATCGAAATGATGCACAACCGCAGCATCCATCGCAGTTTGAAAATGATTGATCTGTATCTGCAACATTTCATCAGCTTCCAGAAAATGATGGTCATCTCTCAGTTTTTCGATGTGCAGATCGATTTCTTTTTGAGGGGCTGCAACTGTTTTTTTCTCTTCAGTTGATTTAAAAAAACTTTCTTTTAATTTTTGCGGATCGATGGTTACCGAAACAAGATCATCCAAGCGGATTAGCCAGCCCTTATTTCTCAATTGAGGCAATTCCTTTTGTTCGGTGCTAAAATCTTTTGCCCTAAACTTCTTACGGATTACCAAAGGATCGATAGGTTTCACATCAGCTTTGCTAAATACTAAAACCTGAAAGTTAAATTCTGGCCAAAGATCAAGATCAGCCAAGGAAGCAGAATAAACTAAAGTAGAGCCGTAAGATTCGATTATCCCATGAAAAGCACCTGCATACTTCTCTTTACGCTCGGTAGTTAAGCTTACCAATAAAATATTCGGAGAATGGTTTTGCAAGTTAAAATGCACTACATTACCGGCTTTATCATCGGTTGCAACAGCTATATAAATGCCGTTTTCGATTTTGTTAATGCTGGGGATATTTACCTGAATGGGTTTTGGTGCATCTAACGCTTCGGCTACCACACCATGACCATGTACAGAAGTTAAATTACTCACTGCAACAGGTATCTCGAAACCATCTTCATCGGTAACACCCAAAGTCTGGCTATCGATAATTTTAGTTACATAACCTTCACGTTTTTCATCAACAAAACGCACAAAATCTCCCAGTTTAAATTTCATTTCTATATTTTTTTAACCACCAAGGCACAAAGTACACAAAGATTTTTAAGCAATTTGAATTAAAATGCCCTAGATGAAGCTATTTACCTCCTTTACCTTTAGTCCTTGGTCTTTCAGCTCTTTTAGTGCCTTGTATCGTTTCCGTGGTAAATGCTCAGGTAACTTTCATACCTCGAAACGGCAATTTCGCCCTCGTTTACCGCGGCTAAAACAGCACAGCCGGGCTCGTTAATGTGCCTGCAGTTGTTAAAACGGCAATTGTGCGAGGTTTTAAAGATTTCTCTAAAAAAATGCCCCAATTCTTCTTTTTCAATATCAATCACACCCAGTTCTCTAATTCCGGGAGAATCGACAATGAAACCGCCCTGTGGCAGTTCGAACATTTCGGCAAAAGTAGTGGTATGTTGTCCTTTATCGCTCCAGTCTGAAACCTCCCCTGTTCTTAAATCACGATCGGGCAATAATGCATTAATCAAACTCGATTTCCCAACGCCCGAGTGACCGGATATCAGTGTAATTTTATTGGTAATCAATTCCTGAATAACCGGAATATTAATGCCTTTTAAAGCCGAAACTTCGTAACAGGCATAGCCGATATTCTCGTATATATCTTTAAACTCCTGAAGAATTTCTAAACCTTCTTTACTAAACAGATCGAGTTTATTAAACACCAAAACCGCAGGTACATCGTAAGCCTCGGCTGTAACCAGAAAACGATCGATAAAACCTAGGGATGTACGGGGCGAAGCCAGCGTAACCACCAACATGGCCATATCCAAATTTGCAGCTAATATCTGCGCCTGCTTACTTAGGTTGATCGATTTGCGGATGATGTAGTTTTTACGCGGTAGCATTTCGTGTATCAAACCCTGGTTGCTATCCCGTTCCAGATCAAATTTCACCCTGTCGCCAACCGCAATCGGGTTGGTGGTTTTAAGTCCTTTAATCCTGAATTTACCTACAATCCGGCAATCATAGCGTTCGCCATTATCGGCCAAAACACTATACCAGCTCCCTGTAGATTTAATAACTAATCCCTGCATATTTGCGGTAAAGGTATGAATATGATTTCATTGGTAGAAGCGACTAGCAAGGATAAAAGTTTGTACATTAATGTTGAAGAACAAAAATAAATACAGACATTTCGGCGATATATTTTGTTATCCATTAAATATCTTACATAAATCCAACGCTTTAAAAGGCAAAAAACCTAAATTTGCGACAACAAAAATCAAAAATATAATGAGTTTCAGAATAGAACACGATACCATGGGCGAGGTGCAGGTACCAGCCGACAAATACTGGGGTGCACAAACCGAACGCTCACGCAATAACTTCAAAATCGGACCAGAAGGTTCGATGCCAAAAGAAATTATCCATGCTTTTGGATACCTGAAAAAAGCAGCTGCGCTTGCCAATACCGAACTTGGTGTATTATCAGCAGAAAAAGCCGATTTAATTGCTAAAGCTTGTGATGAAATTATTGCTGGACAGTTAGATGATCAATTTCCTTTGGTAATCTGGCAAACCGGTTCGGGTACACAAAGCAACATGAATGGTAACGAGGTGATTGCAAACCGTGCTCATGTAATTAATGGTGGTTCATTAGCTGATGATAAAAAAGTACTTCACCCTAACGATGATGTAAATAAATCACAGTCATCAAACGATACTTATCCAACTGCAATGCACATTGCAGCCTATAAACTTACGGTTGAAAATACCATTCCGGGTTTAGAAAAATTAAGAAATACTTTAGCCAAAAAAGTAGAAGAATTCAGTTCGATCGTTAAAACCGGGCGTACACACTTTATGGATGCTACACCACTTACGTTAGGACAGGAATTTTCGGGTTATGTACAACAGATCGATAACAGCATCAGGGCCATTAAAAATGCTTTGGTTATGGTTGCCGAACTGGCTTTAGGTGGTACCGCCGTTGGTACTGGCTTAAATACACCAAAAGGATACGATGTTTTAGTGGCTAAAAAAATTGCCGATTTAACAGGTTTACCATTTGTTACGGCTCCAAATAAATTTGAGGCTTTAGCAGCGCATGATGCAATGGTAGAACTTTCTGGCGCTTTAAAACGTACTGCGGTTGCTTTAATGAAAGTAGCAAACGATGTAAGAATGTTAAGTTCCGGTCCACGTTGTGGTATTGGCGAAATTGTAATTCCTGATAACGAGCCGGGATCTTCAATTATGCCAGGCAAAGTTAACCCTACGCAACCAGAAGCTTTAACTATGGTTTGTGCACAGGTAATCGGTAACGATGTTGCCGTTTCGGTGGGCGGGATGAGCGGCCATTTCGAACTTAATGTGTTTAAACCGCTTATTGCGGCTAATGTATTACAGTCGGCCCGCTTAATTGGCGATGCCTGCGTTTCTTTCACCGATAAATGTGCGGAAGGAATTACCGCTAACTTGCCAGAAATTGAGAAACATTTACAAAATTCTTTAATGTTGGTTACGGCTTTAAATCCGCATGTGGGTTACGAAAACGCCGCTAAAATTGCGAAAAAAGCACATAAAGAAAATAAAACTTTAAAAGCTGCAGCGGTAGAGTTGGGCTTGTTGACCAACGAACAGTTTGATGAATGGGTTCGCCCGGAAGACATGGTTGGCAGTTTGAAATAAGCTAATCACATAAACGGTCGTCATCCTGATCCCGATTTATATCGGGATCAGGATCTTTTCAGTACTTAAAGATGTTGAAACGAGTTCAGCATGACGCTCCGACTTTAAAATATTGGTTAATTAAAACATAGGCAAAATGAATTCAGTACTCTCTACATTGCTCAGCTCAGTATCCATCATTTCACCGGTTATCATATTTGGAACCTGCTGTTATTTTTTAGCAAAAAAACCTGCTGTTGAGGCTATTTTAATGACCATTGGTTCAGGAATCGGTTTACTTGCAACCTTGTTTTATAGTATACTAGTGCCCTTTTTAGTAAATGACCGTCATTTAGCATACACTGAAATTTCGCAATATTACACTGTAATAGGCATCATTAGCTTTATAGCCAGTTTATGTTTCGCCGCAGGTTTTTTAATTCTGGTCATCAATACTGTTAAAAAGAATAAGGTCATTTACGATCAGTTTCCTAAAAGCATCGATTAATAATACAATGAACAAGCTGCACCCGGATTTAAAGAATTTCTGCATCATCCTTTTTACATTATCTATCTTACATGTAGCTTGTAGTCCGCGGCCCAATATACAGGGCAAAGGTGAAGATTTTATGCAAGGCGTTTGGAACGAAGATTCCGTCGCTTTTAGCAATAAGCTGAGCAACTACACACAGCACCATTTCAAATTTACCTGCGATTCTGTTTATATTGATATGGTTACCCACAGCAAAGTAAATTTTTATGAAGATTCTTGCTACAACAATGGCATTTGGAAAGAATATGCAAGAGGTGTTTATGTAGTTAAAGGCGATACCCTATTTGTTGGTGCCACCTTTACACACGCTAACCATAAACAAAAAATATCGGGATGTTACCGCATTGGCCGATACGACAAGAACTTCCTGATCAAAAAGAAATCTGCAGATACATTATTGTTAGAAAGTTTAAGCGACCAACGCGAAATCATATTAAACCTCAAAGAAAAAATTACCTGCATACAAAAAGAATTATAAAATGATTTTAACATCAATTAAAAAGAAATTAACCATTGCGATAGTTTTTGGGTTTTTAGCCTATTTACCAATTCAGGCAAATGCCTGGGGAACTATTGGTCACAGGGTAGTTGGCGAAATTGCCGATAGTTACTTAAAAGCTAAAACACGCAAGGCTATTCAGGGCATTTTAGGTTATGAGACTTTGGCCATGAGTGCAAACTGGGGCGATTTTATCAAATCAGACTCTACCTACAATTACATGTATAACTGGCATTTTGTTAATCTTCCGGCGGGGCTGAACAAAGAAGGTGTTTACAACTTTTTAGAAACTGAAAAATCGCCTAATCTTTACAATAAAATACCTGATCTAATTGCTGTATTAAAGAAAGCAAGTAGCACTGCCGCAGAAAAGAAATTGGCTTTACGCATGTTGGTGCACCTGGCGGGCGATTTATGTCAGCCTATGCATGTTGCCCGTAAAGATGATTTGGGTGGTAACCGCATTTCGGTATTGTGGTTCAATGAAAAATCGAACATCCACAGGGTTTGGGATGAACAGCTTATCGAGTATCAGCAGTTGAGCTATACAGAATATGCGAAAGCAATCAATCACCCTTCATCAATTCAGCTGTATAACTGGCAAAACACAGGCCTTAAAGATTGCATTTACGAATCGTACGGCATTTGCAACAAAATTTACGAAAACACCAAACCAGATGCTAAATTAAGTTACCGCTATAATTTTGACTGGGTTGATACCCTTAACGAACAGCTATTAAAAGGTGGTGTTCGATTGGCGAAAATATTGAACGACATCTACGGATAACATTTAAATATTCTCGATGCCCCAACGCTAAAAAGCTTGGGGCATTTTTTTTATCCGTTGTAGCACATCAAGCGCCAGTTTCGTTTATCCGGTATAAACCAAACCAATTATAAACTGATGAAAAAACTACTGCTTATTTTAACCCTATGCCTTGCATTTGCCTGTAAAAAGAAAGAAACTCTTGCAATTGACGATATTACGAGTTACAAATGGCCCTTGCAATCAGCAACTGTTAGTCCTGTGTTAACGGTAGATGGAAAATCGAGCAGCAATTTCATGACGCTTTCAGGACCTAGTTCTTGTTTAAACAACAATTACGCATTAAGTTTTTCATCAAACGGATCTTATGCTTTCACCTCTACAGGTCCATTATGCGACATGTTTTCCTTTCAAAATGCCAAATGGACAAAAAGTGGGAATGAAATTACGCTAAATACTGGTTTCGGCAATACAGAAACTGTAAATTTAAAGGGGACAAATATCATTCAAAAATATACTTTCGAGAAGGAAGGAAAAACCTACACCGTTACTTATATATTTACAGCAAAATCTAAATAATATTGAAAATTTTAATGGTTTGCCTTGGTAACATCTGCCGTTCACCTTTGGCCGAAGGCATTATGCGCCATCTGGCAGATAAACAGAACTTAAATTGGGAAATTGCTTCGGCAGGAACGGGCAATTGGCATATCGGCAAAGCACCCGATCACAGAAGCATTTCGGCAGCGAAAGCGCTAGGTTACGACATCAGCAAACAGCGGGCACAACATTTAACCACTCCATGTTTGCTCAATACGATCTGGTTTTGGTTATGGACAGGAATAATTTAGCGGATGTTAAAAACCTTGCTAAAAGCGAAGAAGAGCAAAAAAAGGTTAAACTTTTTCTTGATAACGACGAAGTTACAGACCCATATTGGGATAATGCCCTGTTTAACCCTGTTTGCAGGCAGGTTGAAGAAAGATGTATAGAAATTATCAAACAACTTTCTTAAATTTAAAGCTCAATATCCATCACTAACCAAGTCAGCAAAAATGAAAAAGTACCTGTCCCTATGTTTATTAATTGCATCCATTTTTTTATTCCAAAGCTATACCACCGCTAAGAAATCGGCAAAAGTTTTAGTTTTTTCCAAAACCAAAGGCTTTAGGCACAATTCCATTGAAACCGGAAAAGAAGTTATCCAAAAATTGGGTGCCGAGCATCACTTTGATGTAGATACCACGGAAAATGCCGATCTGTTTACAGAAGATAACCTTAAAAAATATGCTGCTGTTATTTTTCTAAATACAACAGGTGATGTTTTAGATAATAAACAACAGGTAGCCTTCGAAAGATATATCCAGGCAGGTGGAGGTTATGTGGGCATCCATGCAGCAACCGATACTGAATACGATTGGCCTTGGTACGGCAAATTGGCCGGTGCTTATTTCATCAGTCACCCAGCCGTACAGGAAGCTAAATTTATCATTAAAGACAAAAAACATCCTTCAACCAAATTCTTTACCGATTCAGTTTGGATGAGAAAAGACGAGCTATATAACTTTAAAAATATCAATCCAGATATTAAAGTGCTGATTACCTTAGATGAGAAATCGTATACCGGCGGTAAAAACGGCAATTTTCACCCTTTTAGCTGGTACCATAATTTTGATGGCGGAAGGGCTTTCTATACCTGTATGGGCCATACTAAAGAAGGCTGGACAGAAGATAAATTCCAGAACCATTTATGGGGCGGCATTGAATATGCCATAGGCAGACAAAAGAAACTAGACTACGGTAAAGCGCATTCTAAATTTTAAATCACAAACTGAGCTTGTAGATTCGTCAGCAAGCTCAGTTGTTATCTTGTAAAGATCTTGCCATTGATATTAATAAATTATTGATTTTCTCATATCGACTACTTCTTTATCCTATTAGTGTTAACCAAATAAATATAATTCAGCATACAGAAAGAAGCCACAGCCCCGAAAGTATGCCATAAAAAGTGTGTGCCGATTGTAAACACATCCCATTTATCGGCAATCCGGAATGTTAACGCAAATATGAAAGCAATTAGGGCAAAGCCAACCCATTTTCCGTTTTTCCACTCTGTTTTGATCAAATAGCCAAATACTGGAAATAAAACCAGTGCAGCCATAAAAGCATAATTGATATTGATGAAGATCTGGAAATCGCCATTGCTAAAGAGCCGTCGCACGTAAAACTGAAAGAAAGCATAAACAGCTACAATTAAAACGGCAAAATACCACTTGGTTAATTTGGAAAGAAAGTAAACCCCGGCTGAAAGGCATAAGAGCATAATCGGCATCCAATCCATCATAATAAAAATTGACCAACGCCTCAATCCATGATAAGTGGTGCCTCCAATTCCACCTATATAAAGTAAAACCAGGGCAATGGTCAGAAAAGTATGCTGTTTAAAATTCCCCCAAATTTTTATTGTCCAATACACTGCAATAGCTAAAAAAAAGCAACTTGTTATAGTATTAAATGGCTCAGGAAAAAGCTGGCTAAGATTCGTTTCAGTATACATTGTACCTCCATCGGGAGGATTCTGGATAAAAGCGCTCATAATTAATTAACGTAAACTGAAATTAAATGTTTGGTGAATCCGTGTAACGATCAAGATGTAAAAATAATTTCGTGTTTACATTTTCAAGAGGTTAAATATTGGTTAACTCTTTTCCTTCAGCTGGTATTTTTTTGTACTTTAGGTGGATCTAAGCTATAATGATGATGAAATACATATTAATTCTTTTTCTATTCTTAACAACGGCAATTTACGCCCAAACACCTCCTAAACCTTACGGTGCACTACCATCAAAAAGGCAACTGGCCTGGCATGATATTGAAGTTTACGGCCTAATCCATTTTACGCCAACTACATTCGAAAACAAAGAATGGGGCTTTGGTGATGCTGACCCGAAAACATTTAACCCAACAGATTTCAACGCCGATCAAATTATTAAAGCAGCCAAGGCCGGTGGATTAAAAGGCATCATCTTAGTTGCAAAACATCATGATGGTTTTGCTTTGTGGCCAACCAAAACGACCGATTATAACATAAGTAAAAGTCCTTTCAGAGCAGGCAAAGGAAATTTAGTTAAAGAAGTGGAGCAGGCTGTGCGCAAAAATGGTTTAAAGTTTGGGGTATACTGCTCACCATGGGACAGGAACAACGCGCTTTATGGTACCGATAAATATTTAGCCATTTATCAGGCCCAGTTAAAAGAACTTTACAGCAATTTTGGCGAACTTTTTATGAGCTGGCACGATGGTGCTAATGGTGGTGATGGCTATTATGGTGGTGCAAAAGAAAAACGCTCGATAGATAACACTACCTATTACGATTGGAAAAATACTTGGGCCATTACCCGTAAAATGCAGCCCATGGCAAATATTTTTAGCGATATAGGTTTAGATATCCGCTGGGTAGGCAATGAAGATGGTCACGCAGCGCCAACCTCTTGGGCTACTTTTACTCCGATGGCACCTGATGGAAAAAATGAAGCCGTTCCCGGCCAGGCAAATTATCCACAAAGTCCCGAAGGAATACGAAACGGTAAATTCTGGATGCCAGCAGAATGCGATGTTCCTTTAAGAAAAGGATGGTTTTACCATGCCAACGAAAAACCTAAAACCCCAGAAAAACTGTTCGATCTATACTTAAAAAGTGTTGGCCGTGGTGCAGGTTTAGATCTTGGTTTAGCACCCGATACCCGTGGACAACTTCACAAGGATGATGTTGCTGCACTGAAAACTTTTGGCGACATGGTTAAACATACTTTCGAGAATAACCTGGCCAAAAATGCCCAAATTAAAGCGAGCAATAGCAGAGGCAAAAAGTATGATGGTACTTCCCTGCTTGATGGTAAAAGGGAAAGTTACTGGGCCACACAGGATGATATTCATCAGGCAAGTTTAGAAGTAGATTTAAAAACAGTTAAAACCTTTGATATCATTAGCCTGCAAGAGTATATTCCCCTGGGTCAGCGAATAGAAGCTTACACTATCGAGGTATTTGAAAACAATGCCTGGAAAAAAGTTTACGATGGCACAAGCATTGGTGCAAAACGATTGATTAAACTGAACAGTCCGGTTACAACTAATAAAGTAAAAATAACCATTACTAAATCTCCGGTTTGTATTACGCTAAGTGAGATTGGGATATATAAATTCAGAAACTAATTTTGATTTGCCCTACTTAAGCTATCACTAAGTTTGAAAGTGAGTTCTGCAACATTGGATATTTCTTTGGATGTTTGTTTACTGTACTTCAATACGCTATCAGCTTGAATATCCCTTAACATCAAAGCAGCAGCAAGAGACATTTTTTTGGCAATTTCTGCTTTCTTCGAACGATCGTAAGCCTCTAAATCTTTAAGCTTAAGAGGCTTCATCTGTTTGATAATTTGCAGGTTATTCTGGCTGGGAATAATGCCATAATCGTTCACCTCTTTAAGTTTTTCCTCTTTTGACAAGGATGCTTTCAAATATAAAAGCTGATTAAAGGAAATCAGGTTATCGCTAAAGCTATCCCTTAGCTTCTTGTATTGTTGCGTTTGATAATTCGGCGTAAGAAAGGCTACTCCAAACGAAAAAGCAATAAATAAAATAAACACGCCTGCATAACGCAATTGAGTATTCTGCCGGGGCTGCTTTTGTAATTTAAAGCTAAAAATATAGCAGATTATAAAACCAGCTATCATGCCTGCAATATGTGTTGCATTATCAGTTGATTTAGATAATGATCCATTTAAAATAATTATCGCAGCTACAAAAACTGTACTGATCAACAATGCCCGGCTTGCATTTTTCTCAAAATATTTATTGAGCAAAAGTGCTATAAGTGCACCCATTACTCCCATAACCGCACCAGAAGCGCCAAAAATATAACCCACTTCGTGAAAAAGCAAGCTGATAAATCCGCCACAAATGCCACTTAACAAATAAATAGTTAAGAATTTTTTCCAACCTAATTTATTTTCTGCCATTAACCCTAAATAGATTAATGCGTACATATTAAAAAACAGATGAGAAAACGACCCATGGATAAACAAGCTCGAAATTAGTCTCCAATATTGCCCATCAAGCACCAGGAATTTATTGCTCACACCAAAATAAACCAATAAAGCTTGTATTTTTTCAACAAAACTTTCTTTAGAACCTGTTTGGTAGGCTTGTGTTAGTAAGTATTGTCTGTAAACAAATGTTACAAACGTTATTAAAACCCAATACAGAACATTCAATGCAACCAGGATTGGGGTAACGATATAACCCTTTTGAGGAAAAAACAGGAAGAAAACATTTTTGATCTTATTCTTAATGGCTAATGGGGCCTTTTCAAAATAAGTCGCATCGGAAGTGGCAACTAATTCATGGAATTTGGCTCTAATTTCATCCCACGAATCCTTTAGGTGATACTCCACGTATTCAAATTCATGAAAGAACTTTTCGAGGTTTGAATCATTCTTCCCATAGTCATTTAAAAGCAGTTGAATACCTACACATTCGCTTTTTACTACGGCGAAATTGCGGATAATACGGATAGAGATCTCCTCACTATAGGATTGAAATGATAATGGTGTATAGGCAATAATCCCGTTTTCTGATAAGTGACTTAACTTCCAGCCCAGATTTTCGATTGCCTGTCTGGCAATGATTAGGTATTTATCTGCCGGAAAATCGGCCAAAGGAATATATTTTTCAATTTTAGGCGAGTAACCCCAACTGATTGACATAGCGCGTTATATTTTTTTCGCTACTAAGATAATATAAGGTGATAGATTTTTGCTTTCGAACGGAATAATCTTTGTAAATACTTTTCCGGTCAGCCAAACTACTTTCTTAAATAGACGAACGCCTGCAGATTTCTGGCTTTCATTTTCAAGCCATACACTAAAACGGCCAAAATAACCAGATTTTACTTCTTTAAGTCCGGCATGCTCGCAGATAGATTTCAATAACGCGGGATCCATGCTATCGATATTGTGCTTATCATAATTTTCTTTATCGAAATTCTTTTGAAACCAGCCGTTAACTGCTTTAAAATTTGGTAAGGTGATAAACAAAGTGCCTCCTGGTTTTACAAAAGTGATATGACGGTTAATAATATCGGCAGTATCGTTAAAGTGTTCGATTAAACCGCAGCTTAGTACAAGATCATACTGCTTTTCGGGCGTGTAATTAAAAAGATCGGTTTCAATGATATGGATATCCTTTTCGGTTAATCCGTTCTTTTCTAAAAGCTCATTTACAACCGGTGGATGAACAAAATAATCGAGAAGGGTAACATCAAGTTGAAAATATTTTTTCAGGAATACGGCATAATAACCGGGAAAACCGCCCAATTCGATGGCCGTTTTAACATTATCTTTCTGAATAACATCAGCTAGTTGTTGATGAAATAAATAATTTGAAGGTAACTGAACCGCTAGTCCTTTTTTACTTTCCCAATAATTTACCCAAAAAGCCCTGTCGGTTAATAAATTTGCCATGTTTTAAATAATTCCAACCCCAAAGAAACGGAAAAAATCGAGAAGTTATTTATAAATGTTAGGTTGAGCCTCTCAGTTTTATAATAATGATCGTCATTGCGAGGCACGAAGCAATCCTACAACTATGGTTGACATTTCTATAGCATTAAGATTGCTTCGTGCCTCGCAATGACGACTATACGGCTCGATTAGCCGTTTCAAACTTTAACCGATTAACCCTATTTAAGGTCCTTCAAAATCTCAGCCACTGCTTTTTCGAGCTGAGGATCTTTATCTGCCAGGCGGTCTTCGAAAGTATTTTTCACAAAAATATCGGGTTTAACGCCATCCTTTTCGATGTTTTTGCCATCCATGGTATAACAGCCCCACGATGGTAAACGGTAAGAAGAACCATCAACCAAACCTTTAGCAGAAGTAAAAATGATCCAACGGTAGGTTTCTGTACCGATAATCTTACCCAATTTTAATTGTTTAAACCCTGCCGCTGTCATTTCAGCATCACTTAAAGATTGTTCGTTAATTAGCAACACGATTGGCTTCGCTGCCGGGCCAAAATTACTTTGTGGCGCCATTTTACCGCCGCGGTATTTCCATTGTAAATAAGGGCGCTGAGAAAGGAATTTTAACACATCATCATGTACGTTGCCTCCGGTATTGTAGCGCAGATCGAGGATAATGGCATCCTTATTTTCTTCTTGTGCAACCATATCCAATAAGAAAGTTTCCAATTCGCCACCACCCATGTTTTTCATATAAGAATAAGCAATCCTGTTATTGCTCCATTTATCAACATTTTTATGGTTTTGAGCGATCCACTCATCATAAAGATTTCCCCGCAGGGTACCCGAGCTTTCTGGATGTACGTTTACAAAAACATCTTTTCCGTTACGCTTAAAGGTCAAAGTAATTTCTCTATCCAATGATGGTTTACTAAAATAATAATCGCGGTCTATTTTTTCATCTACCTTAACGCCGTTTACTTCTGTAAGAATATCTCCTGCCAAAATATTGGTTCCGGTGCGGGCTGCATTACTTTTAGCGGCAATGCGTTCAACTTTTAAAGGATTTTCATTATCGAAGATGATTCCTGTTTCGTTAGTGATGTAAGTAAGGTTTTTGCGTTCCTCTGCCCCCGAGCTGTTAAAGCCCATGTGCGAAGAATTCAGCTCGCCTAACATGTCGTTCAATAAAATTCTCAGGTCGCTACGGTTGTTCACATACGGCAAATAAGCTGCATAACGCGTCCTCATCTTATCCCAGTCTACGCCATGAAATTTTTCGTCATAAAAATTCTCATCTAAACCTACCCAGGTTTCATAAAACATCTGGTTAAACTCGGCATTCAGGTTTCTGGTAAATTTATAACCGTGGTCTACGCGGTCAAGCTTGTTCCCTTCCAAGGTATATTTATTGATCGCTCCTCTTGATAAAACGAAAAATTTATCACCAGTTGATACAATCGAGTAATCGCCTCCATCGGCAACTTTTTCTGTTTTATTGGCTTCAAAAGGTTCAATAGTAGTACGGTAAAGGCCTGGTGCGCCTCCCTCATGGTTTGACGAGTAAAACACGTATGTTTTGTCGCCTTTGGCAAAAGCATCCGTTCCAAATTGGCCACCAAATGCAGGGCCAACCAGTTCTATGCGATCTAAAATATCCTGCGTATTAATGGTAATTACATTTGCTGGTTTTGGCGTAGGTTTTAACTCAGTCTTCTTTTTAGCTGTATCTGTTTTTGCTTTTTTATCATTTTTATTAGCAGTTATTGCAGGCTTAACTTCAGTTGGTGCAGGCTTGGTTTCTTTAAACAGGTCATCAAACTTATCAGAACGGTAAGGTTCGTCATAGTTATTCAATGCCATACGGTAAATGTGTGCATTCTGCATTCCCGTTGGGTAAGACGGCTTGGTACGGGCACTGGTAAAGAATATATATTTGCCATCGGGCGACCACGCAGGCCCTGTTTCGGTAACACCTGTATTGGTTAAATTAATGGTTTTATTACCCTTGATGTGATGCACCATAATATCCTGCTCGAAATTCCGGTACACCGTAAAAAGCACATACTCATCATTTGGCGAAAAGCTTGGCGCTGCACTTTGTAAGGCCCAAAACTCGTCGGTTACTAAAGTCTTGGCTTCAAAAGTTTTAAGATCCATCAGCTTGAGCTCGTTTCTGCCACTCAGGTATACGGCCATGGTTTTGGTTTTGTTTAAAGTGATATCGCGTACATTTGCTTTATCCTTTGTAAGCTGTTTTACCGATCCTTTTCCGTCGCCGGTAATGGTAAACCAGTTCTGATAGCCGTTTGCCGTTTGGCTGAACAGGATTGTTTTGTTATCAGCCAGCCATTTGCATTCTAAAGCACGTTCACCACTGTTGGTAATCTTACGGATAAATTTTCCGTCTGCATCGCTTACAAATACATCACCACGTGAAATAAAAGCCATCTTTTTGCCATCGGTAGAAACATCGAATGCTGAGATATTTCCACGCACATCGTACTCTTGCTCTTTACTCAACACCTGGTTACGTGAAGTACTGATATTGATTTTCTCGGTTTTCTTCGAAGTTACATCGTAGGTGTACAATTGATAATCTTTCTCAAACACAACCGTAGTTCCATTGGCCGAAACAAAAGGACGTTTAATGGAAGTATCAAAATTGGTCAAACTTGTTTTCTTGTCACCGATAAAAGTGTAAAGATTATATTCCTCATTGCCTTCATCTGATACAAAAAAGACATTCCCTTTTTGATCAACACTGGTCCAGAAATCTTTCCCCATATAATCGGTATAACGTTTATAACTTTTTGATTTTGGGTTATACGATTGGATATCTGGATTGTAGGCTCCTTTGTAGTGTTTGCGGTTTGCAAATCGGTAACTCTCCCATGTATCGTTAAAAAACAGTTCACCACTTGGCGATTCGGCAATGTGGTGCGTGGTATTGAAATAATTATCGAATAAACGGACAGCCGTGCCACCGTTTACACTTACTTTATAGCTTGAAAAAGAATTATAGCGACCAGATGTGAAATAAATTGTTTTCGAATCCCAGCTCCAGTTGTCTACTTCATCCGCAGCATCGTTAAAAGTTAATTGTTTAATATCACCACCTGTTAAAGCCATAAGATACACGTCGTAATTACCAAACTGGTTTGATGAAAAAGCCATCCATTTCCCATCAGGAGATATTTTCGGATTAATTTCTTCGCCCTGCATGGCGGTAACCCTCGAAGCCACACCTCCTTTTACGGGTACTTTCCAAATATCACCATCATAACTGAATACTATTGTCTGCGCATCGGGCGTTAAAGCAGGGTATGCAGCAAAATAGGTTTGACCTTGAGCAAATGAATGGATAGACAACAAAAATGCTAGTGTCGCTAGCGATTTTAACAGGGATTTAATCATAATTATTTTGTTTGGCTTTGATGCATAAACCCGGCTTGTTTAAAATAATCATTAAATTCAGACATGATTATTTTAAACATCAAAAGGCTCCATCCTACAATTAAAAAGCAATAAAAAATATTAGGATGAAATTACACAACAGATTTTATATTCGTAAACAATAAAATGTATTTTTGATTGATTTGAAAGTAGTACACCTAAATACCTACGATGGAAATGGCGGAGCAGGGCGTGCCTGTTTGCGTTTAAGTGATGCCTTAATGGCCAGTGGAATCGATTCAAAAGTATTGGTTTACTATAAATTTGGTCAAAACCCGAAGATCGATACCTTTAGCAAGTCGCCTTTTCAAAAAGCCAAAGCCATTTACAATATCCTATCTGAAAGATATTTTGCCAAATGGTTGAGTAAATCGGTAAAAACCCCTTTCAGTTTGCAATGGTTTGGCCGTTCAGTAATTAATCACCCCGATGTTAAAAATGCCGATATTATCCATTTACATTGGGTAAACCATGGCTTCCTCAACCCTAAGTTTTTAGCGCAGCTTGATGAGCTTGAAAAACCGATTGTATGGACTTTTCATGATAGCAATGCTTTTACAGGTGGATGCCATGTGCGTTATGGATGCGAAAATTTTCACCAGCAGTGCGGTAATTGCCCCATTTTAAAAATCAGTGGTAAAAATGATATTTCGCACAAAACCTGGGTGCGGAAACAAAAAGCTTATACCGAATTGAACTTCCATATCGTAGCACCAAGCAAATGGATGGCTGCATCGGTAAAGTTTAGCAGTTTGTTGGGCACGAGGAAGGCTACGGTTATCCCAAATACGATTGAAACAAAAATTTTCAAACCTTATGTTAAATCGGAGGCGAAAAAAATCTTAAAGATCAATCCTGATAAGTTTGTACTGATGAGCGGGTTTATGCCCTCAAAAAACGACAAACATAAAGGAACTCCCTATTTAATCGAAGCATTAGAAATTTTATCGCGTAGGCCTGGAATACAAAAAGAAAACATTGAATTGGTTATTTTCGGAAACAAGGAAAATGCCGAAATGCCCGAATTTCCTTTCAAAACAACTTTTTTAGGCACAATTAATAAAGATGATCATTTAGCGAAATGTTATTCTGCTGCAGATGCCTTTATTACGCCTTCTCTCGAAGATAACCTCCCCAATACCGTGATGGAAAGTTTATCGTGCGCTACACCCGTTGTTGCTTTTACTACTGGTGGCATACCTGATATGGTGAAACACATGCAGAATGGCTATCTCGCAGCGTATCAAAATGCGGAAGACTTAGCAAACGGCATTGAGTGGCTGTACCACCGTCCAAATAAAGAAGAAATCCAAAAAGCGGCAAGATTGAGTATTTTAACAGATTTTTCGGAAGAAGTAATCGCTGCCGAGCATATCCACCTTTACGAAACACTAATTGATCTGCAACCGAAATAAAATCTGAACAAAAAAGAGTGTTACTTTAATTAGTCAATCAACAACAACACGCCTACGACAAGTTGATTTACAGTGCATTGCATTTATCCTGAAAATAGTTGACTAATTAAAAATATTTGGCAGATTCATTTTCAATTCGGGTAGAAAAAATCAAGCAATCTTTATTAAATTTACTCCAATCCAAAAAAGCCATTCCTTGCCAAAGCTAACTGTCATCACCATTGTATACAATAACGTTCGCGATATCGAACGTACCATTCAATCTATCCTTAAACAGACCTATAAAAAAATCGAATATATTGTAATAGATGGCGCATCAACTGATGGCACTTTACAGGTTGTTGAGCGTTATAAAGATCAGATTACAAAAATTGTATCAGAACCCGACAAAGGCATTTATGATGCCATGAACAAAGGTTTAGCACTAGCAACAGGCGATTACGTTTTATTTATGAACTCGGGTGATGAGATTTATGATGAACAAACAGTAGAAGATGTTTTTGCCTCTGCCCCCGGTGCAGATATTTATTACGGGGAAACAGAAATGTACAACGATAACTGGGAAAATTTAGGCCGCAGAAGGCACGAAGCACCCGAAGAATTTGATTGGACCAGCTTTAAATACGGCATGAACATTAGCCATCAGGCTATTTACATCCGCCGCAGCATTATTACACCGTACGATTTAACCTATAAGTATAGCTCAGATATTGATTGGATTATCAAAGCGGCAAAAAAGGCCTCTAATATTGTTAATGTTCACCGTTATGTAGCCAAATACCTGGTTGGTGGCATGAGCAAGAAAAAACACCGCGAAAGCTTAAAAGAGCGGTTTAAAATATTCACCAAATATTATGGTTTAGTACCGAATATCTTTAATCATATTATCATTGCAGGTAATTTGGCCTTGTATTTTGTTAAGCACCGTAGAACAAACGATTAGCTTATGAATGAAGAAATTAACGAGCTACTCTCCATCTACGAACAAGAAAAGGAATTAATCGAGTCTATAATTGAAGAAGATCGGATTGATAGTGATTATAAAGCAATCTATATAAATTCTAAAAATCTCAACAGGATACAGCGCCAGATTGCACTGATTAAATCATTAATAGATCCATATGCACAAGAAAAAGAACGATTAAAAAGAAAAATCGATTTTTTCGTTAAAAAAAGTGAGCTTGAAGAATCTGATGAGTACAGAACCCAGATGCTTGCTCAGATTGATCGTAAGTTAGACCAACTAAACAGTTATAAACCAGGTTATTTTAACGATGGGCAAGAGTTTGATGATGCTATATTTGATTTGGTAGAACAGAAGATTAAAGGATTTATTTTCAACTTGAAAAAAGAAAATAAATTGGCCATACTGTTTAAACGCACGGATAAAGAAATTTTATTAGCAGTTACCAATATCAAAAAGCTTAAAAAACAGCACATCCTAGACAAAAACGCTAAGGCTGTACTTAAATCAATCGGTTTTAAAGAGGAAAAACACGTTGATTCACTAGTTTTCACTTACGGTTTGGATAATTTTAAAGATGCTATTTTTATCAAAACTATTGTAAGCAGAGTGATTTTTGATGCGTTCTATTTTCAAGGACTCGATACGAAAGCGACAATTGAGATTTTTTAATAATCTCAAATTTCTAAAAACAATAATTTTCCCGAACTGTCTTTAATACATTACCTATTAAAAATTTAAAGATTATGGGACAATTAAGTAACCGCACTATTGCTGTACTTACAGAAAGCGGATTTGAAGAAGTAGAATTAACCGAGCCAGTTAAAAGGTTAAAAGAAGAGGGCGCAACCGTTCACATTATCTCCTCAAAAAGCGGAAAAATAAAAGCTTGGAACCATGATCATTGGTCGATAGAAGTTGATGTAGACAAAACCATTTCTGAAGCAAATGCCGAAGATTATAATGGTTTGCTGCTACCAGGCGGTGTTATTAATCCTGATCAGCTTCGTGTTAACGAAGATGCGATAGCCTTTGTAAAATCGTTCTTTGCCGATGGAAAACCAGTTGCGGCAATCTGTCATGGGCCTCAAACCTTAATTAATGCAGATGTGGTTCAAGGCAGAAAAATGACCTCGGTAAAAAATATTTCACAGGATTTGATCAATGCAGGCGCACTTTGGTCAGACGAGGAAGTGGTTGTAGACCAAGGTTTGGTTACGAGCCGTACACCAGAAGATTTACCTGCTTTTAACGATAAAATTGTAGAGGAATTTGCCGAAGGTGTTCACGAAGGGCAGCATGCCTAAAAACTTTGGACGCTCTTTCTAGATTCACTCAAAAACGGTTGGCAAATTTGTCAGCCGTTTTTATTTTGTCTTTTCCGAGTGCCGTCAGATGTTACCATCTGACAGCACTTATAAATTTATAACTTAACCTGCCTGATGATATTTTTAATGTTCAATTCGATAATATCAGTCATGGTTTTACAGCGCAAATAATTTGTATCCTTAAAATAATCGCTCATACTCTGTTTTAGCAGCGCGATGTTCTCAGGTGTGGTTAATTCTTCCTTATTAGAAACATCACGGAGATCGGTTAATCGGTGGCGTTCGCTCCTAACCCTGTGCACAATAGACGAGCGTTCTTCCTGTTGGTATTGTAGTACGGTTTTCTCCGTCAGCTGCTCCATACTCATTTTCACATAAGGCAAATTCTCTTTAAAAAACTGGGGCAAATAAACCTTTAAATTCCCTTCGTAAAACTGTTGGTCGAAATCTATTGCACGAATACGAAACTGAATATCATCAAAATCGGGTGTAATCTGTACCACAAAATTATAGGCTCGCATATCACCTAAAAGCATAATCAAACAACGTTCGTTAAACTTTACGAACTCTTTTGCAATCCTGGTCGGATTAAACTCAGGGGTATATAATTGTCCTTTTGTAAAAACATCCCCTGGAATTCCCGCAATATGTTCTTCCACTAAGGTATTACCATCAACAAGATAATTTACCTGATTGGGCGAAAGGATTTCTTCCATTTCCAGGCCATAAATCCGCGAAGCATCAGCTTTTTTGATGTAAAAATAATCGTAAACATCATTTAAGCGATTAACAATACGGATGCGGAAGGGATGTGTATTTCCGAAGGTACAATATTCAATTTTATCGATGTACTTGTGTTCAACGATTCGCAAATTTCCAGATGCCTTTAAGTTGGCATAAATTTCCTTTAAGCCATCATGCAAAGTTTCAATTAAATCCTGTGCATAAATCGGTCCTTCCCAGAGTGAGTCTTTACCAAACTTATCCATTAAAGGAAAAGCTTCGTTAAACTGCATTAAATCGTTATAACCGATAGGCAATTTCGCTTCGCGCTGGTAAGTACGTAAATATTTCTGCAAAGCAGGTGTTACCGGAAAAATCGGCTTCTTTTTCGAAATTCTTACATCGTTATTTTCCATGTAGAGGCAATGTACTATTTTATGGAAATATGTATAAATTTTTTACCACAAAGTTCACGAAGAAATATCACAGAGGAACAGAGCATAGTTGAAATGCGAAATAATATATTGCGAAGGAAACACGGAACACATGGGAATATTATCTATTCCTGAGTCCGTAGCAGACGAAACAGTCAGCTTAACTCGCTTTTCTCTGTGAAAACCCGGTGTTCTCAGTGGTTGTTAACCCTTCGGATAACTGAATGGCAATCCACTCAGATACCTGCTGATTTTTCGATAGGGATAATTCCCTGTGCCGTGATCGGCAAACTGAACAATAATGGTATTCGTTTTCGGATCGATATACAGCCTTTGGCCGAGCATGCCTTCTGCAGCATAATCGCCATTATCACCTTCCTGTGGAACCCACCAAAGATAGTGATGGGCTGATTTTTGCCAGCCTTTTGCCGATGCAGGTTTTTCGGTACCGATATTTATAGATTGATTTACCCAGCTTTCCGGAACGATCTGTTTCCCCTTGTATTTGCCTTTATTTAAATATAATCGACCAATTTTGGCGAAATCGATAGCCGTAACCTGAAAGCGACTTGCAGTGTTTGTTAAACCGTTAACCTGATCTAATCCCCAGGTGGCATTATATTGCGTACCGATCTGTTTCCACACATTCGCTTCAAAATATTGCGCTACCGATTTACCGGTTGCCCTTTGCAAAACCCAACCCAACACAATCGGATCGATGCTTTTGTACTTCCAAACCGTGCCGGGTTTATTCACCAGTTTAACTTTCAACAATTGGGCTTCCATATCATCCGTATAATAATATTTGGCTTCATCAGAAAAAAATGCCTTAACAATGCCCCCTAGTGCATCCTGAAATTCGAGCCCCGACTTCATATCCAAGAGGTTTTTCAATGTAATATCCTTAAATGCAGGATTTGATTTTAACTCGGGAATATACTCGGTTACTTTATCGTTTAAACTTTTAATGCTATGATCATTTAATGCTTGCCCGATCATAATAGAAATCATGCTTTTGGCACCAGAAAAAATGGTAGTTAAGGTGCTATCACGATAACCTTTATCATATTTTTCGTATAAAACACTATCATTTCTTATTACGATAAAAACATTGATCTGCCCATTTTTTAAATATTCTTTCAATGGAACAGATTGATTATTTCCATCCAGGACATGAAGGGTATCTAAATCGTTGCGTTGCCTGGCCGACCTGATAAAATGAAAGGAAGAATCACTTTTATGTGAAATTTCCTGAGGGAAAATTTTATACGTTTCAGCACCAGGCGTTCTATATTTTAATACATTTAACAGATAAGGCTTCCAGAGAAACAGTGCGAACAGCGATAAAAAAAATGCATAGATCAGGAACAGTAATAGTTTTTTGAAAGTTTTCATGGGTAGGCGTTATACCAACAAATATAAAATATTTAGGAAATTATGCCTGCTTTAGCAATTCATTTGTGGTAAAAAGAAGTTGATGTTTAGGTTTGTATTTCCACCTTTTATGGCTCCACAACCAATACTCGGGCTTTGCTCTGATAATTTCTTCCAAAAAGCGGGTGTGCATTTCAGTAATTTCGAACTCAGCGGTCCCAGCCGGATTTAAACAAAGGGGCACACAATCTACTGTATAAAAACCACGTTTAAGCACATTAATTCTGAAATAAAAGATAGGTTGATTAGTACGTTTTGCAATTTTTTCTATCCCTAACTGAACAGAGCTGGGCTGATGCATAAAACTTGTCCAATAATGCGACTCGTCTTTTGAGGGTGCCTGGTCATTTCCGAAACTAAATATACTCGGTTTACCCTTACTCGCCTGCAAAGCCCTCATGGTTTGTCGCATGGCAATTAATTTATTGCCAAATTTACTACGTACTTTTTTAAACCAATGATCAAATGTGGAATTTGTTAAGGGTTTGTAAATTGGATAATGATCTGCAGAAAAGTTAAGCCCTATACCCAAAGTTCCCCACTCCCAGTTACCATAGTGTGCTGCACAGATCAACACACTTTCTCCCCGGTCTAAATATTCCTGAACCTGCGCTTTGTTTTTAAATATGAAACGCCTTTCGATTTCTTTTTTTGAGATACTGCTCATTTTAATGATCTCGAAGACCAGCGAAGCGAGGTACCGGTAAAAGCGTTTTTCGATAACCAAAATCTCTTGTAACGTTTTATCAGGAAGCGCATTTAATAAATTTTCCCGAACAACTTTACGTCGGTAGCCAAAAACAAAATACAGTAGTAAATAAGCTCCATCGGCCAAAATGTATAAAACAGATAATGGGAGCAGAGATAATACGCCTAAAAAAAATACTCCCAAATGGGAAATCCCCTTTTTAATCATACCAGAAATTTTAAAGTGCTAATTTAAAAAGCACCTTAAAAAATTATGCCACGAAAATGTTAGATTTCATATTTAGACAATTGGACTAGCTAAGCCATTGCATCCATTATATTCTGATCTTTTTTGATGATTTCTGAAATCTTTTGCTCAGGTTTATATTTCCATCTGCGGTGGCTCCATAACCAGTAAGCTGGTGCTTCTGTGATCATATCCTCTAAAAAGTGCGTATGCATTTCGGTGATTTCGAATTCAGCAGTTTCTGCTGGGTTTAAACAGATCGGCACACAATCTACTTCGTAATACCCTCTTTTTAAGTAATTTATTTTGAGGTAAAACACCGGGCGGTTTGTTTTTCTGGCTATTTTCTCAACCCCTAACTGGATGGAAGATTCCTGATTTAAAAAAGTTGTCCAGTAATTCGATTCATCTTTTGAAGGCGCCTGATCGCTGCCAAAAGTAAACATGGTTGGTTCATTTTTACTCGATTGAATAGCCCTTAAAGTTTGACGCATAGACACCATATGGTTGCCAAATTTGCTTCTCATGGTCAAAAACCAATTATCAAAAGCTTCGCTGCTCAACGGTTTATAAATTGGGTAATGTTTGCCAGAAAAGTTTAAGCCAATAGCCATGCACACCCATTCATAATTGCCATAATGTGATGAACAGAAAAGCACACTTTCGTTATTTTTAAGATAGGCTTCTACCAGATCGGTATTTTTAAATTTTACCCTTTTATTTAATTCCTTTTCAGAAATGCTTTTCATTTTAATCACTTCAATAAAAAGTGAGGAGAAAAATTTATAAAAACGTTTTTCTATGGCATTGATTTCAGCAATATTTTTCTCGGGGAATGCATTAACCAGATTTTCTTTAACCACTTTACGGCGGTAACCAAAAACATAAAATATTAACACATAAAAAGCATCCGCCAATCTGTATAAAATAAATAGCGGTAACAGCGAGAGCATATTTAATAAAAATATACCCATTTTGGATAACCCTTTATTAATCATGATATGGGATGATTAGTTTGCTTGCAAAACACAAAATTAAAGCTGAACGCAAAATTAATTGCCATGCAATTGTTAGTTTTTTATTCCAAAAGGTTTTATGAAAAAATGCTGACAAAAAACAGCGCATCTGATTAACAATTTAACTGACCAGCAACGGCTTACCTAATTTACTCTGCATTTGTCACTAAAATCACAACTCTGGCAAATTAGACGCATTACTAATCCAACCTATGAGCACAGCCCCAACGGTTCTAAACCTTATTATAGCGGTATCCCCCCGATTCTTCATCGGGGATTTAGCGAAAAGAAGGACTAACAATAAAAAAAACCTCGCAATTGCTTTCCATATCATTTTCGACCACCTAAGCCACTTTAGTTCAACTTAGAATAATAAAACATAAATTATGCGCTCAGCTCAGATGTTCTTAGATGACTCAGGTGGTAAAACAGACGGCAATTTGTTATGCGCTATTATTAATACAAATTGGTAAAACGCAAAAAAGCCCCGATTTACATCGAGGCTTTAGTAATCTATATTTTAAGTCCCCTTTAGGGGATTTATGCCAAAGGCATCCCTTTGGGAGGGGTTTAAGCGAATTGCTTTCCTTTAACTTTACGTTCTTGTTCTGTTAAGAAGATTTTACGTAAACGCATGCTTTGCGGTGTAACCTCGATATACTCATCAGCCTGGATATATTCCATAGCTTCTTCCAAAGAGAATTTAATTGCAGGTGCAATACGGGTATTATCATCAGTACCAGAAGCACGCATGTTGGTTAATGCTTTACCTTTTACTACGTTTACTACTAAATCGTTATCACGGATGTGCTCACCCATAATCTGACCTTCGTAAACATCAGTTCCCGGATCGATGAAGAAACGACCTCTATCTTGTAACTTATCGATTGAATAAGCAGTAGTTTGCCCTTTTTCCATTGAAACCAACACACCGTTCAAACGGCCAGGAATTGTACCTTTCCAAGGTTCGTAAGCTTTGAAACGGTGAGCCATAATCGCCTCTCCTGCTGTAGCAGTTAAAACGTTGTTACGTAAACCAATGATACCACGTGCCGGGATTTCGAATTCTAAGTGTTGTAAATCGCCTTTTGGCTCCATAATTAATAACTCGCCTTTACGTTGAGTTACCAATTCGATTACTTTACCAGAAACTTCACCGGGAACATCAACGATTAAAGTTTCAATCGGTTCATGTTTTTTACCATCAATTTCTTTAACGATAACCTGAGGCTGACCTACCTGAATCTCATAACCTTCGCGACGCATCGTTTCGATTAATACAGATAAATGGAGAATACCACGACCATAAACCAACCATGCATCAGGGGAAGCTGTTTCAACAACTTTTAAAGCTAAGTTTTTCTCAGTCTCTTTGATTAAACGTTCTTTAATACGTTGAGAAGTTACTAATTTACCTTCTTTACCAAAAAATGGAGAGTTGTTAATGGTAAACAACATGTTCATTGTTGGCTCATCAATGCTGATAACAGGTAATTGTTCTGGTGCTTCAAAATCAGCGATTGTATCACCAATATCAAAACCATCAATACCTACAACTGCACAAATATCACCTGAACTTACCTCTGTAGTACGGATTTTACCTAAACCCTCGAAAGTATAAAGTTCTTTTACTCTTGATTTTACGATTTTACCATCGCGTTTGATTAAAGTAACCGGTTGGTTTTCTTTAATTGTACCACGGTGTACACGACCAATTGCGATACGACCAACGAAAGATGAATAATCTAACGAAGTGATCTGCATCTGTAAAGTACCCTCGTTAATTGGTGCAGGTGGAATGTTTGCCACAACTGCATCTAACAAAGCGAAAATATCGGTAGTTGGTACTTTCCAGTCTGTACTCATCCATCCTTGTTTAGATGAACCGTAAATTACTGGGAAATCCAATTGATCTTCAGTTGCTTCAAGGTTAAAGAACAATTCGAAAATCTGCTCATAAACCTCTTCCGGGCGACAGTTTTCTTTATCCACTTTGTTTACTACCACAATCGGTTTTAAACCAAGGGCTAGAGCTTTTTGCGTTACGAAACGCGTTTGAGGCATTGCACCTTCAAAAGCATCGCAAAGTAAAAGTACACCATCTGCCATTTTCAGAACACGCTCTACCTCACCGCCGAAATCCGCGTGACCAGGAGTGTCAATAATGTTAATTTTTACGTCTTTGTACTGAACCGATACGTTTTTAGATACAATCGTGATACCACGCTCGCGCTCTAAATCGTTGTTATCCAATATCAAATCTCCTGTTTGTTCGTTGTCACGAAAAATAGAACAAGAATGTAAAATCTTATCAACCAAAGTAGTTTTGCCGTGGTCAACGTGTGCTATAATAGCTATATTTCTAATCTTTTGCATAAAATGCGCCTCAAATTTGGCGCAAAGATAGTGTTTTGAAATGGATTTTCTACTATATCTCTCACTATTTAATATGATGATAATGTTGTAATTATCTCATTTTAAACAGAACAGCGAGTGCCATATTTTTCACCTTTATTATCTTCCGTTGTATTGTTAGAAAATCCTGAACAAGTTTAAAACTAAATTTAGTTTTCGATTCAGTTATAGAACAGGCTTAAACCAGATCCTCCTATTAAAAGCATAATTTTTATATTAGCAGCAAGGAAATGAATATCATTACCTTTACCTGCCTATTAAAATCAACAGATGAAAATTGAATCGCACACCATAAACAATACCAATATTGCCGAAATTCTTTCGAAAGAAATAATTATTAATAACGCAGAAGACGGGCTAGACTTATTGGGAAACTTATACTACCAGGGTTTTGATAAAATTATTATACACGAACAGAACATTACACCTGCTTTCTTCGACCTGAAAAACGGAATAGCAGGAGAAATTCTCCAAAAGTTTTCAAATTACCGGGTAAACCTGGCCATTATTGGCGATTTTAGCCCATATCAAAGCAAAAGCATTAAAGATTTTATTTATGAAAGCAATAAAGGCAAACACATTAACTTTTTAGGTTCGGCAGCTGAAGCCCTAACAAAACTAGCAGGATAAAATTTATATGCTTAACCAATCTTCATAAGAAATCACACCCAGTTCTGGTTTAGCCTCTCCTTCCAAAATGGCAATAAACTCCAGTGCATGCCCGTCAGGATCATTAAAGTAAATAGCCAAAGCGGGCATCCAGGCGAAAACCATTGGTTCGTGATTTCCATTGTTTAGAAAATTATAGGGCTTTAGGTTTTTAGATTTGAGAAAGTTAACCGATTTATTCAGTACATCTTCAACATCGCAACGAAAGGCAAAATGTCTGATATCAATCTCATTTTTTGGCTTTTCCCAGATGCCAAGCATGGCTTCTTTTGGCTTGCCGATCCAGAAAAAGGCAATTTTGCGTTCTTCTTCGTAGTGGCACTGTGTTAAGCCCAAAGTATTACTGTAAAAATTGATAGATCTTGCTAGATCTTCAACATAAATATGTGTTTCAAACAGTCCCTTTATCATATAGTGAAGGTAGAGATAAGTTATAGCCACAAAAAATCGTGTTTTTCGATAGCACCATCAATAAAATCGATATCTGGAGCTTAACGGGTTACCAAAAACTAAAATGCTGTATTAAGAATAAATAACCCCGTCGAAATGAACAAAAGACTTTTAAGATATGCAGGCAGGTGCAGCATTGCTTTTATCGCATTGATTGGGCTTTATTTTATAACCGCATTTTGTTGCTCACGCATTACCATAAACGCCAATCCTTCAAACGCTAAAGAAATTGCCATCTACATCATGACGAACGGCGTGCATACTGACATTGTGGTTCCTGCTGTTAATGCAGAAATGAACTGGGCAAAAGAAATCCGTTACCAAAATACGCTTGAAGCCGATAGCACTTATCAATACCTGGCTATGGGCTGGGGCGATAAAAAATTCTACCTCGAAACGCCAGAATTTTCTGACCTTAAACTAAGTAACGGCTTACGGGCAATCTCCGGACTGAGTACATCTGCTATGCACACCACCTATTACAAAAACATACGGAAAGATGCGAGCTGCAAGAAAATTATCATCAGCAAAGCGCAATATCGACAACTGATCGAGTATATTTTAAATAGTTTCAAAAAAGACGAAACGGGACATTTGATCAACGTTAAATCGAACATCCATTATGATATTGGTGATGCCTTTTATGAAGCAAAGGGAAGTTACAGCATTTTTAAAACCTGCAATACCTGGGCAAATGCAGCACTAAAAGCTTGCGGACAAAAAAGCTGTTTGTGGACCATTTTCGACACCGGTATTTTTTTAAAATACCAGTGATAAAAATACCGTGAAATAACTATACAGGTATTTTACACCTTTAAGCAATTCTGCGTACAAATTTATCCGTCGCATTAATCGGACAGCACAAAGCGTTAATTTTATTCTTAAACGAAGTATTAAACTTAACGCTATGCTGTTCAACTCTTTTAGCTTTGCTGCTTTTCTGCCCATAATTTTTATCCTGTATTGGGTTCTGGGGAAAGAACGTTTAAGAGCTCAAAATATATTATTGCTGGTTGCCAGCTATTTCTTTTATGCCTGTTGGGATTGGCGGTTTATGTTCCTACTCATTTTTTCCACATTATTGGATTATTTCACTGGGTTAAAAATGATGGGAAGCAAAAATAACAGGACTAAAAAATTTTGGTTCTGGCTGAGTATTTCCATTAATCTCGGTTTTTTAGGCGTATTTAAATACTATAATTTCTTCGCCGATTCTTTCGCTGATGCTATTGCAAATTTTGGGCTTCAGGTAAACCCATGGACATTAAAAGTCATTTTACCTGTTGGTATATCATTTTACACCTTTCACGGCCTGTCGTACGTAATCGATATTTATAAGAACCGTATACCGGCAGAAAAGAACTTTATCGATTATTCTTTATTTGTGAGTTTTTTTCCACTACTGGTTGCCGGGCCAATAGAACGGGCAACACACTTGCTTCCTCAGATCAAAAAAGAAAGATCTTTTGATTACAGCAGGGCGATTGATGGCTTACGACAAATTTTATGGGGCTTGTTTAAAAAAATCGTCATTGCCGATCAATGTGCCAATTATGCCAATATGATTTTTAACCATTCTGGTGAATACTCAGGAAGTACATTATTGCTCGGCGCTATCCTTTTTGCTTTTCAGATTTATGGCGATTTTTCTGGCTATTCAGATATCGCTTTAGGTACAGCACGTTTATTTGGGATAGAGTTGTTAAGAAACTTTTCCTACCCCTATTTCTCCAGGGATATTGCCGAATTCTGGCGTAGATGGCATATCTCGCTATCCACCTGGTTCAGAGATTATCTTTACATCCCCTTAGGCGGAAGCAAAGGCGGAACCTGGGCAAAAGTGAGGAACACGTTTATCATCTTCCTTGTGAGCGGTTTTTGGCATGGCGCCAACTGGACCTTCATCATCTGGGGCTTATTAAATGCGCTGTACATCATGCCCTCCATTGTTTTCAATACCAACCGTTCGAATTTAGATACCGTTGCGCAAGGAAGAACTTTTCCAAGCCTAAAAGAATTCGCCGCGATTATATTAACTTTTGGTTTAACCGTTTTCGCCT
The DNA here is from genome assembly GCF_918698255.1 of Pedobacter sp. Bi27. NCBI lineage: Bacteria > Pseudomonadati > Bacteroidota > Sphingobacteriia > Sphingobacteriales > Sphingobacteriaceae > Pedobacter > Pedobacter sp. Bi27. The sequence continues at coordinate 365,118 of NZ_CAKKMW010000002.1, forward strand.
GGATATTCTTTAGGGCAAATTCTGTTCAGCATGCTTTTAATATGATATCAACCATTGGTTCCGAATCATTTTTCAGTATTCCTCAAATAGTGCCGGTTAAACTATTTCTATTGCTCGCCTTGTTTATTTTAATCGAATGGAATGGCAGGATGGAGCAATATGCCATTGCCAAATTTGCCTTATCGTGGCCAAAACCAATAAGATGGGGTATTTATTATGGCCTTGTTCTGGTGATATTCTTTTTTGCAGGGGCGGAACAGCAATTCATTTACTTTCAATTTTAACTATGAAAAAATTCACTAAATATATCGCCGTTTTTATATTGCCAATTATGCTTTTGGCTGTTCTTTTTGAAGTTCTGATCAGAAGGATCCCAAACGATTATGGGTATAAAAAAAGCTATCTCGATCATCACGCTAAAGAAGTAAACATTTTATTTCTGGGCAGCTCACATGTATATTATGGTATTAACCCAAAGTATATTAAATCGAGTTTTAATGCGAGTTACATTTCACAATCTTTCGACTATGATCTGGAGATTTTAAAAAAATATAATAACCAATGGACCCATTTAAAATATATCGTTATTCCTGTTGATTACTTTTCGTTTTATGGCCGCCTTGAGAACAGCCCTGAAGCATGGCGGGCAAAAAATTATCGCATTTATTACGATATCAATACCGATCATAAAATTTTCAATAGTACTGAAATGTTAAGCAATAAACTCGACATCAATTTAAGCCGGCTTTTAAACCATTATGTTAGAGGCGAAAATGATATTAGTTGTAGCAACCTGGGCTGGGGATCAAACTACAAGGCTATTAACCACAAAGATTTAGTGAAAAGTGGTACAACTGCCGCCGCACGGCATACTGCGAAAGATAATCTGCAATACCCAACTAACCTGCATTTATTGGATAAAATTATTGCCTTTGCAGAGCACAAACATATTAAGGTTATATTGTTTACCAGTCCGGCCTATAAATCTTATGTATCACATTTAAGCAAAAAACAGTTGAATACTACACTTTCGACCATCAAGAAATTGAATACTTCGCATAGCACAATCAAGTATTTTAACCTTTTACAGGATAGCTCATTCCATGCGCAGGATTTTTACGATGCCGATCATCTTAACGAAATTGGTGCAAAGAAATTAAGCTTAAAAATGAATGTGCTTTTGAGTAAGATATAAGCGATTAAACCTCAAATGCCCAATCCAAAAAGGCAGGCATTACACTTTCCCAGGTTGGAACATCGTGTTTGCCACCAACTTTTTCGTAGTAAAAAACATTTTCAGGTCGTTTATAACCTTTATTCAAGAGTATTTTAACAACATCAATCGTATCATCTATAGAATCGATGATCATATTTTTATTCCGATCAGCCTTTTCATCTTCCGTTCCTGTCATTAACCAGAATTTCATATCAGGCCTGGTAGAGGTACTTTCCAGCTTTGCATGCATAATGCGATCTGCATCAGTATATCCTTCTGCCAGATCTTTTTTTCTCCACCAAAATGCTCCTGAAAAAACACCAATGGCATCAAAAGCAGCAGGATTATTCCAGGCAATATCAAAAGCAGACAAACCGCCCAAAGAAAATCCCGCAAAACCTACTTTACCAGTTATCGGCATCGCAATTTTCTTTTTAACAAAAGGCAAAAGCTCTTTGATCACGAAATCAGTATATAAATCGGCTTTCGCTCCACGCCCTTTAAAATCGGGCACACCCGCAACACCATATTCCATTAACCGGTCTTCTGATGCTTTAATGGCCACAACAATTAACCTGTGGTTTCTTTTGCCATGATGGGCTTCTTCCAAAATCCGGCTAAAATCCATTTTGGCCACATCCTGCCCATCATTTAACAAAAGAAGTTCTATTTTTTCATTTCCTAAAATACCTTCGGGTGTATAAATATCTATTTCTACCTCATGCTTTAAATAAGCTGAGGGTATTTTAAAGTTGCTGGTATTAACTTTTACCGATAAAATTGTGGTGTACATCATAATCAAAATCCCCTATCACATGGCTATCGCCTCAGAATTAGGGTGCAAAGGTACAAATCTCCGTAAACTATTAATTATCATGGGTTAATTTTTACAATACGTCTTTAATTTGCTTCATTTTACTGCCTAAACAATTCTTTTTGTAGATTTTAATTTATACCTTAAATCATTCAATTTTTATTATGGTTAAAGAAGAACATAAGAAATGGTACAGCCCGAATTTAAGTGGCGAAATCGACATGCTCATCTTTGGTCACGGTGGTATCCCTATCCTACTGTTCCCGACAAGCATGGGTCGATATTTTGAAACCAAGGATTTCAAACTGATAGATTCTGTTGAGGGATTTATCAATGAAGGAAAAATTAAGATCTATTGCCCCGATGGCGTCGACAAATTAAGCTGGTACAACAAAAGTATTCACCCTGCCGACAGGGTTAAAAACCACATCTGGTACGACAAATATTTATTGGAAGAAGTGGCCCCTCTGGCAAGGCACGAAACCGGGCACAGCAAAATTATTACCGCCGGCTGTAGTTTCGGAGGCTATCATGCTGCTAATTTCGCTTTTCGGCATCCCTGGTTGGTTAGCCATATGTTTAGTATGAGCGGGGCTTTCGATATTTCCGGCCAGTTGGATGGTTTTTATAATGATGATGTTTATTTTAACAATCCGGTTGATTATCTGCTGAATAATAGTAACCCCGAACTGCATTATATGAAAATTGTTTTGGGCACAACAGACCGCGATATGTGCAGGCCTGACAATGAGCGTTTATCTGATATTTTAAACAAAAAGGGCATCGACCACTGGCTTGATATCAGGCAGAATGCGGATCACGATTGGCCTATCTGGAGAGAAATGTTTCCAGATTATATTGCACAGCTTTAGTTTAGTCCAAAGTCGGCAGTCTTAAGTCCCGAGTCGATTTAGGATATAATTATCAAACAATTAACCGATTAACCAGTTAAACATTTAAACTAAAATTTACCAATGAAGAAAATAGGGATTTTATTTGGACAGGAACGCTCTTTTCCTGAAGCCGTAATCGAAAGAATTAACCAAAAAGCTGAAAAAGGTATTACCGCCGAAGCTGTTAAAATCGACAAAATATTTCAGAATGTACCATTAGGTTATTCGGTAATTATCGATCGCATTTCGCAAGATGTACCATTCTACCGCGCATCGTTAAAAAATGCTGCCATTACCGGAACTGCTGTAATTAACAACCCATTTTGGTGGAGTGCCGACGAGAAATTTTTTAATAACGCGCTGGCCGAACAGATTGGCGTACCCGTACCCAAAACGGCCTTAATCCCTTCAAGGGAGCACCCTACAGGAACCACCGGAGAATCTTTCTCTAATTTAACCATGCCCTTAGATTGGGATGCCATTTTTGAATACACTGGTTTTCCGGCCTACATGAAACCTTATGATGGTGGTGGTTGGAGAGATGTTTATAAACTTCATGACAAAGAAGATTTTTTTGATAAACACAGCGGTACACAACAGCTGGTAATGCTTTTGCAGGAAGAAATCATTTTTGAAGAGTATTTCAGGTGTTATTGCATTGGCGGCAAATATGTCCGTATTATGCAGTACGACCCACGGAATCCGCATCACTTACGTTATGCCACTGAAGGTAAAGCGCCAGATGCAAAGCTGCTTAAAACCGTAGAAGAGTACACCCTAAAACTATGCAAGTATTTAGGATACGATTTCAATACAGTAGAATTCGCGGTGCGCGATGGAGTGCCTATTGCGATCGATTTCTGTAACCCTGCTCCTGATGCTGACATTAAAAGCGTTGGTCAGGAAAATTTTGACTGGGTAGTAGAAACCACAGCAAATTATGCCATTGAAAGGGCTAAAGCGCAAAAAGACGGGCAAGATAATTTAACCTGGGGCGAATACATTAAATCGTCGGTTGGTGGTAAACCATTAATTGCCAAAGGTACCCCGAATGTGGCTAAAGCGGCCGCTCCAAAGAAAGTTACCGCTGCAGAAAAGGCTAAGGCTACACCAAAGAAATCGGCAACAACAGAAAAAACACCTGCAAAACCTAAAAAAGCTGCAGCAAAAAAATAATTGGGATTTAATTTTTAATCAATACAAGGATGAACGAGTTTACGCTGGGCATAGAAGAAGAATACATGGTAATTGATCCCGTTACCAGAGAGCTTACTTCTCACGACCAAAAAATTGTGGAAGCCGCACAAAAAATCCACAAAGACCAGGTTAAGGCAGAAATGCACCAGGCCGTGGTAGAAGTTGGAACGGGCATTTGTAAAACGACCACAGAAGCACGTAAAGAAATTTCCCAACTGCGTTATACCGTTTCACAACTCGCCGGAGAGCAAGGCTTAAGGATTGGAGCTGCTGGTACCCACCCCTTTTCGCATTGGGAAAAACAGTTAATTACAGAACATCCCCGCTATAATGAAATTGTGAACGAACTACAGGAAGCCGCACGTTCTAACCTCATTTTTGGCCTGCACGTACACGTAGGTTTCCAATCGCGTGAGCTGGCCATTCATATTGCCAACCAGGTGAGGTATTTCCTGCCACATGTTTTTGCTTTATCTACCAATTCTCCATTCTGGGAATCGCGGAACACGGGTTACAAATCTTTCCGCACAAAAATTTTCGACAAATTTCCGCGTACGGGCATTCCCGATATTTTTAATAGCATTGAGGATTACGATAATTATGTAAAACTGCTCATCAAAACCAATTGCATGGATAATGCGAAGAAAATTTGGTGGGATATCCGTGTGCATCCGTTTTTCGACACCGTTGAGTTCCGCATTTGCGATTGCCCGATGCTGATTGATGAAACGATGGCTTTTACCGCATTATTTCAGGCTTTGTGCGCCAAGCTGTACAAACTGCGTTTGCAGAACATGGAGTTTATCAGCTATTCGAGAGCACTAATTAACGAAAATAAATGGCGTGCTGCCCGTTATGGAATTGATGGAAATTTAATCGATTTCGGGAAAGAAATGGAAGTAAACTGCCGCAACCTTATTTTAGAATTATTGGATTTTGTAGATGATGTGGTGGATGATTTAGGTTGCCGTGATGACATTAATTATGTGCATAAAATATTGGAGCATGGTACAGGCGCAGACCGGCAGTTGGCAGTTTACCAACAAACTGGTAACTTTGAGGCGGTGGTAGATTACATTACTACTCAAACACTTATAGGCGCAAAGTAATTTTATAATGGATAAAAGTAGCTTAAAGGTGGCCGTTATTGACATGAATAACGGTGCACCTAATCAGGGTATGCGGGGAATTCAGGAAATTTTATCCCGTTTTAAAAACGATAACAATATCGATTTAACCTTTGATAGATTTGATTTAAGGCAAAAAGGAGAAATACCGGGCATCGGTTATGATGCTTATATTTCTAGTGGTGGTCCAGGGAGTCCGATTGAAAGTAAGGGCGAACAATGGGAAAATGATTTCTTTAATCTCTTAGATCAGATAGAAGCTTTTAACCTTAAAAACGACGAACGAAAAAAGTACGCTTTTTTGATCTGCCATTCCTTCCAATTGGCTTGTAGAAAATATGAATTGGGCAATGTAACCGAAAGACGATCGAATGCTTTTGGTATTTTCCCGATAACCTTAACGGAAGATGGAGAAAAAGACGAAATTTTTAATGGCATTACCAACCCTTTCTTTTCAGTCGACAGCAGAGATTGGCAAGTGATCGAGCCGGATTTTGCTGCTTTCGAGAAAAAAGGTGCTAAATTATTGGCCATCGAAAAAGAACGGAAACATGTCGATTTAGAACGCTGTATGATGTCGATCCGCTTTTCCGATGAAATCATCGGCACACAGTTTCACCCCGAGGCAGATCCGGTAGGCATGAAAATGTACTTACTTCAGGAAGAAAGGAAAAAAGCAATTGTAGATATGCACGGGGAACAAAAATACCTGGATATGTTAAACAGTTTAGACGATCCTGCAAGGATTGTGCTTACGCAAAGTATTATTTTACCTAATTTCTTACAAAAAGCAATTGGGAATTTGCAGGAAGTGTAGCACAATGGCCGTTATTGCGATCGTGCATCATTTCGACCGCAGTGTTCCAAAGGAACTTCTTCGGAGGAGAAATCTTTCACAAAACAATTCAGAGATTTCTCCATTCTGCGATGCTCCAGTCGAAATGGCGATTCCTCTTTAGTAGTGACGAAAACTATATAAACTTATGATACCTGCTCAACGCCAAAAATACAATCAGCAATTTACAGAAGAAAAATACAAAACCTTCATTGCTAAACTGCAAAATGGCTATCCGGAAATCCCTTTCAGGGTTGCAGAAACGCCAGTATTTATTCCGAAAGCATTGAAAGAAAAATTGATCGCAGCAGGAGAAGAAATTATAAACCTGATTAAGCAACCTAATTTTAAAGCGCTTACTCAAAAGGCAATCCCCGCCGACTGGAATGTACCTAATGAAAATGAACAGCCCCACTTTTTAACCTTCGACTTTGGTATTTGTAAAAATCAAGCCGGAGAACTTACACCCATGCTAATCGAAATGCAGGGTTTTCCTTCCTTATATGGCTTTCAGCATCACTTGGCTAAAACTTTCCAGACAAGTTTTGAGATTGACGGTGCTGTGAATCATTTCTTAAACGGCTTTAACGAAGAAGCGTATATCAAGCTACTTAAAGAAGTCATTATTGGCTCCCACCAACCAGACGAAGTGGCCCTGATGGATGTAGATGCGCCTAACCAAAAAACGGCTATCGATTTTTTTGTGACCCAAAAAATGTTGGGCATTAAAATTTTAGCACTGGAAGACATTAAAAAAGTAGGTAAACAGCTTTTTTATGAAGAAGATGGCGAAAAGATCCAGTTAAAAAGAATTTATAACCGCCTGATATTTGATGAGGTAGCCAATAACACCGAAATTTTCAAAAACAGTTTCGACCCACGCGAAGAACTGGATGTAGAATGGGTAACTCACCCAAACTGGTTTTACCGCATCAGCAAGTACACCATGCCTTTCTTGAAAAGCGAATTTGTGCCCGAAACACGTTTCTTAAATGAATTAAATACAATCCCTAAAGACTTAGAAAACTATGTACTTAAGCCTTTATTCTCTTTCGCAGGAATGGGCGTAATTATAGATGTAAGCGAAACGGACATCACCAATATAAAAGATCCCGAAAACTGGATTTTACAAAGAAAAGTAAATTACGAGCCAGCTGTACAGGCACCAGATGGTGGCGTAAAGGCTGAAATCAGGATGATGTATTTATGGCCCGATGGTGGTAAGCCTCAGCTTTGCATTAATCTGGCCAGGTTAAGCAAAGGAAAAATGATTGGCGTACGCTACAACGCCGATTTCGACTGGGTTGGCGGTACCGTAGGTTTTATGGAAGAATAACTTTTTTAACCGCAAAGCTCGCGAAGAAAAGGGGCAGAGAACACAAATAGGTATCCTTGTCAGCCTGAGCGAAGTCGAAGACTAACCACCGAGCTCACGAAGAAAAAGGCACAGAGGTACACAGAGAAATAATTTTTCCGTATTTCTGTGAATCCGTGGCAAAAAATGCATTAAAAACCCTCTCGGTGTCCTCTGTGTAAAATGCTATTCTCTCTGTGGTAAAACAAGATTTGTGCTCAATATATTTACATTCAACTGAACACCTTCCTCCTAAAACCCTTTATATTTGTATTATGGATATTCAAACGATTTTAGTCTTTTTACTTTTTGCGGTAGCATTGGTATATGTTGGCCGTTTGGTTTTTAAATCTTTACAGGTAAAAAAAGATGGATGTGGTGGTAATTGTAAATGTGGCGTAGATTTTTCCGATATTAAGCCCGTAAAAAAATAACATTCCGCCTTTATGATTCATCAGTTCCAGAAATACTTACAGGAAAAAATAGAAATAACTGATGAACAGTTCGAAAGCATATCATCTGTTTTAAAGGTTAAAAAATTCGAGAAAAACGAAATAGTTCAATATACCGGCGATAATTTTAAACATGGATATTTTGTAGGCAAAGGTTTATTACGCGCGTACTCCATTGATGCGAAAGGCAAAGAACACATCCTTCAGTTCGCCCCCGAAAACTGGCTGGTGTCTGATCGTAACAACATGAATAATGAGCCATCAATCTTTTTTATCGATGCCATCGAAGCAACCGAAGCCGTGTTAATGCCCAACAATTTCATGGAAGAAGCTGCCAGGCAAGTACCATGTTTGCAACCCATGCAAATTAAACTACTCAACAACTCGATCCGTTTTATGCAAAAAAGGATCAATATGTTATTAAGTGCAACTGCTGAAGAAAGATACCTCGATTTTATAAAACTCTATCCTAATCTTACCCTCCGCGTACCACAATGGATGATTGCCTCTTACCTGGGCATTACTCCTGAATCGTTAAGCCGGGTAAGAAAGGAACTGGCCAATAAACATTTCAGGCCTTAGACTGAATTTTGAATGAGTGAGTTTTGAATGAGTAAATGATTTCTTTAAATCCTAACATTCAGTCCTTCTTTCAATCTCTCATTCAATAACTCTGTCATTCAATCATTACTTACCATACATCAATCTGTAGTAAAAACCTGCGCTGTACTTTTGTGTTGTAAATATTAAACATCTCAAAAAACAAAAGATATGGCAACTACAAAATGGACATTAGATCCAACCCACAGCGAATTACAATTTAAAGTAAAACACTTAATGATTACTACTGTAACTGGTAGTTTAAAATCTTTCTCAGCAGAATTATCATCTGAAGGTGATCAATTTGAAAATGCAGAAATTTCTTTCAAAGGTGATATCGGTTCAATCGATACAGGAAATACAGATCGCGACAATCACTTAAAGAGCGGAGATTTCTTCGATGCAGAAAAATTTGCACACATCGAATTTAAATCTAATTCAGTAGAAAAAGATGGCAGCGATTATATCGTTAAAGGTGATTTAACCATTAAAGGTGAAACCAAACCTGTAAAATTAACTGCAGAATTTGGTGGTATTGCTACCGATCCATGGGGAAATACCAAAGCAGGATTTACTTTAAGTGGAAAAATTAACCGCTCAGAATTCGGTTTAACCTGGAACGCTGCATTAGAAACCGGTGGTGTAATGGTAAGTGAAGAAGTTCGCATATTAGGCGAATTACAGTTTGTGAAACAAGCATAGTGCGTAGAGCTAAGCGTATGGCGGCACTATGCGCTTAGCCCCATGCCTTATCTAACTATAAAAGGTAATGGAAACAAAACAAATAGAAAAAGTACTAAAAGCGCCAGCACCACATATGGTTGGCGATGGCTTTAGAGTACACAATTTTTTCCCAAGTGGATATAAAATCAATATGAGTCCGTTTTTCTTAATGGATTATGGTTCAAAGATCGAATTTTCTGCCAGGAAAGAACCTAGGGGCGTTGGTGTTCACCCACATCGAGGCTTCGAAACGGTAACTATTGCCTATCATGGTGCGGTTGCCCATCACGATAGCTCTGGAAACAGCGGTGTGATTTACCCTGGCGATGTACAATGGATGACCGCTGCAAGTGGTATATTACATAAAGAATATCACGAAGCGAACTACAGCTTAGCTGGTGGTCCTTTTCAAATGGTTCAGCTTTGGATTAACCTGCCTGCTAAAGATAAAATGGGTAAACCAAGATATCAGGCAGTTAAGCAGGCTGATATGGCTCATTTTGATCTTCCCGAAAATGGAGGAAAAATCGAAATCATTGCTGGTAATTATCGGGGTATAAAAGGCAATGCGAATACCTTTACCCCCATAGAACTCTATAATGCCAGGCTAAATAAAGGTGGTGGAGCTACTTTTAACTTTCCTGAGCATTTTAACACCGGATTTATAGTGATTGAAGGTTCGATCAAAATTAATGGGTCCGAAACCGCATCCGTAGATGATTTTATCCACTTCAAAAACAAAGGTGAAGAGATTAAGATCGAAGCGCTGGAAAATAGCGTGGTTTTGATTTTAAGTGGAGAACCTATAGATGAGCCAATTGTTCAGTATGGTCCGTTTTTAATGAATACTGAAGCCGAAATCCATCAGGCAATTGAAGATTACAACCAAGGTAGGTTCGGTTATTTAGAGGAGTAAAGAAGTTTAAATAAATTATATTTTGAGCCGGCATTTTTTATAAAATTTGTCGGCTTTTTTTGTACCCGCATATACAGGACAACCCAGCCGAAAACATCCTCTTGCTAAATAAACAAAACTAAAAGATCCAGAAACAAGTTCAGGAGGACGAAGCGCATCTTAATTTACGCAAGAAAACCTTAACTTCTTAATGATGAAAAGATCCGGGAACACCACTTATGCACCTGATAAACAGTAAGTAAATCAGCATCTTAAAACTGGAATAGCGATCCATCAGCTCAACCACTCTCCCATTAATCATTCATCCAATCTTCATATTCGTTAGTGACATTTGATTAATAAATCAGAACAGAAAAATGTCCGGAAAACAAATATTTCAAACTGAGACCAAAAGACGCTGGCATACATTTACATGGGTAAGCCGCACGTTTTTTTTAGTCTTCATTATCGCAATCATCTGCGTGGTGTACACACTGTCTTCAGTACAGGCACCTAATTTGCCTTTTATCAATACAAATACACCGTTAACACAAAAACAGTTAGAGAAGTTAAAAAAATCGCAACAGTATAAGGATTTCACCATCGAAAAATCTAAGTTGCAAAAGATCAAAAAAGATCGTGAATACCGCATTTTAAGCCATCGAGGTAACAGCAAGCGCATCAACATGGCATTTTACGTAAGCTGGGCAGCCAGTAAAGAATCATCAATATCAGATTTAAAACGCAACATTAGCCATTTGGATATGGTGGCTACAGAGTCGTTCTTTTTAAATGGTGATTCTATTGTAGATAAAGCAGATACTGCGGCCTTAAAAGTAATACATGCCGGCAAAAAATCGGCTATTGCGGTGGTTTCAAATTACAATAAAGATCATTGGGATGGTGCAGCAGTAAGAAGATTATTAAACGATCAATCTGCCCAGCAAAAATTGATCTACGATCTTATAGCAATTACCAAAAAATACGGCTATAGTGGAATTAATATAGATTTCGAAGAGCTCAACCTCCAAAATAGCGATAGTTTTAACGCTTTTATGAAAAATCTATATACTCAGTTTCACACCGAGAAACTGATTGTTTCTCAGGATATTTCACCCGAAAATGACGATTATAAGCCAGAAATTCTTCAAAAATATAATGATTACCTCGTATTAATGGCTTATGATCAGCATACTGAACAAAGTAACGCAGGCGATATTTCCCATCAGGAATGGGTGGAGGAAAAGCTTGATGATATCTGCAGTAAAGTGGATGCCAGCAAAGTAATCCTTGCCTTGGCTTGCTACGGTTACGATTGGCCAAAAAATAGCATTGGGCAACCGGTTACTTACGAGCAGGCGATGACAATGGCCGTTAATTATAAAAGCAAAATAAACTATAATCCTGCTTCTGCCAATTTAAACTACACTTACAACGATGGCAGTGGGATTAAACATGAAGTTTACTTTACTGATGCGGCAACCTATTTTAATTTAATCCGCAAGGCTGATGATTGGGATATTGCTGGTGTAGCCTTATGGCGCTTAGGTTCAGAAGACAAACGCTTATGGTCGTTTATTTCCAATGACCTTAGTTTGGATACATTAAAGAAAAAACCCTTCGATTTACGCAAAATTGCTTCATTAAATATGGGTGGAATCTCCTACTTAGGCGATGGCGAAATTCTGGACCTGATTTCTACCCCTACACCTGGTAGTGTAAAGTTCACTTTAAACAAAGACAACTTTTCCATTGCCGATCAAAAGTATATCAGACTTCCAGAGCAATATGTAATTAAAAGGTTTGGAGAGGCCGATAAGAAAATCGCCTTAACCTTTGATGATGGGCCAGACCCGGTTTATACACCACAGGTATTAAATATTTTGAAACGAGAAAAAGTACCAGGCTGTTTCTTTGTGGTTGGCATTATGGCTGAACAGAACATGGAATTGTTAAGACAGGAATATAATGATGGTTATGAAATTGGAAACCATACTTTCTTCCATCCTGATATGTCGGCCATTGGACCACGAAGGGTAAAGTTCGAACTAAATGCCACCCGTAGATTAATTGAAGCGGTTACCGGTCACAGCACAATCCTGTTCCGTGCACCATTTAATGCTGATGCCGAACCCCAAAATATTTCAGAAATTCTGCCTGTTGCACAGAGCCGTAAAGAAAATTACATCAATATCGGGGAATATATAGATCCTGAAGATTGGCAACCAGGCAAAACTGCCGATCAGATTTTTAACGAAGTAGTGAAACAACAGGACAACGGTAATATCCTTTTATTACACGATGCTGGTGGAAACCGCGAAGCTACTGTTGCAGCCCTACCCCGGATTATAAAATTCTTTAAGGCCAAGGGGTATACCTTTACTACGGTTGGCGATTTAATGGGCAAAAAAAGATCGGAATTAATGCCTGCGGTAAAATCTATGGCAAATAGTGGTTTTTCTGGTTCTGGTGATTACTTTTTCATCAATTTCTTTTACTATGGAAACATGATTTTAAACATCGTATTTTCTGTAGCGATTGTACTTGCTATCTTAAGGACGATATTTATCGCCTATTTAGCCATCAGACAGCGAAAAAGAGCGAAACAGAATGTCAGCAAATTGGTAGTAAATCCTTCAGAAAAAGTGAGTATTATCATTCCGGCTTACAATGAAGAAGTTACTGCTGTGCAAACCATTAATAGTCTTTTAAAAACCACCTACCCCGATTTTGAACTGATTTTTGTGGATGATGGTTCGAAAGATAAAACCTTCGAAATTATTAATGAACACTTTGGCAACCACCCTCAGGTAAAGGTTTTCCGCAAAGCAAATGGAGGTAAAGCATCTGCATTAAATTATGGTATATCAAAAGCAACTTCCGAATTTGTGGTCTGTATAGATGCCGATACACAGCTAAAAGATGATGCCGTTACCGAACTGATGCGTTATTTTTATAGTGACCAAATTGCGGCAGTAGCTGGTACTGTGAAAGTTGGGAATGCCAACAATATCATTACCAAATGGCAGTCTATTGAATATATCACCGCACAGAATATGGATAGGCGTGCTTTCGACTTATTAAATACAATTACTGTTGTTCCTGGAGCAATAGGTGCTTTCAGAAAAAATGTAATTTTAGAAATCGGCGGATTTACCATTGATACACTTGCCGAAGACTGCGATTTAACCATGCGTATTTTGAAAGCAGGTTACCGCGTAAAAAATTGTGATACTGCAATTGCTTATACCGAAGCACCAGAAACGGTGAATATGTTGCTTAAGCAACGTTTCCGCTGGAGTTTTGGCGTAATGCAAAGTTTCTGGAAAAACAGAAAAACACTGCTAAACAAGAAATATGGTTACTTTGGGATGGTAGGAATGCCAAATATTTTGATCTATCAGATCATTTTGCCGCTATTTTCTCCACTTGCCGATCTTTTTATGTTCATCTCGTTAATTAGTGGTCTATTTTCGTTAAGTGCTATAAATAATTTAACCCTAACCGGATTTTCAGGAATTTTAAGCCTGCATAACGGTTTTGGCCAGGTACTTTTCTATTATATCATCTTTATTGTTGTAGATATGATTTTTGCTGCAATCGCCTTCCGCATGGAAAAAGAAAAATACACGAATTTACTTTACATATTCCCACAGCGGTTTTTCTGGCGACAATTAATGTATATTGTACTATTCCGTTCGTTCAGAAAAGCCATAAAAGGGGAACTGGAAACCTGGGGAACGTTAAAGCGGACAGGAAACGTTAAGGAGCAATTGGCGTAATGCTTCTCATCAAGATATCGTCATTGCGAGAAGGCTTTTTCAGCCGACGAAGCAATCTTACAACTATCGCTAGTAGCGAGCGCATTAAGATTGCTTCGTGCCTCGCAATGACGACCATTCTATTAGGATCTGTCAATGGTAGCCTGTCGAAGGGCTGGCTAAAATGCAATGTAAAGCATTTCGACAAACTCTATATGAACGCTCCGAATCAAAATTTAATATTATTGCACACAACCCAAAGAAAAACATAAACAATTCATAACAAGCTATTTAAAAAAACATTATTATTGTTTATGGAAAAATCTAACCAAACTATATTTTCCTTTAAACAGGTTTTATTGATTGCGCTTGTTGCTGGAACATTAGATGGATTGGCAGCAGTTATATTTTTAGGAAAGATGAATTTTATGGGGGTATTTCAGTATATCTCCAGCGCTATTATGGGGCCAAATGCTTTTGCTGGAGGGACTAAAACAGCCCTAATAGGTTTAGCATTCCACTACTTTATTGCTTTTTGCTTCACCCTGATTTTTACTATTGCATCAATAAAAACACCTGTTTTACGAAAGAATATCATCCTATCAGGAGTAATTTACGGGATTATCGTTTGGACGATCATGACCCTCTTGATTGTTCCATTAACCAAAATACCTGCAGCACCGTTTCATTATGAACGGGCGATTTTAAATGCGGTAATACTGATTTTTTGCATAGGCTTACCGATTTCTTACTTAACCGCCCGAAAATTCTAGTACGAATTAAGGTTTTTCTATCAGGCAAACGGCATAAGAAACAACACCTTCTTCCCTGCCGATAAATCCCATTTGCTCATTGGTAGTGGCTTTTATCGAAATATCTTCGGTAGAAATTCCAATCGCTTCAGCAATATTTTGCTGCATAGCAGGAATATGAGGGTTAATTTTTGGCGCTTCTAAACAAAGCATCGCATCTATATTCCCAATTTGCCATCCTTTTTCGGTCAACAATTTAACCGTTTCCTTCAATAAAACGAGGCTACTGATGCCTTTCCACCTATCATCTGTATTCTTAAAATGGAAACCAATATCGCGAAGGTTGGCTGCCCCTAAAAGCGCATCGCAGATGGCGTGAAGCAAAACATCGGCATCCGAATGCCCAAAAGCACCTTTATGATGATCTAATGTAACTCCACCAACAACAAAAGGATGCTGATCTTTTAACTGATGTACATCGAATCCGAAACCTACTCTAATTTTCATGGGTATTTAGGTTAATTGTTTAAATACGTTAATCTGTTAATTATAAACTGATCGCTTAAAATTACTTTTTAACAATTTTTTTGTCGCCAAAGTTAAACAATAGACCAAAACGTAAGGTATTTGCAAGTGGACTTGTTTGTGCATTTGCAATCAAATAAGAGAAATCTATATTAAAAACGTTGTATTTTAATCCAAGGCCCAAAGTAAAGTAGCGGCTATCGCCTTTCATTGGGCTCTGATAGTTGTAACCTGCTCTCACTGCAAACTGTTGGTTATACCAGTACTCTAAGCCCGTTGAAATTCCTACTTCCTTTAATTCTTCACTAAAACCACCTGGGGCATCACTAAACGAACCAAAAATTCCGGCAGGTACTGAACGGTTAGGGTTTTTTCCGCTCACAATGTTATTGTTCGAATCGTATATCGGCTGCGTTGGCACCAGCAACTTATTAAAATCAAGGGCAAAAGTTAAGGTGCTGAAATCGTCTACAGTAATTGTAGACGCGCCTCCTATTTTAAAATTCGTAGGTAAAAAGAAATTTTCTCCACCATCAGAATAGCTCATTTTTGTTCCAATGTTGGAAATATTAGCACCTGCAGAAAGAACAGTCTGCCTGCCAAACATTGTAGTGGTTGTTTTGTATAGACCCGACACATCTACAGCTACCGCATTTCCGCTATGAACCTGCCCCGATGATGAAAATTGACCTGAAGCTAAATTTGAATAAATATACCTTAATGATGTTCCCAATGAAAATTCCTCACCAAAATTACGGGCAAAAGAAACATCAAAAGCCAATTCATTCGGATTGGAAATTCCCAGGTCTTGTTGGTTGATGTCGGTAAGCTGAATAGAGCCCAAAGAAAAATACCTTAATGAGGCACCAATGGTATTACGATCATCCAATTTATAAAAGCCACTTAAATAGGCAAGATTAATATCAGGCACTAAACTTTTTAACCACGGGCTATAAGAAACAGAAAATCCGTAAGGTTTATCTAAAAATGCAAGTTTAGAAGCATTGATGCTCGCTGAATTAACATCACCAGCAACGGCCACGCCAGCATCACCCATTGCACCAGCACGGGCATCGGGCGTAATGAGCAGAAATGGAACTGCTGTTACAATATTGTTTGCCTCGCTACCATTTGTTTGTGTATTGCCTATGGTTACCTGAGCATTTGTTTTACCAAACACCAAGGCCATTGAGAGTGCAGAAAAAGCAAGTTTACTGATGTACTTGAAATTCATCCTTTAAAGGTACGTAATTTTAGATTTTGGTATTTAGCAACAACTGGAGAATATATTCTGTAACGTAAAACCAAAACTTATATTTCACCAAATTACGAATTCTATGATTATTTACTAATTAAACATACGATTTTTACATACAGGTGTGACTGCAAAAAACCTAAACCCATAACTAATAACCATTTAACATCATAATTGAGCTATTTTCTTTTTTCTATAAAAATTATTAATTCGATTTGTCAACTTAATAATCTTTAAATCAAATATGGTTAATTTATTGCAGTCTCAATAAACTTATAACAATACTCTTTTTTATATATGCACGTTTAAGCTGTCACTAAAAACATAAAAAAAATTAATATTGAGATGACCTGAGCTGTAATATAAGTAATTCCACCTATTGCGCTAATGGCTTGCCAACAGCACTTCTCAATCACCTCCCTCTCTTTTTATCTTGCTTATTTATAATTATTTAACCTAAATTTAACTGAAAAATTAAGTAGACACAATACGACAGAAAATAATACGTTATCACTCAAAAATATAATCGATATTTTATTACCACATTATTTATATATTCATTTAAAATTGTTTAATTTTATCGGTTGAATCCCTATAGGGACGATTTTCCCAACGAACTATATGAAAAAACTGTTACTATATTCTTTTACTTGTTTGTCATTAGCTGCCCTACTTACGAGCTGTAGCTCAAAAGGAGGGAACAGTTCTAGCAAAACAGGTATTCCCTATGCTGATAGGAAAAGCAAAAACAACCAATCTGGTGCTTTTGCTGTAGCTACTCAATACAAGAGAGCTCCAGGACCAGGCTTGATTCCAATTGAAGGTGGAGTTTTAGTTGTTGGTGGTAGTGCCATCGAAGTACCGGGTGTTGAGCCAAATATTTACAATTACAAAAGACAGGTTACTGTTCCATCTTTTTACATGGATGAAACTGAAGTATCGAATACCGATTGGTTAGAATACTTACATTGGATCAGATACAACTACCCTGAAGATCGTGAGTTTTATTATAATGAGCTTCCTGATACTTTAGTGTGGCGCCGCGCATTATCATACAACGAACCTTATGTAGATAACTACTTAAGACACCCAGCTTACCGTGACTACCCTGTTGTAGGTGTTTCATGGGAGCAGGCATCACGTTATTGCGAATGGAGAACTTCGAGAGCTAACGAATTTATTCTACGCGAAAAAGGAATTTTAACTGATTATAAAACTTTAGCCGGTAATGGGAAAAGCAATACTGCTACTACAGCAGCGGCGACTCCAAAACCAGACAAACCTTTTAATACTGATGCCTATTTAAATGGCCAGTATGATGATAAGGGGAAAAATGCGCCAATCGATTACAATACAAAATCAGGTGCAGCTACATCAACCGCTGGAGGAACAGCAGCCCCAGCATCTGGAGGCAAAAACAATCAGCCTAGAAGAACTGCGACACTAGAGGATGGTGTAATTATGCAGCCTTATCGTTTACCAACAGAAGCTGAATGGGAATACGCTGCTTTAGGTTTAATTGGCAATACAGAATACGAAAACATCAATCAGAATAAAATCTACCCGTGGAATGGCTTAGGTGTGAGCTCTGCCAAAAAGAAAACCAGAGGTATGATTCAGGCCAACTTTAAAAGGGCACCTGGCGATTATATGGGTGTTGGTGGTTCATTAAATGATAAAGGAGATTTAACCGTTCCCGTTATTCAATATGCACCAAACGACTTCGGCTTATATAATATGGCTGGAAACGTGAATGAATGGGTTAATGATGTTTACAGAACAGGTACATTTACCGATGCAGATGCATTTAACCCATATCGTGGTAACTATTTCACCAATAAAAAATTAGAGGATTCGCAAAGCGGGAAAATCGCATTGGATAAATATGGCAATCCGATCAAGGAAAATGCTTACGCCGGAAGAAAACAAACATGGGCAGAAAAACAGGCACAGGCGAAACGTTCCGATTCAATTTCAAAATCGACTGATCCACAATCTCCAGTAGCATCAACCAGTTATCAGGCCGATCAAAGAGGTTACCGTGATAGACAAAATATTTTATTAAATGAAGAAGGTGTAACGCTTGTAAACGATAAATCCAGAGTTTATAAAGGTGGTTCTTGGAATGACATGGCTTACTGGTTAAACCCCGCAACACGCCGTTTTATGCAACAAGATGAATCATCTGCAGAAGTTGGTTTCCGTTGCGCCATGACTATGCTTGGCGCTCCAGAAATTAGTACTGCAGGTAAAAGAAATTTTAAAAACCCTCCTCAAAAACCTTATAGGGTAAGTAGAGGTAAATAAAAAAGAAAAGTCCCGACATTAAATCGGGACTTTTTTATGTGTTATACTTTTTTAAATTTTTATTTGGTGGCTTTCTTAGTGAATAGTACCATTAAGAAGTTAAGATCCTGTGTAAACTTAGACGACCTCAGGTGACCTAGGTGGTCAAAGGCTCACATATTTTACTCAACATTAAGGAGTTAAGAGCATTAAGAAATGATCTCATTAAAAATTGGCAGCTTAACCTTAATGCCCTTAATACCTTAATAGCAAAAGCTATCTACTTAAACTGAATCAAGATCTGGTTCTTCTCTACCTTATCGCCCTGCTTAATCAAAACTTTCTTTATCACACCATCGGCTGATGATTTTAGGATATTTTCCATTTTCATCGCTTCCAGCACCAATAGGTTATCACCTTTCTTTACCTCAGCATTCTCTTCAACCAAAACCTTTAGTACTAAACCAGGCATCGGTGCTTTAATTTCTGAAACTTTATTAGCAGTTAAATTATCCAACCCCAGCTGTTTTAACAAAACGTCAAACTGATCTTCGATGCTAATCTGATAAATATTACCGTTAACCTTTATTTTACAGGTTTTATCTGCTTTGTTCAGCTCAACCAGCTCTGTATTAAAAGATTTATTCTGGTATAAAACGTGCGTAATATTATTCCCAATTGAACTCAAATCGAATTGAATAGGTTCTCCGTTTACCAAAAAAGATGACTCCTTATTTTCAACCTCGAATAAAAACTGATCGTTTACTTTTACTTTATACATTTGTTATTGGGTTAAAGCATACTGAACCAAATTTGCGCCCATTTTAAGCGCTTTAGTCCTCGTTTCTTGTCTATCTTCAGGATAGGTACCAAAATCTTCCCAGCCATTCCCTAAATCGCACTCAAAGGTGTAATAGCATACAATTCTACCTTTATAAATCAATGCAAATCCCTGAGGTCTTTTATTATCGTGCTCATGGATTTTTGGCAAGCCTCCCGGAAACTTAAATTTCTGGTTATATAATGCATGGTTGGCCGGCAATTCGACAAAACTAAGTTCCGGGAATACTTTTTTCATCTGCGGGCGGATAAATTTATCCAATCCATAATTATCATCAATATGAAGAAAACCACCACCTGTAAGGTATTGCCTTAAATTTTTAATTTCCTGCTCGTTAAAAACTACGTTTCCGTGGCCAGTCATGTAAACAAATGGATAATTGAATATTTCTTTCGAGCCTACTTCTACAATACTTTCTTCAGCATAAAAATTAGTCTTCAAATTGGCATTGCAGTAGGCGATTAAATTGGGTAAAGCTGTCCTATCCGCATACCAATCGCCACCACCATTGTATTTAAGTTTGGCCATACGGTAGGTTGGCGGAATAAAAGCAAAAAACATTAAGCTAAAAGCTAAAAGACCAAAGCTGAAAGACCAAAGCTGAAAACTGAAAACTGAAAACTTCAAATTGATTATCGGTTAAGGTAATTGATTTCAAAACAAACAGATAATGCAGCCGTTTCTGTGCGCAATCTGTTATCACCTAAAGTTAATGCTTTAAAGCCTTTGTTCAAAGCTAAATTAACTTCATCAGGTGTGAAATCTCCTTCAGGACCAATAAGAACTAAGTATTTTTGATGTGGAGCTACAAGTTTGGATATATATTGTTTCTCCCCGTTATCGATACAATGTGCGATTAGTTTATCACCATCAAATGATTTTTTTAAAAAAGCATCCAACGAAATGGCATCATTCAATTTTGGATGATAGGCTTTTATCGATTGCTTAACAGCAGAAGTAATCACTTTGTTGAGCCGATCCTCTTTAACTATCCTACGCTCCGATCGATCGGTAATAACTGGTGTAATTTCATCAATACCCAACTCTGTAGCTTTTTCTAAAAACCATTCGATCCGGTCGATATTTTTAGTTGGCGCAACAGCAATATGCAGGTAATGATTCCTTTTATGAAACTCCGTTTCTACTTTTAAAATGGATAAGGAGACTTTTTTAGGATTATCAGAAGTGATTTCAGCAGTGTAAAAGCCACCTTTCCCATCAACCAGGTTAACGATTGAGCCTATGGCAAGGCGAAGCACCCTAACGCAATGTTTGCTCTCTTCTTCGTTAAGCGTATAAGTATTTTGGGTTATATCTGGTGTGTAAAAAATATGCATAGTTGAAATTAATGATTATCAACCATATCTGCTTTATTGATCACCAATTCTAACTTGATTGTTTCGATATTCTGCTCTGTTTTTTTAAGGATGGTAAACAGATATCCGTATGATTCGTTGCTTTCGCCTACCTCAGGGATACGTTCAAAAACATGAGAAACCAAACCACCAATGGTATCGAAATCTTCATCCTCGGGTAAATCGTGAGGCAGATGTTCATTTACATCATATACAGTAGCGAATGCATTTACGATAAACTCATTGTCAGAAACTTTTTCTACCAGTGGCTTTTCTTCATCGTATTCATCCTGGATTTCTCCAACAAGCTCTTCAACAATATCTTCTAACGTAACCATGCCCGCTGTACCGCCAAACTCATCTAATACAATAGCAATCTGTATGCGGTTACTTTGCAGTTCACTCATCAGATCGTTGATTTTCTTGGTTTCTGTAACGAAATATGGTTTTCTGATGATATCGTTTAATGTCCAGTGCTGATTACCCGCTGCAACCAATGGTAAAATATCTTTTGCATGGATAATCCCTACAATTTTATCCATGATCTCATCATAAACTGGTAAACGCGAATACCCTTCCTTAATAATCGTATCAATCACTTCTTCTTTTGGAGAAGTTAGTTCAATACCCGAAATCTTGGTGCGGGGTACCATGATATTCTTCACCACTCGCTCATTAAAATCGAATACATTTTTAATCAGCTCATGTTCGTTATTATCTAAGGCTCCGCTTTCTTTACCCTGGTCTAATAAATACTGAAGTTCTTCGGTACTATGAAGCGATTCATGTCCGCTTGAAGTGTCGATTCCGAATGGCTTAAGGATTATGGCAGCGAGACTGTTTAATGTCCAGATGAATGGTTTAAATACCACATAAAATATCTGCAATGGTACAGAAACAAATAAAGTTGTTGCTACCGGCCGTTGGATAGCAAAAGATTTAGGTGCTAATTCACCAAATACAATGTGCATAATCGTAATCAACGAGAAGGCAACAATTGTAGATGCGGTATGGATAGAAGCATCGCTCAATCCCCACTTCAAACTATCGAACAGATTTTTGAAAATGGTATGCATAACGCCTTCACCTACCCAACCTAAGCCAAGTGATGCAAGCGTTATACCTAGCTGTGTGGCGGCCAGATATCCATCAAGGTTATGAATAATCCCTTTGGCCATTTTGCCAACACGACTGCCTGTTTTTGCTTTAATTTCAATCTGTGATGCCCGGACTTTTACAATTGCAAACTCTGCTGCAACAAAAAATCCGTTTAATAACACCAAAAATAACGCAAAGAATAATCGCCAGCCTACAGAAGTGGTATCGGGTTCTTGTAAAGCAACCAAAACTACGTTTGTGGGCAGGATTGCACTTAGCTCAAAATTTAAAAACAAACATACCGTGGGTAAATCCATTAAGCCAATTCTCTAAATGTTGTGTTATAAAGTTCTATGCTTTCTTTAATTACTTTATGCGCATAACGAACACCAAGTAAATGTTCGATGGTTACATTTTTATCTTCTAATGCTTTATAATCCTGAAAGAAACGAACAATCTCTTTCATTTGATGTGGAGGCAATTCATCTAAATCGTTGATGTAGTTCACCGACATATCGTGAGCAGCAACCGCGATAATTTTATCATCTTGCTCTCCATTATCTACCATGTGCATTACACCTACAACTTTCGCTTCAATCAATGTCATTGGATAAACATCTACCGAGCAAAGCACCAGAATATCTAATGGATCTTTATCATCGCAATAAGTTTGCGGAATAAAGCCATAATTTGCTGGGTACATTACTGATGAAAAAAGAACCCTATCTAACTTGATCAGACCTGATTCTTTATCTATTTCGTATTTTGCTTTTGATCCTTTTGGAATTTCAATAATTGCGTTAACAATTTCTGGAACATTGTGTCCAGGAGATACGCTATGCCATGCGTGATGATCGTCTTTTGCCATTTTTAATTTAAATCTGTTTTATCCTCTTCAGGGCCACTCACTACTTTACTTTTTACAAAGGTAATTAATAATGGTATAGTTGTAATAAGGATAAAGCCAATAATAATATATAATAAATAATCGTTAATTTCTTTTTCAAACCTTCTGCCCAAAAAATAACCGAGCAAAGTTAAGGAGCAGATCCAAAGTACGCCACCAACAACATTGTATAACGCAAACTTTTTAAACTCTAATTTTACAACCCCCGCAAAAATCGGTGCAAAAGTTCTAACTATTGGCACAAACCTGCCCATAATTAATGCAAAGGCACCTTGTTTGTGATAATAATCCTCTGCAGCTTTTAAATATCTCTTCTTAAAAAAGAAACTGTCTTTTCTGGTGTACAATACGGGGCCAGTTTTACGCCCGAACCAATAACCGGTAAAATTTCCAGAAATGGCTGCGAAACACAAGCCCGCCAAGAGCACCGCGATGTTCACATCAAGCTTGCCTGTTGCTACAAACATTCCCGCTAAAAACAATAAATAATCACCGGGAAGAAAAAAACCAAAAAACAGGCCCGTTTCTGCATAGATAACGAATACGACGAGATAGAAACCACCCTCCCTCAATAATTTCTCGGGATCAAGTAGCTGATGCAGGTTATTCCAAAAATCGTGCATATTCAATTATTCGTAAAACTACAAATAATTATCAAACAACAGCATACCTATATCAGGTTTAAAATAATTGCAGGATAAATACCTAAAATTATTGTAATTGCTACAGAAACCAGTAACACAACCTTGTACTGTGCCGGAGCTGAAAGCTCTGTTTCTGCGCCATCTTTAAACCACATGGCTGCAATTACCCTAAAATAATAGTAAAAGCCAACCAGCGCATTTAAAATCGCAAATGCAACAAGTAAGGTTTTATATTCGGTCATTACATTCAGGAACATTAAATATTTCCCGATAAAGCCAGCTGTTAGCGGAATACCTGCTAACGAAAGCATAGCTACTGTTAAACATAATGCTATTAGTGGATTTCGTTTAGCTAAACCATTGAAACTTTCGAAGCTATCGCTACCCGTCTTTTGTTTTACTAAAATTAATACCGCAAAAGCGATAATTGATGCGAAGGTGTAAGCCGCGGCATAAACCAATACGTTGTTTTCAGAGTTTTTGGTTAACACAATAAGCGAAAACAATAGGTAACCCGCGTGCGAAATACTCGAATATGCCAACATGCGTTTGAAGTTCTTTTGGAACAGTGCAGTTACGTTTCCAATGAATAACGTTAAACAAACAATTACCATAAGTGGTGCAACCCAAAAATCGTGAAGTGGAGCAAGTGCACCAGCAAATAATCTTAAAAAAGCAGCAAAGCCTGCAGTTTTAACTACAGTACTCATGAAAGTGGTAATTAATGAAGGAGCGCCTTCGTATACATCTGGAGTCCAGAAGTGAAAAGGAGCCGCACCAACCTTAAAACTCAAACCAATCATCATTAGGATAACACCCGGATAAAATATTGGAGAAATTGCCTGACTATTTACCAGATAAGCTTGTATCTTATCTAAATCAAATGAGCCCGTAGCGCCATAAATTAAGGTGATACCAAATAAGAGGAAGCCTGTTGAAAAAGCACCCATTAGGAAATACTTTAATGAAGCTTCATTAGAGGCAAAATCCTTTTTACGGATACCCGCTAAAATGTATAAACTCACCGACATGATTTCTAAGCCTACAAATAACATGGCCATATTTTTATACGATACCATCATGATCATTCCCGCCAGTGCGAAAAGAATTAAGGTATAATATTCGGCTATGTTATCGCTTTTAGCGTGGAAATAGTTCTGTGTTAATAAAAAGATTAAAAGTGTACCGATAATACATATCCCTGAAAATGCCAGAGCGAAGTTATCTGTCTGCATCATCCCGAAATGAACAGCATTGCCGTTCCATGCACAAAAAGTAAATCCCAGTGCAGTAAGTAAGCCAACAACGGTAAGTGGTAGTAATGCTTTATTTGCCTTAAACAAACCTGCATAAAGCACTATAAAAGCTGTTATACTAATGGTTATAATAATATTCATTGCTTAATTTACTGTGTTTAATTTTTGATTTACCTGTTCTAATAAATGTTGTACAGATGCCTCTGTTAAGTGCAAAATTGGTTTTGGATAAACACCCAAAACAATAATCAGTGCACAAATTGTATAAAGAACCAATTTTTCGGTCCCTTTAATATCGGTAAAAGTGATGGTTAAGCTGTTGGTTTCGCCCAACATTACATTTTGGTACATGCGTAACATGTAAACAGCACCAAAGATAATGGTTAATCCTGCAATAGCTGCAGCCCAAATGCCGTAGTTGTAAACGCCCATTAGCAGTAAAAACTCACCAATAAATCCGTTAGTTCCCGGCAAAGCTACAGTGCCTAAAACAATGATCAGAAAAGTAAGCGCCAACTGTGGTGCTACTTTCGCAATTCCACCTAATTCTTCAATTTTATTGGTTTTAACACGAGAGAAGATGATATCTAAAACAAAGAATAAACCTACTACATTAATACCATGACTCAACATCTGTACCATTGCACCTTGCATACCTTGCTGGTTAAAAGCAAAGATACCTGCTGATATTAATCCAACGTGAGCAATAGATGAATAAGCTACTAAACGTTTAGCATCCTTTTGTGTAAAAGCAATCAGCGAAGCATAAACAATACCGATGATTGATAAAACAATAGCCACTTGGCCCCAATCGTGAACGCCTGCCGGAACAATTGGCAATAACCACCTAATTACGCCATAAATACCCATTTTTAACATGATACCCGATAACAGCATTGTTCCTTGTGTAGGTGCTGCGGTATAAGTATCAGGCTGCCAGGTGTGGAAAGGGAAAATCGGCATCTTAATGGCAAAAGCGATAAAGAAAGCCCAGAAAATCCATCCTTGTTGTGCACTATCTAAGTTTAAAGCGTAAAAGGCTTGAATGTCAAAATTGTGTGCTGGGTTTTGAAGATATAAGTAAATAATACCCATCAACATAAATAATGAACCTGCAATGGTATACACGAAAAATTTCATGTTGATACGGATGCGGTCTTTTCCTCCCCAGATGGCGCAGATAAAGTAGATTGGAATTAATGCTGCTTCCCATCCAATATAGAACAAGAACGCATCTAATGCCGTAAATACCAATAACAGGCCACATTGCATAAATAAAATCAACGCATAAAATGCAGCAGGATTTTTATACTGGTGGTTGTAGCTCGATAAAATAATGATCGGCACCAATAAATTGGTTAGCAATACCACAAGCATGCTAATGCCATCGATACCAGCGTGGAAATTGATGCCTAAATCTGCAATCCATGGCAAATTAACCTCAAACTGGGTACTTGCATTTGGAATGAAATTACCGGCGATAACCAAAGTCAAAACCAAAGAAACAACCGAAAATACGGTCGAAACTATTTTAGCCGACTTACCAGCAAATGCAGTAATAATTGCACCTACAAGCGGAAGAAATATAAGTAGTAAAAGTTGTTCCATTATTTAATTTTGAACCCTTTTTATATGTAATAAAATGTATATGCAAGTAATGCGATGATACCAAATACCATCATAAAAATATAGAAACCTACGTTTCCACTTTGTAGCAAACGAATACCTTTACTGGCTTCGTTTGTACTCCATCCCAGTCCGTTCACAATTCCATCGATAAATTTGTTATCGATAATCCTATAAAAGAATTTCGAAAGTGCATCTAATGGTTTAGTGATCAGGAAATCATAAATTTCATCGAGGTAGAATTTATTATAGGATAACTTTGCCAGAGCAGAACGCGGTGCTTCATCAGCAACAGGAACGCGTGCTCCCCTTACATACCTGCTATGCGCATAAAATAAAGCTGCTATAGCGGCGGTTACTGATATTGCCATTAAACCTATTTCAGTTGAATGGCTTAAATCCAATTCGTGTTGCGCAACGCCTGCTCCAGTTAACCAATGTGCCAACCATTCGTTTCCACCAAAAATATGCGGGAAGTTGATTGCTCCACCAATCGCAGCAAGGATAGCTAAAATGATTAAAGGCAAGGTCATTGCTGTTGGCGATTCGTGCACATGGCTTTCTTCGTGATGTGTTCCACGGTATTTACCAAAGAAAGTCAAGAACATCATTCGGAACATATAGAATGCCGTTAAGAATGCGGTTAAAACCCCAATTCCCCAAAGTACTGGACTAGCCTGGAAAGCATGTGCTAAAATTTCATCCTTTGAGAAAAAACCAGAGAACGGTGGTAAACCCGCAATGGCAATGGTACCGATCAGCATAGTTAAGAAAGTAACCGGAAGTTTCTTTCTCAATCCACCCATATGGCGCATATCTTGTTCATGGTGCATGGCATGGATAACCGAACCTGCGCCCAAGAATAATAGTGCTTTAAAGAATGCGTGGGTTAAAACATGGAAGAATGAACCTGTATAAGCGCCAACACCCAGGCCTAAAAACATATATCCCAATTGCGACACGGTTGAATAAGCCAACACTTTTTTAATATCAGTCTGTGTTAAAGCAATAATTGCTGCAACTAAAGCTGTAGCCGCTCCAACAATGGCAATGATGTGCTGTGTAAGCGGAGCAAGATCGAACAATACGCTCGAACGTGCAATCATGTAAATACCAGCTGTAACCATTGTAGCTGCGTGGATCAAAGCCGAAACTGGTGTTGGCCCGGCCATTGCATCTGGTAACCAGGTAAACAAAGGCAATTGAGCCGATTTACCGCAGGCACCGATAAACAACAAGATGGTAATTAAAACCAGCGTATCATTACCGGGCAACATATTAGCTGCTTGAGGGAAAACTTTAGCAAATTCTACACTACCAAAAGTGGTGAAGATTAAGAATACGCCTAACAAAAAGCCTAAATCGCCAATACGGTTCATTACGAAAGCTTTTTTAGCTGCTGAAGCATAAGCACTGTTCGTATACCAGAAACCGATTAACAGGTAAGAGCATAAACCTACGCCTTCCCAACCGATAAACATAACGATGTAGTTTGATCCCAATACCAATAAAAGCATGAAGAATACAAACAGGTTCAGATAAGCAAAAAACTTACCGAATCCTGCATCATCGTGCATATAGCTGGTAGAATATAAATGGATCAGGAAACCAATTCCAGTGATGATCAAAAGCATGATCGAGCTTAAAGGATCAACCAGGAAAGATAATGGAATGTGTAATGTACCTGCGCTGATCCAATCGAATAAAAATACTTCGTGAGATTTTTGTGTGTCGCCTTGTAAACTAAAGAAAATAACTACGCTGATAATAAAGGAGGCTAAGATTACCCCGCTTCCGATGATACCAACAAGTCCTTTAGATAAAGAGTTTCTGCCTAGTCCATTAATTACAAACCCTAAAAAAGGAAGTAACGGAACCAACCAAATCAATTGTTCTATTGTCATTCTTATTATATATTTACCACTTAAGGCGATTTAAAACATTAATATCTACTGATTTCGTATTTCTGTAAACCATTACGATAATTGCCAGGCCTACTGCAACCTCTGCAGCTGCCAAAGCCATAATGAAGAATACGAAAACCTGCCCTGATGGGTCATTGTTATGAACCGAGAATGCTGTTAAAAGTAAATTAACCGCATTTAGCATCAGCTCAACCGACATAAAAATTACAATGGCATTTCTGCGGGTAAGTACGCCTATTACGCCAATAGAAAAAATAATGGCACTTAAATAGATGTAGTGGTTTAGCGGAACGCCTGCTGCTTGTGTGAATAAATTTTCCATTATGCTTCTACCTCATCTCTTTTAGATAATAAAACGGCTCCAACCATTGCTGCCAATAGTAACAGAGATGACAATTCGAAAGGCAATAAGAATGGGCCAAAAAGCTCCTTACCTAGATTTTCTACCAACCCTAATCCTGGATTTTTCAAAATCAATGGACTGGTAATACTTGCTGATTTTAAAGAACCGATTAAGGTTACAACCAAACAACCGCCAGCAATTACACCTACGATTTTGATCAGTGGCGATTTACTCGGTTCAGTTTCTTTGTTCAGGTTAAGTAGCATCAGTACAAAAAGAAACAATACCATTATGGCCCCCATGTAAACGATAAAGTTTACCACCGCTAAAAACTGTGCGTTTAATAGCACATAGTGTACAGTGAAGGTAAAAAAGGTAAGGATTAAGTACAATACACTGTGGATCGGATTTTTTGCAAAAATCACCATCAGCGAAAAGATGATACTTAATGTGGCTACGAAATAGAATACTTGTGTACTCATTAATTAATTGTTTATTTATGTTCCATGGTTTGTGTCTCCACAAACCATTATTTATATTTCGTTTCGTGAAGACACGAACCAGGGCTTAAGATTATTTACCATAGTTCGTGTCTTCACGAACCATAATTTTATTTTTTCATTTCCAATGGAGCCTCTACCAACTTATCTTTTCCGTAAATGAAATCCTTACGTAAATAATCAGCAGGTACAATCGGTCCATCTAAGTAAATTGCCTCTTTTGGACAAGCTTCTTCACATAATCCACAGAAAATGCAACGCAACATATTGATTTCGTAAGTTGCTGCATATTTTTCTTCGCGGTATAAATCTTTCTCCTCAGGTTTGCGTTCAGCGGCAATCATGGTAATGGCTTCAGCAGGACAAGATAAAGCGCATAAACCACATGCGGTACAACGTTCTTTACCATTCTCATCGCGTTTTAGCGAGTGCATCCCTCTAAAGTTGGTGGAGAATTCGCGCTCTACTTCAGGATATCTTATAGTAGCCTCTTTTTTAAATAAGTGACTGATGGTAATGCCCATACCTTTAGCAATTGCCGGCAGGTACATCCGCTCCATAAAGCTCAATGGCTTTTGTTCCAGTACTTTTTTCTTATTACTTAATGATTCCATAATTAAAACTTCTCAATAATCGCAATCACAACACCTGTTATTATAATATTGGCAATAGCCAAAGGTATTAAACCTTTCCAACCTAAATTCATCAATTGATCGTAACGGAAACGAGGGATTGTCCAACGTACCCACATGAAGAAAAAGATGAAAGCACATATTTTGCCGAAGAAAACTGCTGTACCAAAAAGTGGTGCCCAGGTTGGGCCTAACCACACCGCCATCGAATCCATGCCAGGGTAATTATAACCACCCCAATATAAAGCCGCCATTACTGCTGATGATACGAACATATTGATATATTCAGCAAATAGGTAAAAACCTAATTTCATTGAAGAATATTCGGTATGGTAACCACCGATTAATTCCGTTTCGCATTCAGGTAAATCGAATGGCGCACGGTTGGTTTCGGCAAATGAACAGACCATAAAGATTAGGAATCCAAGTGGCTGATATAAAACATTCCATCTCCAGCCATGTTGCTGATCAACAATTTCTTTTAAGCTTAAGGTATTCGTCATTAAAAGCAAAGCGATGATCGATAATCCCATTGCAATTTCATAACTGATGTTCTGCGAAGCTGCACGGATCGCACTTAACAAAGAGTATTTGTTGTTTGAGGCCCATCCCCCAATCATTACGCCATAAACACCCAGAGAAACGACTCCAAAAATATATAGAACTCCAACATTGATATCCGAAACCTGTAAAGGAATAGTTTTGCCTGCAATTAAAACAGGACTGCCCCACGGGATAACCGCCGTACCTATACAGGCACAAAGCAATGCCAAACCCGGGCCAGCGATAAATAAAAATCTGTTTGATGAGGTAGGAATAATTTCCTCTTTCATAAACATTTTTAATCCATCGGCCAATGGTTGTAAAATACCAAAGGGGCCAGCTCTATCAGGGCCTAAACGATCTTGTAAATATGCGGCAACTTTACGTTCTGCATAAGTAGAATACATGGCAATAACTAAACTGATGCCGAAAATTACAGCTACCAGGATAAATTTTTCTATAACAAAAGCGCTATCCATTAGTATTTAACTGTTTTATGTAATTCAATTTCATTTGCAGCTTGTAATGCCTCATTTGGCTGAATAACATGCAAAGGTTTTAATGTTTCGTAGTGATTAGATGCAATTACCGAAGTATCATCAATGTGTGTTGGATGTTCAATTACCCAATCAGCAGTTGCTTTTTTATCAAAGCGGCAAGTATTGCAAATAAATTCTTCTACTTCTCCAAACTGATCTTTACGTGCAGTAACACGTAAAACATCTGCTCCTTTATACCAAAGTGTTACTTTACCGTTGCATTTTTCGTGATCGCAATCGCGGTGTGCATCAACTGGTTTGGTAAACCAAACACGGTTTTTGAAACGGAAAGTTTTATCTGTTAAAGCACCTACTGGGCAAACATCGATTACGTTTCCAGAGAAATCGTTATCAACAGCCTGGGTGATGTAAGTAGAAATTTCGGAGTGGTCGCCACGGTTCAAGATACCATGAACACGTTTGTTTGTAATCTGATCAGCCGTGAAAACACAACGGTAGCACAAAATACAACGATTCATGTGCAACTGGATTTTATCACCTATATCAATACGCTCAAAAGTACGGCGTTCAAACTCATAACGTGTTTTTTGCAAACCGTGTTCATAACCTAAGTTCTGAAGATCACATTCCCCTGCCTGATCGCAAACAGGGCAATCTAAGGGGTGATTAATCAATAAGATCTCTACAACACCTGCACGTGCTTCCAAAACTTCTGGTGAAGTAATGTTAAGCACTTCCATCCCATCCATTACGGTTGTGCGGCAAGAAGCCACCAATTTAGGCATTGGGCGAGGATCTTTCTCCGAACCTTTAGTCACTTTTACAATACAGGTACGGCATTTACCGCCACTGCCTTGTAATTTAGAATAATAGCACATTGCTGGCGGAACAATATCCCCTCCTATCTGCCTTGCAGCATTCAGAATGGTTGTTCCGTTATCCACCTCTACTGTTATCCCATCTATCGTAACCTTAACTTTTTCACTCATGGTTAATGATATTCTTTTTATTTTTTATACTTCTACCGTCATTGCGAGGTACGAAGCAATCTTTTTTACAATTTATTATTTCTCTTTCGAGATTTTATAACCAATTTCTTTTCTTGGCTTTTCTTTCTGTTCCAGTAGCTCATCAAAATACCTGAATATGACTTCAATATTTTTATCCTGATTATCTACTTTCTTTTTAATCTTTTCTACTTCTAGTCTTATTTCTGTATTACTTAAAACCATCGTTCTAAGCTGTACAAACACATCAATAATTTTAATACTTACTTCTACCGCCTGTTTACTTTTTAAAACGTTTGATAGTTGTAAAATACCATGTTCGCTAAATGCAAACGGAAGATACTTTGAATATTTTCCTTGTTCTAAGGTCACAAATTGCGACCTTAGAACTTCATTTTCTTCTTTCGTCAGTTCAAACATAAAGTGCTCTGGAAAACGCTCTATATTTCTTCTAACTTGTTCTTTTAATCTTTTAGTATCAACGCCAAAGAGCGCTGCCAAATCAGAATCTAACATCACCTTCACTCCTCTAAAAAGATATATTTTATTAACTATTACTTCGTTGGGGATGATTACGGGTGATATTTCTTCTTTCATTTACATATTCATTGTGTTAAGTTCTTTTCCTAAGGTCGCAAAATGCGACCTTAGGATTTTAGTATCACAAACCGTAATACTAAATATTTATTTCTCTTCCGTTACCGGAGCTTTTTCAATCGGTGTTGCATAATTTGCAATACCATAATTTTGGCTCTGACTCTTAACAGGTTCTTTAATGTGCCATTCAAATTCATCTCTAAAGTGACGGATTGCGCTGGCTACAGGCCAAGCCGCTGCATCACCCAGCGGACAGATTGTATTCCCTTCAATTTTACGTTGAATGTCCCACAATAAATCAACATCTTCCATTTTACCATGGCCGTGCTCGATTTTGTGTAACACTTTTTCCATCCATCCCGTACCTTCGCGGCAAGGTGAACACTGTCCACAGCTTTCGTGGTGATAAAAACGGGCAAAATTCCAGGTATTTCTAACAATGCACTGATCTTCATCAAAAGCGATAAAACCACCTGAACCCATCATGGTTCCTGTAGCAAACCCACCTTCTGATAACGATTCGTAACTCATTAAACGAGGTTCGCCGTTAGCGTATTTCAGGGTTAAATTAGCAGGTAAAATAGGCACCGATGATCCGCCTGCAACCGTTGCCTTTAAACGTTTACCATTGGCAATACCGCCACAATACTCGTCAGAATAAATAAATTCTTCTACTGGCAAACCCAATTCGATTTCGTAAACACCTGGTTTTACTAAATTACCTGACGCAGATATCAATTTTGTACCTGTACTTCTACCGATACCAATCTTCGCATATTCATCACCCCCATCGTTGATAATCGGTACCACTGCAGCAATAGATTCAACATTGTTAACCACTGTAGGGCAACCATATAACCCTGCAATTGCCGGGAATGGTGGTTTAATCCGTGGATTACCCCTTTTACCTTCAAGCGATTCTAACAAAGCAGTTTCTTCACCACAAATGTAAGCGCCACCGCCCGGCTGAACATATAATTCTAAATCGTAACCTGTTCCTAAAATGTTTTTACCCAACCATCCTGCAGCTTTAGCTTCCGCAATTGCTTTTTCTAAAATGCGGATCTGAGGCATCATCTCGCCACGTACATAGATATAAGAAACCTTGGCACCCAATGCGAAACTCGATACAATCATTCCCTCAATTAATGCATGGGGAATATAAGTCATCAAATAACGGTCTTTAAAAGTTCCCGGCTCTGATTCATCAGCATTACACACCAAATAACGTGCAACACCCTCTGGTTTAGCCAAAAAGCTCCATTTCATCCCTGTAGGGAAACCCGCGCCTCCGCGACCGCGTAAGCCCGATTTCTTAACTTCTTCAACAATCTCTTCAGGTGTTAAAGTTTTAAGGGCTTTTTCCACAGCACGGTACCCGCCTTTTTGGCGATAGACTTCAAGTGTATTGATGCCCGGTACGTTTATATGCTCAAGTAACAGTTTTCGAGACATTTTAATTAGTCTAGCGTCTGTAGTCCATAGTCCATAGTCATGAGTCAAAACGACTCTCGACTTAAGACTTTCGACTTAGGACTTATTTTTCAAATCTTCAATCAATTTATCTACACTTGCTTCGGTAAGGTTTTCGTAGAAAGTATATTCCGGGCTAATTTGCAATACCGGACCGAAACCACAGGCGGCTAAACATTCAACTCCTCTAAAGCTGAATAAACCATCGGCAGTAACTTCACCTTCTTTAACACCTAACTTGTTTTCCAAGTGGCTTAATATTTTTTCGGCACCAACCAGGCAACAAGGGCCGGTACGGCAAACCTCTAAAGCATACTTACCTTGTGGTTTTAAAAAGTACATGGTATAAAATGTTGCCACCTCATATACTTCAATTGGCTGAATATTTAAATATTCAGCTACTTTATCCATCGCTGGTGTACTTACCCAAAGGTATTCGGCCTGTACCAAGTGCAATAATGGCAACAAAGCTGATTTGTGCTTACCTTCAGGATAACGGCTTTTTACATCATCAAATTTGGCCAGCAATTCTGATGAAAACACTACAGGTGTTTGTTCTTCTACTTTAAGCATCTAATTCTCCTGCAATAATATTCATACTACTCATGTTGATAATGGCATCAGACAATAACATGCCCTCGCTCATTGGTGCAAACATCTGGTAGTTTACAAAACTTGGTCTGCGGAAGTGTAAACGGTACGGTGTACGGCCTCCATCATTAATCAGATAGAATCCTAACTCGCCATTTCCGCCTTCCACAGCGTGATAAACTTCTGCTTTTGGCGCATCAATTTCACCCATCACAATTTTGAAGTGATAAATCAATGCTTCCATATTGTTGTAAACTTCTTGTTTTGGAGGGAGGTAAAATTCAGGAACATCGGCATGAAAAATACCTTTTGGCTCTGTTTTTAACTTCACAAGCGCCTGTTCGATAATGCGGACACTTTGCCACATCTCTTCATTACGCACTAAATACCTGTCGTAAATATCGCCACTTGTACCTACCGGAACTTCAAAGTCGAAATCCTGATATGAAGAATATGGATCGCTTACACGCACATCGTAATCTACACCGGTAGCACGCAAAAGCGGTCCAGTCCAGCTATATTCTAAAGCAGCTTCTTTAGTTACTTCTGCAACACCAGCCGTTCTATCAATAAAAATACGGTTACGTGTTAACAGATTTTCGAACTCTTTTAACGCTTTAGGGAATTCTTTTAAAAACTTATCGATTTTAGCAAAGGCGATATCATTGAAATCCCTTTCAAACCCACCAATACGGCCAATATTTGTGGTTAAACGTGCACCACAAACTTCTTCGAAGATCTCGTAAATATGCTCACGGAACTGAAATAGGTATAAGAAAGTGGTGGTCGCTCCTGTATCCTGGCCAATAATCGTGTTACAGATAATGTGATCGGAAATACGCGAAAGTTCCATAATGATTACTCGAAGATAATCTACACGTTTCGGCATCTGAATATTTAACAACTTCTCAACCGTCATGTGCCATCCCATATTGTTAATAGGCGACGAGCAATAGTTTAAACGGTCGGTAAGTGGTGTAATTTGATAAAATGGGCGATGCTCGGCAATCTTTTCGAAAGCACGGTGGATATACCCAATGGTAGAAACGCCGCTTACAATACGTTCGCCATCTAATTGCAAAACGTTTTGAAAAACGCCGTGGGTTGCAGGGTGCGTTGGGCCTAAGTTTAAGGTTACCAGCTCACTTTGCGGGTCGTTATCTGTAAATACCGGATGGTTATGATTCATAGTTTACCTTCCAAAAAATTCGTCTTTTTTATCTACTCTGTTCGGATCTTCCAATGGATATTGTTTCAACATTGGGTGAACACCTAAATCATCCATATTTAAAATACGGCGTAAATCAGGGTGGCCTTCAAATTTAACCCCGAATAGATCGTAAGTTTCGCGTTCCATCCAGTTGGCACCTTTCCAAACAGTTGTTGCTGTAAGGATAGTTGGATTTTGTTCTGAAATGAAAACCTTAATCCTTATCCTAACTTTCTCGACCATGTTGTGCAAATGGTAAACCACTGCAATACCATGATCTTTACCAGGATAATGAACTGCAGTAATGTCAGTAAGGAAATTGAATTTTAATTCTTCTTTAAGATGTGAAAGCACATTGATGATCACATCTTTATAAGTTACAAAGGTTAGTAAACCATAAGGCTCAGAAACGGCGGTAACTTTTTCGCCAAACTTTTCAGTCAGCTTAACGGTGATATCGTTATTTATTGTCGTTTCTTCCATTATTTAATGCCGTATTGACCTAAAAGTTCTTTGTAATAATCAGAATTTCTTCTTCTGCCCGACTCGTTTTTCACTAAATCCTGAATACGTTGAAAACCATCTAAAATGGCTTCAGGTCTTGGCGGACAACCCGGAACGTAAACATCCACCGGAATAACCTCATCAATACCTTGCAATACGGAATAAGTATCGAAAATACCACCACTACTTGCACAGGCACCAACAGCCATTACCCAACGTGGCTCTGCCATTTGGATATAAACCTGTTTTAATACCGGGGCCATCTTTTTAGCGATAGTTCCCATAACCATTAAAACATCAGCCTGACGGGGAGAAAAACTTAAACGTTCGGCACCGAAACGACCAAGATCGTAGTGAGAACCCATGGTTGCCATAAACTCGATTCCACAACAAGAAGTTGCGAAAGGTAAAGGCCATAATGAATTTGAGCGGGCCAAACCAATCACTTTATCAAAAGAAGTGGCGAAAAAGCCAGATCCTTCTATTCCTGGAGGCGCATCAACTATATTAATTTCACTCATGTTTATAAACAAAAAATGCTCATCCCTTTGCAGAATGAGCAACAAATTTACAATATTTTAAAGGCAAACAAACTAGCTTTACTCGATTTAGAACCTTTCTAAATAACTAAAACAGCTATAAGTTAGTGTAAGTGATACACATTCGGTTTGCAGTTGGCAATTTTCTGCTTACAGTTCTTAAACCGAGAACTATTAACTGCCGATTGTGAGCTGAGAACTGTCAATACACTAGTTCCAGTCTAAAACTTTTTTCTTGATTACGTAGATGAAACCTAACAATAATGTACCCATGAAAATGAACATTTCAATCATTCCATCCATCCGTAATGTACGGAAATTAACTGCCCAGGGATACATAAAGATAACCTCTACATCGAACAGTACAAATAAGATGGCTACTACGAAATATTTGATAGAGAAAGGCTGACGTGCATTACCTACTGATTTAATACCGGCCTCAAAAGTTTCTAATTTATCACTTGTTTTGCGTTTTGGCCCTAAAAAGTGGGTAGCAACCAATGTGGTTACCACAAAACCTAAAGCAACAATTACTTGAAATATAATTGGTAAAAAATCTATAGCCGAACTCTGCGCTTGCATATTATTTATTTTATGTTGCAAAAGTAAAAGAAAAAGGCAGAGTAACCAAACTCTGCCTTTTCTAAATTATTTAACTTTCGAATTATTTGCCTTTACCTTTTGGAGCTGGAGCCGCTAATTCTTTTAGTTTAGCTGCAGCAAAAGTTCCGGTAGGATAAACAGCTACACTTTTGTTAAAATATTCTTTAGCTTTTTCTTTGTCTTTGTAGTAATAATAACCACCAATAGTATCATAAGCTTCAGAAAGTTTTTTAGCATTTGCTGTAGCCAATTCTGGTTTTTCAGTTATCTTTTTGATATACTCCTCATAAAAAGGAAGCATCAAACCTTTAGGTTCTTTTTCATCATCCAGTAAACTGTTAATACGAGCTCTTGTTAAATATGCATCATAAGTTTCAGGAGCAAGTTGTGTCACTTTAGCAATTGATGAGTCAGCCCTTACTAAGATATCTTTTGAAGGATTTTGTTTTGCAGTTAATTTGCCTGCGTAATCAAAATAATTCGCCATTGCATTATAGTAATAGTTATATAATGCTCCTTTTCCGTTAGGGTTAGCTTTTATAGCTTTCTCATAAATCTCAGCCGATTTAGCATATTTTTTTGCATCGTAGAAACTTTTAGCCACTTCAGCCAATGCATCAGCATTTGTCGAATCCTTTTCTACAGCTTTAGTAATATTAATTAATGCTAAACTATCTTGACCAGCTTTTAATTGAGCTTTACCTAAATATAAATAATCGAAAGCAAGAATTTTATTTGGATCTTTCTCTTTAGAGAAAAAATCATTCATGCTCGTAAGCGCAGCAGGATAGTTTTTATTCTCATAAGCTGCCCAACCTTTCATCCTGGATACAATTGCACTTTTAGGATCATTAGCAGGGGCCTGTATAGTTGTTGCTACCTGCTCCAAGGTAGGAAAATCTTTTGCATAGAATAAGAATTGAGCATAACGCAATTGAGATTCTAAAGATTTATCCGTTAAATCCATGTATTTTTTGTAGTTCTCAATCGCTTTTTTTGCTTTTTCTTTATCTGTACCAAAGCTACTCCACTGTAAATATAACTCACCTAACTCGCGGTAAGCGGGGCCATAGTTTGCATCAGCAGCAATTACATCTTGTAATTCTTTTTCACCTTCTGGAAAAGCCCTAGACTCTTTGTACATTTTACCAATCTGTGTTTTGGCTCTTCTGTTGTTTGGATCTACATCACCAACACGCATATAAGGGCCTAATGCCTCTGAATTTTTCTTCTGTAAAGCGTAAGCATCGCCTTGTGCCAAGAAAACTTCTGCATCCTTATCTTTAGAATCTAACTCATCTGCTTTGGTAATGTTTGCTAAAGCGTTGGTAAAATCAGGTTTAGATACATCATCACTTGGTTTATCCTGTGCTAAATAGGCTTTACCGATATACAAATAAGTTTTGTAATCTTTCGGCGCCAAAGCTACTGCCTTGTCGAAATTAGTTTTAGCAGAACTTGGGTTATTAGATAACATATCTGCTTCACCTAAACCGATTAAGTTTAAGTTGTTTTTTGGATCAGCGGTAATACCTTTGGTAAATACGGCTCTAGCAGAGTCGATATAACCGGTTTTTAAGTAAACCAAACCAAGATTGTAATAGTTATTACCATCTGATGCTTTTGAGCTCACCAACGATTTAAGCATTGATGACGCTTTCTGATACTGCTCCGCGTCGATGGCTTTTTTCGCGTCATTTAAATCTTGAGCAAAAACTGCAGAACCCATCAACACCAAACCTACATTTAAGGTTATTGCTTTCTTTAAAATTTTCATCGGATATTCTGTTTTTTTATTTAATAAAAATGAAGTGTCTCTTTAGATTTACTTCGTGGTTCAATTTATAATTTTTAATTTAATTCCCTTTTGTCAGGTTAATTTGTCTTGGCATTAATTTATGCGGGCCAAGTCCAGATTTAAGTACAATCAATTGTCCCCTCTGACTTCTTAACCATGTTGCAAATCCTGTGCCTAAACCATCTCTTCCCTCGCAATCTATAATATTTATATTTCTTAAGAAAGGATAAACACCGTTGATCAAGTTATCTTGAGTTGGTTTATAGAACTGATCGTCTCCTACCTTGCCTTTTACATTCTTTACGCCCAGCACTTTTATCCGAGAAAGGTATTCGCTCATCTCTGTATCCTTGTCAGTGATCCAATTCACGCCCAAAATACCAATAAAATCTTTATCTTCTGCAATAAGTTTAATTACTTCTTTGCTAGAATTTTTGGAGTAAACACCCGTGGCTGGAAATTGGCTGATATGGGCCAACTCTTTAAAATATTGAAAGGTACTTGAATAAGCGTTATCAAAGACCAATTTTTTATCTGATTTCTTCCCCTGTAATATATCAATCACCTCTTTAACGTTAATTGTACTATCGATATTGCCCTGATTGGTAATTAAAGCAATACCATCAATGGCAAAACGCGAAGAGTTGATTTTAATATTACGCTGGTTATAATACTTTTCTTCTGCTTTGGTTAATAACCTTGGCAAAACAATTACCCTTATACTATCATTAAGAAAGGCAGGCAATAATTTTTCTTCAGGTTTTACCATTGTCTGAAATTTTGCATCCGGATAATCCAAACTAAAAATATCGATCTGATCCTGAACAATCGGTCCAACACTTTCATCAACCAATATTTTTAGGGTACCGCTTGTTCTGGTTTCTTTAACTGCATTGGCTTTATTCTTACGTTTGCAGGATACAAGTAAAGCTAGTACACAAAATATTAAAAGGAAATTTTTCATTGAAATGATTAATCGCGCCTTCCAAGGCTTAAAAGTCTTACAAATGCATAAATAATTAGGAAGATACCGATTGCGATGCGGCCCCATTGTGGAATAGTGCTTAAGCGCAGGGCAATTGGTTCGTAAAATATAAATGCGAAGCCCAATACCACATAGAAAACGAACATGACAAGGCCTAAAATGAGCAAAAACCGCTGTTTAGGCGATTTTTGCTTAAAAATATCAAAATTTAACATCTACTATTAGTTCAATGTAAAGTTAACGTTGATGTTGTATTTTACCCTTACCGGCTTACCATTTTGGATACCAGGGTTCCAACGTGGACTAGCTTTCAATACACGGATGGCTTCTTCATCAGTTCCGCTACCCAAACCACGGGTAACAGTGATATCAGTTAATTTACCATCTTTTTCAACAACGAAAGATAAAAATACTTTACCTTGAACGTTGTTTTCTTGTGCCATCGGCGGGTACTTTATTGCTTTACTTAAGTATCCATAAAACTTAGAGATACCTCCTGGGAATTCTGGTTGTTTCTCGATACTAACAAAGTCGTAAACTTTATTATCATCAACCGCAACAGCAGCTTCTCTTTTTGGTCCTTCACCTACTGGTTCAGCGATAACAATATCAGCTGTTGGATCACCTTTGATATCTCTCTGACCTGGATCAGCTTCCTTCAACTTTTCAACCGTAGGTGGTTCATCACGAACCTCGATATCTGGTTTTACAATTGGAGGTGGCATTTTCACCTGGTCAACTTTTGGTGGAGGTGGCTCTACCGGTGGTGGTGGCGGTGTTTTAGGATCTACTGGTGGTGGTGGCGCTAAAATTACTTCTTGTGCTTTTAATTGCTCATCTTCATGATCCATTGAGCCTTTAATCAGGCTATAGATTTTAGGAGAGAAAAATAACACAATAAATATAATAGAGCCGATAATTAATGCTTTTGAGGTGTTGGCACCATTGCTTTTACGCAATTGATACGCACCGTAGGTTTTGTTTTTATCCGCAAAAACCACTTCAAGCCATTCTTTTCTGAATATATCTAACTTCGACATAACTATTGGTTTTACTGATTATAAAATTCCTTTTTCTTTCATGAACTGCTTCTCATTATCAAGGATGTTATCATCGTCGATCTGACGAACCTTAACTTTAAGAATTTCCAACTCATCCATGATGTCTACAAAGTTTTGGAATGTAGAACCTGATGTTGGTTTTACCAGTACAACAAAGTCTCCAGCAACGCCTGAGGCATCAGCTGCTTTTCTATTTTTAACAATAGCATCTTCGATTTGTGAACCAGATTCTATAGTTGGTGCGCTTTCGCCAGCTACTCCCATGTACCATGCTACCTTATTGCTTTTACCCAACAAAATAGTCATTGTTTTACTTGCTTTCAGCTCCAATCTGTTCTCAGGTAACTTTTCGTTTTTATCTGGCTTTGCAATATCCATCGCTTGAGGCGTAGAGATTACTGTTGTTAAGATAAAGAATGTTACCAAAAGAAACATTAGATCCACCATCGGAGTCATATCAACCCTTGGGGTGGCTTTCTTCCCGCCTGTGTTTAATTCTGCCATTTCTTATTTCTTTTTAGCTTCAGAGTTGGTAACCAATAAAAACTTGTTTACACTTTGTTTCTGAAGTACATCAATAATCTTTTTAACTACCGGATATTCTTCTTTTGCATCACCTTTAATACTGATACGCATATCCTGATTATTAATCTCTTTAGTTGCTTTACGGGCATTTAATACCCATGCATTTAACTGATTGTCAGTCGAATCTGAAGGTATGCCAGGTTGTACCCCTGGTTTCATACGGTCAGCACCGTTCAAGGCAATAAGAGATTTTAAACTCTGGATCGGCACACCGAAACTCCCGATATTGGAGAAACGTTGTATTTCTAACGGAGTGAACGATATTTTATACTGTTCGCCCATTAGTTCTAATGTTTTCGCTCTCACTTTTGTACCTGCTACTTCGAAGAAAACTTTACCCTGCCCGATGGTTAATATCGCATTGTTTTCTACCGGCACCTTAAACTCATATGTAGATGAAGGTGTAGAAACGGCTAGTGGTTCTGGTTGCCTCGCTGTAGCAGTTAAGATGAAGAAAGTAAGTAACAATGACGCCACATCACACATGGCGGTCATATCGGTTACTGTACTTGTTCTTTTAACTTTAATTCTAGGCATAATATTTTTTACTAGTTTTAATAATGATGATCTTTTTTCCGGTTTTCCATAAAGCCGGTAAAAATTTTTTCAAAATTCTTATTTATGCGAACTAGCGTATGTTTGAACGATGCTGAAACCAGCCTCATCGATAGCGTAAGTTAACTTGTCGATTTTAGAAGTTAATACGTTATACATGATAATTGCCACAGTAGAAACCAAGATACCTGTTGCAGTGTTGATCAATGCCTCAGAGATACCTACCGCTAATGCTGACTGATCTGGTGCACCAGAGTTTGCTAAACCGGCGAATGCACGGATCATACCTGTTACTGTACCCAATAAACCTACTAATGTACCAATTGAGACCAAAGTTGCAATTACAGTTAAGTTTTGCTCTAACATTGGCATTTCTAAAGCTGTAGCTTCTTCAACCTCTTTTTGGATTGCAACGATTGATTGCTCAACATCCATATTGGTATCTGCTTCAACTTCACTGTATTTTTTCAAGCCAGATTTAATTACGTTAGCAACTGAACCTTCTTGTTTATCACACTCAGCTTTTGCTGCTTCGATGTTGCCTGCGCTTAATAAACCCTGTACTTTGCGAATGAAAGTGTCTAAGCTAGATTTTCCACTTGCTTTACCAATAACGATGAAACGTTCGATAGAGAATACAATTACTACTAATAGTAATCCAACTAAGATCGCTACGATAGGACCTCCTTTGTAAGCTGTTCCAAGATAGTTACCAGGTAATGGTAATTTTTCTCTGTCACCATCGATAAAGTTACTTCCTTCTCCGAATACGAATCTCCAAACACAGAATCCAATGATAATACAAATTGGAATAACGAATGTTGCAAATACATTTGAAGCACTAGAAGAGCTCTCTTTTTTAACAGTTGTTGGTTTTGGTGCGTTTGCCATTTTTTTTGAAATTTTAGTTTTAGTTCTTGTTTTTAATTTTTAGCTGTTTTTTTCTTTTGTACTACACTCAACGTTTCATATCCGAAATTGTTGCGAAAAACAAATTTATAAATTGATTTTAAATTACAAATTAATAAATCAATAAGCAATTAAATCGTTACTTAGAATTTAGTTTCGGTAAATCACCTAGGGTGTATAACAAAAAAATTGCCCCAGCCGAGGCAATTCTTTCACAATAAAAACTAAAAAAAAATCGAATTGCAAATTTTTCGCTCAAAAAATGCATTTTAAAGTGCATTTAACATAATTTTAACGCTTCGTGTCTGCTTTTTGGTACTTTTGTCAGTTCGAACTGCTTGAAATTCTCTGTAAAGGCATCCGACAGTTCGTAGGCTTTCAAAAAGTATTCTTCCTGATTGCTCCATGTTTTAGAGGGGTCTAAAATTTCGTCTGGTACGCCAGGACAATTTATTGGCATCATCAATTTAAATACATGATGTTGCTTATATTTATTATGATCCAAGTCTCCATTTAAAGCTGCCGTAATCATCGCTCTGGTATAACTTAATTTCATCCTTTTACCTACGCCGTAAGCTCCACCGCTCCAACCCGTATTTACTAACCATACGTTTACCTGGTGTTTTTCCATCTTCTCGCCCAATAGTGCGGCATACTTAGATGGGTGCAATGGCAGGAAGGCTTTACCAAAGCAAGCCGAAAACGTTAACTGAGGTTCAGTTACCCCTGTTTCTGTTCCTGCAACCTTGGCTGTATATCCGCTCATAAAGTGGAACATCGCCTGTTCTACATTCAATTTTGAAATTGGAGGCAATACGCCAAACGCATCTGCAGTTAAGAAAAAGATATTTTTCGGAACAGCCGCGATTGATGGTAAAATCGCATTGTCAATATAATCTATAGGATAAGCCACGCGGGTATTCTCCGTTTTACTGATATTGCTATAATCAACTTCCTTCGTACCTGGAAAAAAATTAATATTCTCCAGCAAGGAGCCAAATTTGATTGCCTTAAAGATCTGAGGCTCTTTCTCTTCTGTTAAGTCTACGCATTTTGCATAGCAACCGCCTTCGAAATTAAATACAGAATCTTTACCCCAGCCATGTTCATCATCACCGATCAATCCTCTTTCGGGATCGGCAGATAAGGTGGTTTTTCCCGTTCCTGACAAGCCGAAGAATATAGCAGTATCACCATTTTTACCCACATTGGCCGAACAGTGCATGGATAGCGTATTCTTATATACTGGCAGGATAAAGTTTAAAACAGAAAAAATTCCTTTTTTAATTTCGCCGGTATAGCCAGTTCCCCCAATCAAAATCATTTTCCTGGTAAAATTGATGATGGAGAAGTTTTCCTGTCTGGTTCCGTCAATAGCCGGCTCGGCCAAGAAACCTGGTGCAGCAATGATGGTCCACTCTGGCGTGGCCCCCAAACGATCTTCTTCAGGGCGGATAAACAAATGATGAGCAAAAAGATTCTGATAAGCAGTTTCTGTAATTACCCGAATGGATATATCGTAATCCGGATTGGCACAGGCTGAAGAATCGCGGACATAGATTTTCT
Source organism: Pedobacter sp. Bi27 (assembly GCF_918698255.1). NCBI lineage: Bacteria > Pseudomonadati > Bacteroidota > Sphingobacteriia > Sphingobacteriales > Sphingobacteriaceae > Pedobacter > Pedobacter sp. Bi27. The sequence continues at coordinate 409,956 of NZ_CAKKMW010000002.1, forward strand.
TATCTTCAAGGTAATTTGTTAGCTTATAAAACAGCTGATCGAATTTCTCCGGAGAAATTTTAATGTTTACATCGCCCCACCAAACCTGATCTTCGGTTACCTCGTCGCATACAATAAAACGGTCTTTAGGAGAACGTCCGGTAAACTTTCCGGTATCAACCGCCAGCGCTCCTGAAGCAGCCAGCGTACCTTCTTTATTTAATAAGGCATCATCAATTAATTCCGTTGGAGATAATTGGTACTTTACAGCAATGTTTCCACCTAGATTTAAATAGCTTAAATCTGGCGTTTGCAGTTTCTTTTTGCTCATAACAATAAGTTAGTTAGTACAGCAAAGGTAAATACTTATCTTCCACAAAAACTAGTTTTGAAGCGTAATTTTTTACATATTGTAGCAAATACACTATTATGTAAACATTTTATTTACAGATATTTACACTCATTTTTACAAGGTAAAAAAAATTAAAAAATTACACTAAGTAAAATCTGTTAAATGGTTTTAGCTGGTTTAAACTTTTAATTGATAAGGCTTTAAGCGCTTATAAATCTTACATACTATTTGGAAATGAATTAAAGATCATACTTTTATGCAGTAACATGATCAATAATGAACTGGGAAATACTTAGAAAAAAGATATATTATATTGACGGCTCCTTAAGGGATATCTATGTTAAAGATACAAGCATGGAAGATTGGGAAAAATGGATAGACCTCATCAATACCAGATATAAAGTGAAATTTTATAATGCATTCTCGGGTGAAATTGAAGGCCATATTAATAAAAGCATTGTATTTGATTATTGGAATGGAAAAACCGACGTACTTAATAATGTTACTATATATTTAGGAGATATTCTAGTTAAATGCTATTTCTTTGGTGGCGATGAAATTGAAAATGATATTACCCCTACGGAAATTAATTCGATAGAAGACCATAACAGGTTAGTAGATTATTTAAAAGATGTTTCTGCCTGCTTAGGCAAAGAAGTTATGCTAACTCCAGAAAATTATTCGGAAGAAGACAAGAAATTAATTATTGTTAATAAAAACGGAATTGAGCTTGATTTTTCAGATCATCCCATTGGAGGCAAATATTGAATATTAAAAAAATGACAGGCAACAATAGCTTAAAAAGCTTATCCATTGTCTCGTTAACAATATTATTATGGTTATTAATCTGGAATATAGTTCCAATAATACAGGTCAGAATGCAGTTGGTTAGCGATTTTATCCCTAGCAGTATTATTTATGACTCCGCAAAACCGTATATATACATCAGTTCTGTTTTGGTTTTTGCTAACATTATAGCATTTCTATTATTCTTTCTTAAGAAATATTTACCAGTGATTATTTTGGGTAGTATTGCTTTTTGCATTCATGGAGCATATATTTTTTTGAATTAATTATTTCATTTACCACTTCGCCTGGCGGGCGCCCCTCAAGAGGAGGGGAATTAGACGCCGGAAAGGTAACCAACTTAAATAGTACCACAACCCAAATTTAACTAAACCTGATAAAAGCGGCAGCTCCCGACCTCACCAACAACAAAACAGCACTACCATCAGGACTATAGCGGTTAGCAGGGCTGCCGTACCCGAAGATTTACGACAGCACCTTTTCTAATATTTAAAACTGCTTACCAACAACCCCACCCTGCAAGCAGCCCTCAAAAAGGGAATGATTTGGTTTCGGGTTCAAAAAATACAGCTATTTCATCTACTTAAACGTTTTAATAGAAATTTCGAAATAAAAATCAAAAAACATTTGCATTTTAAAAAAATAATCTCCTACTTTACGGTGTACAAAGTACACAAAGACAAGATGAATTTTAACACTTCGATTATTACAACGATTATTATTACCACCGGTATAAACCAGCGGGGCTAATTTGTTGTAAATTGAAAAAACATAAAACACAGAAAGCGTCCCGATAAAAATCGGGACGTTTTTTTTTTAAACCCAAGCTGAATGAAACCTGTACGAGCAACCATGAATTATCCGCACAGCATCAAACAGTTAAAACCAATATAGACTAATGAAAGTACTTAAATTCGGCGGCACATCCGTAGGTTCGGCCGAGAACATTAAAACCCTCTTACGCCTGGTTGGCGAAGAAAAACAGAAGAACAGCCCGGTAGTTGTATTATCGGCAATGAGTGGTGTAACCAATTTGCTTACCGATATGGCCGAAATGGCCGAGCGTGGAGAAGATTACGACGCTCATTTAAAAGAAATCGAAGCAAAACACTTTGCTGTAATCCGCTCGCTTTTGCCTGCGGCTGCACAAAACCCTGTGTTTACACGTTTAAAGATCTTTTTTAACGAATTGGAAGACCTGTTACAGGCTGTGGCCAATCTGCGCGAACTGAGTTTGCAGACCAAAGATCAGATTTTGAGTTATGGCGAACGCTGTTCTACCTTTATGATCAGCCATATCGCTTCTCAAAATTTTGGCGATGCGCTTTATGTTAACGGTTCCGACCTGATTAAAACCGACAGCAACTTCGGTCAGGCGAAAGTAGATACCGAATTGACTGAAATGCTGATCAACAATTTTTACCAGGAAAATAAAGACAAAGTACTTTTTGTTACTGGGTTTATAGCGAGCAATGCAGCAGGCAGGGTAACAACTTTAGGCCGTGGTGGCTCTGATTATACCGCAGCGGTATGGGGTGCGGCCTTAAATGCCGAAGAAATAGAGATATGGACGGATGTAAACGGCATGATGACAGCCGATCCACGCATTGTGAAAAAGGCTTTCTCGTTACCGGAATTAAGCTACACCGAAGCCATGGAACTAAGCTATTTTGGGGCGAAAGTGATCTATCCGCCAACCATGATCCCTGCCTTTATGAAGAAAATCCCGATTGTGATCAAAAACACTTTCGAACCTGATTTCGGAGGAACTTATATCAAAAGCGACGTTAAAGCATCGAGTTTACCCATAAAAGGAATTTCCTCTATCGATCATATCAGCATTATTAACCTAACGGGTAGTGGTATGGTAGGTAAGGCAGGCTTTAGCGGAAGATTATTTTCACTACTTTCGCGCGAACAGATCAATGTAGTATTGATTACCCAGTCTTCATCAGAACATAGCATTACTTTCGCTGTTAAACCAACAGATGCTTCACAGGCCATTTCTCTAATCAAAAAAGAGTTCGAACTGGAGTTAGACGCTAAAAAACTAGAACTTCCGGAAGTTGAAAATAACCTTTCAGTTTTGGCCATTGTTGGCGAAAACATGAAACGTACACCAGGTATGAGCGGACGTTTGTTCAGCGCTTTGGGCCGCAACGGTATCAATGTAAGGGCTATTGCTCAGGGATCTTCAGAATATAACATTTCGGTAATCATCAGCAAAGACGATTTATCGAAAGCAGTAAATGCAGTGCACGACGCTTTCTTTACCGACCTGAAAAGAACATTAAACGTTTTCTGCCTGGGCACCGGAAACATTGGCAAAACCTTGTTTAACCAACTGAAAGAACAGATGCCTTTCTTAGCGGCGAATAACGACCTACAGGTTAAGGTAACGGGCATCAGCAATACACGAAAAATGATTTTCAGCCCTGATGGCCTTTCGTTAGAAAATTGGGAAGCAGAATTGAATACAAATGGTGAACAGGCAGATTTAGCGGGTTTTGTTGCCAAAATGAAAGCCCTAAACTTACCAAACTGCGTTTTTGTAGACAACACGGCTGCAGAATCACCAATAGAATTTTATCAGGGCATCTTCGAAAGCAGCATTTCGGTAGTAACGTGCAATAAAAAAGGAAACTCGGCAGATTTTGCCCAGTATAAATCATTTAAAGATACCGCCCGCAAATTTGGTGTAGATTTTTATTATGAAACCAATGTTGGCGCAGGCCTGCCAATCATCCGTACACTGCGCGAGCTGATGATGAGTGGTGATAAGGTAGCGCGGATTGAAGCGATTTTATCAGGAACCATTTCTTACATCTTCAATAATTTTAAAGGTGATGCCGGTTTTTACGAAACTGTGAAGGAAGCGCAAGAACTGGGTTATACTGAACCAGATCCCCGCGACGACTTAAATGGAAAAGATTTTATGCGTAAAATGCTGATCCTTGCCCGTGATGCTGGTTATCCGTTAGAAGCCAGTGATGTAAAAATCGACAATATTTTGCCAGAAGCCTGCTTAAATGCCACATCAGTTGAAGATTTCTATGCTGAATTACAGGCAAATGCAGCATACTTCGAAAATTTAAAGAATACCGCAGCCAACGATGGAAAAGTTTTGCGTTACATCGGCAAGCTTGAAAATGGAAATGTAGAAATCAGCCTGCAAATGGTTGACGACAGTCATCCTTTTTATATGTTATCAGGTAGCGACAACATTATTTCGTTTACTACAGACCGATACAAAACCCGCCCGTTAGTGGTAAAAGGCCCAGGCGCAGGTGCAGAAGTTACCGCCGCCGGAGTTTTTGCGGATATCATTAACGTAGGTACTTTAAATAAGTAGCAAGATGAATTCGGTTTTAGACAAAAAAAACGAGATCCTTCAGCTGGTTAATCAGGCGATGACCGATTTCGAAAATATTTCGGATGAGGCCTGGAATAATAAACTGCAGCCTTTAAAATGGTCTAAGAAAGAACTGTTGGGTCATTTGGTAGATAGTGCAGTTAACAACATCCGTCGTTTGGTTGTTGGACAATACGAACAAGGGGTTAAAATTATTTATCATCAGGATGAATGGGTAAACTACCAAAACTACCAGGAGGCAGCTATTGCGGAAGTTATAATGCTCTGGAAGTTATTAAACCATCAGATTAGCCGGGTAATTGAAAATATTCCAGAGGAAAAGCTTCAAAATACCTGCGACACAGGAAAAGGGAAAATAGAAATGCACACCCTTTCTTTTTTTATCGATGATTACTTAGTGCATTTGAAATATCATTTAAACCAAATAACGCTTAACAAATAGCTAAGCCAATTAATAATGAAAAATAGTATAAAAGTTTTCGCTCCGGCAACCGTTGCAAACGTAGTTTGTGGTTTCGATGTACTGGGTTTCGCTGTAAACGAACCTGGTGATGAAGTTGAAATGCGATTTACCGATACACCTGGTGTGGTGATCAAAAGAATTACTGGCGATGATGGCCGTTTGCCTTTAGATGCAGCAAAAAATACCGTAAGTGCCAGTGTTCAACATTATTTAAAGCATATAAACCGTTTGGATGTTGGTGTAGAAATTGAACTGCACAAGAAAATGCCTATTGGTAGTGGATTGGGCTCAAGCTCGGCCAGTACAGTAGCTGGTTTGTTTGCCATTAACAAATTAATGGGCGATTTATTGAGCACCAAAGAGCTGGTTCCTTTTGCCATGAAAGGCGAAGAACTTGCCTGTGGTTATGGCCATGCCGATAACGTTGCCCCTGCATTGTTGGGTGGTTTTGTACTGGTGAGAAGTTACGAACCGCTTGATGTGATTTCTTTACCTACGCCTGCTGGCACGTATGCGGCAATTGTTTATCCAGAAGTGGATGTGCCGACCAAAGATGCACGCCAAATGATCCGTAGTAAAGTAGCATTAAAAGATGCGGTTACCCAGTGGGGAAATGTTGCAGGTTTGGTGAGTGGATTGTTCATGAATGATTTTGATTTAATCGGAAGAAGCATGAAAGATGTTCTGGTAGAACCAACACGTTCGATCTTAATACCTGGTTTTGAAGAAATGAGAAAACTGGCGATGGAGAACGGCGCAATCGGCTTCGGAATTTCAGGTTCAGGCCCATCTGTTTTCGCATTAACCCAAGATGAAGAAACAGCCAGAAAAATAACAAAATCGCAACAGCAACATTTACATAAAATAAATATTAACAGCAAAGCTTTCGTATCTCCGGTTAACGCTGAAGGACCGAGAGTAATTTCTTAAGGCTGGAAGGTAGAAGGCTTAAGGCGTAGGATTGTACTCTGCGCCATAACCCTAAACCCTACACCCTAAACCCTAAACCTTAAAATGAAACTATACTCAACCAACAATAAAGATCTACGTGTTTCTTTCAAAGAAGCAGTTTTTAACAGCATGCCGCAGGATAAAGGCTTATATATGCCTGTTGAAATTCCACAGCTTGACCCCGAATTCATCCAGAATATAGAAAAATATTCTCTGCCTGAAATTGCTTACAAGGTAGCCTCAACTTTATTAAAAGAAGAGATCCCTTCAGATGATTTAAAAGCTTTAATTGATGATGCTATTAATTTTGAAGCTCCGGCTGTTAAATTAGATGACAAAACCTTTGTGCTCGAATTGTTCCGTGGTCCGTCTTTGGCCTTTAAAGATTTCGGCGCTCGTTTTATGAGTCGTGTGATGGCTTATTTCTTAAAAGACGGCGAACAACTTTTAGATGTTCTGGTTGCCACTTCTGGCGATACCGGTGGCGCAGTGGCTTTGGGTTTCTTGGGGGTGCCGAACACCAGAGTAACTATTCTATATCCAGAGGGAAAAGTGAGCCCGATACAGGAACTGCAGTTAACCACCAACGGCGAAAACATCAGAGCCGTTGAAGTCAAAGGTACTTTTGATGACTGCCAAACTTTGGTTAAACAAGCTTTTGCGGATGATGAGTTGAATGCAAAATTCAGATTGACTTCTGCCAATTCGATTAATATTTCGCGATTAATTCCGCAAACATTTTATTATTTCAATACTTACGCCCAACTGAAAAAGCAAGGTTTTAAAGACGTGGTGTTTTCAGTACCAAGTGGAAATTTCGGAAATATTGGTGCAGGTTTACTGGCCTATAAATTAGGATTACCTGTTAAACAGTTTATCGCTGCTACTAATGTTAACGATACCGTTCCACGCTTTTTAGACAGTGGCGTATATGAAACGAAACCATCTACACAAACCTACTCGAACGCGATGGATGTAGGTGCACCAAGCAATTGGGTACGCATTATGGATCTGTTTAATCAGGATGTAGAAGCCATCAAAAAGGTGGTTACCTCTTATCGTTTTACTGATGATGAAACATTGAAAGGGATCAAAGAAATTGACAGCAAGTTAAACTATGTAGCTTGTCCGCATACTGCGATTGCCTATTTAGCAGTTGAAAAATACAGGAACGAAAATCCTGCAGACGAAAGTGCCGCAGTTTTCTTATCTACAGCACATGCTTGTAAGTTCCCTGATATTTTCCCTGCAGATATTGCGGCTAAAATCGAAATCCCTGAACAGGTAAAAGCTTTAGAAAGTAAACCAAAACATGCTGATCAGTTAAGTGTGGATTTTGAAGGGTTTAAAAGTTATTTGCTTAAAGGATAGTAAGTAAAAATATACTTCTATTTCGAAAGTTCGTCATTCCCGCACAGGCGGGAATGACGAATCTATAAAACAATGTTCCCTATTTCATACTTCTCTGTGCATTCCTTTTTAAGTACTTCGAACAGTAAATACCGGACCAACTTAAAAAAACAGAGAATAAAAATCCCGACTTTCATCGGGATTCATTTTTACTTAGTGCTTTGCGATTTTAGCGTTTTCAGCTCGCGTTGCAGGGCTTCAATCTGTTGCTGTTGCTCCTTTATACTGGCAACCAAAAGCGGGACTAAACTTTCGTAATCTACCTTGGTAATAGTAGCATTTCTAAATGCGTTTTTACCTGATGCATAACTTTTTGCCTGTACTGAAACAATTTCAGGAACAGCTGTTTTAGCTTCAGTACCTACAAAACCATACTGCGGTTTGGCGGATAGCTTTAGTTTTTCTGCCCAGGTTTTATCATAATTAAAACTTACCGGTTGTAGCTTAGTTACCTGAATAAGGGCATTTTCTACCGGCTTAACATTATTTTGCACAACTTCTTGTGCACTGATTTTTAAAGAAGCAGCGATTAATAACACTGCAAATGAAATTGCTCGTTTCATATGTATTATTTTGAAATTTTAAAATAGACTGTTTGTTCTACAGGATCTGCAGAAAAAATAAACACAAAAATAAGTTTATATGGAGGGTGGTGGGGTTAAAACTTCAGGGAAGTAGGCCAATTGAAGAGAATAATCAGGAATAACCAACTTTTTTGAAGTTTGAAGTGGAAAATATAACGCTCCATGAAATGCGATCTGTTGCACCGCATATTCGGTTTCTACTTTCTTTTCTTCTTTCTCTGTTGCGTCATCGTTTGTAGATAAAACTTCAACATTATTGGTAGAATAGCTTAAATACGAAACCGCATGACTTACTTTTAAGAAAAAAGCTATCGCAATGCAGGCAATAAGTACATATTTAAGGCCATCTAATTTCATCGGTACAAAGATAAACGCTACAGCATTAAAACAATAATTTTAAGGTTAAAGTTCTGTAAGAATTTTAAGCATAACTGTCGTAGCCAACTCAACATCAGCGGCTGAGGTCCGCCAGTTTACAAAAGCAGCACGTATTCCTTTCTTCCCGTTATAAAATGTAGGGGTCATAAAAACTTTTCCGCCCGCGTTTAACTTATTCAGGAATGTTGCAACTAAACCTTCATCTGTCAACGAAAAACAAACGGTATTTAGACGTACGGGTGCCAACAACTCGAAGTTTGGATTTTCATTAATAAAATCTGCAAACTGTAAAGCCACTTCAACATTACTTTCCACAATTTCCTGATAACCTTGTTTTCCGTAGCTTGTTAAGGTAAACCATGCAGGTAAGGCCTTTAAACGGCGGGAATTTTCTGGCAAAAAATTTAAGTAACTGAAATTTTCCATCGGGTTGCCCAAATAAGCCGCATTAGAATTCTGAAAGGTTTCTACCTGTAACAATTGATATTTTTCTTTCACTAAAAATACGGCGTTTTCATAGGGTACATTTAGCCACTTATGGCAATCTATCGTAATACTGTCGGCATGCTCCCATCCTTTAACCAAATGATTATATTTTGGCGAACAAGCGGCAAAGCCACCAAAGGCTGCATCGATATGCCACCAGAAATTATATTTTTCTTTTAAGGTATTAATGGCTTCAAAATCATCAAAATCAACCGTATTTACTGTTCCGGCGCTGGAAATCAGAATGAAAGGTTCGCCATTTAAGGCTTGTATTTTTAGTTCAAGGTCGGCAATATCCAATGCTTCGCGATTACCCTGCATTACGTTTACCTGAATAAAATTGCCACTCCCCAAGCCAAGCATCGATAAGGATTTTATGGCTGATGAGTGCGGTGTAGCCGACAGTACATTTACCTTACCGGATATACCTTCTCTGGCAAAATCTTTCCCAAATTGTTTGCCAATCCATTGCCTGGCAACAGCTAGACAGGTAAAATTAGATAAGGTTGCACCTGTTACAAAACCACCAAAAAAATCTTTGGGCAGGTTAAACAATGAAAGTAATAACTGGATGGTTTCGAGTTCGATGATAGCCGAAATGTCGCCGTTACCTTTTGCGTTTTGCGTGTTTTGATCGTAGATAGTCGACAGCCAATCGCCAGCAATGGCGGCAGGTGTAGTACCTCCGGTTACGAAACCCCAGTACCTTGGACCAGACGAGGCCACCATAATGGGTTCAAAACGTTGATTAAATTGTTTTAAGGCTTCAAGTGTACCAAAACCCTGCTCACTTAAATCCCAAACAATCTCTGCTTCAGCAGAACTGGCCGTAGGCCGTTCATGAATTTGGTTTAAATAATCTATTCCCTGTTGTTTAACCTCTGTTAGGATGGCATCAAGGTTTTGTTGGTCGATATTTAGATTATTCATGATGATAATTTAAGTAATAAAGAAAATACGTCATTGCGAGGCACGAAGCAATCCTAAAGCGCTAGGTTAATTAGCGATCGTTGTAGGATTATTCATTTTGCAGTTGTTTTTAAAGGCATTCATGAGCTCACTTCGTTCGGTTATCTTCGTGCCTCCCAATGACGATGCTTTTTGATTAAAAAATAGCTTTCGCAATCTTTTTGGTTTGCTCGGGGCGGCCCATGGTATAAAAGTGTAGTACTGGAGCACCGAAATCAATCAGTTCTTTACATTGTTTAATCATCGCTTCGGTACCAATTTCTTTTGCCTCATTATTATTTTTAGCGTGCGATAGCGCATCCGTTAATTCATCAGGTAAATCGATGTGAAAAATCTTAGGCAGTACATTTAACTGCGATAAGGTACTAATCGGTTTCAAACCTGGTATAATTGGAATATTGATATCGTTTTCCCTGCATTTCTTTACAAAGTCGAAATACTTCTGGTTATCGAAGAACATCTGCGTAACAATAAACTCTGCTCCTGCTTCAACTTTCTTTTTCAGGTATTTGAAATCGGTACTCATGTTAGGCGCTTCGAAATGTTTTTCAGGATAGCCAGCCACGCCGATACAGAAATCGCTTTTAAAGGTTTCTACATCTTCGTGGAGAAATTTACCTTCATTATGATTCTTGATGTGCTCGATCAAATCTGTAGCATAACAATGTCCGCCAGGAGTTGGCACGAAATTCCCATCTGCCTTACGTGCATCGCCCCGCAAAGCCAACACGTTATCGATTCCCAAAAATTGTAAATCGATCAATGCATTTTCAGTTTCTTCCTTGGTAAATCCACCGCAAATGAGATGTGGAACGGCATCGACCTTATATTTATGGATAATAGCCGCACAAATGGCTATGGTTCCCGGACGCTTGCGATACGAAACCTTTTGGAGCAAACCATTGGCCTGTTCTTTATAAATGTAATCCTCGCGGAGCGAAGTTACATCGATAAAAGGAGGATTAAACTCTAATAATGGCTCTATCGCATCATAAATCCATTGTATACTTTGCCCTTTAATAGGCGGCAATAGTTCAAAAGAGAACAAGGTTTTACCCTTTGCGTTTTTTATATGGTCTGTAATCTTCATAACCTATTTCTGGGTGTCATGCTGAGTGCTAACGAGCATCTCTAACATTGTAGCAGTTCTTATTTCTGACGACTGCAAACATCAAAATTATATGTTCATCGTTTTGAGATCCTTCGCTTCACTCAGGATGACAAATCGACAATATTAATAAGCTAAATTTGGACTTAACCACCGCTCCACTTCTTCAACCGGCATATTCTTTCTGATGGCGTAATCTTCAATCTGATCTTTGGTGATTTTTCCTAATCCAAAATACCTCGAATCAGGGTGCGCGAAATAAAACCCACTTACCGCTGCTGTTGGATACATGGCATAACTTTCAGTTAAGTGCAATCCAATTTTATTCTCCGCATCAAGCAATTGGAATAAAGTTCCTTTTTCGGTGTGTTCCGGACAGGCAGGATAACCTGGTGCGGGACGAATACCTGCGTATTCTTCTTTAATCAATTCCTGGTTGCTCAGGTTTTCATCTTGTGCATACCCCCAGTATTCTTTACGCACACGTTCGTGCAAGCGTTCTGCGAAAGCTTCAGCTAAACGATCGGCCAATGCTTTAGCCATGATACTGTTGTAATCATCGTAATTGGATTCGAACTCATTTACCAGTTCATCAATCCCGATACCTGCGGTTACGGCAAAACCACCAAAATAATCCTGAATACCACTTTCTTTCGGTGCAATAAAATCAGACAAAGCATAATAAGGCTGCCCATCTACTTTTTCGGCCTGCTGACGGAGGGTGTGGATTTTGACTAGTTTGGAGTTTGGAGTTTGGAGTTTAGAGTCTCCCAACTCATCACTCTCAACTCTCAACTCGATGTCGTCTCCTACCGCATTTGCTGGCCAGAAACCGATTACGGCTCTTGCTGTTAACAGTTTTTCATCGAGGATGCGTTTTAATAAAGTCTGTGCATCATCAAAAAGCTTCTTCGCTTCGTCACCTACATTTTTATCGTCGAAAATTTTCGGATAACTGCCACGGAGCTCCCAGGTATGGAAAAACGGCGTCCAATCGATATAGGGAACCAATTCTTCTAATGGGTAATTATCAAAAACCCTTGTGCCTGTAAATTCCGGAACGGGTAGGTTTGGTTGAAAATCGATTTTAAATTTATTTGCACGTGCTTCTTCTAAGGTTTTAAAACGTTTATCCGATCGCTTATTTAAATGCGCTTCACGTGCTTTATCATATTCGGCCCTGATACCTGCAATGTACTCATCTCTTGTATCCGGGTTCATCAGGGTGCTGCAAACGGTAACACTTCTGGAAGCATCCAATACGTGGATAGCAGGACCTGAATAATTTGGCGCTACTTTTACAGCAGCATGGATTCTTGAAGTAGTTGCCCCACCGATAATTAAGGGAATGGTAAAGCCTTCGCGTTCCATTTCTTTGGCAAAATGAACCATTTCATCCAATGATGGTGTAATCAATCCACTTAAACCAATAATATCCGCTTTTATTTCTTTGGCTTTTTTGATGATTTCCTGCGCAGGAACCATCACGCCCATATCAACAATTTCGAAGTTATTACAAGCCAATACTACGCCTACAATATTTTTTCCAATATCGTGCACATCACCTTTTACGGTGGCCATTAAAACTCTTCCTGCAGATGAATTTTGATCCTGATCGGGATTATCCAGCTTTTCCTGTTCAATAAATGGCAATAAATAGGCTACAGCTTTTTTCATTACCCTTGCCGATTTTACCACCTGAGGCAGGAACATTTTGCCGGCTCCGAATAGATCCCCAACAATGTTCATCCCGTCCATCAATGGCCCTTCGATTACCTGAATCGGTCGGGCATATTTTTGTCTGGCTTCTTCCACATCATCATCCAGGTATTCTACAATTCCCTTTACTAAAGAATGAGATAACCGCTCTTCAACAGCGCCTTTTCTCCACTCTTCATCTTTAACCACCTCTTTACCTTTCGATTTTACGGTATCGGCATATTCTACCAAACGCTCTGTAGCATCGTCTCTTCGGTTTAAGAGTACATCTTCTACCCTTTCTAACAATTCGGGTGGAATTTCCTGATAAACCTCCAACATCCCTGCATTTACGATTCCCATGTCTAAACCAGCCTGAATGGCGTGATAAAGGAATGCGGAGTGCATGGCTTCGCGAACGGTGTTATTCCCCCTGAAAGAGAAAGAAATATTGGAAACCCCACCGCTCACTTTAGCATGAGGTAGGTTTTCTTTGATCCAGCGGGTGGCATTTATAAAGTCGACAGCATAATTATTATGCTCTTCTAATCCGGTTGCAACGGTTAAAATGTTCGGATCGAAAATAATATCCTCTGGCGGGAAACCAATTTCGTGCACCAGAATATCGTAACTTCTTTTACAGATTTCTTTTCTGCGCTCGTAATTATCGGCCTGTCCCTGCTCATCAAAAGCCATTACTACTACCGCAGCACCGTATTGCATAATTTTGCGTGCACTTTCGCGGAATTTCTCCTCCCCTTCTTTTAGTGAAATAGAGTTTACAATTCCTTTTCCCTGCAAACATTTTAAGCCATTTTCAATAACCGACCATTTGGATGAATCGACCATGATTGGCAATTTGGCAATATCAGGTTCAGAGGCAATGAGATTTAAGAATTTGGTCATGGCTGCTTCCGAATCCAACATTCCCTCATCCATGTTCACATCAATTATCTGCGCACCGCCTTCAACCTGTTGCAGGGCAACGGCCAGTGCAGCTTCGTAATCGCCACCCAAAATCAGTTTAGAGAATTTGGGAGATCCGGTGATATTTGTTCTTTCACCAATATTTACAAAAATGCTTTCTGGAGTGATGGTTACGGGTTCCAATCCGCTTAAACGCATATAAGGTTCAAGAACCGGTATTTTCCGCGGCTCAGCTTTTCGCGCATTTTTGGCAATACAGCCAATATGCTCTGGTGTGGTACCACAACAGCCACCCACAATATTCACAAAACCAGATGCAATAAAGTCATCAACCAAATGTGCCGTTTCATGTGGCTGTTCATCATAAGCGCCAAACTCGTTTGGTAAACCTGCATTTGGATAGGCCGAAACATAACAGCCTGCTTTTGCTGCAAGTTCCTCAATATGCGGACGCATTTCTTTAGCACCCAAAGCACAGTTAAAACCGATACTTAATGGTTTTGCATGCATTACAGAGTTTAAAAAAGCTTCGGCAGTTTGACCTGAAAGTGTTCTTCCGGAGGCATCGGTAATGGTACCAGAAATCATGATCTCCAGTTTACGGCCAATTACCTCTTCATATTTTTTTATGGCTACAATAGCCACTTTAGCATTTAAAGTATCGAAAATGGTTTCGATTAATAATACATCAGAACCACCATCTACCAAACCACGCACCTGCTCATAATAAGCTGCTTCAAGCTCATCAAAATAGACTGCCCTAAAACCAGGATCGTTTACATTCGGCGACATGGAAAGGGTACGGTTGGTTGGGCCAATAGCACCGGCCACAAAACATTTACGGTCTGGATTTGCAGCCATGAACTCATTTACGGCTTCCTTTGCCACCCGCGCACCTTCAAAACTCATTTCGTAAGAAAGGTCTTCCATCTGGTAATCGGCCATGGAAATGCGCTGTGTACTGAACGTGTTGGTTTCGATAATATCGGCACCAGCGGCCAGGTACTCCAGGTGTATGGTTTTAATAATATCCGGACGTGTGATGTTGAGCAAATCATTATTGCCTTTTACATCACAGGGATGGTTTTTAAATCGCTCCCCTCTAAAATCTTCTTCGGTTAAGGTATATCGCTGAATCATGGTACCCATTGCACCATCAATCACCAAAATACGTTTTTCTAATTCTTCTCTTATGCTCATCTGTTGTTATTAGTAACAAGCAGTTAGTATCAAGTATCAATATTAATGATAGATCGAACTAACTTTAGATAAAAGCAAAGTATAAACAAATCTGTCTTGATACTTGATACTTAATACCCAATACTTATATGGCTTATTTAAAAAGTTGGTACGTGAATCGTAATCCTAAACTTATCTGTTTCCGCTATTTGCAGAATAGAATTTAGCACCTTGTATGGTTACAGGTTGCTAAGACTTCGTTGGGTCTAATCCCTCCGTCTTTCTTAATAAGCATACAAAAATGCAACAAAGCAACATCAATTCCAAAATTTATCGCTTTGCTACCAAATAAAATTACAAAGGCCATGCAATTCTGCACGGCCTTAAGAATATTGTTCTGTTTTTGAGGTTTACCTTCTGTTACCGAAAATACGCAATAGCGACAAAAACAAGTTGATAAAAGTAATGTAGAGGGACAGTGCACCCATGATTGCTAATTTTTTGCTTTCATTTACGCCTAAAGTGTTGCCATTTTCATCTAATCCTTCGCCTATCCTTTTAAGCTCCTGAACCTTATATGCAGTCAATGCAGTAAAAATTGCTACTCCGATAAATCCCATGATGTAACCTAATGTTGAGCTCCCCAAAAACATATTGATTACGCTAATGATCACCAAACCGATTACACCAGCAAATAATATAGGACCAAATTTACTTAAATCGGTATCTGTGGTATATCCCATTACCGCCATTACTGCAAATATTGCGGCGGCCGCAGCAAAACTAATTACAACTGATGGCAAAGAATAGGTTAACAAGATAAAGCTGAGCATTACTCCGGTTAATATAGAATAAAGCAAAAATACGCCGATTAACGTCTGATAAGACATTCGTTGCATACCAGCACCCATTAAGAATACCAGCCCGAGTGGGGCAAATATTGCAATATAGCCTAAAACAGTAAAGCCACCTTTACCAGTTTGAGGATTATAAGATAAAAGATAGTCCAATACCGCTGGTGTACTTGCGATAAAATAAGCTGCAACTGTGGAAACAGCTAATGCTACAAACATCCATAAGAAAACATTCCCAAAGAAACGTTTAGATGCAGATCTTTCCTGTACAAAAACACTGTCCTTTTGATATTGATAATTTTGTTGTTCCATTTTAAATTTTGTGTATTTAACTATATAAAAATAAATATTTAGTTTAATCTTTTTGTCAGCAATTCTTCAACTTTTTTAAAGAATTGTAGCGGTTTTAATGTGCGCCATGGCAGATTATCAAATGCACCACCAAAGTTAATGTAATAATCGATGTTATTATCGCGAAACTCGGTGATTACGTGTTCCTGAAAATTCACCCCAACAATCCAGCCATCTTCTACTTCCTGAAACCACTCTTCGTAATAACTGTCATCAGAGGCATGAAAATTCAGTATATTTTCACCGATCAGGATAAATTTATTAATGCCTTCATCCATCATCATCTCTAAAATATCGCGTTTCAGCAGCATAATGTCGTTGTTAATGGCATCGTTCCACTCGCCTATAAATTCTATAACCGCATAACTGCGATCATAATCGGCGTATAACACCTTCATGTATAAGGTATTCGAACCAAACTCGTCCCATTGGGGGTGAAGTAAAAAATTGTAAATCTGCTTATCGAAGTAAAGTTCTGAATATTCGGTATTGTAAAACGGCGAACGCTCATCTTCTGCCGAAATATAATCATCTCTCCACTGGTAATAAGGCTCAATTTCGTGCATACTCTTTTTTAATTATTGAATGAGTGAGTTTTGAATGATTGAATGATAATGCTATTCTTTCATGCTATCATTCACTAATTCTTTCCTTCAATCCTTCATCCTTCTCTCATTTCTTAGTGTCCTGCTTCAACTGCTTTACGTACACTTCCATAACGGGTTAACAACTCAGCTGCTTCATCGTAACCTATATTTAGCTCATCGGCCACCATTTGTGTACCGCGGTCTACGAGTTTATGATTGGTTAACTGCATATCGACCATTTTATTGCCAACTACACGCCCCAACTGAACCATAACGGTGGTGCTTAACATATTTAACACCATTTTTTGCGCCGTACCAGATTTCATGCGGGTAGAGCCGGTTACAAACTCAGGGCCAACCACCACTTCAACCGGAAAATCCGATTCTGCAGCAATAGGTCCGCCGGTATTACAAACGATGCAACCTGTTAAAATACCATGCTTACGTGCTGTGTTTAATCCGCCGATTACATAAGGCGTAGTACCTGACGCTGCCAGGCCAACCAAACAATCTTTCTCGTTAATTTCAAATTCCTGAAGATCTTTCCAGGCTTGTTCGGCATCATCTTCAGCAAATTCTACCGCTCTTCTAATGGCTGTATCTCCACCGGCAATAATTCCAACAACCCAATCAAAAGGAACACCATATGTAGGTGGGCATTCTGATGCGTCTACTACACCTAAACGACCACTTGTACCCGCACCTATATAAAAGAGACGGCCACCTTTTTTCATTCGCTCGGCCACTGCCGATGTTAATTTTTCGATCTGAGGCAAAGATTTTTCAACTGCAAATGCTACAGTTTTATCTTCGTTATTAATGCCCTGCAAAACTTCTAACACCGACATCTGATCGATGTGGTTATAGTTAGATTCTTGCTCGGTAACTCTATTCATAAATTTAATTTTGATAAAATTCGGTAAATTCTTTCTAAAAACTACCCTAAAAACCCAAAAATATCTGTCTTAAATTTCAACCTATGGCTCCATTGCATTAATTAATGTTAAATATTATAAACAAAAGACATGAAAATGCAGTTAAAAAATATATCAACTCGCTAATTTTCATAAATTTGCAGTAACGCTGATGAAAAAAAATACCCGAAATAACATACTGATCGCTGCAAGCTATTCTGTAATTTTAATAGTGGGTATGTTTTTGGGCATAAAATTTATTAAAGATCAAGGCTTTGGCGTTAAAAAGAGCCCTCAACTTGCCAGCAACAGCGATGAGAAATTAAATGAGATCTTACACATCATCAACGGTAATTATGTTGATGACATCAATACCGATTCGCTTCAAAACTTACCCATAGACAGCGTTCTGCACCAACTCGATCCACATAGTGTTTACCTGCCGCCAACCGATGCGCAGGATATGACCGATAACCTGGAAGGAAACTTTGAGGGTGTGGGCATAGAATATTATATGCTTAACGATACCATGATGGTTACCGGCGTGGTTAAAGATGGCCCGGCTTATCAGGCGGGGATAAAATTAGGCGATAAAATTCTGAGTATCGATACAGCAGTTGTAAGTGGGAGAAACTTACCAAAAGACCAACTTACCGGTCGTTTTAAAGGCAGGTCTGGAACAGGTGTTAGCGTGGTGCTTTTACATCCAGGTGCACCGCAAAGTAACCGCATTATGGTTACGCGAGGCAAAGTAAACATCAGCAGTATCGATGCCGCTTATATGATCAATAACGAAACAGGTTATGTACGGATCAGCAAGTTTGGCGCCAATACCGATAACGACTTCTCAGTTGCAGCCAATAACCTGAAAGCAAGGGGCATGAAAAAACTGATTCTTGACTTGCGCGATAATGGAGGGGGTTATTTTACGGCAGCTACAGGCTTGGCCGATCAGTTTTTAGCAGAGAACAAACTTATTGTATATACACAGGGTAAACATGAGCCACGTACCGATTATTTTTCTACGGGCACCGGCGCTTTTCAAAATGGCAAACTGGCCATCTTGATTAATGAAAATACCGCTTCGGCCAGCGAAATTGTTGCTGGAGCCATCCAGGATCTGGGACGCGGAATTATTGTTGGCCGCCGTTCTTTTGGTAAAGGCTTGGTACAAGAGCAATTTGCTTTTGGCGACGGCTCTGCATTGAACTTAACCATCGCTAGATATTACACACCATCTGGTCGTAGTATCCAAAAATCGTATAAAAAAGGTTACGATGCCTACAAACATGAATTAGACGAACGCATGATGGACGGAGAGCTTACCGGAGACCGGACCTCTTTTCAAGATTCTATTGAAAAAACAGAAGGCGTAAATATTCAGCCCAACAGAAAAGTTAAACCGATTGGCGGTATCCAGCCAGATGTATTTGTAAAATTAGACACGAGTGGATACAATAAGTTTTACAGCAATTTAGTAAGCAAAAAAGTGCTTTCTGATTATGTATTTAATGTACTTACCAATAAGTATAGTGCCAGTTTTGTAGAGCAGAATATCAACATTTTCACTATAAATGATAACGACTTTAAAGACTTTATCGGATATCTTCAACGCAAAAATGTAGCGATAGACCGTTTTCAATTGTATAATTCGAAAAATGTGATTCTGAATGATTTAAAAGCTTTGCTTTGCCGTTATTATCTGGGCGATGTAGGCTATTACAAGGCTGCAAACCAAACCGACAACGCCGTAAGACAAGCGCTACTTAACCTTCAATAGCCATATTTTATATGCTATGGCGGATGAATCCAGATGCTAAAAAGAATTTTAATTTCACAAATACAACACATCCAAACATAATATTCTTAATTTAACACAAACCATAAAACTATATTTTGTTTTATTAATTTTGCCAGCAAATCATATTTTTTATGGAAGCGAGCAAATTAAAGGAAAAGGACCAACAAGTATTAAATGATCTATTAGAGAACGTTAAGAAACAGACCGATTTATTCTTAGGTTATCCCGTTTCAAAGGACTTTGATTATCAATCACTTTCAGATTTTTTAAAATATCCGATGAACAACCTGGGCGATCCTTTTGTTACTTCAACCTATGCCGTAGGCTCACGTGAACTCGAAAAAGAAGTAGTCCAGTTTTTTGCCGAACTTTTCCGTGCCCCTACAGATAACTGGTGGGGTTATGTAACCAATGGCGGCTCAGAAGGAAATCTTTATGGCTTGTATCTTGCCCGCGAATTACATCCAAAAGGAATGGTTTATTACTCTGAAGCTACACATTATAGTGTGCAAAAGAACCTGCACTTACTCAACATGTCAAATATCGTTATCCGTACCCAGGAAAATGGAGAAATTGATTACGAAGACCTTGAACACACCATAAGGATGAACCGTCACATGCCTGTTATCATTATGGCCAATATTGGCACCACCATGACCGAAGCCCGTGACGATGTGGCCAAAATTAAAAGCATCTTAAAAAAACTGGCTATCCAACATTATTATATCCATGCCGATGCTGCACTTTCTGGCACCTATAGTGCGTTGATTGAACCCAGACCAGCATTCGACTTTGAAGATGGCGCAGACAGCATCGCCATTAGCGGTCACAAGTTTTTTGGCTCGCCGATGCCTTGCGGTGTAGTAGTTGCCAAAAAATCGAACCGGGATCGGATTGCCCGTTCGGTGGCTTACATCGGAAGTGTTGATACCACCATTACCGGATCTAGAAATGGCCATAGCCCCTTATTTTTATGGCACACCATTAAACGTTTGGGTATAACAGGTTTAAAAACCAGGGCCATGCACAGTTTAGCAACTGCAGCTTATACCGAACAAAAACTTAAAGCGCTGGGTATTGCTGCATGGCGAAACACGAATGCCATAACTGTAAACTTCCCTACCCCATCTGCAACAATTTGTAAAAAATGGCAACTGGCAGCTGAACAGGGAAATTCTCATATCATCTGCATGCCTAACGTAACCCAAGCGCATGTCGATCTTCTGATTACCGACCTGAAAGCAGAAATTGTGTTGCAGGATTAACGCGATGCAAACATTTTAATGACCCTGATGTTTAATAACGATGCAAATCTGGTATCCACATTAAACATATTTATATGAAAATAATAATTGTAGGCGCGACAGGCACGTTGGGCACAAAAGTAGCTGAAACTTTCGCACAAAAACATGAGATCATCCGTGTAGGAAATACCAAAGGTGACGTTCAGGTAGATATTACCAATGAAGCATCGATTAAAACCATGTTTGAGCAGATTGGTGCTTTTGATGCCCTGATCAGTACCAGTGGAAAAGGTCCTTTTGCTCCTGTAAGCCAGATGACGGGTGAAGTATTTAAGCGTGGCTTATTGGACAAACTATTGGGTCAGGTTAACCTCGTGCTTATTGGTCAGCATTACATTAATAAAGGTGGCTCACTTACCCTAACTTCGGGCATATTGGCTGATCATCCTGTTGCGGCAGGTGCCGCACTAAGCGCAATAAATGGAGGATTAAATTCTTTTGTTCTCGCTGCTGCTCCAGAACTTGAAAATGGGGTTCGTATAAATGCCATCAGTCCCAACGTGGTTGAAGATTCGCCTGCTTATTTTGATTCTTTTCCTGGCGAAATTCCTGTTAGTATGGAGAAAGTAGTTAAAGCTTACGAGAAAAGTGTGCTGGGTATTGTAACCGGACAGGTAATAAAGGTTTATTAATTACGCTAGACATTTTTTTTAACAAAAGCTTGTTCTAAAATTTTGGCTATTCAAAACCCAATGCTT
This sequence comes from Pedobacter sp. Bi27, assembly GCF_918698255.1. Classification (NCBI taxonomy): domain Bacteria; kingdom Pseudomonadati; phylum Bacteroidota; class Sphingobacteriia; order Sphingobacteriales; family Sphingobacteriaceae; genus Pedobacter; species Pedobacter sp. Bi27. Next base: position 431,129 of record NZ_CAKKMW010000002.1, read on the forward strand.
TATATTAGTCCATGTAACAACCTCAAGCATGATAGAAACAAAACGCCTCATTTTAAGACCATTAACACACGATCAGCTTTTAAAATACATTAAAGATGATCATTCACTTGAAGAAGAATTTGGCCTTTTGCCAACCAAAAAAAACATTTCTCCTTCGCTTCACGAGGCTTTGGAAGAGACGATTTTACCTAATGTTTTCGATAAGGATAAAGATTACCTGTACCATACCCTATGGACAATCATATCAAAACCCGATCATAGAATGGTAGGCGATATCTGTTTTGTTGGTGAGCCTGATCCAAATGGCGAAATTGAGATCGGTTATGGCACATATAAGGAATTTAGAGGTAAGGGTTTTATGACGGAAGCCGTGGGCAGATTAATAGAATGGGCTAAGGAGCAGCCAAAAGTGAAATCTGTCTTTGCCGCCACTACAAAAGATAATGTGGCCTCGTATTCCATTTTAGAAAAAAACAACTTTATTCATATTGGAGAAGTTGATGATATGTTAAGCTGGAAAATTGAATTAAAATGATTTAATTCATCGTCCTCGTTTGCAACGAGGACGTCGAGTATCCCGATTGCATCGGCTTAAGTGATTTGACACATTACAAATGTGTATTTCATTCATCCTCGTTGCAAACGAGGACGATACTCCTCTAATCTTAGCGTCTCGCTAAGATATTGATGATTTTATCACAGCATAAATTTCGTTACAAGCGACCCTGATGAACCTTTGCAATACGCTACAGCACGATCTCAAACAAGCTTAAACTGATTCCTTCATAGTGTTTCGGTAGCCCGTCGGTTTTTTCCATGCTTACTACCCCAACATAATCAAAGCCACAGCCTGTATAATATTCGAGTAGTTTTTCATTATCCGCCCAGGTGTCCATTCTGATAAATTTAATACCCTTCTTTGCAGCGTAATCTTTAGCCCATTTGATAATTTCCTTCACAAAAGAATAACCTCTAAATTCGGGATGGGTTACAATCCTGTGGATATAAATCGCATCATGATCCCGCTCTCCCCAAATTAACTCATCGTTAAACGTAACGGCAAATACACAGGCCAACACGCCATCTACAAGAATTTTATATTGGCGGTTTTCATCAATTTCGGCTTGCACCATTTCTCTGCTAAAGCCTTGCCAATGTTTATTAAATACTTTCTTCTGGTGGGCTATAGCCATATCGTAAAATTCGAAAATGACATCGATGTCGGCTGCCAGGCTATTTTGTACTTGTAATTGCATAAAGCAAAGGTAAGGGTATTTTTTTACCACAGATAAGGAGGATGAGCACAGATTTAGGAAAATAGACCACCTATTGTAATCTCGACGAACAAAAAAGTATCTGTTGTCATTCTGAACGCAGTAAAGAATCCCGAACCTATGAAACACTGCCTTCCAACGTTAGTAAATTCATTCTACAGATTCTTCACTGCGTTCAGAATGACATGAATAGCAAAAACAAAACAGGGCTGCTTTCGCTATGAATGCAGCCCTGTTTCTAATTATATTGTTAGGTATCCCGACCCTACGCCTTCCACCTTTAAACCTTCAACCTCAAACCTATTTCTGTCTGAAATAAATCTGGATCGGTGCACCAGAAAAATCGAAGTTTTCTCTCAATTTATTCTCGATGAAACGTTTATATGGATCTTTAATGTACTGCGGCAAGTTGCAGAAAAAGGCAAACATTGGCGAAGTAGCATTAATTTGCGTGATGTATTTGATTTTAATGTGTTTTCCTTTTAAAGCCGGCGGTGGGAATTTCTCGATGAGCGGCAACATCACATCATTCAATTTAGATGTAGGGATTTTCTTGCTACGGTTTTTATAAACTTCTAAAGCCGCTTCAATTGCTTTGAAGATACGTTGCTTGTTTAATACGGATGTGAAAATGATCGGCACATCGGTAAACGGTCGGATACGCTCATGAATCTGCTCTTCGAAAGCTTTCATCGTTTGTGTATTTTTTTCGATCAAATCCCATTTGTTAACCAAAATTACGATCCCTTTTTTGTTCTTCTCGGCTAGGTGGAAGATATTGATATCCTGACTTTCGATTCCTTCTACGGCATCGATCATTAATACCACAACATCAGCTTCTTCTAAAGCTTTAATGGTACGCATTACCGAATAAAACTCTAAGTTTTCTTTAACTTTTGTTTTTTTACGTAATCCGGCAGTATCGATCAGCATAAACTCATGACCGAACTGGTTATAATGAATTTTGATCGAATCGCGGGTTGTACCTGCATTTGCAGTAACGATATTACGTTCTTTACCAATCAGTGCATTAACCAGAGAAGATTTGCCTACATTCGGACGACCAGCAATGGTAATCTTAGGCAATTGATTTTCTTCTTCCGGAATATCTTCGAAGTTTTTAACGATCTCATCCAACAACTCTCCTGTTCCAGAACCCGTCATTGATGATAATGCATATACTTCGCCTAATCCGAAACCGTAAAAAGTATGGATCTCGTTATATAAAGCGGTATTGTCTACTTTATTTGCACAAACATAAACTGGCTTATTACTTCTGCGCAGTACGTGGGCAATGTCGTCATCTAAATCGGTGATGCCTGTAGTTACATCAACCATAAAGATTAATACACTGGCTTCTTCGATGGCGATCATTACCTGTTCGCGAATGGCGGCTTCGTAAACGTCTTCTGAGTTGGCTACATAACCTCCAGTATCAATTACTGTAAATTGTCTGTCTGTCCACTCACCCACTCCATAGTGTCTATCGCGGGTTACCCCGCTGATGTCATCTACAATCGCCTTACGGCTTTCGGTTAATCTATTAAAAAGGGTGCTCTTGCCTACGTTTGGCCTGCCTACGATGGCTATAATATTACTCATGGTGTTCTTTTGATAGTTAATGGCTTATAGTTAATGGTCGTGGTGTTTAGGCAAGCTGCTCAAACTATTTGGCTATCAGCCATTGACTATCAACTACTAACCGATTTATTTCGGGCTGCAAAGGTAAGGTTAATTTTCGTAACCTCCATTAATATTAATTTTTATACTTTTCTAAAAGTCCTTTTATTACCTCTTCTGTTAATTGATTCCCTTGCAATAAGGGAAAGCCCTCCCACCTAACAATTCCTTTCGGATCGATAAGAATAGCATGCGGGATGCCTTTAACCTGAAGCGAGTCTTTTACCGTTCCCTTAGTGTCTATGGCTTCAAAATAGTTGATTTTAGGATTATTAAAAGCTTCTACTTTTTCAGCTGCTTCATCAGAAACACCAATAATTACAATTTTATCGGCATATTTCTTTTGAATATCGTTTAACGTAGGGATATATGCCCTGCAGGGTCCGCACCAGGTTGCCCAAAAATCGATCAGCACAAACTTCCCTTTGGTATCGGGCTGTTTTGAAATCCATTTTTCAACAACTAAGTCTGGCGCTCTTTCGTTCAGGATAGATTTTGCCCACAATTTTTTACCATTGTTTGATTCCTGAGCAAAAACTGCTGTACTGATCAGCAATAAGAGAAACGTTAAATTTATCTTCATATCCTAAAAATCGAAATTAATTATCGTAACCGAAGCTTTTTAAATAATTCTTTTTACTTCTCCAATCGGGAATTACCTTCACAAACATCTCCAGGAAAACCTTGTTGTCTAAAAATTTCTCAATCTCTAAACGTGCTTCGGTACCTACCTTCTTCAACATGCTTCCACCTGTACCGATTAAAATATTCTTTTGCGAATCGCGTTCGACCACAATTTCTGCAGTAATCCTGATCAATGCACCTTTACCGTTTTTCATTTCCTCTTCTTTAAAACTCTTCACAATTACCTCTGTACTGTAAGGAATTTCTTTCTGATAATTAAGGAAGATTTTTTCGCGGATAATCTCCGAAACAAAGAAACGTTCTGAGCGATCGGTTAAATCTTCTTTGTCGTAATATGGCGGATGTTCTGGCAACATCTCGAGCACGCGATCCAATAATCCGTCGACATTGTGTTTATGTAAAGCCGAAATTGCATAAATAGCAACCGGATTTAGCTTCTCCTGCCAGTAGGCAATCTTCTCATCAACCTGTTCTTGTAATGCTTTATCTATTTTATTGATGAGTACAATTGTAGGGATATTACGGTTCAGAATTTTCTCCAGAACGTCTTCCTCATCGTGCGCTTCGTTGATGTCGGTTACGAATAAAAGTACGTCGGCATCGGTCAAAGATCCGTTAACAAAGCTCATCATACTCTCTTGTAAACTGTATTTTGGCTTAATTATACCCGGAGTATCAGAGAAAACGATCTGATATTCTTCTTCATTTACGATACCTAAAATGCGGTGTCTTGTGGTTTGTGCCTTAGGAGTTATAATGCTAAGTCGCTCGCCTACAAGCACATTCATGAGGGTAGATTTACCTACATTTGGTTTACCTATTATACTAACAAAACCTGCTTTATGCGCCATTAAAATATTTTTTAAAAAAAATTTGCAGCACAAAGAAACGAATTATATCTTTGCATTCCAATTCGGAAACAGAGTTAAGGATTTAATTCAAAGAAAAAACGGGTTGTATAGAGTGCGGGGTGGAGCAGTTGGTAGCTCGTCGGGCTCATAACCCGAAGGTCGCACGTTCGAGTCGTGTCCCCGCTACCAAAGAGTTGAAAGACACTCAAATTAATGGCCCGTTCGTCTAGGGGTGAGGACGCCAGATTTTCATTCTGGAAACAGGGGTTCGATTCCCCTACGGGCTACGAAACCGCTACAAAAGCTGAGCGGTTTTTTTTATCAGTTTCAACACTGCAAAATTGAAGGTTGGTATTTCCATTAAAAATACATGAGAGTGCGGGGTGGAGCAGTTGGTAGCTCGTCGGGCTCATAACCCGAAGGTCGCACGTTCGAGTCGTGTCCCCGCTACCAAAAGAGTTGAAAGACACTCTAATATTTAATGGCCCGTTCGTCTAGGGGTGAGGACGCCAGATTTTCATTCTGGAAACAGGGGTTCGATTCCCCTACGGGCTACGAAAAAGCATCAATCTGATTAAGGTTGATGCTTTTTTTATATCTTCAATATGCAAGCTTATGCCTATAATTGCATATTGAACGCAATTCGAGCACAATCAGGACAATTCATTTCTTTCAATTTGTTTTAAGCGATGCAGATACTTAATTCCCTTCAACAACTACCAATCTACAGTATAGAACCTGATGAGATAGCAGGAAATAAAAACTTTAGGGTTTACAATTTTGAAGGTACTTTGCCAAACCAGTCGGAGTTGCTTATCCCCCATCGAAAAGATCATTTTCTTGTTGTTTTGATTAGACATGCAGATAGTCGACAATGGATCGATATGACGCCTTACGTCCTTAAAGATAACACCATTTACTTTTCTGGCCCAAGCAACATCATTGTAAAAGAAGGTTTTAAGCAGTTATGGAGCACCGGCATTGCTTTTTCAAAAGAGTTTCTCTCCCTTCAGGAAAATGCTTCATTGAGTAAACTCCCCATCATCGAAAACCTGCACAATGGACATGAATTAGCCTTAACCCAAGCTGATCTTAACTTTGTTGAGGATATCCTTGCCAAAATCAATGCCGAATATCAAAAGTCCGGCGAATGGCAACAGCGTATGCTTACCGCCTACCTTACCGTGCTGCTTACCTATTTAAGTCGGCTGTATACCGAGCAGTTTAAAGGAGCTGATCATTCCGCGGATAAACTTTTACTGAAAAGTTTTCAGACAAAAATAAATGAATGTTATCGAGAGCTGCGCGAAGTAAGCGATTATGCCTCTATATTGAACATTTCTGCCGGACATTTAAGCGAGGTGGTGAAAATACAAAGTGGTAAACCTGCCATTAAACATATACACGAACGATTGGTATTGGAGGCACAGCGGTTGTTGTTTCATACTCAAAACCCTTTAAAAGAAATTGCCTTTGATTTGGGTTTCTCGGATACTTCCTATTTTAACCGCTTCTTTAAACGCGAAACGGGTATAACACCTGCCGACTACCGGATCAGCATCCGCGAAATGTACCATTAATACCGTTGGATGTGTTCTGCTCAGGCTAACCAATACGCCTACATTTGTACCATAAACATTGTAAATTATGAAAACAGCACTGATTACAGGAGCAAATAAAAGCATAGGCTTTGAAACAGCAAGACAATTATTACAACACGGGTATTATGTATATGTAGGCTCCCGAGATATTAAAAAAGGCGAAGAGGCCGTAAGCCAGTTAAAATTAGAAGGGTTAAATAACTTAGCGCCCATAGAAATTGACGTGGATAACATCGAATCGATACAAGCTGCCGGAACATTACTCAGTAAGAAAATTAATGTGCTCGATGTATTGATCAATAATGCAGGTATTAGTGGTGCTATGCACGCGGCTTTGGAAACAGATATTAATGTATTCAGGCAGGTATTTGAAACCAACTTTTTTGGTGTAATCACAGTTACGCAAACCTTTATAGATTTATTAAAGCAATCGCCAGCACCAAGAATTGTGAACGTTACATCAGGTTTGGGTTCGCTTACGTTACACAGTGATCCAAGCTGGAAATACTATGGCGTAAAGCCGGCCGGTTACGTTTCTTCAAAGGCAGCACTTAATGCTTATACCATTCTATTGGCTAATAACCTGTTGAATACCCCTTTTAAGGTAAATGCGGTTGATCCAGGCTATACTGCTACAGATTTTAATCACCACTCAGGCCCGGGAACAATACCAGATGCAGCAGCAAGAGTGGTAAAGGCAGCTACATTAGCACCAGATGGGCCAACAGGACAATTTTTTAGTGATGACAATGTGCCTGATACAGGAATAAGTCCATGGTAAGCGAGAATTAGCTATTGAGATGCGACTGAGTTTCTTTGGTAACGCTTTATATCACTTAAAAGCCCTGCTTTGTTAAACAGGGCTTTTAAGTGTTCTTATTTCATAGCCAGTTGCTGATCATCTGCTTCGGCCATTTCTTTATAAAACGCCTTAAACTGATCGATTTTATCTAAGGGAACATAATCTTTCTTTAATGCAAAACTCCGCTTTAAAACGAGTTTATTTCCTTGTTGTACGCTTTCTAGTTTAAAATCAACAAAATCATTACTCAATTGAACGGCTTTAAAAGGCTGAACCATGGCTTTTCCGGTTGGAAGTTCTAGTGATAATTCCTGATTAGACTCGTCAACCCCAAATAACTGGGTAAGATCGATACCAAATTTACGCGGTGAAACTACCTGCAAGGCTGTTGCATACGATTTGTTTGACCATGGAATAGAGAATATCGACATGCCTGCTACACTTTTGCTTACATTCAGCAATTTATAGGAACAAGCTGTCCCCACAGTATCTGAAGTTGATTTTGCGGCATTGAGGTTAGAAAAACTAAGGCTATAAATTTCGTTTTCGGGATAGACACCTGTCAGATCTTCCTTCATTTTCTTGATCTGATCTGCACTGCTCAAATCGTTAAAAACACTTCTGATATAGCTAGACATTGATCCCGTATTCCAATTGGTTTCCTTAACCGTCATATCGGCATTTTCCAGCTTAACCTCGGTTTTGTAGGCCATCATGTTCCTTCCTCTTATTCCAGGATTAAACTTGGTTAACGCTGTGCTTGCTTTATTAATTTCGAGAATATTAGATCCCAGGAAAGTATTGCTGAAAGTATTAAAAGGCAATGTTCCGGAAGTAAGCTCTACCCAGTAATCTTTCCCTCCTATTGTAGATTTGGCAATACAGTGATTAAATTCGATACTAGGTAACAATAACGTATTCTGTCCACGATCTCTGGTATTTGCTAAAGCCAGTGTTGCGGTAATTCCAGCTTCTTTACACATACTCACGAAAAGCGTAGATACATCTTTACAATCCCCAATTCTTGTATTAATAACTGTTGATGGATTTTGGGGAATAATACCACTCTGCCTAAACGATACTGAGCTGTAAGCGATGTTGGTAATAATGTAATTATAAATCATCTTGATTTTGGTTAAATCATCTAAATTACTTTTACCAGCAAACAAATCATTTACTACTGTTTTTATTTCATAACTGCTGCGGGCTTTAGCCGATGCAATATTGTCGTACCAATCTGCAATAAATTTCCAGTCGGGAATAGATGATAAATACAGCATGTTGGTTACATCATCCATTGGGGGCATTTTATCCTCATACCTTAATGCTTCCTGTTTATTCTTCTCCCATACATACAGGTCAAACTCGTCTTTTGCCGTTTTAACAGGAGCAATGTCCTGCTGTGAGAAAACATATTTAAAAGCTTTATCGCGGTGGATTAACAATGAATATTTAATATTAAGGTTATCCAAACCATCGCTAAAATAGAAAGCGTCCCAGAAGTGGGTAGACATTGCCCCAACATGAAAATTCTCGATTTTATAACGGATATTAATCACATCGCCAATTTCGAGGTTGGTAAATACCAACTCATTATTATTGGTTTCGGCAGGAACTTTTGTTCCACTGGCCTTTATTACCTCGGCTATTTCGACGGCATAATTCTGGTCATTATTATAAGGAATAGCATATTCTTTAAAGCTTTCAAGCCCTTTTTGGGTTAGTATTTTTGCAGTAAAAAAGTGTTTCTCTTCTGATCCACCGTTTTCATAAACAACTTTCTGCACTTCATTATTTAAAACTACAACCTGCCCATCGGGATATTCTGTTTTAGACGGCGCCTTGCTAACCATCATTTTAACATCGGGTTTGTCGAAGTAATCAAATACCGCTTTTTTGTCCTGAAGTGTTCTTAACAACTGGATAACAGTGTAATTATTCGGATCGATCTGTAAACTCTTTTCGTATGCCTTAATACTTTTCTCTTTCTGTTTATTTGCATTATACAGCGTACCTAACTGAGAATAAACAAATGCGTTGTTAGGATCGATCTCGAGTACTTTTAAATATAATTTTTCTGCCTCATCGTATTGTTGCAACTGATAGTAAATACCTGCGAGGTCGGTGTATATGGAAAATCCGATCGGATCGTTTGCTAGTTCTTTTTTGTAAATATCAATGCCTGCATCGGTTTCTCCTTTATCCAAATGCAGCTTTGCTACATATTTAGCAGCCTTGTAATCGTTATTCTCATCAATGTATTTTTGCAAAATATCAATCGCCTTAGGGTTTTTCCTAATCTGCACTTCGATAAGGTATTTTAAATTGACAATATCTGCTGAATTTAAATATTGTGGATAAATTTTTTCCACCAGGTCTATAATTTCAGGTTGTTTTTTCTCCTGGCCGAGTATGTTTAGTTTTTTCATCAACACCGTTTCATTCTCGCCATAAATTTTTTCCAGTTTAGCAAGAACTTCTTTTGCTCGCACGTAATCATTCTGTTGAAAATGCTCCGTATATACAAGCTCCAGGGCTAGCGAGCACTCCGGGTCGTGTGTTTTAATTTCTTCTCTGAGGGTTTCAATTCCAGTTCTATTATCGGCTTTAACAAACAGTTCTATCATCATTAGGTTGAGATAGGTACTTTCAGGAAAATGTTTTTTAAGTTTCTCCAGGATCAACCTTGCATCGAACACATTTCCTAAACGCAAATAAAGCTTAGCCATCATTAACTGATTTAAATAGCTCTGCGGTTTTGCTTTAAGGGCATCTTCGAAATATTTAAATCCAACTGGTTTTAGCTGAGCTGGAACAGGATTTGTTTCTTTTGAATACGCCTGTGGTGTACTGGTAGTAGAAAGGTTATTTAATGGTGCTCCGTTGGCATCAGTTAACCGCAGCATAAAATTCGATCTGCCCGCATAGCTCTCGCCTATCTGCACCAAAACGCGGTTGTAGCCCTGATTTAACTTAATCGGCACAATGTATGCGTCAAGATCGTTGTTTCTTTCTTCTGATTCGCTGATTAAAAGCTGATCATTTACCCAAACCTTTACCGAGCCGGATACGCCGATTCTTAATTGCCCTGTTGTACTTGCAGGCGCATTAACAAATGTTTGGGCAAACTGTAGTGCATTTTCATAAGTGTTATAATACGTAAAATCGAACCATTTATCATGCCGTACATAAGGTACCGTTCTCCAGCTAAATTTTCTGTTCTTTTTACCCGTAAAAACATAATTAAGTTCAGGATGGGCTAAAATATCATCGTACTGTTTATCGAAACCACTGGTCGAAATGTTTTCATACTCGCCTGTGATTAACCAATTTTCGATTTCGCCAATCTTATTAAAATACTGATCAGCTTCGGCATATTGTTTTTTCTCTTCGAAATGCGAACCTAACGATGCGTAGGCCAATGCATTAATGGTGCCGTCTACATCTTTTCTTGTTGCCAGTTTTTTATAAAACTCCAACTGGTCGGTCGTTTTTATCTTCGAAGCGTTATTGGGCAAATCGCTCCATAGCGCAACAAGATATGGTTGTGGGTTTTTAGCCGTATTAGATAATTTATTTAAGTAGCTAAAACCTTCTTTGGCTGGCCGGTCCATTTCAGTCATCATAGATAATGCAACATTTGCTTCATCTGAAAATGCAGGTTTAAGTGCTGCCTTGGTAAAAAAATCGCGTGCCGCTGTCCGGTTGTTTTTAAAAAAATATTCCCAGCCTGGGTTCAAATTTGTTTGTGCCTGAATAGACGAAGAAACAAGAATTGAGAGAATTAATAGTTTAAATTTCATTTTGTAATTATAGAAAAAAAACAAATCTGAATCAAAGCAATTTAGATTAAAAAATAAGCAGGAAAAACCTCACCCATTTACTGCATTTAATGTGCAGGTAATATTTTTTAACTTAGATGATCAAACTAAAAAATTGAATAAACTGTGATGGATAAAACGGAGAACAGATCAATGCAGGTTAAGGGCCTTTTTAAAGCAAATATGCAATTGCTTTGGGACGTTTGGACCAAACCCGAGCACCTAAAAAACTGGTGGGGACCAAAAGGCTTTAGTGCCACCATCCATAAAATGGATTTGCAGGCAGGTGGTGAATGGAAGCTCACCTTACATGGACCTGATGGTAAAGACTATGCCAACCGCAGCATTTTTAAAGAGATTATTCCACTTGAAAAAATTGTATTCGAACACTTCAACCCACATTTTTTCACTACAGTTCTTTTTGAGGCCCATGATGAAGAAACCCAAATAAACTGGACGATGTTATTCGACACTCCTGAGATGCGCGAAACGATAGTTAAAGTGCATAAGGCCGAGGAAGGGCAAAAGGAAAATATGGAAAGACTTGGAGACTACCTTTTGAAGGTACATACGCAATAATTCTCTCATTTCGAGTGATAATTGATTTTATAAAATCAATATAAGGAATTTTAGTAGTTTGTGAGCATACAAGAAATCGTCATTGCTGGAAGGTATTTTTTGCCCAGGAAGCAATTTTATGATTATCGCTACTAGCGTCCGCTTTAAGGTTGCTTCGTGCCGACGACTTATCCTTTCGTGGTGTCAGATGGTAACATCTGATACTACGACCGCAGCAACCGAAATGACAAGAAATAATTTTAATCTAACCGGATCATTTCACCTGTTTTTACCGATTCATCGCAGGCAAAAGCAATCCTTAAGCTGTTTACAGCATCTTCAGTGGCGTCGGTTAAATCTATATCTTCTGCAATAGCTTTTAGGAAATAACGCTGCTCGCGGTTGCACAGTTCCTGATGATCCGGCTCATCGGTTAGATCCACCCATTCATCAGCTTTGCTGAACTCATCATTAACATCTAAATCGGCATGATGTATTTTAATCGATTCGGTTTTGGTATGCGCATCAATGTTATCAGAGTTTCCGGCTGCACCTGCTTTTTTAGCCGTGATAGATACTGATCCTTTTGGTCCAAAAACATCTTTAATAAAAAAAGCATTATCGCTCACCATCGGTCCCCAGCCAGCTTCATACCAACCAATAGAACCATCCTCGAAACGGATCTGCAGCTGCCCGTAATTGTAGTTCCACTCTGGGATATCGTCAGTAAGCCTGGCACCAATGGCACTCACCTGTACAGGCTTCGATCGGGTCATTTGGCACATAATATCGATGTAATGTACGGCACAATCGACAATGGGGCTTAAACTTTTCATCAGGTTACAGTGCACCGTCCATTTAGGTCCATGGCTCTGTTGGTTCAGGTTCATGCGCATCACCAAAGGTTTTCCCATTTCCTGAGCCAGCGAAGTAAATTTCTCCCAGGAGGGATGATAGCGGAGGATATACCCCACCAATAATTTTTTATTCGCTTTTTTAGCGGCGTCTGCCACCTTTATAGCGCCTTCTACGCTATCGGCCAATGGTTTTTCGATAAACACGTGGCAACCATTTTCGAAAGATTTTATGGCATAAGCTTCGTGTGTATCGGGATAAGTAGAAATACAAACGGCATCTGGTTTGGTTATTTCAAGTGCCTCGTAAAAATCAGTATACAAATCATATTGTCCGCCTAATTTTTCATTAAGCTTTTCTTTGCTTTTACCGGTAGAAACCAATCCGCAAATTTCAAAACCGGGTAGGGTGTGGTAAGCTGTGGCATGGGAAGCACCCATATTGCCACAGCCTACTACTAATACCTTTAAATTCTTATTTTCTATCGACATACTAAATCTTAAACGCCCAACGTCCAACCCTTACGGTATTCGCGTTTCACAAATTGATTTACCTCGTCAAAATTGGTCACCTTCATATTTATTTTGTCCCAAAGCATTTTGATATCTCTGCCCGGGTAACTGATTTTACTTGCTGCATCTCTGCGCTGTACATCTGTGCCCCTAATGGCGAGATTGGCAATCAATAAGGTTTCGGTAAGTGGCCCGGCGATTTCAAATGGCGAACTCAGTTCCATTTTTCCATAACCGGCAATGGCGGCTTCGGCAAACTGAGTATAATGGCCTTCTTCCTGATTAGCGATACGCGGAATAGTGATTTTCGTTCTATCTGATTCGTTGCGCGAGAGTGGTAACAATTTTGGATTTTTGCCATAGGTTTCACAGATCATTTTACCTTTTGTACCGATAAAAAGCACACCATTATCGCCGAAACTTTCATTAGGCCCTAATTCTTCCGGACGTTCCGGCTTAATGCCTCCATCCATCCAATGCACCTGAACCTCATGTTTGGTTTTTGGCGTTTTGGCAAAGGTTAAAATGACGTGGCTTGATGGCGGGCAGCTTTCTGGCAAATAGGCACGTTTAAATTCATCAACATATACACTGCCTACGCTGCATTCTACGCTGATTGGGGTATCCAGGCCTAACACCCTAAAAGGAGGCCCTACCAAGTGACAGCCCATATCGCCAATGGCACCGGTGCCGTAATCCCACCATCCCCTCCAATTAAAGGGAACCAGTTTATTTACATATTCTTTATATGGAGCACTGCCCAACCACAAATCCCAATCCAGTTCTTTCGGTATTTCGGCTTTTCCACTTGGCCACGAAATTCCCTGAGGCCATACTGGCCGGTTAGTCCAGCAGTAAACCGTATGAACTTTACCTATCCTGCCTGCATCGTACCATTCCTGAAGTCTTCTTACACCATCGCCCGAAGCACCCTGATTACCCATTTGCGTAACCACTTTATAGCGGTTTGCGGCTTCGGTTAACATCCTGGCTTCGTAAATATCGTGCGTTAAAGGCTTTTGCACATACACATGTTTACCCAATTGCATGGCTGCCATGGCAATTTGCGCGTGGGTATGATCGGGTGTTGATACCGTTACGGCATCAATATTTTTGCCTTCTTTATCCAATAACTCACGATAATCTTTGTAATATTTTGCCTTTGGGAAGTTTTTTAGAGAATTTGCAGCTCTTCTATCATCTACATCGCATAAAAAAGCAACATCTGTTTTTCCTCCCCTAACAATACTGGCAATATCGCCCTCTCCTTTTCCACCTGCACCTATTCCAGCCAATTGCAAACGATCGCTTGGCGCCAGAAAACCTGGCCCACCCAACACATGGCGGGGTACAATCATAAATCCAGCGGCAGCAAGTGCTGTTGTTTTAATAAAGTTTCTTCTCGAATTTTCTGTTTTCGAATTTGCCTTATCTTCTATCATTATTTAACCTGTTATAATGCTAAATTTAACTTATTTCTTTTTACCTGTAACTTTTGTATCAGTTTCTTCTTGAGCTGACGCTTTCTTGCTCAGATCTTTAATCCTGATGTTGCGGAACTGAACAGGAGAACCATGACCTAAGAAACCGATATGTCCACTTTCACGTAGTAAACCCGGGTGTTCTTTATGGTCTGGAGTGCCGTTTTTCTTAAATGGTTCGATATCGCCATCTAAAATTACGGTGCCGTTTAAGATCACTTTAATTTTCGATCCTTTGGCAATTACTTCTTCATAGTTCCACTCTCCAGTAGGCTTTAAAAACCCTCTCTTTGCAGCGATAGTGCCATAAACCGAACCATGATACTGGTATTCTTTCAGGTCTTTATAAATCGGTGCATCGTTATCCAGTATCTGCAGTTCCATACCGGCATAAGCAGCATCACCTTCTAAAGGAGCCCTGATCCCTAAACCGTTGTTTGCACCTGGAGTGAGCTGAAATTCGAAACGGTAAACAAAATCGCTGAATTCTTCTTTGGTGAATAAGTTACCGCCTGATCCTTTACCTGGTTTTGGACGGATAGCGATGTTTCCATCCTCGATAACGTAATCGGTAGTATTACCTGTCCAGCTGTGCATATTGGTTCCATCGAACAATACTTTATAACCTTCTTTTTTCTCTTGTGCACTCAGCTCAAAAGGTTTTGGGCGGGGAATTTCTTTGATATAGATATCGCGGTAAGCCACCGGCGATCCATGCGCCTGCAATTCGATCTGCTCTTCTGCAAAGATCGGCAAACTTCTGTCCCAATAATTCTCTAAAATCACATTATCGGTCACCAATTGTCCGTTCAGATAAACGGTAACACGGTCGCCTTTCATTAAGATTCTGAATGTATTCCATTCATCCAACTTGTTATCGGCCACTTTAAGCGGTTTACTTTCGTTTGTTTGATTGTTGTACAAACCACCAGAACCAACCTGGGCACCCACTTTTGTACGGGCAAGATCCCAGATCTGTACCTGTGGCGTACCGCGGAGATAAATACCCGCATCGCCCTCTCCTTTTTTATCGTCGATGATTTTCCAGTCTACCAACATTTCAAAATCGCCATATTTTTTAACGGTTGCAAGGTTATTGCCATGACTTTGAAACTGTAGTTCACCGTTGATCACTTTCCAGCTTTCCTTTGCCTCGGCATCAGCTTTGGTTTGTGCTTCGGCTAAGGTTTTTTCATCCATTTTTGATCTTTTGATCGGATCGGCCACAAGTCCTTTCCATCCGGATAAATCTTTGCCGTTAAAAATCTGAACAAAGCCTTCGCCAGCTTTCATCTCAGAAATATACTTCCGCATACCTTCTTTCTGATAACCGGCATCGCCTCCGGTAATTACGGCAATGGTTTTATTTAACAAGCCTTTTACAATGTCGCCATTGTAAGTTCCGGCCATGGCAATATTCATCACCGCGTTTGCCGCAGCCTGTTGTAAAGTAGCATTATCTAAATACTGACCAGCAAATACAATCGCATTAAAACATTTGGCCTGTTCGACATCTTTAAGAATCTGCTGTTGTTGTGCTGGTGTTTTAGCCACTGCCATCGCATTGCGCAATAATAATAAACGTTGCTCAGCCGGGTACTTTGTATTTCTTACTAAAGTTAAGTAACCCACAATCGCCTGGTTCAAAAAGTCTGGATTGGTGGTGGTACGCGCAATGCTGATCAATGCATCCGTTGAGCCTGCATCCGACCATGAAGAAAGTGCTTCAATTGCAGCTTTCTTGGTGGCGTCATCGCCTGTGGCATAGGCTTCTGAAACCGATTTTAACGATTGCTCACCACCTAAACTGCCAAGTACCTTATAAAACAACAATTTCTTATCAGCAGGTGTATTGCTCATTTGCTGAAGAATGGCATTGGTTTGTGCCGCTTTATCTGTTGATCCTTTTACCGAAGCAATAATGGCATCTTGTACAGCAGTAAGTTCGTCGGCATTGGTGCTTTTATTTAAAAGATCAAATAATTGTGCTTTATTTTCAGCTGCTGCTACATGTTGCAATGAAAGGTATGCTGCTTTTCGTACTTCAGGTTTTTTACTGTTTAATGCAGTATAAATAACCTCCGTTTGGCTGGTTGCAGCGCGGTCGGCTAAAATATTAATCAAGGCAACCTGTACCTCTGGTTTAGCTTTCGGAAGATAAGCACCAACTTTAGTGGCTACACTTTCGCCTTTTATTCTTAAAATTCCATTAGAAATAGCCGCAATATCTGCTGTATCTCCTTTGCCCATTAACTTCAACAGATCGTCTATAACTTCTTCCTGTCCAAGTTTTACAGCGGTGTTAATTGCAGCCAGTTTTACCTGCTCATCGTCGCTTTTAATTAATTTGAGTACGGCTGGCAATGCAGATTTTGCTTTGCTATTGCCCAGCATATCTAAAATAGAAACCTGAGTTGGGGCATCAACCTTTTTTAACTGGCTTACCCAGGCTGCACTATTGGTATCATTTACGCCATCAGCAGCGAATTTAACCGCAGCCGCTCGAAATTCGAACTGTTTATCGGTCATGGCAGCCAACAAAGCTTGTTGATCGGTTTGTGTTGCCGAAAGTAATTTTAAGGCTGCAGTACGTTCGTTTACCTGATCATCAGCCGTTGCTTTTTCTAATATTGTTTTCGCTATTGCTTCCACTCCCGCTTTATCTGTTGCTATGTTTTTCTGGGCGTAAACCAATAAAGCTGCAACCGCATTGGTTTGGTCGTATTTATAACCTGCTTGTTCAGCAGCTTTTACTAAAATTTCTTTTGCGGATGCATCGCCAATATTGGCAAGGGCATACAAACTTACCTTGGTTAATGCTTTGTCTGTTCCAGTAGCCAATGGCGCAATAGCTGTAGCTGCTGCTTTAGCATTAGTATGGCCCAATGCTTCTACAATGGCAATTTTTGCTTTGCCGTTTGCTTTACTCAAGCCACTAAGCAATGCATTTGTAGCAGAGGCAGTACCAATTTTGGCCAGTGCTCTCGATGCTTCGTCAGCCAATTGTTCGTCAGCAAGGTAATCTGTTAGACAGGCTACCGCAACATCATTTCCTACCAAATCGAACTGACTGATGATAAATGCTTTGTTCTGTTTATCGGTTAGTTTGGGTAACGCTTTGCAATAGGCATTGATGGCCATACTCCTTAGATTCTGTTGACCGGTTTTGGTCGCATAAGCAGTAAAACCACCTACTGCATACTCAATAAGGGCGTTGTTTCCTTTTTCAGAAGCCGTTAAACCAATAATTAAGGCTACGTAACCCTCTTCACCTAAATCGGCCACTTCTTTCATATTGCGTTCTAGCTGGGCAGCATTTCTAGCGGGCAGCTGTGCCAATAAATCGGCAATACGCGTGGTTGTAGTTCTCTCGTCTTTTTTATCTTGAGCCAGGGCCCTTACCGTAAATAATGCGTTTGTAAGCATTACAATGGCTAACAGCACCAATAATATTTTTTTGTTCATGATGGTTTGTATTTTGAGATGTTTAAATAGAAAATGGTGCACGCATTACAGGATTAATCAATCTGTTAGCAGCCTCATCATCTACGAATTCTTGCTTAACCGGGTCGAATTTTAACGATCTTCCCAATCTTAAGGCAGCCAAACCAATATTTACAATGTTGCACGAACGGTGTCCGTTCTCTTCATTTAAAGCGAATTTTTTCCTCGTCCGTACCGATTCTGAAAATTCTACAATCTCAGGATCAGGATCAGGGAATTGCGCCAGTTTACGTTCCAGATCAGGAATGTCAGATTTAAAACCCGGATACAATTTACCTTTTGGACCTTCTATATACGGTACATTGGTATCTTTACCTTCACCGTCTAAAATAATCTGGCAGCCATCGGCATAAGTATAGGTAATCCTGCGCCAAATGCCTACAGCATCCGTATGTTGTTGTGGCGCATCAACCTCTACAGAAATTGGATTGGTATCATCCTTACCTAAAAAGTATTGTATCGGGTCGATATAATGTTGCCCCATATCACTTAATCCACCACCATCATAATCCCAATAACCTCTAAAAGTTTGGTGAACACGGTGTGCATTGTAAGGCTTATATGGTGCAGGGCCTAACCATGCATTATAATCTAATTCTGGTGGTACGGGCTGAGGTTCTAAATGATCTTTGCCCACCCAGTAAAATTTCCAGTCGTAGCCGGTATGTTTACTTACGGTTACTTTTAATGGCCAGCCCAACATACCACTATCTACCAGTTTTTTAATCGGTTTTACAGTAGTGCCCATTCCGTAAAAGGTATCTTTAAACCTAAACCAGGTATTTAACCTAAACATTCTACCATGCTGTTTTACCGCTTCTACCACCCTTTTGCCCTCACCTATGGTATGTGTCATTGGTTTTTCGCACCAAATATCTTTTCCTGCATTGGCAGCATCTACAGCCATTATACCATGCCAGTGTGGTGGGGTAGCAATGTGTACAATATCTACCTCAGGCAATTGTATCAGTTCTCTATAATCACTAAATGTTTTTACACCTTTATCCAACATTGATGCCGCTTGTTTAAGGTGGTTCTGATCAACATCACATATGGCTACTACCTGGGTACCTTCGTAGCCAAAATGGCCTCTGCCCATTCCTCCAACACCGATTACGGCTTTGGTTAATTTATCGCTTGGGGCAAGATATCCTTGTCCGCCCAATACATACCTTGGGACGATGGTAAATGCTGCCAGGCCAATTGCAGATTTTTTGATGAAATCGCGTCTGGTGTTTTGTTCATTTTGTGGTTCTTCTTTAGTTTTCATTTGTTTCTTGGTGTTGTAAAAACTTATATGATAGTTTGGTTCCAAAAGCATTAGGATGCTGGAGCATAGGATTTATCGATCTGGTTAGATTAAAATTACAAGGTTAATGTTAATAAGAAATTATTATAAAGACAAAACATCGTTGATTTCTTTACGTATTAAAAAAACTTTAGTAAATTTTTAATAGAAGTTATCTATATTTATCGAAATAGTGCAATCAACAACATGAATCTTAATCTATTAAATAACCTAACATCAGACACCAACGATAAGCAGTCGATTCAAAAACATAAGCTCATAAAATACCTTTTTAATTTAGGGGCATCTTCGGTTTCTACTTTATGTGAAATTATGGAAATGAGTACGCCGAGTATTCTGAAGCTTCTGCTTAGCCTGATTGATGAAGGCTGGATAGAAAAGAAGGGTTATGGTTTATCTATTGGGGGGCGAAAACCCGACCTTTATCGTTTAAAGGATAAAAAGATTCTGATTCTCTGTATAGACATTGAATTATTTCATACCAAAATAGCCATTATTGACAACAATTATAATTTTGTATTGGATGTTAAAACCATTTCGGTGCCTATTTCAAAAAGCAGGACTGATTTTTTCAATATTTTACATACACACCTTCAGGATATCTTAAAATCGGCAGGTATTCAGCATAGGCAGTTTATTGGCTGTAGTGTTGGCATGCCTGGCTTAATTGATGCTGAAAAGGGAGAAAATTATAGTTATTTCCTAAGCGATGATGAAAATATCCCTTTAACAGCCGCATTTGAAAAAATGCTAAATATACCTGTAGTGATCCAAAACGATGTGAATGGTTCATCAATGGCAGAATTTACCCACGGAATGGCTAAGGGCAAAAAGAACGTACTCGTATTGTTAATGGATTGGGGTGTGGGTTTAGGCATTATAATGGACGGAAAATTGAGGCAAGGTAACTGCGGTTTCTCTGGCGAATTGGGCCATATGCCTTTTGTAGAGAATGGCGCACTCTGTTACTGTGGAAAACACGGCTGCCTCGAGACCGTTGCATCTGGAAACGCACTGTCAGAAATGGCAAAAGAAGGTATTTTATTGGGCAAAAACTCTATGCTTACTAATCTTTCGAACGAAGAACTGGAAAGAATTGAGCCAGCCCTGATTATTAAGGCAGCCAATAAAGGTGATCAATACGCCATTCAGCTGCTCTCCAATGTTGGCACGCATATGGGCAAAGGAATAGCTGTTCTGATCCAGTTGTTCAACCCCGAACTGATTATTTTAAGCGGCAAAATTGCGGGGGCCAAACAATACATCACATTACCCATGCAACAGGCAATAAACACCTATTGTATGACCCAAATTAGAGAAAAAACAACGATAGTTTCTTCCGAGCTGGGCGAAAACTCCAGGTTATTAGGATATGCAGCAACAGGTATCGATCAATTTCTAGGCGCTTACATCAAAAAAGTAAAAAAGCTTAAAAAGCTTAAAAAGTAATATTCCAAATGGCGCAAACCACCCTAAATTTGTCTGTTATCAGCACCTTATTTTCCAATAGCTTATTTAGATTTGTATAGCAAATTTTAAACCAAGACCAATGGAAACATATAAAAAAGCAGGACATGAAAAGGTAAATGGCATTAACATGTACTATGAAATTTACGGGGAGGGAGAAATTCCACTGGTATTGATACATGGCGGCGGTTCCACCATTCAATCTACATTCGGCAGATTTATTCCTTTTTTGGCAAAATCTGGTCGGGTTATAGCTGTTGAGCTTCAGGCTCATGGACGTACCAGCGACCGTGACCAGGCAGAATCTTTTGAGCAGGATGCAAAAGATGTGGTCACTTTATTAAATCAGCTAAAAATAACGAAAGCCAATTTTTTAGGTTTTAGTAACGGGGGAACAACAACCTTGAACATAGCAGTACACCATCCGACTGTGGTGAATAAAATCATCGTTATTTCGGCCAATTACCAACGAGAAGGCTTAATTGATGGCTTTTATAATGGCTTTGGAGATGCAACCATCGACCATATACCCGAGCCGCTTAAAACAGCTTTTTTAGCAGTAAACCCAGATCAAAACGCACTGCAGATGATGTTCGAAAAGGACAAACAGCGCATGCTCGATTTTGTCGACCTCAGCGATGAAGATCTGAGGGAAATTACCGCCGATACGCTTTTAATGGTGGCAGATAAAGATGTGATCAAGCCAGAACATGTGGTTAAAATGTCGAGATTGATTACAAATGCGCAACTGGTTATTTTACCTGGTATGCATGGCGCTATGATCGGCGAAAACCTTAATCCGGACGTAAGCGACAAAACAATTGAGATTACGGCACATCTGGTGGAAACTTTTTTAAATAATTAATGCCTTAAGCTAATCTGCATAAAATTAACTGTAGGTATATGAAAAAGAAATTAGCAGCATTAATTGAGGAGGTTAAAATACTGGGTTTACCTCAGCGCGATCTAGATAATGCAAATGATTTTTTAATTAACCACGAATATGGCCTATGTTACGATACAGTTATAACACAATTGTATGAGTATGATATAGAAATTGACAATAAGATATATAGTCTGATTTCGAAAATCGCGAAAGACCTCAGCCTTTCCGAAAATGATTATTTGTTTATGAAAGATTTAGTTCGCGCAGAAACTGAAATTTCTAAGAAATTATAAGTCAAGATTTAACTCCATTAGATTAAAATTACCTCCCCCTAATTTAGCATTTAATATCTTTGCCGGATGGAACACGTATTGGATAATCCAATTTATTATGCCTTAACATCCGGACATAGCCATATTGCAAAAGGACTTGAAGAGGTAAAATATTATATCGAAGATATCACCGCATTTGCAGGCTTAAAAGATAATTCGCTGGAAAATCTAAACACCCTTTATCAGATCAGTCCTGCAGAAAGCCTTTTTGTATTTTTCTCCAAAACACCTGTCGAAATACCTGCACAGTGGAAGTTGCTAACCCATATCGATATGTTTCAATTTATTTTCCGCGGCAAGGAAATACCAACAGTAGATGCAACGGAAATAAAAGACCTTGATCTGGAACATGTTGCAGAAATGATCGACCTGGTAGAGCTGACTAAACCAGGGCCTTTTCTGGCCAAAACCATAGAACTCAGTAATTACACAGGCATATTTGCTGATGGGAAATTGGCAGCCATGGCCGGACACCGATTCCATCCCAACCCTTACCGTGAAGTAAGTGCGGTTTGCACCCATCCCGATCATTTAGGCAAAGGTTATGCTTTTAAGATTTTACAAGAACAGATCAAAAGAATATTGCTCCGTTCGGAAATACCGTTTTTACATGTCAGAAATGATAATGAAGGTGCCATTAAACTTTATCATAAATTGGGTTTCGAGATCAGGACAGAAATGATTGCCTACGTTATTAAAAAAGAGGCTTAGACCAAGAAGAGAATGTTTCTAAATAGAAAACCGTTCAGAAATTACCATTTCAATGCTTTAGTTTTGCACTAAACAAACACATACATGTCTAAAACAAAACTTACCATTAACAATAACGGCTCTGTTAAAATTGAGGGCGATTTCGAAATTGTAGATAGAAACGGAAACACTTATGGCTTACAGGGCAGAGAAGTACTTTCGATTTGCCGTTGTGGTTTATCAAAAAACAAACCTTTTTGCGATGGTGCACATAACGGCCATTTTGAGCATGAGGCGATAGCCTTTGATCTTCCTCCAAAAAAGGTTTAATAATGACTTTTTTCTAAAAAGCCCTGCTAAATGCGGGGCTTTTACATTTTGAAAGCAGCATAACTAAACCACTACCCTTGATGGCGCCATGCCATAAGCTTTTTTAAAAGCGAAAGAGAAATGCGACAGGTCTTTAAAACCAACTTCGAGGTACACATCTGATGATTTCCAGCCTTTTTCGGTTAGGAGATAATAGGCATCATTCAAGCGCTTTTTCTGTAGCCAGCGATTGGGCGAAAGGTTAAAAATCTTTTCAAAATCTCTTTTAAATGTGGCCAAACTCCTGCCCGTTAAATAAGCAAATCGGTTAATATCTACATTAAACTTATAATTGGCATTCATATAGGCTTCCAGATCAATTTTTCCAGGTTCTGAAAAATCGAAAAGCACATCTTTTAATATTGGATTGGTCTGCAATAATATCATTACTGCTTCTTTAACTTTTAAATCGATCAAAGCTTGATTAAACGCGTTATTGCCGTCTAAATATGGCCATATCGAATCGATATAATTCTTCAAAAGGCCATTGGCTTCTAAAGCCAGGCCTTTAATATCGGGATTCGGCTTTTGCATGTGCAGATCATATTCATTGCTGATGCTATGCAGAATATCCTGGTCGATGTTTATGCTAATCGACTTAAACTCTCCTCCTGCTGGTGGATATTTGGTATACCGGGCCAATTGATTCCGCCTGAAAAAACGAAAATCACCATCCGAAAACACGAATTTCTCTCCTCCGATAAAAATTTCAGATGTACCCGCAATAACCAATCCCAGCGAATGATTGGGAATAAACTGTTCGCCCTCACTGCTTTTCTGGGCATAACACGAATACAGGATCTTGGGGCGTTTCTCTTGATTTGACATCTTAATCAAATTTATGGATTTACATTTAACCACAGATAAAAAGGATGCACACAGATAAAATATGACACTGCTAAAATCTGTGTTCATCTGTATGAATCTGTGGTTAATATACTATCCTTTAGTAAAAGATTTCCCCAAATCGGTTGCTAAGAAATTCTCAGCCTCATCATGATCTGTGGATAAACTTACGTCCATCCATTTCTCCATTTCGGCAGTCCTGGTAGCATTAGCATGTTTAAGCATTCCAATGGCTTCACTTCCAAATACCAGGTGTACAGGTGGCTCAGGGTGTTCTACCAGTGCCAACATGGCTTTCGCTGCTTTTTGCGGATCGCCCATCGGTATAAAGTTACCACTTTGGAAAAAATCTGAGCGCTTTTCTACAGTAGATTCGTACCCTTCAATGCGAGGTGCATATGACATTGAGGCACCTGCCCAATCGGTACGAAAACCACCAGGTTCTACACAGGTTACATAAATCCCTAAATCCACTACCTCTTTTGCCAGGGATTCACTAAAGCCGCTCAACCCAAACTTTGCAGCCTGGTAAATACTCACCCCGGCATTACCTACCCGCCCGCCTATCGAGCTGATTTGAAGAATTCTGCCCGAACGTTGCTTGCGCATAAATGGCAATACAGCTCTCGTAATTTCGATCGGTGCATATAAATTTGTTTCCAACTGACTGCGCACTTGTTCTTCTGTAAAAGCTTCTGCTGCACCAACAATACCAAAACCGGCATTGTTAACCAAAACATCTATTTGACCAAAATGGGCTACTGCCGATTCTACTGCCAAATACACCTGATCGTAATCGGTAACATCTAAAGTGATCGGAAAAATCTGATCAGGGTATTTTTCTACAAGATCTTTTAAAGCTGCTGTATTTCTTGCTGTTGCGGCAACTAAGTCGCCTTTTGCCAATACTTGTGCTGTTAGGTCACGTCCCAATCCACGGGAACTACCTGTTATAAACCAAACTTTTTTCATTTTTCTAAATTTTTATAGAATCAAAGGTAGGCTGATAATCGAGGTGAGGCTTTGCTTTAAGGCTCAATTTACTTTGTTAAAAAGCTCAATTGGTTTATC
This sequence comes from Pedobacter sp. Bi27, assembly GCF_918698255.1. NCBI lineage: Bacteria > Pseudomonadati > Bacteroidota > Sphingobacteriia > Sphingobacteriales > Sphingobacteriaceae > Pedobacter > Pedobacter sp. Bi27. The sequence continues at coordinate 455,683 of NZ_CAKKMW010000002.1, forward strand.
AGAACTTTTAAGTACAATCTGCTGTTATTTAATTAGTAAATACTTGGGTTATGGCGAAAGAAAAGAAAAAAGGAAAAAAGAAGAAAGATAAAAAGAAAGGCAAGAAAAAAAATAAGTTGGGGGTTAAAAACTCCCTTGTTAATAACATCAATGCCCGAAAGAAGAAAGGCAAATCGAGGTCTAAGAAGAAATCAAAAATTAGTAAGAAAGCCTATAAAAAAATGCAAAAAGGCTGGAAAAAGTAACTATTGATATCTACCTACCAGAGCATCGGGGCAAGAAGTTGATAAAAAAGCCTTCGGGCAAGAATGATCAACTTTAATTTATTTCTTAGGTAGTACATGGTTTTCCTTTGCCCAGCTTTGCCATTTTGCATTTAATTCTTTTACCTGATCAGGATGTTGAGCCGCAACATCGTTCAATTCGGTCTGATCATTTTTGATGTTATAGAGATGCCAGGTAGAATCGCCAGAAAGATTAACCATTTTCCAGTCGCCCGAACGCACGAAACTGGCGTTAAAATGTTCGTTAAATAAGATTTCATGTCCGTTTGATACCTTTCCTTTTAAAGCAGGCACCAAACTCATGCCTTGCATTGGCTTGATAGTGTTGCCCTTATAGCTGCTGGGATACTTCGCATTGGCAAGTTCGACAAAAGTGCTCATAAAATCCATTACATGCCCTACCTGATTGCTATAACTTCCTTTTTTGGCAGCGATACCTTTTGGCCAGAAGGCAATCATCGGCGTATGCACACCACCTTCATACGATTGTGATTTTGCAAGTTGATAGGGCGTATTGGCTACATTTGCCCAGGTTGGTCCGATTGAGGTATAACTCGTTTGCGGCCCCGGCATTACTTTCTTATAAATGGGATAGGCAATTTTTTCGCCAGCCCTTGTTTCACTTGGACGGTCGAAACCTGGCCCATAGCGCATTGCATCTTCAGGGCTTGCACCATTATCGCTCAAAAACACAATCAATGTATTGTCCAATTGATTGGTTTCTTTCAGGGCTTTAATAATCCGCCCGATACCTTGGTCCATCCGATCAATCATTGCTGCATGTACAGCCATCGCCATTTCATCAAATGTCTTTGTAGGATTATCTTCCCATTTCATGGTCGATTTGCGTGGAGATAAAGGAGCCGTTTTAGGATCGATCAATCCCATCTCTACCATTCGCTTATACCTCGCCTCACGAATAGCATCCCATCCAACTTTGTAGGTATCTTTATATTTCGCGATATCACCTGGTTTTGCCTGCAATGGCCAATGTGGCGCATTTTCAGCTACATAGAGAAAAAATGGCTTATCACCTTTGCTAAATTCATAGATGTAACTCGCAGCAGTATCGTTAATGGCATCCGTATGGTAATAATCTTTAGGTACCTCTTTAATCGGCGTTGTACCACTTACCAAACTAAAAGGGTCAAAAAAATCGACCACTCCCCAAAGTGTTCCGAAGAATTTCTCAAAGCCTCTGCTGGTTGGGTATTGATCAATCGGCGAAAACAAAGGAAAAGATGTTTTATGGTTTAGCCAATCTAGCTGCGCTTGAGGCGTAGGTTGTTCTATGGTATTTGCAACATGCCATTTACCTGACATTGCCGTCCTGTATCCTGCATCTTTTAAAACTTCTGCCAGCGTTACTGTATTTTTGGTAATGGTACCACGATATCCTTCTACACCACGATCGGTAGTCATTTCGCCAATGCCAGCGTTGTGGTTATAAAGCCCGGTTAATAAGGCTGCACGTGTTGGACAGCAACGAGAAGTATTATAAAAATTTTTGAAACGGACACCCTGGCTAGCCAGATAATCGATATTTGGTGTTTTAATTTCTCCGCCATAACAGCCGATATCAGAAAACCCCAGATCATCGGCAAGGACGACAATAATATTAGGTCTTTTATCAGCAGCTTTCTTTGGCTTGGGTTTATCGGTAAAAGCGGTTAAAACAGCTACAGTAAAGATTAAAAACAGGCCGGAATATTTGGTAAATGTGCGCATATTACCTAAATTAAAATAAAAAGCCGAAAGATCCAGTTTCATCAATTAATTTGTTGCAAACACAGCTAAATCGTTTTATAAACACCGAAAAAAATTCAGCGCTTCATCTAAACAGATGCTTTCTTAGCTTTGTGATAGGTAAAATACGACAGCAATAACACGATTAAAAATACAACCGGACCAACGCGGTTATTGATTGGATCACCCGATGCCGTATGCGCAATAAATGCCGAAACAAATGTAAATGCAAAACCTGCATATGCCCATTCTTTCCATTGCCCTTTTATCGGCAACAGTAATAAAACAGCTCCTAAAATTTTGGCAACGGCTAATTCTACCCTAAAATAATCAGGAAAGCCAAGGTGACGAAAAGCCTGTTTAATGGTTTCATTAGTCAGGTAGGAATAGGCCGAGAAAGTCATCATTAACGAAACCAAAGCAGTGGATATCCAGTAAATAGTTTTGATTGTTTTTGTTTTCATATTATTTTTTTGATGCAAACTTATGTAGTTTTGCTATCTAAAAGATACTAGTATCCCAAAGGATAGTACTATCCTTTACGAAAGCTTATACCTTTGTATTATGGGACCAAGAAAAGAACACCGTAATCTAGAAACCTGTACGGCAAGTTTAAATGCGGTAAAAGACGCGCTCTATGTTTTAAATGGCAAGTGGAAACTTCCGCTGATTATTTCTCTGCAAGAAGGACCACTGCGTTTTAATGAGATCCAAAAATCACTTGGAGAAATTACACCCAAAATATTATCGAAAGAACTTAAAGATTTAGAATTAAATGAATTTGTGATCCGGAAAGTATTTTCTACCACTCCGGTTACCGTAACTTACGAGCTTACCCCTTATAGTGAATCGCTTGAAAGAGTTATTGATGAACTAAGGGATTGGGGGTTAAAACATCGCGAACGGTTGGTTAAAAACAGAAAAAGCGAGTTGGTTGAAGCAGAACTGGCGACTTCACTTTAGGCCACTAAATTTGATCTGCTAGACCATCCATTTTGCTCAAAAAAGCAAAAAACTGATAATGATAAAATTCGGCTATCTTTGTACAAAATAAAATCGATGGCGGTATTACATAAAAAAGAAGAAAAAATTCAGGCAGTGCTGGGTAGGTTGCCTAAAAAATATACAGACGAACAATTTGTAGAGATGTTTATCAGACTTTACTCTAAAGATTGGGGCAAAATTAAATCGGCTTACATTAAACAATCTCAGGATAAAGAACCTGGAACCATCATTAACATGCCGAAACCAGAGGTATATCTACGACAGATTCTGGCAAACTATCTACAACAAGATCATGCTCCGAAAGCAGTTGAGGTTAAAGAAGAACCTGTTGTTGAAGCGCCGGTTACCGGAGTTAAAAAAGCGAAGGCTCCGGCCAAGAAGAAAGAAACTGTAGCTGAAGAAGTACCTGCCGAGGTTAAAAAAGCAAAAGCACCTGCTAAAAAGAAAGCTGAAGCAATTGAAGAACCGATTGTAGAAGTTAAAAAAGCTAAGGCGCCTGCGAAGAAAAAAGCAGAAGCAATCGAAGAGGCTCCAGTAGCTGAAAAGAAAGCAAAAGCAGTAGCAAAAAAGCCGGCAGCAAAAAAATAAAAAATATTTTACATCAAATATAATAAATCACCTTTTTGGTTGTTTATATATATGAGAGCGTTAATTTAGATGACGGGGATAGGTCGGTATGATTTATCCCCGTTCTTTTTTGACCGTTTTTTCTCTCAGATTATCTTAGCCACAGAAGACATTGATCTCAGTCATTCCAAAAACTCAGTTTTTTTCGAAACTTCAACGGCCATTCGCAGCGATGCGTCATTCCCAACTTGATTGGGAACCACGGAGTGCTCATGAATGCCTCTGAAAAAAGCAAAACTTATGAATAATCGTAATGCTTCGGTAGGGCTTGTATGCTGCATTAAGATTCCCGCCTGCGCGGGAATGACGACCGTTCTTTAAAATCTGTCATATTACAATCTGTCAGTAATAGTGCAACGAAGAATCTTTCAGCGCACATCCATATTTCATTTTTATCCATCGGCATGTTTTACATCCAATTGTAAACTTTGTTCTTTTAATTGGTATATCGGGAAAAGTCGATATACATTTGCGCCATGGATCAAGTAGAAATATTTAAAGCCCTTTCGAACAAAACACGTTTACAGATTTTAGGCTGGTTAAAAGCGCCTGAGCTACATTTTCCGGAGCAGCCCAATGCCGATTTTGAAAATGTAGGTGTTTGCGTTGGGCAGATTCAGCTTAAAAGTGGTTTATCACAAAGTACCATTTCCGAATACCTCTCTATTTTACAGCGCGCCGATTTAATCAGTTCAACGCGCTTAGGCCAATGGACTTATTACAAACGCAATAAAGAAGGCTTAGAAAAATTAAGCGAAATCATCAATACCGAATTATAATTTAGAAACATATGAACACAGATAGTTTATTCAGGCCTTTTAGCCTTAAAACATTAAATATCAAAAACAGAATAGTAATGGCCCCCATGACGCGTTCATTTTCGCCAGGTGGCGTGCCAACAGCCGATGTTGCCAGCTATTACGCAAAAAGAGCTGCTGGTGAAGTGGGTTTAATTTTATCAGAAGGAACCGTAATTAACCGCCCATCTTCTTCTGCCGATCCTAACATTCCACATTTTTACGGTACTGAAGCTTTGGCAGGCTGGGAAAACGTAATTAAAAGTGTACACCAGGCCGGTGGTAAAATGGGACCACAGATCTGGCACCAGGGCATTATGGACAACCATGCATCAGGCTGGTTACCAAGCACACCATTTGAAGGTCCATCAAGCCTAAACAAACCAGGTTTCGAAAACGGCGTACCGATGACTGATGCAGCCATTGCTGATACCATTGCGGCTTTTGGCCAGGCGGCAGCAGATGCCAAAGCTTTGGGTTTTGACACTGTTGAAATACATGGCGCGCACCAATACCTGATCGATCAGTTTTTCTGGGACGGTACAAACAACCGTACCGATATTTATGGCGGTAAAACCTTAGCTGAACGCACCCGTTTTGGTGTTGAAGTAATTAAGGAAGTACGTAAAAGGGTTGGAGAAGATTTCGCGCTAATTATCCGTTTATCACAATTTAAACCTGCTGCCTACGATTTTAAACTGGCCAAAAACGAGCAGGAAATGGAACAGTGGTTAACGCCATTGGCCGAAGCCGGAATTGATATTTTTCATTGTTCGCAACGCCGTTTCTGGGAGCCTGAATTTGAAGGTTCTGACTTAAATTTTGCAGGTTGGGCTAAAAAAGTAACCGGAAAAGCTACAATCTCAGTAGGCTCAGTTGGTTTGGATGGCGATTTCTTTGGCGCTTTCGCAGGCCAAAGTTCACAGCCAAGCTCATTAGATGAACTGGTGCGCAGAATGGACCGCGGCGATTTCGATTTAGTAGCCGTTGGCCGTCCGCTTTTAGCAGACCCGAACTGGGTAGAGAAAATCAAAAACAACCTTACCGAAGAACTGAAAGGCTTTAGCAAAGAAGCTTTAATGGAATTGGTATAAAAACCATATTTTTTCTTTTTAAGTTTAGAAAGGCATCTCGAAAGGGATGCTTTTTTGATAAGGAGGCATCGTCATCTCGATCCGATAGTTATTGGATGAAGCGTAGTGAAATAGAGAGATCTATTTGCACCGTCAGGTGTTACATAATAAGTTTAGAAATAATTTTTCTGCCACGGAAGCACAGAGGGCACGGAAATTTTCTTGATAATTTGAAAAGCAGTATCCGTATTACTTCGGTTGCGCCAGCCCCGCCCTTCGCTTAATCCGACTGAAAAAGTCGGGATAACGCTGTCGGTCGGGTTTATTTTACTTCTGACAGTAGCAATGCCCTAGCCGCCTAAACCCGATCAAAGCGAGATGACAATTTCCTTCAAAATTGGCAGAAGCGGGAGCGGGACTACAACAACCCAAAAGCTTCTGTTATTGCTTTCCAAAAAACAAACTAGTTTTTTTTCGTGCCACCAGATACTACCAAACCAATCTGCCTTAGGATTTTTTTCCTTAAATTCACCTCATCAAAAATTGATTTCACCATGTCGAACATTAAACTCATTATCGAAGAAAGACCAGCAAATATTGGAAATTTTATGGTTGGCAGACTCCTGCCTTTCAGAGAGAAACGGATGGTTGGGCCTTTTTCTTTTATCGACCATATGGGTCCTGCTGCAATGAGCGATCACGAGAATCTCGACGTTCCACCTCATCCACATATTGGTTTATCTACCTTAACTTTTTTATTTGAAGGTGAAATTACACATAAAGACAGTTTAGGTTCGGATATTGTAATTAAACCCGGGCAGGTAAACTGGATGACTTCGGGCAGCGGCATTGTACATTCGGAAAGAACTCCCGAATACCTTCGGCATACTGATAAAATGCTCCACGGCTTACAGATCTGGGTAGCCTTACCCAAAGATTTAGAGCAAATGGACCCTGAGTTTTACCATGTAGAAGGGGCAGACATTCCAAGCTGGACAGAAGATGGTGTAAGTTTTAAATTAATCGCAGGAGAAGCTTTTGGCTATAAATCTCCAGTTCCGGTGTATAGTCCATTATATTTTCTAGAATTGAAAAGTACCAAGCAGCAAAAGCTAAACATTGGCGATTACCTGTTTGGAGAAAGTGCACTTTATATTTTAGAGGGTGCAATTGAAAGTGAGGGGAATATTTTTGAGCCACGTTTAATTTTAATTGCCAACGACGCCAAACTGTGCGAATTTACCATGCACGAAAACACCACGGTTTATATTTTCGGAGGCGAGCCTTTTCCTGAAGAGCGTTTCATTTACTGGAACTTTGTTGCCTCTGACAAAGAACTGATTGAAAAAGCCAAGCAAAAATGGCTCGAACAAAGCTTTAAACCCGTTCCTGGAGAAACAGGTTTTGTGCCTTTGCCAGATCAAAACCCAAAGGTTAAGAAATAAACCCTAATGGAAATACAACAGATTAACAACGAAAAGAAAGGGCAGTTCGAAGCCTTAGAGAACGGCTTACAAGCAGGCGTTATGGCATATGTTTGGGCTGGCCCTGGCAAATTCATTATTGACCATACCGAAGTAAATCAAGATTTTGCCGGTAAAGGGGTAGGAAAAAAGTTAGTGCTTGCCGCCGTAAATTATGCCAGAGAAAACAAGATGAAAATTCTTCCGCTTTGTCCGTTTGCAAAAAGTGTTTTCGATAAAACGCCAGAAATTCAAGACGTATTATTTTAATCTTAATTAATTCTTCCTGCCAAATAAATTCATATTTACCGAAACTGCCACGCCTGTTGATGATAATTTAGAATTTCCATAACCAATATTGGTTAAGGGTATTTTCATAAATGGTTTAGCGCTAATGCTTAAATTATTATTTATTTTGTGCTGAAACTCGACACCAACATTGGCTATACCTAAATAATGCTGATTCTGGTTTCTAACTTCGTAGCTTTGAGGACCTTGATAAGCTCCATTATAAGAATAGCTGTATTTCTCTTTCAACATTAAATAACTGGACAAGCCTGTACTTACTGAAATCGAATTTCTACGTCCATCAAAAACCTTATAGTTCACATTAATTGGAATATCAATTACATCGCAATTGGCGTGAATATTTGCTGGATTTGCCTTAAAAACATAATTGCTGTTAGGATTGTATTGGCTAAAATCTGAGTCGTAGATTTTCTTAGCATAAGCTGCCCCGGTAGTAACACTCAATTTCTTTGTTAAGAAAAGCGTAGCTTCTACCCCAAAACCACCACTTAAACTACTTCTACCTGATTTCTGCACACTGGTTAAATCGGGTGCAGCCAGAATACTCAACACAAATCTTGGTTTTTTCTTAAAAACTGGGTCTTTAATTCTTGGTATTTTGCCTCGAACAGGATCAGCTACAAGATTCTGTTTTTCAAATTCTATAAGCTTGGTTTCAGCTTTTATTTCTGGATTATAAATCACATCCGCTAAAAGGTTATGATTACCACTATTACCTTTCTCAATAACTTTTGGAAAAATTTCGCGGACGAATCCTGTTTTGATTATTTTTTGATCTTTGCTTTCCTCCGCTCCTTTATTATTCTCTGTCAATAAACTTTCTTCCCTATCCTTGGCTAACGAATCATTGTTGGTTGGCTTTTCAATTAAACCACCATCATTATTTAATGGCTTGTTATTCTCATTTGTTTTTGTTTTCACCAGCGGATTCGTTTTTGATCGATCACCATCAGGTTTAACCAATAAAAAAACCACCAGCAACATTGCGGCTACCGCAGCCGCAGCAGTTAACCAAATTATCGGCACTATCGTCCTTTTAGGTGCTGGATGCAATCTCTCCTCCAGATTATCCCAATCTAAATCATTAAAAGGAAGATCGGGATTTTCCAATCCATCCTTAAATAATTTATCTATATCTTTTCCCGCTCTCATTGCATGTTTGTATTTAACCTCACCTGTAAAAGGTTTCTATCTACCTCCGAACTCCTTACCTGGTAAGTTTTCGCATCTGCAGCTTTTAGCATTTCCTGTAATTTCTGTCGTGCCTTAAACAGGTTCGACTTTGATGTTCCTATCGATATTCCCAGCATTTCGGCAATTTCTTCGTGGGTATACCCATCAATGGCAAAAAGGTTAAAAACCGTTCGATAGGCAGGACTTAGGTTTTGAACCAATGCTAACAAATCATTATAAGCCAATTTATCGTACACCGAGTTTGTATGTGCAATATTTTCATGATCCTGAATATCTACATGATCGGCAAATTTTAAATTTGCACGATAATAATCAATGGCAGTATTGGTTATTATCCGACCAAGCCAAGGCAAAAAGGCCTTCGAAGTTTCATATTTGGCTATATTTTTAAAGGCCTTAAAAAAGCCATCGTTCAGTATTCCTGCAGCATCTAGCCGATCGTTTGCATAACGCAAACAAATCCCCATGGCAAAGCTATAGAAATGTTTGTATAGCGCTTTTTGGCTATCCCTTTCATTTCTAACGCACCCTTGAATATACTTTTGTATAATATCTTCACTATCGCGGCTAGCGGTCACAGGTTCTCCTTTCAAAATACATTACGGTAAGAAATTACAAAAGGTTGCCACAAAAAAGTATTTCTTTAAAATAATTATTATTCGTTCGGTTATGCTAAAATTCTCTATTCAACAAGCAACCATTTACAACTTGACGGCGTAATAGCAGCATATTAATGATTAAAGTTAAAACTAAAAACAAAAATCTTATGCTAATCTACTTAAAAAGAAATCTATTGGCTATCGTTTGCATAGCAATGGTATTTACAGCCTGCAAAAAAAGCAGTTCAGACGAACCTACAACACCACCCGTTACCAATAACAATAAGGGGATTCAATTGGCAACAGATGCCAAGTTCGGGACGGTATTAACTGATAAAGACGGTAAAACTTTATACTTTTTTGCATCTGACGCTGCAGGCACGCCAACCTGTACCGGCGGTTGCGAAACGGCATGGCCACTTTATTACTCAGCCGATGCGAGCACCGATTTAAAACTGAACAAAGCAGAAGTTGGGGAGGTTACCCGTGCCGACGGCCGTAAACAAAGCACATACCGAGGTTATCCATTGTATTACTTTGCTAGTGATACTAAAGCCGGAGATATTAAAGGTGACGGTTCAGGTGGTATTTGGTTTGTAGCCAAGCCCGATTATTCGTTAATGTTGGCCAATGCACAATTGTTCGGGAACAACACCAATTATACCAGTACTTATGCCGTAGGCACTGGCAACACCATTTACCTAACCGATAGCAAAGGACGTACTTTGTATGCTTTTGCACCAGATAAAAATGGTGTAAACACATATACCAAGAGTGCTACACAAGAAGGTATTTGGCCGGTATATGAATCTGAAGTGCTTAATGTACCCTCTGCTGTTGCAAAAGCTGATGTTGGCGTAATTACTGTGGCTACAATTGGTAAAAAACAGTTAACTTATAAAGGATGGCCATTATACTACTGGGTATCAGATCTAAAAAGAGGCGATAACAATGGCATAGTAATCGGAAAGGGACCAGGTTTAACTTGGCCTGTATTACAGTTAAATGCTACAGTTGCTCCGGCGCCATAAATAATTTGGGTTAGGCGGGTAGAATGGTCGGCTGGTGTTTTCACAGCCGGCCTTTTTTATACCTCCAGTAAGGCTTGTTTAATTTTTTCGGCAGCTTCAGCCAATTCTTCGCTGGTTGGCTTTAATTTTTCTTTACTAAAGTTCATGTCGCTAACATTATTCATTGGGATTAAATGAATATGAGCATGTGGAACTTCCAATCCGATAACCGAAACACCTACTTTTTTACAAGGGAAAGCTATTTTTACACCTTTAGCTACAATTTTAGCGAACATCCAAAGGCCAACATACAGATCTTCATCCATATCGAAGATATAATCGGTTTCAATTTTCGGAATAACCAAAACATGCCCCGCCGTTAAAGGCTGAACATCTAAAAACGCTAAATATTCTACAGTTTCAGCAACAACATGTGCACTGATTTCGCCTGCAACAATTTTTGAAAAGATAGTCATAAGGTGGAAGGTTAAAAGGTGTAGGGTGTAAGGGCTGGGCGATCAGGGTCAAGCGTTTGGCGGGAGGCGATTAAACACTTATCGCCAAACGCTATCCGCTTATCTCGATATTTCCAGCACTTCGAACTGCATTTTACCTGCCGGCACTTCGATTTCGGCGAATTCGCCTACCGATTTACCTAACAAACCTTGTGCAATTGGCGATTTAACAGAAATTTTTCCTGTTTTTAAATCTGCTTCTGTTTCAGCTACCAACTGGTAAGTCATGGTAGCACCGTTTTTAACATTCTTTATTTTAACGATCGATAAAGCAAGTACTTTCGATAAATCTAATTTAGACTCATCAATTAAACGTGCGTTTGCCAACGTATTCTTTAATTTTGAAATTTTTGCTTCATGCAAACCTTGCGCTTCTTTAGCAGCATCGTATTCTGCATTCTCCGATAAATCACCTTTATCCCTTGCTTCTGCAATTGCTTTAGATATTAGCTGACGACCGGTGGTTGTTAAATAATGAACTTCCTCTTTTAATTTATCTAACCCCTCTTGGGTGTAGTATGTTACCTCTGTCATTGCTCTATTAATTTTATTCAAACGCTATAAAAAACAAACAAGACTATATAGTTGGTTTGCTACATAGTCTTGCTTCAATTATAACGAAGATAAAATGTGGAAATTACAAAAGCAAATAAAAAATTAAGAAGCGGCCAATATTTTAACCTTTTGTGACGCTCAAGGTCAATTAGAAGCATTAATTACACCTTAAAATAAAGACAAACCCATTCGTTCCTTATTATAATTATATGCCAGAATCACCACAATGGTAACATTCATTTATACACTTATCCAAAATTCAACCATTAATTCTATTTTTAGCTAAAATTATTCGTAAAAATGAAAAAGTTATTATCTATTGTCCTACTCATTTGTTTGGGTGGCTATACCGTTTCTGCCCAAGAACTTTATATGCCCAGAAATATAAAAGCAGCATATGCTAAGGGTACCCGTGCTATGAATGGAAAACCTGGCCCCAACTATTGGCAAAACCATGGTAAATACAACATGGATATTAAGGTAGATGCCGAAACCAAAGTGGTAAGCGGTAAAGAAGAAATTTTGTACAGCAACAACAGCACCGATACTTTAAGAACTTTGGCCATTCGCTTTGTAAACAACCTGCATAAACCAACCTCACCGAGAGGTGGTGCCGTGAGCGAAGATTTTTTGAGCACAGGCTTGAATATCAGTTCTTTCTCTGTTGATGGCGAAACGTATAAAGTAGATAGCAAAAACTGGGGAACAGTTGGCAATGTAAAACTGAACAAACCGTTGCTACCGAAATCGAAAATTGCGGTTAAAATAGAGTGGGATTATCCCCTATCAAAAGAAAGTGGACGTGAGGGACAGATTGATCCAAACTCTTTTTTTGTGGCTTACAGCTATCCACGTATCTCTGTATATGATGATTATAACGGCTGGGACCGCATTCCACACACCGATAGAGCCGAGTTCTATAACGACTTTAATGATTACGAATTCTCGATCAAAGCGCCTAAAAACTATGTGGTTTATGCTACTGGCGATTTCCTGAATCCTGATGAAGTATTACAACCTGAAATTTCTGCGCGTTTAAAAAAATCGTACAATGGAGATGAGGTAATTCATATTGCTACCGAACAGGAAATGAAAGATGGCAAAGTAACCCAGCAAAAAGACTGGAACACCTGGAAATTTGCAGTACAGCACATTACCGATGTTACTTTTGCTTTGAGCAACCATTATGTTTGGGATGGCGCAAGTGTAATTGTAGATAAAAAGACCAATCGCCGTGCAAGTGCCCAGGCGGCTTACAACCCAACTACCGGAACAGATTTTACAAACTCGGTTAAATACAACCTTAATGCTTTAGATTGGTTCTCGAACAATTGGCCAGGCATCCCCTACCCCTATGCTAAAACCATTGCTTTTCAAGGTTTTGCCGATATGGAGTACCCGATGATGGTTAACGATTCTCAATTTGGCGATCCTGTTTTTGCACAATTGGTTCAGGACCATGAAGTAGCACATACTTACTTCCCTTTTTATATGGGCATTAACGAAACCCGTTATGCCTATATGGACGAGGGTTGGGCCACAACATTCGAATATTTAATCGGTATTGCAGAACACGGCAAAGAGGCTGCTGATAAGTTTTACAAAAACTTTAGGGTAAATAAATATATTAATGATAAATCGACAGAAGAAGATCAACCGGTAATTTCCATGTCTGATCAGGTTTCGGGTTCGGGTTATGGGAATAACTCCTACGGAAAGGCTTCATTATCTTACCTTGCCTTAAAAGATATGCTGGGTGATGAGCTATTTAAAAAAGCATTACATACCTATATGGGCAACTGGAATGGCAAACACCCTATTCCATGGGATTATTTTAATTCGATGAATGCGGGATCTGGACAAAATTTAAACTGGTTTTTCCAAAATTGGTTTTTCACCAACAACTATCTTGATTTAGCCATTGCCAAAGTAACACCTGCAAAAGGAAAATCTACCCTAACCATTAAAAATATTGGTGGATTTGTTATTCCTTTTGATATAGTGATTACTTATACGGATGGAAAAGCAGACACCATCCACAAAACACCTGCAGTTTGGAAAGCAAACCAGAAAGAGGTGAACATAGTGCTTAACACTACTAAAAAAGTAAAATCAATTGGTTTAGACAACGGTATCTATGTAGATGCTACGCCGAAAGATAATGTTTGGTCAGCTAAATAGTTTGACAGTTTGCAATTTTCAGTTGGCAGTTAGATGACTACCAACTGAAAACTGTTAACTAATAGTCCCGCTTATAACAAGGATTATCGAGATCCGCACTTGTAATGCGACATAAACAAATTAATGGCGATAAAATCGCCTATCTCCACCATCCGATGGTATCAACTGAAAGCTGTTACCCGTTCTCCGCTTTACAAGCGGGTTCGTGTTTAACTGGAAAATTTAATGAATTGGCAATAAAACACATTTTATTTGCCTCATGATGCAGCGAAGCTGCAAGTTCGTAATGTGCCTTATCGGCTATTAAAACCTGGGGATGAAGGGTAACCTCTTTAAAACGGCCACTGCCATCAGCCGATTCTTCCATTGTACCTACTGCCTCATCTTTATAATCGATTACCACGATCTCGTTTTTAGAGCATAAGTGTAAATACCAGAGCATATGACAGCTGGATATTGAGGCCAATAACAGATCTTCGGGATTATATTTAGATTTATCGCCCAAAAAAGCAGAATCAGACGATCCTGAAATATCGGATTTGCCTTTTACTGAAATTACATAATCGCGATCGTACGAACGGTAATCCATTGTACCCGAGCCTTTATTGCCCGTCCAAGTAACTGTAGTTGAATATAAATGATCTTTCGGCATGATAAAATTGGTTAGATTGTATAGCCAATTTAAGAAAATATTATCAAGATTAATCTACTTTTCAACCCTTTTGACTAAGAATAATCTAAATATCTTAATCTCAAGAAACAATTTTAACTCAAGAAATATTTCAGAAAAAATTATGCCCTAATTTTATGCCCTTTTGAGGTTAAGAAGGACTTTAGCAAGCCGTATGTAGATTCGTCTGCATTAATATTAATCCCTTTATCATTCTCCATGTATGAGCATTCGAAACATACATTAAGAGCAGAAACAATTTCTCCAGTCTTATTATAAAATATGATTGCATCCCTGTAAATAGGTAGACACATCCAAGAAGGTAAGTTTGCAACCTCGGTTTCTAAAATGTGATTTAATTTAATCACATCCTGACTATTACGTTGGAAGGAACTAATCTTTTCCGAAGTGTTATCAAGGTTACCATTCAGATCAGTTATGCGGTTATCATACCAAGATATTGCTCCTGTATTTCTAGTAGTATCCGAATAGTAGGCCTGCTGTTGAAAAGAGTATGTCTCAACATATTCGAAATCGATGTTTTTAATATAATCTTTGGATTGAATAGCACTATGTGTCATATTACTTTTTCAAGACGTAGTTTTAAAAGCCTGTAAATTTGGATTGGTAGTAAATAATTAGACCTATGAGGTTTTAAAAACCTCATAGGTCTTTCTAAACTAAAAATTAAGATCCCTTAATTTCTCAGCCAAAACCTCCGAAATTTTCCGGTAAGAATCGAATGTCCAGCCACCAACATGTGGCGTTAAAATCACTTTTTCGTTATTTTTTAGCTCATCGTACCAAACCTGTTCGCCCAATGCAGGGAATTTTTCTGTTTGCAGTACATCCAATCCGGCACCTAAAATCTTTCCGCTTTTAATTGCACTCAACACTGCTTGCGTATTTACAATTTCGCCTCTCGCGGTATTGATAAAGAAAATGGGCTTTTTAAAATGGAAGAAATACTCGTCATCAACCATCTGTCTGGTTTCGGCAGTTAGGGGAATATGCAAGCTCAGTACATCGCTGTGTTTCACAATTTCTTCCATGCTTACCTCGCGGGCAAAAGCATCAGAAAAGCCTGTTTTATACTTATCATAGGCCATTACATCCACCTCAAAACCTGCCAGTTTCTTCGCAAAACTTTGCCCCATAAAGCCATAACCAATAATTCCCACCTTTTTGCCTTTCAATTCGTAACCACGGTTACCTTCTCTATCCCACACCCCGTTTCTAATCTCCATATCGGCCCTGCGGAAGTTGTTCATCAACGATAACAGCAAACCCGTAGCATGTTCGCCAACAGCATCACAATTTCCTTCAGGTGCATTAATCAATTCGATATTTCTTTCAAAAGCGATTTTATCATCAATATTATCTAAGCCAGCCCCTGCTCTTGCCACAAACTTTAAGTTTGGAGCGGCTGCAAAAATTTCGGCGTCTATCCTAAATTTCGTTCTTACCGCAATACCGGTATAATCTTTTATTTTATCTAATGTTTGTTGGCGGGTAATCTGTGGTTCATTATCAACCAGGTAACCCATAGCAATGGCCTGCTCTTTAAATGCAGGGTGCAAATCATCAACAATTAATATCCTATTCATAATAAACAAAAGTAACATTTTGCAAATTGTTCAATTGTAATATTCTTTTATTGTTTAGGCAAAACTGAAAACTGCCAATTACTAACCGCCAACTGGAGAATAACCCACAAAAATATTACTATAAAATGGCTGTAATAAAATAGTTACGGCTCCTTAATTAAACTTAGTTGCCGTTACTTTGTCTCCCTTTACAAAAACACACGAAATTTTATTTTTTAATGAGACTTTTACAATCGAGAACAATACAGATTACCCTTTTACTTTTAAGCTTATCTTTTAGTCTTTTCGCACAAACAGGTGGAAAAGCAAAAATTACCGGAGTACTTAAAGATGCAAAAACACAAGAAACCATTCCATTTGCTACCGCTGTTTTAATTGATAAAGCAACAAGCAAAAATGCAAAAATTGCCCAAACAGATGTAAATGGTGCATTTATAATGGCAGATATCCCAACCGGAACTTTTACCTTTAAAATAAGCTTTGTTGGCTACCAAACCATGGTTAGAGATAATATAGCCATTACTGCCGCTACGGGTACATTAAACTTTGGCGACATTAAAATGAATCCTTCAAAAGGAAATATGCTGAGCGAAATTACCGTAACAGGCCAAAAACAAGGCATGCAAATGGGGATCGACAAAAAGATTTTTGCTGTGGATCAGAGCGTAATCAGCGAAGGTGGCTCAGCAGGCGATTTATTGCAGAATGTTCCTTCAGTTTCTACCGATATGGATGGCAATGTGAGTTTACGTGGCTCTGCAGGCGTAAAAGTTTTAATTGATGGAAAACCATCTTTAATTGCCGGTGGTAATGTAGCGCAGATTCTCCAATCGATCCCGGCAAGCTCTATCGAAAGCGTTGAGGTAATTACCAATCCATCGGCTAAATATGATGCAGAAGGTCAGTCAGGAATCATCAACATCGTACTGAAGAAAAATACGAAACTTGGCTTTAACGGTTCAGTCGCACTAACTGCAGGTAACCGCGATAACTATAATGCCAACACTAATTTAAGTTTTCAGAATAGCAAAGTAAACCTTTACGGAAACTATGGCTATCGCTATGGCAACCGTTTGGGTGGCGGTTTCCAGGATATTACCTACAAAACACCAACCAGTTCAACAGCTTTCGCAAATCAGAATACCGTTTCTAATTCATCTGATAGGGGACACAATGCTAAAGCTGGTTTAGATTATTATTTGGCACCAAAAAGCGTAATCAGCTTATCGGGTGGTTTTAACTCAAGAGAAAATGAGCGGAACGAGCTGCTTAACATTAGACAATTAAGTGCAAACCAGTCGCCTGTTTTATTAAGCAACAGAACCAATAATAATGACGGTTATGGAAAAAGTTACGACCTGAATTTAGATTACGTACAGAAGTTTAAAAAACCGAAAGAAGAGTTAACCTTCAACTTTGGCTATTCGTATGGCACAAACAACAACGACCAAACTTACAGCACCAATACCACTAACCGAAATGGTGTGCCGATTGATGAAACCTTAAGTTTACAGCGTGTTTTTAACACAGGCAATAATACCAATTACAACATCCAGACTGATTATGCATTGCCTGTTGGTAAAGCCGGTAAAATTGAAGTTGGTTACCGTAGCCAGATCCGCTTAGGAAACAATGATCAATACGCAGATTCGATCCCTACCAATACGAACATTTATGTTAGCAATAATAAGTTAATTAACGGTTTCGATAGTAAGGATCAGGTGCACGCACTTTATTTCAATTATCAGAGCCAGATTAAAGATTTTGGTTACCAGATTGGATTAAGAGGAGAAGATGCGCGTTTAGATACACATTTAGAAGGTTACACGGGCAATGTATTAACCACGGCCGAAGGAAATATCCACTACAAAAGGATCTATCCAAGTGTTTTCTTAACGCAAAAATTAAAGGGCGACAACCAGCTTCAATTGAGTTATACACGCCGTGTAAACCGCCCCCGCCCCTGGGATACCAACCCGTTTTTGGATGTTTCGGATCCTTTAAACTATAGAGGTGGTAATCCGAATTTATTGCCAGAGGATGTACACTCTTTCGAATTGGGATATAGTAAATACTGGAAAAAAGTAACCTTAACTTCGAGTTTGTATTTCCGCCAAACCAATGATGTAATTCAAAGGGTAAGAAGTACACCTGTTAACGGGATCATTACTTCAACCCCTCAAAATTTAACGAATCAGATTAATAGCGGTTTAGAGTTGATTGGCCGTTTCGATCTGATTAAAGCTTTAAATTTTACTACCAATGTAAACTTATATCAAGCTAAGTTTGCCGGAGATGCAAGATTTGACATTCCATCAAGCAGTGGCTTTAGCTGGAACGCCAATATTACCGGAAATTTAACAGTAGTTAAAAATTTATCGTTACAGGTGCGTGGTGATTATAGGGCGCCAGAAGTGATGGCACAAGGAAAACGTAATGCTATGTATGGGGTTGATGGTGGAGCCAAATACGATTTCCCGAACAAAAAAGCATCTTTAAGTTTCAATGTTCGTGATGTCTTTAACACCAGAAGATGGAGCATGACCACTGAAGATAGAGCCACAATTGTTGATTTTGAACGCCAGTTTCAGGGCACAATGGGGAATTTAACCTTCTCTTACCGCTTTGGAAAAACTACATTTACCGGTACGAATAAAAAGAGGAAAGACGATCAGCAGGACAACCGCCCTGATGAGGGATCCTTTTAATAACCTAAGGTGCTTAGAAAAAATATTTCTAAGCACCTTTTTTAACTAATCAGATATTGGAAAAACTTTTACCTAAGCTTTGCTTTACCTTATTAATTTTACTCAAGGCCTTTACCGCGCTTGCTGTAGAAAAAGGTGTAATCAGTGGGAAGGTGATTGAAGAAGTTGGTGGATTATCTATTCCATCGGCAGTAATATCTGTTTATATCGATGGATCTGAACAGCCCATAATTACGTCTGCCACAGATGAGGATGGCCATTTTAGTATTAAAAATCTAAAAACAGGAAATTATAGCATTAGGGTAAGTTTTGTTGGCTATGCCCCATTAAAAGTAAATGGAATAGCCATAACAGAAAAAGATTTTGATAAAAACCTGGGCGCATTAAAACTAACCTCTGAACAAAATTCTTTGCAGGAAGTAACCATTACCTTCCAAAAACCACCTATCGAATTCGGAGCTGACGGTGTTACCTATAATGTTGGCTCAACACTATTAGCCGAAGGCAGCACCGCAACAGATGTATTAAAAAACGTACCAATGGTGCAGGTAGATATTGATGGTAACGCTACCATTGCAGGAAAGAGAAGTACGAGGGTTTTTATTGATGGTAAACCCTCAGACTATATGACCTCTAACATCGTCGACCTGCTAAATGTGCTACCTTCTGATGCCATCGATAAGATAGAGGTCCTTACCAATCCACCATCTAAATATAGCGGAGATGGCGAAGGCATCATTAACATTGTAATGAAAAAAGGCTTCAAGGTTGGCTTTAACGGTAATGTAGGTGTTTCGAGCGGATTGCAGGGCAACGGCAATACCAACGCCAATGCCTCTTACCGCGGAAAATCTTATGCTATAAATGGAAGCGCAGCTTATCGCTATAATGTTGGGAAAGGTGACAGCCATAATTTCCGCGAAAACTTTTTTCCCGATACAACTTTCTATTATGACCAATACGGGGCTTACCGGAACCATAACAACGGTGGAAATTTTAGAATGGGTTTAGATTGGACCATTAGTCCAAAGCAAAGCCTGCGCTTATCAACCAATTACAACCTCAATAATTCAAATTCAAATGCTACAACCGATCTTCATTACTTAAGCGAAGAACGCATAGAAAACCGCCTCCGCAACCAGCATAATACGGGTAAAGGCAATAGCAATAACTTTGTTTTTAATGCCGATTACGATCTTCAGACCGATACCAGCGGAGGTAAAATATCTTTAGGATTAAATTTCAACACCAATAAAAATATCGATTTTAGGGATTATAGCACCACTTATGCCCAACCCAGCACATCAGCCCCAACTTTACAGCAAAATAATAACAACACCGGAAACAGGGGGCTAAACGTAACCTTTGATTACGAAAAACCAATATTCAATAAACGCGACCGCATTGAAGCCGGGCTGGCTTTTAACTACAGAAAGAACGATAACGACTTGTTAATCGAAAATTTTAATTTTGCAGCGCAACAGTTTGTGCGTAACAACAAATTATCGAACCAGTTTTTATACAATGAAAACATAGCTGCTGCTTATGTATCCTACAACTACCGGAAGGTTGGCTGGGGCGTTAAAACAGGAGTTAGGGTCGAACTTACAGATGTAGCTTTCGATTTATCTACCGGGCAGAATTATAATGTAAAACCTTATCTCAGTGTTTTCCCTAATTTATCTTTAAATCGATTTTACCGCAAACGGTACAATATTGGTGCTACCTATAGCATCCGTATAAACCGGCCAAGAGAAAATACCTTGAACCCACAGGTTAATAATGTGGATACACTTAATATCTCCTATGGGAATCCTAATCTATCGCCAGCTTACACCCACCAGTTTGATATTAATTTTGGGGCTTTTGGCCAGAAATGGTCATTCAACCCGCGGCTCTCTTATTCGACCAGTCAAGGAGTTATAGAACGCTACCGCACGGTAACGTTAATTCCGGGCTCCAATACAGCCAGATCTGAAAGCACTTATGATAATGTGGGCACCAATAATTCGCTATCGCTTATCTTAATCGGGAATTATCGCCCTACCAATAAGATATCGGCCAATGGAAATTTCAGCGTGATCCAAAGTAATTATAAATCGCAGTTAAACAATTCGCTAAACCGAGATGGTTTGAGTTTTAGAGGGGCAATTGGCCTATCGATGCAGTTACCGCTTAAAACGGCTTTCGAATCGAACTTAAATTATGCCAACAATACCAATGCACAAGGCCGGAGCAAAGGTTCCATTACTTCTAATTTCTCGGCCAGAAAAGTCTTTTTAAGTAACCGGTTAAACCTTCGCGTAACAATTAATGATATTTTAGGGAACAGAGCCAATACCTTTTACAATGAAGGACAGAATTTCAGGCTGGAGAATTATTCAACCAATAACACGCAGAATTTCACTTTCAGCCTAAATTATCGTTTCACTAAAATTACCGTAAATAAAACTCCACCACCGCCGTCTCCTGCAAAACCACAGTAAGATAAATCATATTGCTTATCTTGCACCATGGAAGAGATCAACCCTTGGAAAACATTAGAGAGCGAGGTAAAGTACGACAACAATTGGATCCGATTAACCGAACATCAGGTGATTAACCCCTCTGGCGGAAAAGGAATTTATGGTACCGTTCATTTTAAAAACCTGGCGATCGGAATCCTCCCACTAGATGAAAATTACAATACCTGGTTGGTTGGTCAATATCGATATGCCCTAAACGCTTACAGCTGGGAAATTCCCGAAGGTGGTGGGCCATTTCACGAAGCATCGCTAGAAAGCGCCAGAAGGGAATTACTGGAAGAAACGGGAATGAGTGCCAGAAACTGGAAAGAGATTCAAAGAATGCATTTATCTAACTCTGTGAGTGATGAACTGAGCATAATCTATGTTGCCACTGGTTTAATTCAAGGTATCGCGATGCCTGAAGAAACGGAACAACTCATGGTAAAAAAATTGCCCTTTGATGAAGCTTATCAAATGGTTTTGAATGGAGAAATTACCGACTCAATAAGCGTTGCCGCAATTTTAAGAGCAAAGCTGATGATAATGAATGGCGAATTGTAGTTCGGACAACCACCAAATGTTCCTAATGGAACATAAAAAATATTGCATATTTTTTCTACCCAGCATATGTCCCCATGGGACATTAGGGGCAATCTGATGATTATAAGATCTTTTTAAAAAAATGGGCACACCTCTGTCTACTCCAAGTACTTATTATTTTGTTACTAAATCTATAAGCTGTTCCTTAGGAACAAATCCTAGTAGTAGTAGAAATAATACAATTGCAATTTTCGTTCCATAGGAACGTTTCATGACCAATAAAAATGCTATATCTTTTATAATTCAAAAAATTATATCTAATTTAAGATCGCAAAACAATGCATCAAACCGTTATTTAATAAGATCATTTGTTTTAAATTGCCAGTGCAATCCCTAAATATTAAATCATCCTAAAAATTATTAATGTCCAGTATGGACATTTCCCCGGTAGAAATTGCACACAACAATTTTCGTTCCGTAGGAACGTTTGATTATGATTTAAAATGCCATGCCGAATACCTACACCCAATTGCATATTCAATTTGTTTTTGCCGTTAAATTTCGCGCTTCATTAATTCATAAAGATTGGAAAGAAAGGCTTTTGAAATATATCACAGGGATATTTCAGGCAAATAACCATAAAATGATCCAGATCAATTGTATGCCAGATCATATTCACATCTTTATTGGTATGCGGCCACACCAATCCATTTCCAGCCTGATCCAGAATGTAAAAACAGAAAGTTCAAAATGGATTAACGATCAGAGATTTTGTAAAGTTAAATTTGCCTGGCAAGAAGGTTATGGTGCATTCTCTTATTCAAAAAGCCATGTTCAACAAGTTATTCAATACATCCAAAACCAGGAACAGCACCATAAAAAGGAAACCTTTTTACAAGAGTACACCAGCTTCTTAAAAACGTTTGAGATTGAATACGAAGAAAAATACATCTTCAAAGAACCAGAATAATTTATTATTATCTTTGCCATCTATTAAATCAACCAGATGAGCAAGCTTTTCGGATATATTTTAAGCCCTATTTTTTATATTTTCTTTGGATTAACACTTTGTATCTTCCATCCTATACAATGGATTTGCTTTAAGCTTTTTGGTTATAAAGCGCATAAAGTTTCGGTAGATATCCTCAACTTTTTCCTAACCTACTGCCAGATTTTTCTATTCAATTCAATCAGCTTTAAGAATGAATACGATTTACCTACAGACAGACCAATTATTTTTGCTGCGAACCACCAGAGTATGTACGACATCCCTTCGTTAATTTGGTTTTTAAGAAAACACAGCGCAAAATTTATCTCTAAAATTGAGCTTACCAAAGGTATTCCATCCATATCCATTAACCTGCGTTTAGGCGGTGGGGCAAACATCAACCGAAAAGACAACAAACAGGCCATTTCCGAAATCATCAAACTTGGCCGTAGAATGAAAGAAAACAACTGGAGTACTGTTATTTTCCCGGAGGGAACCCGAGCGAAAGATGGTCAGCTGAAAACATTCCAATTTGGAGGTATTGCTACCATATTAAAAGTAGTACCCAATGCTTTGGTCGTTCCGGTGGCTATAGAAAATTCATGGAAAATTGTTCGCTTTGGCATGTTTCCATTAACCACAGGCAATGCGCTAAAATGGACGGTTTTAAAACCGATAGAACCAGGCGTAAAAACGCCAAATGATATCACGCTTGAGGTAGAAAACGAAATCAGGAAAGTTTTAGGTCAACCAATGGCGCAGGCTGCTGTTTTGTAATTTTAATTAATCTCTTTAAAGATCCTTCGACTCCGCTCAGGATGACAATCGCAGCAGGATCATTCCGTGGTTTTTGTGCTTCCGTGGCAATTAAAAGGTTAATTGTTTGAACTGGTTAAGCGCCTAATGCCAAACGCTCTAAATATTCTTATTTCCGATCACCCTAAAAAATTCATCGCGGTAAGTATCGCCAACAGGGATAATTTTTTGATTGATGGTAATGCGGCTACGCTCAATACTTTCAATTTTATCAACAGCCACAATATAAGATTTGTGTACCCTGATAAACTGACCTTGAGGTAAAGCTTCTTCCATCTTCTTCATACTCTGTAGCGTAATTACACGCTCATCTTTCGTAAATATCGAGATGTAATCTTTTAAACCCTCGATAAATAAAATATTATGCAGATAGATTTTTTGGATCTTATGTTCTGTTTTAACGAAAATATAATCCTGAACAGGATTTGCTGAACCAGAAAACGGTGCAGGTGTAACGATGGGCTGTGCCACACTCGCAGGGGCTTCAGTTGGTTTTACCTGATTATGTACTTTTTCTACCGCTTTATAAAAACGGTCGAATGCAATTGGCTTTAACAGGTAATCCGAAACATTAAGGTCATAACTTTCTAAAGCGTATTGTGGGTAAGCGGTTGTTAATATATAGTGGCATTTATTGCCAGCAATTTTTAAGAACTGGATTCCGGTCAGCTCAGGCATTTGAATATCTAAAAACACAAGATCAATCCCTCCGCCCTGAACAATCTGCAAAGCTTCAATAGGGTTTTCGCACCTTTTAACCATGGTTAAAAAAGGTACTTTCGAAATATAATCCTGTAAAATATCAAGCGCTAAAGGCTCATCATCAACAACAATACAGTTTAAGTTCATTTTAGGTTATTATTTTAATTAATGATTTTATCCGGGTTATGTTTGGTTATCGGATTATATGTCAATCATCAGTTCACAGGTATAATGAGTAGCCGAATTTACAACATTTAATTTATATCTATCAGGATAAACCAATTGTAACCGTCGTTCTACATTGGTTAAACCAACTCCTCCCTGTGCATCTTTATTCTGTTGGTTCTTTTTATTTACTACACTAAAATGCAAAATCTTTTGATTGGCAATGATATTAATTTTTACCGGTTCTGCCGGATCGGTTACTACCCCATGTTTAAATGCGTTTTCTACAAACGAAATCAGCATTAAAGGAACAATTTTCTGATTGTCAATTTCGCCGTTTAAGGTAAGCTCGATATAGGCGCCATCTTTAAACCTTATTTTTTGCAATTCGATATAACTGGTTAAATAGTCTACTTCCTTACTTAGTGCTACCGTTGGCGTATTGCTCTCATAAATCATGTAACGCATAATTTCCGAAAGCTTCATAATGGCATCGGCAGTTTTATCCGATTTCTGATAGGCCAGTGAATAGATATTATTGAGCGAATTAAAAAGAAAATGCGGGTTTAACTGCGATTTTAAAAACTGAAGCTCCATCTCCCGCCGCTCACTTTCTAAGTTACGTTGAATCCTTTCACTTGCAAACCAATCGATGGTAAATTTAATGATGCAACTGCAGATTAAGAAAAAGCCCGACAAGAACGTAACCAAAATCACAAAATTATGAACAGGTATTTCCATCCGCTTTCCCTTAGCGCTTACCGTAGTCAGTACATCATCTGGATATAATACCGCAATAGCGGTTTTAGCAACAACAGATACAGCAATCAACAATAAGAATGCTAAAACATAGATGAGGTATTTTTTTCTCTTTTTTATTAATTCAGGAATTAAAAAGATATAATTAATGTAGAAAATAGAAATATTGATTACCCCATAAACAACATAGCTGATAAAATAATCTTTCATCGTATGTTTTGTGGTATCGAATATATTACCACCAACGATAATCATTAAGATAATTGTCCAAAAAATAGCATGTAATATTAAAGGCCCCTTACTTTGTTTCATTAAGATATATATTAAATGGTTATGAAAGCTGATATCCGTTTAATAGACGCATATTCTTTCATGCATCCAAAATAAATAAAGTTTTATCGATTTACTTACACAATCTACCAACGGGCATTTTTTTTCTACCAACGGCCCAATAGGCAAATTTTATCGACAAACGCCAAAAATGTCTGTTGATCTAGAATCTTGAACACTTGGTATAATAGATTTTAGCAGGTTGTTTTTCTTGAGTTTCTTTGAATCATCAAAACGAAAACAAAATGAAAACTTCATCAGCAATCAACTTAAAAAATCAAACAGTAATTACTGATGGTATTTTCGCAACCGCTCAAATAAAACTATCGATCATGAAAAAGTTAGCAAACACATCACCATTTTTACTTTTATTATTACCTGTATTTATGATGATTATTTTAACCCTTACCGTTAGCACCAATCAGAATGATGCAGAAATAGTTGTAAAACCTACAAAAACATCTGGTTCTGTTGTGAAACAGGTAACTGCCATTTTCAAATAGAAACAATGGGTAAATACGCTATCGAAACTGTAGGTTTAAACTTTAACTTCGGCAACCAGGTTATTGTAAAAGATCTTTCATTACAAGTGCCAAAAGGCAGCATTTACGGCTTCTTAGGCCCCAATGGGGCTGGCAAAACAACCACTATAAAAATCTTGCTTAACCTGCTCAAATCGCCTTCCGATCAGGTTTTTATCTTTGGCAAAGAAATAAACAGTAATCGCATAGCTACCCTTAAACGCATTGGCGCTCTGGTAGAACAGCCAGCCATTTATGGGCATTTAACAGGGAAAGAAAACCTCATTAACCGCTGTATTCTGTTAGGCATAAAAAAAACGAAAGCTGATGAAATGCTGTCGCTGGTAGGTTTGACAGAAGCAGCAAATAAAAAAGCCAGTAAATATTCGTTAGGTATGAAACAACGGCTGGGCATTGCGCAAGCACTAATTTCAGACCCGGAATTACTCCTGCTGGATGAGCCTACAAATGGCTTAGATCCAAATGGCATTATTGAGGTCCGGAACCTCATGATCGATTTAGCTACTAAACACCAAAAAACAATATTGGTTTCAAGCCACCTATTGGCAGAAATAGAAAGAACAGCAACCCATGTTGGCATTATAAACAAAGGTCAATTATTATTTCAGGGCACCATTAACGAACTTCATTTACTGAGCAAACCTATGCTCGAAATCGAAGTCGACAAGATCGAAAGCGCAAGTTCCCTTTTAACAAAGTCGGGTTATGAAATTATTGCAAAAACCGATAGGATAATTACTATTCCATTTACTTCATCACAAAAAAGTGGAGAACTAAATACATTACTTATCCAAAATGGTTTCACGGTGAGCAGTCTTTATCAGCAAAGAAAAGACCTCGAAAATTTATTCCTTGATATTACCAAAACAAACTAACATGCACGCTCTTTATATTTCTTTAGTATCAGAATTTTACAAATCCAGGAAAACCTTAGCTTTCTGGGCAGCTATATTATTACCAGTTATTATATGTGGGTTAATCAGCTTTGGTTTTTATTCCGACGCCGAGAAAATCATCGCTAGGCATTATCCTCCAATGGTATTATGGGCACATTACAGCGGTGCGGCACTCGGCGTAATGGGATTTTTGATAATGCCCTTCTATGTTATATTCATGGCCTTTTCGGTCAATAATATCGAACATAAAAACGATACCTGGAAGATGTTATTTGCCCAGCCCTTAAATAAATTTTCGATTTATGCGGCAAAATACCTGTATGCGGTGTTGTTAATATTTATCTGTTTATTCTTATTCGCTACACTTACCTACGCCTTTGGCCACTTATTACAGGTATTGTTGCCTAAGCTTAATTTTAATCAATACAACCCGTTAAATATCCTGGTTAACTCTTACGGTAAATTATTCTTATCATCTTTAGGCATTTTATCGCTACAGTTCATATTAAGCCTGCTATGGAGCGACTTTCTTAAGCCAATGGGCATTGGCTTTATTGGAACGATTATGGGCATTATTACCGCAAATGTAGGGTGGAAATATGCTTACCTGATCCCATATTCATTACCTGCTTTGTCTTTAAAGATGACCAAGGTAAAAAAAGGAGGCGATCCGCTGGATTTTCCGGTTTTTACGCAGGAAATATGGACGAGTTTGATTTACGCAGCGATACTTTTCATCATCGGCTATTTTATTGTCACCAAAAAGAGTATAAAATAGCTGGCGCTACTGCAAAAGACATTAAAAAACAAAAGCCTGCTGATTTGACTTTAGTATCAAATAGCAGGCTTTGCTGTTTAGAATGAGAGGTTATGCGTATTTTAACCCTTATAAGGATAATATTCTTTCTTTAAAGGCCCAAACAATTAATTGATAAGAATTTTTAAGATCGAGCTTTCTTACCATATTTCTTCGGTGCGTATTAACGGTATGCTCGCTGATAAAAAGCATTTCACCAATTTCCTTACTGTTGTACCCCATCGATAACAGGTGTACAATTTCAACTTCCCTTTCGCTGATCGAACTGTGATTTTCCCGTAACAGGATATTGTTTATCATTTTTGAAAGAATTAAATGGTTAATGTTTCTATAATCAAGCTTTCTTAAAAGATTAGACTTATTTTAAAATAAGTCCAAAATATTTGTTTTAATAGGACCCACGGCATTCATTGTTTACAATCACAAATTATTCAGCTGTTATTGTATACCAAAAGTAGTGGTACCGCACAATTCGATGTTAGCACAAAACGCCCTAAATAACAGGGTGTTTTTACGGTATTTTAATTGCAAATATTTCTTGCCAGAACACTTATTATTATCGATTTTTAGACAAATCAAACTTTTAACTTTTATGAGCAAAAAATTTAATTCGGAACCTATCGATAAGAAGGTTGCGCAGGCAATGGTTAATGCCTACACAGAAGAAGCCAGGAAATTTCCAAAATCTTACACAAAAGCCGTATGGTTTCCGGCAGAGCAGATTTTAGAAATAGCAAAATCAATGAGCGAAGGGAAATATGATGGATTGAGAATTTATTTTGGACAATACACCCCCGACTCACTCGAAGGTTTGCCAAAAACATACGAAGGCCGAAATACCTTACTATTGGTACCTACACTGCCGAGTATAAGCAATGATGACGAACACAAAGATGACCTGGATGATATCGAAAACAGGGGAGAAATGTGCCCTGAAGTATGCAATGGAACTTGTCTATAATATAAAGAATGATCAAGATTATAGATCCTGTAACCTCAGTTGAACTTGTATGTTTAATAATTGCTATATTTTTTCTAAGCAAGGATAAACAAAGTTTTTGGACTATAACCTTGGCGTATCTTGCATTTGTATGTTGTACAGAGTATTTCGGTCAGTATATTGGTGCTAAATACAAAAACAATCTTTGGGTATATAATGTATTTGTTTTTTTTGAGGCCGGTTTTATCTCTTATGGATTGTATAATTGTTTTAAAAAATACATTAACCCTAAACCCATTTTTTTAATTAGCAGCATTATTATCTACACCACATATTTTGCTGTTTTTATAAAAAATGGGGTTTTTGCTTTCAATTCGATTACTGTAAGTGTAATGTCGGTTATTTTTGTGCTGTACTGCCTTTACTATTATTACTTACTACTTAGGGACGAGCACCTTTTAGATATTACGTATCACCCAGAATTTTGGTGGCTAACCGCTGTTTTGTTCTTCTATTTTGGCAGTACCACCAGTAATTTGTTTTTTGGCTTATTTAAATCTATCAAAATTGGTCCTTACCCACTAACATACGCTATCTACATACTATTAAACTGGACTTTATATAGCCTTTGGGCTTACTCTTTTATATGCAGAGCCAAACAACGCAAATTGCAATCTTAGTAGGAATATCTACTTTGATTTTTTTATTGATGCCCGTGTTTTTGATATTCTATATTAAGATTAGTATAAAGTATAGAAAAAATCACATTCTCGAAAAGGCAGCTATGAAACAGAAATTTGAATCCGAAATGCTTCAAACCCGTGTGGAAGTACAGGATCAGACCATGCAGAGCATTGCCACAGAACTGCACGATAATGTTGGCCAATTGCTCAGTCTTACTACCTTAACCTTAAACTCCGTAAATTTAGATGATGGCGAAAAGGCTAAAAAGAAGATCGACAATTCCTTAGCGCTAGTGAACAAATCAATTAAAGAATTGAGAGAGTTGGCTAAGTTATTACATGGCGAACAATTGGTAGAAAATGGCATTGGGCATGCAATAGATCAAGAGATTAACTGGCTTAACAAAGCTGGAGCATATGAGTTAAAAGTTAGTAACCAATTAGTTGACCTGCAGATCACATCTCCCGATAAAGATTTGATTATTCTTCGTTTATTACAGGAAATCATCAATAACATTATAAAACATGCTCGGGCAAAACATATACAGATCGATTCTTATCTCGAAAAGAATGCTTTACATCTAAAGGTTATTGAGAATGGTGTAGGTTTTAACCCCGAAGAAATTAAATCAAAAAAATCGGGAATGGGACTAAATTCTATTTATAAAAGAATTGAGATGATCAATGGAAAATTAATATTAAATTCGACTCCAGGCGAAGGCACTTCCATTTCCATAGAAGTTCCATACCCTTAATTGTATGCAAGACCAAAGTATCTCTATCGCTATTGTTGATGACCACACGCTTTTCCGTTCCGGATTGGCCAGCCTATTGGAAGAATTTGACGAAATAAATGTCACGTTTGAGGCTGTAAACGGATTAGATCTACAGTCTAAAATAAACAGCCACAAACACGTCCAACTGGTGCTAATGGACATTAATATGCCGGTAATGGATGGTTTTGCAGCAACCAAATGGGTTAAAACCAATCATCCGAATGTACATGTGCTTGCATTAAGTATGCTCGAAGATGAAAAAGCAATTATCGGAATGCTTAAAGCCGGTGCCGGAGGCTATATGCTTAAAGAATCAACCCCATCCGATCTGCTAACAGCAATTAAAGTAATAGTAGATAAAGGTTTTTATGTAAACGAACTGGTATCGGGCAGACTTTTGGTGGCGCTAAAAGACAGCGATCAAAAACCAGTATTCTCTGCAAGAGAACTTACATTTTTACAATATTGCAGTACTGAACTTACTTATAAGGAAATTGCAGACCTCATGATTGTTAGTCCACGCACAGTAGATAACTACCGGGAATCTCTTTTTGCGAAGCTGAATATTAAATCGCGCACCGGATTAGTGGTATATGGCATCAAAAACAACCTGATTACCATATAGTCTCCACACCTTATCGAAACAGATTTAAACACTGTTTTTCAGTCAAATAGCTACTTAAAGCTAATTACTTTTCTCAAAGTAACCTCCTAAAAGGAAGCAAAAACTCATTTTTATTCATTTTTCTAATAATTTATTCAATAAAATTAGGATAACTAACTAATTAGTTTTAACTTTAGTTAAGGCAAAGTAATTTGCTGTCATCCTTATTATTATTAACTATTATGGAAATTAAAGATTTAACCAAAGCCGAAGAACAGATTATGCAGGTTTTATGGCAATTGGAAAAAGCATTCGTCAAAGAAGTTATTGATGAGCTACCCCTCCCTAAACCTGCATACAATACCGTATCAACCATTATAAGAATTTTAGAAACCAAAGGTTTTATTGGTCACGAAGCCTTCGGTAAGGCACACCAATATTATCCTCTAATCAGCAGAGAAGAATATAAACGCCATGCAACAGAAAAACTGTTAGGCAATTACTTCGAAAATTCGGTAGAAAGTATGTTCTCTTTCTTCGTTAAAGAAGAAAAACTGGATTTAAGTGATGTTGATGAAATTTTAAAAATGATTAACAAAATTAAACATAAGCCAAAATGAGTTTTGCCCACTACCTATTACAGGTGAACTTATACTTAATTGTTTTTTTCGGTTTTTACAAATTACTGTTAGATAAGGAGACCTATTTCACTTTAAACCGCATTTATTTAGTAGCTGCGGGCGTTTTGTCGCTATCTATACCATTTATCCGTTTAGAATGGCTAACGGAGCAAAGAGCGGCACAACAGGTTTATACTTCAGTTAATTGGGAAGCCGTATTAGCACAGGCAACGATTGTAACGGAGCGCAATACCGGTTTTAACTGGGGGAATGCATTCGTTTACATCTATTGCGCAGGTATTTTGTTCTTCTTAGGTAGATTGGTATTTAACCTATTAGCGGTTAAAAAACTCATCTCAATAAGCAAAGCGGGCTCGGCTTTCTCTTTTTTTGGCAAAAAAGTAATTGATCGGGAATTGCCACAAATGGATGTGATTGATATTCATGAAGAAGCACATATTAAACAATGGCATACAGTAGATATTTTATTTTTCGAAATTATAGGAATTATAACCTGGCTAAATCCAGTGATTTATCTTTATAAAAAAGCAATTAAAAATATTCACGAGTTTTTAGCCGATGAACTTGCAGCCGAATTTCAGGGTGATAAAGCGGAATATGCCATGTTATTGCTCAGTAAGTCGTTCGGCATTTCGCCAAATGCCTTAACAAATGGCTTTTTAGAAAAATCATTGATCAAAAAAAGAATTTTCATGCTTCATAAAGAGCGGTCGAAAAAGATCGCTATTATGAAGTATGGAATTTTTATCCCCTTATTTGCCCTTCTGATTGTGTTTTCGTCGGCTACTGTCCGCAAAAATGAAAAGTTGTTATCCATTACCGATCAAATCCCTTTAGAGAAACCAATTGAGATTGTAGAAAACATGGTTACAGCACCCGAGAAGATAACTGTAGCACCTAAAATTTCAGTTGATGGCAAAACAGATGCAAACTGGAAAGGATTTTACCAGTTTCTATTAAGAAATATTAAATACCCAGGCGCAGCCAGCAGTGATGAGGTACAAGGTAATGCCCAGATAAAATTTAATCTAAAAAGCGGCAGGGTTACCAATATTACATCGAATGTAGAACTGGGGGCAGGTTGCGATGAAGAAGTGATGAAAGCAATTTTATCTTATAAAGGATTTAAAACTGTAGCAGATGGCAATTATGCTTTAACGGTAAGTTTTAAAATTCCAGAATCTTCAGAAGAGTTCAGGAATAAATTATTACCTGAATCGGATGGATATGTAAATCTGAACAAGATCAATATCATATCTTATCTTCCTAAAACCGCTGAAACAGAAACCAGTTCTATTAAATCTGAAAATACAGATAAAGTATATGATTTCGTTTCAATCGAGAAACAACCGGAGTTTCCGGGCGGTATAAGCAAGTTTTATAGATATCTGGGTGGCAGCATCAGGTATCCGAAAATGGCGCTGGAGAATAATGTGCAAGGTAAAGTTTTTCTCAGTTTCGTGGTTGAAAAAGATGGTGCACTATCCGATATCCAAATTACAAGGGGTTTAGGAAGCGGCACAGATGAAGAGGCAATAAGGGTTTTAAAAGAATCGCCAAAATGGCACCCAGGCATCCAGAATGGCTTAGCCGTGAGGGTAAAATACAATATCAATGTGAATTTCACACTTAATGACCCCTCACAAGAAACTAAAGCAAATAGCATAGCAACAAACCGGATCGCCTTTAGGGATGGTATAAATCAAGAAGCGTTGATCATTTTAGATGGTGTGAAGTTGCCAAACAATAGCCAGTTGAGTACTATAAATCCAAATAACATAGAATCGATTTCTGTTTTAAAAGATCAGGCAGCTGTTAATCTTTATGGGGAAAGAGCTAAAGCTGGTGTAATTCTAATTACAAGTAAAGGATCTAAAAACAATGCCTTCAAACAATTGGATGGAAAGGAACTTACTACCGACAAAACTTCTAATTTTTTCAACCTTAAAAGAAAATTCTAACCAAAATGAAAAATATAATCGCCTTTACCCTAATGATGGGTTTTAGTTTAGTTGGTTTTGCTCAAAAAGCAGATAGCACAAAAACAACCAAAATTACACTTAGAGGTGTACCTGCCCCTGGCATTGAACCCTTGATTGTAATAGATGGCAATAAACAGTATATAAGGGGCACATCATCACTTAGCGAGGTTGATCCCAATAATATTGAGTCTGTAAGCATCTTAAAAGATAGTTTAGCAACAGCTACGTATGGAGCTGACGGTTTTGCTGGGGTAATAGAAGTTAAAACCAAAAATGGCTCTTTAAGCAATTCTAAATTTAAAACCGCTCCGATAAAAATTGACGACCCTAATTTAAAAGGGAAAGTATCAGGATTTAGCACTCGACCAAATGTACCTAACCCCAATACGTCTATAACCTTAAGAAATCTATTGAATAGCGATTTCGACCCGAAGGCAGAACCGCTTTATGTTGTGGATGGGAAAGAAGTTTCGGAAATAAAAAACATGGATCCGAAATCTATTGAATCAGTAGAAGTGCTAAAGGATTCGTCTGGTATAACTTTACATGGTGATAAGGGCAAAAATGGAGTGGTGATTATCACCACCAAAAAATCAAAAACAACGCCCAAGAAAAACTAAATAATCAGCATTTTAATAAAAAAACAATGAGAAAGCTAATCTTTTTAGCCCTAACGGGCATCGCTATGTGCTTAAATCAGGCAAAAGCACAAGACAATTCAAACAAAGTTTATGATTTTGTGTCTGTTGAAAAACAGCCGGCGTTTCCGGGCGGCATTTCAAATTTCTATAGATACTTAAGCCATGAAATTAAATACCCTGAAGCTGCAAAGCGGAATAATACAAAGGGCAAGGTCTTCGCCTCTTTTATAGTCGAAAAAAATGGCACCTTAGCCGATATTCAGATCATCAGAAGCCTTTCACCAGAAACGGATAAAGAAGCAGTACGGGTACTGAACAAGTCGCCCCGGTGGAACCCGGCCTTGCAAAACGGAATACCCGTAAGGGTAAAATACAACATGGCTATTAATTTCGCCTTGAAGTAAAACCAGTTTATATTAATGCTCTCCAAGCACAAAACCCCAGCAAAAATTGCCGGGGTTTTATGTTTTCTCTCCTGTCTCGGAAGACTAAATTTAGAAAAATTTTAATGTATATGCAAATATTACAGAATAAAATTTCTAAATACGCAAAACTTTAATATGCAAACATAAGATTATTACGACTTTCGCAAACTTTTATTTCGAGACCGCTTTGTTGTGCAAGGTTTCGGTTTTAAATTATAAAGTTTCATATGTTTTCATAACAGCGGGAAAATGTTAAATATGTATCTGTTTTAGTCGTTAGTATGCTAACAAATCATTAAAATTTATTCATTATTTATTCTTGGTCTATTAACCAGTATTAGCCTGATAATGTGTCTTAAACAGCTATTTTATCTATTTTATGATTAGTTTGTAGTTCCCTTTAAAACTAAAAAGCCTCCACATTGTGGAGGCTCAAGAACCCTGCGGTTAAGCTGGGTGCACAGTATATTTTTTAAACGGTTTCTTCTGAAATAAATTTTGCAGATGCAAAATCGCGGTTCATACGAGCGATGTTTTCCAAAGAGATTCCTTTAGGGCATTCGGCTTCGCACGCACCAGTATTGGTACAGTTACCAAAACCTTCAGCATCCATTTGCGCAACCATGCTCTGCACCCTGCGGTAACGCTCTGGCTGACCTTGTGGTAATAATGCCAACTGAGAGATTTTAGCTGATACGAATAACATTGCTGAAGCATTTTTACAGGTTGCCACACAAGCACCGCAACCAATACAAGCTGCGGCTTCGAAAGCAGCATCTGCCTGCATTTTAGGGATTGGCAAGTTGTTCGCATCTTGCGCATTACCTGTGTTTACCGAAATAAAGCCACCAGCAGCAATAACTCTATCGAATGCAGAACGATCTACGGTTAAATCTTTTACTACCGGAAAAGCTGCTGCCCTCCAAGGCTCAACAACAATGGTATCGCCATCTTTGAAAGAACGCATATGCAACTGGCAGGTAGTAACCAAATCTTTTGGTCCGTGTGGACGGCCGTTGATAAACATCGAGCACATTCCGCAGATCCCTTCGCGGCAATCATGATCGAATACCACTGGCTCTTCACCTTTATTTATTAATTGTTCGTTTAATACATCGAACATCTCTAAGAAAGACATATCCGGTGAAATATCGGCCAATTTATAATCTACCAAAGCACCTTTGGCATTGTTATTTTTTTGACGCCAAACTTTTAGCGTTAAGTTCATATTTCCTGTACTCATGATATTGAGATTTAAGTATCAAGTAACGAGCACCAAGTATCAAGATTAATTCAAGTCTTGATACTTGATACTTACGTCTTGCTACTATTTATAACTTCTTTGTGCTACTTTAATATTTTCAAACTTCAGCTCTTCTTTGTGAAGTTCGAAGTTTACACCTTCTTTAAATTCCCACGCGGCTACGTAAGCATAATTCTCATCATCACGTAGTGCTTCACCTTCTTCTGTCTGATACTCTTCACGGAAGTGACCACCACAACTTTCGTTACGGTTTAATGCATCAATACACATCAACTCGCCCAGCTCGATAAAATCGGCAACGCGACCAGCTTTTTCCAATTCGGTGTTTAACTCATCAGCTGTTCCAGGTACACGAACATCGCTCCAGAATTCAGCACGTAAGGCTCTGATTTCCTGAATTGCTTCATTTAAACCTTTTGCGTTACGGGCCATACCACATTTCTCCCACATGATGTGACCTAAACGTTTGTGGAAATGATCTACCGACTTAGTTCCTTTAATATTGATCAGTGTATTTAAAATACCAACTGCTCTTTCTTCAGCCTCTACAAAGGCAGGGTGATCAGTAGGAATTGCTTTTACCGAAATCTCTTTTGATAAGTAAGCACCAATGGTGTAAGGAAGAACGAAATAACCATCAGCTAAACCTTGCATCAAAGCAGATGCACCTAAACGGTTGGCTCCGTGATCTGAGAAGTTAGCCTCGCCTGTACAGTATAAACCAGGTACCGATGTCATTAAGTTATAATCAACCCATAAACCACCCATGGTATAGTGAACCGCAGGATAAATACGCATTGGTGTTTCGTAAGGATTTTCGCCGGTAATCTGCGCATACATATCGAATAGATTACCATATTTTTCCTTAATTACTGCAGTACCTAAGCGCATACAGGTTTCTTTATCAGGATTGTGGTTACCCGCTTTGGCAGCTTCGATTTTTCCGTAACGTTCTGTATTGGCTTTAAAATCTAAGTATACTGCTAACTTAGAAGCACCTACTCCATAACCTGCATCGCAACGCTCTTTTGCAGCACGGGAGGCCACATCACGAGGAACTAAGTTACCGAAAGCAGGGTAACGGCGCTCTAAATAATAATCTCTTTCATCTTCAGGAATTTCTGAAGCTTTACGGTTATCATCTTTCTTTTTAGGAACCCAGATACGTCCATCGTTACGCAACGACTCAGACATTAGGGTTAATTTAGACTGGTGATCGCCAGAAACCGGGATACAAGTTGGGTGGATCTGTGTGTAACATGGGTTTGCAAAATAAGCACCTTGTTTGTGTGCTTTCCATGCTGCAGTAACATTACTTCCCATCGCGTTGGTAGAAAGATAGAATACGTTACCGTAACCACCTGTTCCCAATACCACTGCATGACCGAAATGGCGCTCGATTTCTCCTGTAATTAAGTTACGTGCAATAATACCACGTGCTTTGCCATCGATTTTAACAACTTCAAGCATTTCGTGGCGGGTATACATTTCTACTTTACCCATACCAATCTGGCGTTCTAAAGCAGAATATGCACCTAATAATAACTGTTGACCAGTTTGACCAGCTGCATAAAAAGTACGTTGTACCTGTGTACCACCGAACGAGCGGTTATCTAACAAACCACCGTACTCACGTGCTAAAGGCACACCCTGAGCCACACACTGATCTATAATGTTGGCACTCACTTCGGCCAAACGATGCACATTGGCTTCGCGGGCACGATAATCGCCACCTTTAATTGTATCGTAAAAAAGGCGATAAACGCTATCACCATCATTCTGATAGTTTTTTGCTGCATTGATACCACCCTGAGCAGCAATTGAGTGTGCTCTACGTGGTGAATCCTGGAAGCAGAAACATTTTACTTTGTAACCCATTTCGGCCAAAGTAGCCGCTGCCGAAGCACCCGCTAAACCTGAACCTACTATGATTACTTCAATAGTTCTTTTGTTCGATGGGTTAACCAAAGGCACAGAAGACTTATATTTTGTCCATTTGCTGGTTAATTCGCCTTCTGGAATATTTGAATTAATATCTGACATATCTTTTGTGCTAAAAATTATTGAATAAGACCGAAATAAACTGCAATCGGCATGGCTGCGAAAAGGATCGAAATAATAACCGAATACCAAACGCCAGCTCCTTTAATTATACCGTTATATTTTGAGTGGTTCCATCCTAATGTTTGGAATGCGGAAGCAAAACCATGCAATAAGTGGTAGCATAAAGAAAACATAGCAAGAATATATACAACAACCCTTACCGGATCCTGAAATTTCTCTTTCATTACCGCATAAAGATCTTCATGTCCGCTGGCATCAACCGTTGGGATTCCTGTAAAACGGGAAACTACCCAGAAATCTTTCAGGTGAACGACCAGAAAGATCAGCAAAAGCGTACCCAGCAAGCCCATAGAACGGCTGTACCATTTACTGTTTGCCTTACCATCGTTTACGGCATATTTAACCGGGCGTGCTTTTTGATTTTCCAACGTTAAACGCAACGCCTGAAAAATGTGCGCAAGCAAACCAATAAACAACACAATCTCGCCAGCCCGGATAATCCAGTTGGTGGCCATAAAATGTGCGCCTACGTTAAATGTTAAACCACCGTCGTTAATAAATATTAAAGCATTAATACCGCAGTGTACAATTAAAAAAAGTATCAGGAACAAACCTGTAATACCCATGATGAATTTCTTCCCTATTGAAGAAGAAAATGCATTTCCGAAACCACTCATTTGATTAGGATTTATATCTAAATTTCTTGCAAAAGTATCTAATTATGAGTTTAATTTATAAACGAATATGACAAAACAACGATAAAACATTTATTTAGAAACATTCTAAAGCATATTCGGAAGAAAGTTAAAGAACATCTACCTTTTTATACGTAGAATGCTACTAACATGGGATTTTCAAAGTGCAGTAAAAACATCAATTCTAAAAATTAATGAGGCGAATATTTTAAAATGCGGTAAGAATTGACTCAAATTAATTCTATCTTAACATCAATTTAATTAAGCTATGAAAAGAATCCTCATTATTATATTTAGCTGTTTTTCTCTCCCGATAATGGCACAACAAATCACTTATCAAGAATGGAAAGCTGCAGCCAAAGAGGAAATCAGGTTATTGCCCAAATACGGAGGGGCAAAAAAAACACCCGCTCAACTAGAATCAGATGAGAACTTCAAAACAACAACTTTAACAAATGAACCCGATCGGCGCAAAGCATCAGATTATTTAATAAAAAGAGGATTTGATTTTTATTATAAAGGCGATTTAAAAACAGCAATGTTTAGGTTTAACCAGGCCTGGCTAATAGATCCAACTAACGAAAATGTGAATTGGGCATTTGGGGCTATATATGCTTTTTTTAACGATTATGAGAATACGCTGAAGCAGTATGACGAAGGTTTAAAACTTAACCCTAAAAGTTCAAATATATTAACGGATAAAGCCACTGTTTTCGCTACAAAATATAGCAATGGCAGAAACAAAAAAGATCTCGATACTGCACTTTCTTTATATAAACAATCTTACCTTATCGATTCGGAGAATCAAAATACACTGTTTAAAATATCTGCCCTTTACTTTCTTATCGATGATTGCGCTAACGCAAAAAGATATTTTAATGAGTGCAAAAAACTTGGTGGTAAGCCAATTCCAGCTGACTATGATGTTGCGCTCAAAAGTAAATGTAAGTAGACTTATACCTCATTTTTGATAAAACGTTTATAATTTCAACTTGGCAAAAAAACAACTAAGTTTTTCGTTATATTGCAATAGCAAATTGTTAATATGAAAAAACAGCTCTATTTACTTACTTTATTAGCGGGCCTCTTCGCTTCTTGCGATCCAGCTCCTGCTACATTTAATTTCGAAACCAAAAACTTTGGCCCAAATGCCGTCATTACCATTCAAAGCGCTGAAAAGGGCGAGACACTGAAAGTTGAAAACATTACCAATAGCGATCAGACTTTTAAAATCAATATCCCAATAAAAGGCTATGCCACTCTAAGAACTGAGGATGGCAGTCGCACTGGAGAATACTACTTCTATCTTGATAAAGGCAGCTTCAAAGGCGTTCTTGATGGAAAAAATCCTAGCATTTATCCATTAAAGAGCGTTCCGGACACAGAGGGTGAAGAATTTATCGATTTCTACAAACTAACGGGCAATATGAGTAAAAACATACTCGATAGTTTGAACATTGCAGAACAAGAGCTGGATCAGGCTAACCAGAGCAACATTATGGAGAAAGCTCAAAAAGCAGATCGGTGGAGAGCGAAACAGCTTCAGCTTAAACTGGAAATTATCAGGGCTTTTGCCAAAAAGTATCCCAGCTCAACGCACACACTTTTTTTATTAGAACGCTTAGGAACGGTAGAATCAGAAGCGAAGCACTACCTGTCAATCTTTAATGGCTTAGATAAAAAAGTTCAGGAAAGTAAAAAGGGGAAAAGTCTTTTAGCTGAAATTACACAGGCCAACCAAATGATGGCAGGAAGTAAAATGCCAAATATTGAAGGAGAAAATATCG
This sequence comes from Pedobacter sp. Bi27, assembly GCF_918698255.1. Taxonomy (NCBI): domain Bacteria; kingdom Pseudomonadati; phylum Bacteroidota; class Sphingobacteriia; order Sphingobacteriales; family Sphingobacteriaceae; genus Pedobacter; species Pedobacter sp. Bi27. The sequence continues at coordinate 495,590 of NZ_CAKKMW010000002.1, forward strand.
AAGGAAATAAATTCGATTTAAAAGTATTAAAAAAGATAAATCTGGTAACCTTTTGGGCATCATATAGTGGCAAGAGCCGCAGAGACAACCAAACACTGACTTCACTTTACGAAAAATACAAGAATAAGGATGTTGAATTTATAAGCGTATCATTTGATAAGAAGCGCGATTCGTGGCTTAAAACGATAAAACAAGATAAGTTAATCTGGCCACAATATGCCGATTTTAAAGGTTCCGAATCGCCAAATGCAAAAAACTTAAGCAATTACAACGTTACCTACTTCTTTTTAGTGGATAAAAACGGCACTGTATTAACCAACAATGATCTTTCTTTAGATTTTGTTGACAGTGAAATCAGCAAAAATTTGGCAGGCAGATAAAGGTGAGGATCGACAATTCAAAAGTTGGTTCCACAAAAAAAGTCCCGATTTGCATCGGGACTTTTTACGATTTATGTGTTTGAGTTTTCTTAAGCTACTTTAACATTTACCGCGTTTAGGCCTTTTCTACCTTCTTCTACATCGTAGTTTACGGTATCATTCTCGCGAATGTTATCGATTAAGCCTGAAGCATGAACAAAAATTTCGGCATCGCCATTAGATGGAGTGATAAATCCGAAACCTTTAGTTTCATTAAAAAATTTTACTGTTCCTTGTTGCATTGTATTGTATTTTAATTTGTTTCAAAGATAGAGTTAAATCCCTATAAATCAATTTTTTATTTTTTTATTATGTAAATAATGCTAAATATATTGATAATTTGCCATTTAAGCCCGATTTAGCGACCCGATTTATTCTTTCATTGCTCGATGTACCGTCCAATTTTATCAATAAAGCACGTTCAAAACAGTCCGTTACCTCTACTTTTCTACCTAAAAAAAGCAAATACCAATCCAACATATAATTTCCGTCGTAATCAATACGGGCTATTTGGAAAGAAATCATGTTAAGTTAACTATAAACCAGGTTTTCGTGCTGCTCATAATTTACCATCAGATTTTCGGTAATTTTCACCACTAATGTTTCGTTTTCTTTACCATTATAACTTAAGATTAACAGATCGCCAATGATTTCGTGTAAAATTAATTTCGGGCTGGTATAGGTGATCGATACCACATGCGCTGCTTTATTTAACAGATCTGAAGTGTAAATATGTAATTCGGCCCAATCGAAAAGGATCGGATGATCTTCTAAATCGTTTAAAACAGGCATTTTATTTGCTAAGGCAGCAATGCTGTTCATTACGGCGTACTGAAGTTTTTGGTGTAATGCGTTTGCCTTTTCGCTGGCTTGCTGCATCTGAGAAAAGGTATGTGCCTGCTCATCTAAGCGGTATATTTTTGATCTTTTTTGAAATTCTTTGTAAGTATCGTGAAATATCCGTCTTTCAAAATCTGTTCTGCACATGAAATTGAAATATTGTTTTACGCTGAGGTTAATGCTAGCTAAAGCCATAATATTCGGTTTTTGTTGCTGATTCAAATATGGGACAATAAAAAAAATTAATTTATAGCGTATCGGTAAACGCTGATTATCAATCGGTAAATAGCGAAACTAAATCTTGATTATGAAAAACGGATGAATATTGGTTTGAGTACAGGGATTTGGCTGAACATCCCGATATTTAAGGTATTTTAACATTTAGAGATTTTCTGAAGGGGCAACTTGAGCGTAGTCGAAGCATAGCCTTATTATTAGAAAACGTAGCTGTAGTAGTTCTTGGCGGTTTGCAGTCCCGCCATTCGTTTAGTCCCGATGAAACCTGTCAAACAAGCAAGCACACCATAAAAAAGCAAAAAATAGTGCTTAAATCGGGAGCTGTCGCTATTGTCGGGTTTAAGAATAAGGGTTTTTATACCCTGCAACCCAAAAAATGAAATGCTGTGTGGCCAGCTCGCCCCGGTTGAAGCGACACCCTGCAGCAACGAGGTACGAGGCAGCAAAGCGTATAAGCGTAAACGGGAACGCATTTATTGCTATGTACCAAGCCTTGCGCTCCAAACATGAAAATTAAATTGGGTTTTTAAATGTGAAGATAACGGTCTTCGACTACACTCTCCACAGGAGTCCTTTGGACAGACTGACAACCACGGCGCCTAACTTTAACTTAATCACACGGCCTTCTTGGCTAAAAATACAATCTAGTAGTTTATAGCTCAAACTATTAATTAGCGGCAAGATGCGACCGATCGCCAATTTCATTTTTTTAAAACAGTTTAATTTCCAGCAGGTTATTAATATACAAAATAGGTATAACCAAAACTTTTACGATATGGAAACGAGAAACAACCATGGTTTAATCCAGGCTTTACTAGATTGCGCGCTAGCTTGCGAACATTGTGCATCGTCCTGCTTAAAAGAAGAAGACATCAACATGATGATTGACTGCATTAAACTAGATCGGGATTGCGCAGATATTTGCATCCAGGCAGCCCGGTTATTGCAAAGAGATTCAATTGTCGGGCATCAATATTTACTACTCTGTGAAGAAATATGCAGGCTTTGTGCAGCCGAATGTAGCAAACACGATCATGAACATTGCAGACAATGCGCTGTTGCCTGCGAGGAATGTGCAGATGCCTGCCATGCCAATCACGAACCAATCCATCAGGATTAAAAAAAAGCGTCCCGATTTAAATCGGGACGCTTTTAAAACTATTTTTTATCAGATCAATTACTGCGCTGGGAAGCTATAGTTATAAGAACCTTGCTCGCCAACACCAGAAATACTCACCATGTTGTTCCTGCCTAAAGGCAATGCTTTTTGTACATCGGCTACAGAATTTACAGGTTGCCCATTCACTTTGGTAATGATTAAACCCTTTTCTACACCAATATTATCAAATGCTTTTCCTGTGGTTACAGAGGTTACAACAACACCACTATTAATGCCATATTTCGATTTCTGTGCTTGAGTAGCAGGAGCAAAAGTTGCACCTAATTTCGAAACCTCAGCGCCTTTGCTTGTTGCATTTTTGGCTGTAAGACCTACACTAGCTTCTCCTTTTAAGGTTACAGTGTAATCTTTAAGTGCACCATCGCGTAATACAGTTAATTTAACCTTATCGCCCGGATTTAAACGGCCAACTCTTTCCTGAAGATCAGGAGAATCGTTGATTACTACGCCATCAACTTTTTTGATTACATCACCTGATTTAATGCCTGCTGCTGCAGCACCGCCACCGGCAACTACATCATTCACATATAAACCGCTTATTTCGTTGGTTTTAATACCTTCAGGTTTATCTTCACCACTTAGCGGTACAAAGTTAACGCCGATATAACCACGTTTAACCGAGCCGTATTTCATAAAATCATCAACAATTTTACGGGCAAGATTAACTGGAATTGCAAATCCATAACCTTGATTGTATCCGCTTTGCGATGCAATTGCTGAGTTAATACCTACCAATTCGCCATTTGCGTTTACAAGCGCACCACCGCTGTTGCCTGGGTTAATGGCTGCATCGGTTTGGATAAATGATTCGATACTGGTATTTGCCGGACGATCTGGCCTTTTACCCGTACGTTGGTATTCGCGATACTCCTCTTCAGTAATTTCGTTGCCTTGTTGCTCGCGACCAATAATACCAATACTACGGTTTTTCGCACTTACAATACCAGCTGTTACCGTAGTATTTAAATCTAGCGGGAAACCAACTGCTAAAACCCATTCTCCAACCTGTACATTATCTGAGTTACCCATTTTTACAACAGGTAAACCAGTTGCATTTACTTTAATCAAAGCCAAATCGGTATTCGGATCGCGACCAATTACTTTTGCCTCAACTTTACGTCTGTCTGTTAAAACCACCTCTACCTTCTCTGCATTTTCTACCACGTGGTTATTGGTTACGATATAACCGTCCTGACTAATAATTACGCCAGAACCCGATGCCGCTCTAGGCTGACGTTGCATCTGACGGCCACCGCCACCGAAGAAATCTTCCATCATATCAAATGGAGAAGAGCTTCTACCACCGCCGCTTTGTGCCGCATATGTAGTTTTAATGTGAACTACACCAGGTGCAACAGCTGCTGCCGCCTGCGTAAAATCTGTTGTTCCCGCTGATGATACTTTAAGCGGATTGTTTGCGAAGTACAAGTTCTGTTTTTCAGTAATAGTACTGCCAGTTTGGTTACGCTCAAATAGTTTGTAACCCCCAATTGCTGCTGCCCCACCTATAAAAGCAGCCAACACGGTAATTCCTAATATTTTTTTCATGTGTTTGTATATTGTTTTTTAATGGTCATGAAGCTATTAAAAGCTTAGTATTGCTTTTAATGGTTTCATGTGTTAATATGTGTTTATATTTATATATTATTTTAAAGCCATGAATTATTACAAGCTGATTTGCTAGCTAATTGTTTGGTTAGCTTATAATATTCATTGTTAAATGTATTACTTGCAAGAGCACTTTCACTTTGATTTAAGCAGAATGCTCCAGCAGTTTTTATCTGCTCAAATTTTCTTTTGTAAGTTTACTCAAAATTAATACCATATAAACGATATTTGCACCCTCAGAGCACTTAGTTTTGTGTTAAAAAATGTTAAATTAAAAAGCACAAACCACTAATTACCTTTTGCAACTCAAATATTGCATTAAAAAATGAAGCTTTCATGAAAATTAATTTCTTTAAATACCAGGGCGCAGGCAACGATTTTATTTTAATAGACCACACGATGAGTCCGTTAAAAAATATTGATAATCAATTAGTTGAACAACTATGCCATAGAAGATTTGGCATTGGTGCCGATGGATTAATGTTTATTACCAAACATGAGGATTATGATTTTGAGATGCATTATTTTAACGCTGACGGTAAGCTGGGCAGCATGTGCGGAAATGGTGGCAGATGTATTGTTGCCTTTGCCAAACAACTCGGAATCATCGATCGCGAAACAAACTTTTTGGCAGTAGACGGCCCACATTATGCCAGAATTTCAGAAAATGGCGAATGGGTTGATTTACAAATGATTGATGTAGATACCATTACCAAAGATGGTGAGGCTTATGTACTGAACACTGGCTCGCCTCATTATGTTGCTTTACAAAGCGGTTTAAAAGACTTTGATGTTTTTACTGAAGGGAAAAACGTCCGTTACAATGGAACTTATGCAGAAAAGGGCATAAATGTAAACTTTGTAGAAGATAAAGGTGATCATTTATTTGTGCGTACCTACGAGCGCGGTGTTGAAGATGAAACTTATGCCTGTGGTACTGGAGTAACCGCGGTTGCCATGGCCATGGCGAAACACAAAGACCAAACCGGTCATATTAAAACAGCCATTAAAGTTTTGGGTGGTGATATTAAAATAGAATTCGATTACGATGGTAAGGAATTTACCAATGTATTTTTATGCGGCCCGGCCAAACTGGTTTTTGAGGGAGAAGTGGAGTAGTTTTCATAGAAACTTATTTTACTTTAAGACCATTTATCGTCCTCGTTTATAACGAGGACGTATGAGATTAGCGATTTCATCGCCTTCTTTAAATCTCACTTTTCATAAGAGCTTATGGGAGATTTATAATCCAATTACAGATAAATATTTCTCCGCATTACAAATGCGGTTTTCATTCATCCTCGTTACAAACGAGGACTATTGTCAGGAATGGAATAATCTTCTTTTCAAACCTCATAGGTTTAGCGCTAACTGAACACTTCGTGTAAAACAGACACTATCCATGTATTTTATTGCCTAAAATAGGCAACATTTATTCAAAAAAAATCGTATATTTCCTTTAGATTTAACAGCTTTTAACATCTGTCGCAAGATATTTACACACTGTTTTTTATGCCAAAAAATACGACAACACAATCTTTAACAGTACTTTAAAGGAAATCCGACAGGTTTTCAATCGCAAAATAAATCAATCGATTGATTAAATGACAGAATTCGGACAGATTTATTTTTTTTTAGGCTCTATTTTTGGGCATTTATTGGCGAAAATCGAAGTCCTATATTTTTTGACAACGCCCTTAATTCCGGAAATTTAAATTTAAACACACAGAAATACCCATGAGAAAAGTAACAACTCTCTTTTTTAGCGTAAGCATTGGTATGCTTCTAGCGTCCTGCGGAAATAACGATGCAGCTAAAAAAGCTGCCGCTGCAGCCGCAGCTGGTCCACAAGCTTACCCTGTTTTTACAGTAACCACACAAAATACAACATTAGATTCTGATTATCCAGCAACAATTGAAGGTATTCAAAACATCGATATCCGTCCGAAAGTTGATGGTTTCATTGAAAAAATATTGGTTGATGAGGGTGCTGTAGTTAAGAAAGGTCAATTGCTTTTCACCATTAATGCACCACAGTACGAGCAACAGGTTAGGACAGCACGAGCTGCAATTAGCAGCGCCGAAGCTGATGTAAATGCTGCCCAGCTAACAGTAAACAAAACCAAACCCCTGGTAGAAAAAGATATCATTAGCAAATATGACTTGGATGCAGCGCAGCTTACGCTCCAAAGCAGAAAAGCTGCATTGGCACAAGCAAAAGCAGAATTGGTAAATGCACAGGTTAATTTAGGTTATACTTCGATTACCAGCCCTGTTGATGGTGTAGTGGGCAGTATCCCTTTCAGAAATGGAAGTTTAGTGAGCAGCAGCAGTACGCAACCGTTAACTACTGTTTCTAATACCTCTAAGGTTTACGCCTATTTCTCATTAAATGAGAAACAGCTTTTAGATTTTTCTAATACCTACAAAGGCAATACGCTTGCACAGCAAATGAAAAACATTCCTCCGGTGAGCTTGGTTCTTGCTGACGGAACAGTTTATGCACAGAATGGCAAAATCGAATCGATCAACGGGCAGATTAATACCAGCACCGGCTCGGCAAGTTTAAGGGCAACCTTCCCTAATCCGGTTTTCTTATTAAAAAATGGTGCTAGTGCATCGGTTAGAATTCCACAGCATGTTGAAAATGCAATTTTAGTTCCTCAAAAATCAACTATCGATTTACAGGGCAAGAAATTCGTCTATATTTTAGGCGATTCGGCTAAGGTGGTCAATACCCAAATTGAAGTGATGGAATTGGCCAAAGGTAATTTCTATGTGGTTACCAAAGGACTTAAAGCTGGCGATAAAGTTATTTTAGAAGGCTTTCAATCGTTAAAAGACGGGACTAAAATTAAACCTGAGGTAAAAAACACCGATTCAGTTTATGCTGAAATAAAAAAATAACAATATAGTCAGTGCAATCACACTACATCAGTGTAATCCATATTAATTATGTTTAAGAAATTTATAGATAGGCCCGTTTTATCAACAGTCATATCCATTATAATTGTAATATTAGGTGTATTAGGCCTTGTAACTTTACCCATCTCTCAATACCCCGAAATTGCACCGCCAACCGTTCAGGTATCGGCTTCGTACCAAGGGGCAAATGCCGATGTGGTAATGAGTAGTGTTGTTGTTCCGCTGGAAGAGCAGATAAATGGTGTGGAAGACATGACCTACATGACTTCTAGTGCCAGTAATGATGGTACTGCAACCATTACCGTTAACTTTAAATTGGGTACAAATGCCGATTTAGCAGCGGTTAACGTGCAGAACCGTGTAGCCAGGGCAACCAGTTTATTACCTGCAGAGGTAACCAGATCGGGTGTAATTACAGCAAAGAGACAGGCGAGTAACTTACTTATTTTTGCCATTTACAGCGATGATCCATCATACGATCAGAAGTTTTTGCAGAATTATGCCAACATCAACATCATCCCTGAAATTAAAAGGATTAGCGGTGTGGGTGATGCAAGTGCGTTTGGTACTTTAGATTACACCATGCGTATCTGGCTTAAGCCAGAAGTAATGGCCGTTTATGGTCTGGTACCAAATGATGTAAGTGTAGCCTTGGCTGAGCAAAACATCGAAGCTGCACCAGGTCAGTTTGGTGAGCAGGGAAATCAGGCTTTTCAATACACCTTAAAATATAGTGGCCGTTTAAAAACGGAAACTGAGTTTAGCAACATCATTATTAAGGCGGATGCAAACGGACAGATTCTTCGCCTAAAAGATGTGGCCAGGATAGAACTTGGTGCGCAAAGTTATGCCAGTTATGTGAAGTTTAACGGCAAACCTGCTTTAGGTATCGCCATTAGTCAAACAGCGGGTTCGAATGCGAAAGAAGTAATCGAAAACTCGATCAAAACTTTAGATAAAGCCGCAACTTCTTTCCCTAAAGGTGTTCATTACGAAACCGTAGTTAACGTAAATAACTTCTTGGATGCCTCAATCGAAAAGGTAATCCACACCTTGATTGAAGCATTCATTTTGGTGTTCTTAGTGGTATTTATTTTCCTACAGGATTTCCGTTCAACCTTAATACCTGCAATTAGTGTTCCGGTGGCTATTATCGGTACCTTTTTCTTCCTGAGTCTGTTCGGTTTTACCATCAACCTGTTAACCTTATTTGCATTGGTACTGGCCATCGGTATTGTGGTGGATGATGCCATTGTGGTGGTTGAGGCCGTACATGCCAAGCTGGATGCGGGTTACAAAGACCCTAAAAAGGCAACGAAAGATGCGATGGATGATATTAGTGGTGCGATTATTTCGATTACACTGGTAATGGCGGCGGTATTTATCCCGGTAAGTTTTATCCAGGGTTCGTCGGGTGTATTTTATAAACAATTCGGTTTAACACTGGCTATTGCGATTATTTTATCGGCGATCAATGCCTTAACATTAAGTCCGGCACTATGTGCGATGTTCTTAAAACCGCACGCAGAAGATCACGAAAAAAGCAAAAATTTCTTGCAACGTTTTTATACTGCTTTCAATACTTCATTTGATGCCGTAACGCAAAAGTATAAACGCTCTGTTGGCTTCTTAGGCAAAAAAAGGTGGCTTGCAGGTTTAGGAATTGCTGTTTTCGCAGTGGTGTTAGTGTGGATTATGAATACAACGCCTAAAGGTTTCGTGCCAAACGAAGATTTAGGAACGGTTTTCTCTGATATTTCATTACCACCTTCTACGTCACAGGAAGAAACCGATAAAATTATTGTAAAAATCAATGATATTGTAAGTAAGGTGCCAGAAGTAGAAGCTACATTTAGGGTTGTTGGCCGAAGTTTGATCAGCGGATCGGGTAGTTCTTATGGTATGGTTATCGCCAGGCTTAAACCATGGGATAAACGTAAGCGTGATGTTAAAGCCATTATTGGTGAATTATTTGCAAAAGCATCCAGCATTAAAGGTGCGAAGGTAATTTTCTTTGCTCCGCCAACCATTCAGGGTTTTGGTACCGGTGGTGGTTTCGAGTTCCAGTTACAGGATAAAACCGGTGGCGACATCAAAAAATTCAACGAAGTGGGTAATGCATTTTTAGCCGCATTGAGTAAACGCCCTGAAATCCAATATGCATCAACCTCGTTCAACCCGAATTTTCCACAATATCAGATCGATGTAAATGTGGCAAAAGTGAAACAAGCTGGCCTAACGGTTAGTGATGTGTTGGGTGTTTTGCAAGGTTATTATGGTGGTGTTTATGCATCAAACTTTAATAAATTTGGTAAACAGTACAGGGTAATGTACCAGGCAGATGCCAAATACCGTGCAAATCAGCAAAGTTTAACCAGTATTTATGTACGTAATTCGAGTGGTACAATGGCTCCTATTTCTGAGTTTATCACTTTAGAAAAAGTTTACGGACCACAGGCTATTTCACGTTTCAATTTGTATACCTCAATTGCAGTTACGGGTAACCCGAATGCAGGATTTAGTTCTGGTGATGCCATTAAAGCGATTCAGGAAGAAGCCGCAATTCATCTTCCAGCAGGTTATGGATATGAGTTCTCCGGTTTATCGCGTGAAGAAGTAAGCAGTGGCAGTCAGACAATTTTTATCTTTCTACTTTGCGTTGTCTTCGTATATTTCCTGCTTTCGGCTCAGTACGAAAGTTATATCTTACCATTAGCGGTATTGTTTTCGCTGCCAATTGGTTTAGCCGGAGTATTCATCTTTGATAAGATATTTGGTGTAGATAATAACATCTATACGCAGATTACCTTGATCATGCTTGTGGGGCTACTGGCAAAGAATGCCATTTTAATTGTAGAGTACGCGGTAGACAGGCGACGAAAGGGAATGAGTATTATTAATTCGGCTATTGACGGTGCAACTGCCCGTTTACGTCCGATCTTGATGACCTCTTTTGCCTTTATCCTGGGTTTATTGCCTTTAATGTTATCATCAGGTGTTGGTGCAGCAGGTAATACTTCAATTGGTACCGGAGCTGTAGGCGGTATGTTAATCGGTACTATATTCGGCGTGTTTGTAATCCCGGCCTTGTTCATTGTTTTCCAAACCTTACAGGAAAAAATCAGTAGCAGTTCTCCTTTTGAGGAAGGCATTGATCGCGAACAAACAGAAGAAGAGTACGAGTTAGCGGTTAACCGTCCACATTAATTTTAAAACCATGAAATTTAGATATAAGCATTCCATTTTTATCGGTGTAGCCATCCTCAGCCTAAGCGCCTGCGTAACTAAAAAATACGAGCGCCCACAACTTAAGAGCGAAGGTTTATACCGTGATAACAATAGTACCGATACAACCACCATTGCCGACGTACAATGGAAAACGTTGTTTTCAGACACCACTTTACAATCGCTGATCCAACAGGGGATAAATGAAAATTTAGACCTGAAACAGGCCATCGAGCGCATTAAAATTGCGGAAGCAACACTCATACAAAGTCGTGGCGCATTATTGCCAAGCTTACAGGCTGATGTAAACGTAGCGGATAATAAACAATCGCAGGCCTCCTTAAACTTTCCTCCTGGGATTAACATTAATTTAGAAACCCAAACCTATAAAGCACAGTTGAGCACCAGCTGGGAAGCTGATATTTGGGGGAAATTAAGCAGTGCAAAGCGTGGTGCTTACGCTACTTTATTACAAAGTGATGCAGCAAAACGCGCTGTTCAAACACAGTTAATTGCTACCATTGCTAATAATTATTACGCTTTATTGGCCCTTGATAAACAATTGGCCATTACCGAGCAGACGATTAAGGTTAGAACACAGGATGTTGAAACCATGAAAGCCTTAAAACAAGGTGCCGTAGTTAATGGCGCGGCTGTTGTACAGAGTGAAGCCAATTTATACGCAGCTCAGGTAACCTTGCCCGATTTGAAAAGAAGCATTAAAGAGGCTGAAAATGCATTAAGTGTTTTAGTGGCTAAAGCGCCGAATGCGATTAACCGCACTACCTTAGATCAGCAGACCCCTTATGCTAATTTACAAACCGGCGTTTCTGCACAATTGTTAAAAAACCGCCCGGATGTAATAGCTGCTGAATTTGGTTTCAGATCGGCTTTCGAAAACACAAACGTAGCAAAAGCTTATTTTTATCCTGCGTTAACCATTACAGCAACAGGCGGCTTATCAAGCTTACAATTACAGGATTTCTTCAGCAAATCTATCTTCTATAATTTGGTGGGTGGTTTAACGCAGCCAATTTTTGCTAAAGGCGCAAACAAAGCACGTTTAAAAACAGCCGAAGCGAATCAGCAGATTGCTTTTTACAACTTTCAACAAACGCTGCTAACCGGTGGACAAGAAGTATCGAATGCTTTGTACGCTTACCAAACAGCTTCGGAAAAAGAGGCAACTAGGGCAAAACAAATTGCTTCATTAACCAAAGCAGTAGATTTTACCAAAGAATTATTGCGCTACAGTTCGGCAACAAACTATACTGACGTTTTAACTTCAGAACAAAGTTTATTAACAGCACAATTAAGTGGAATTAATGATCGATTACAAAAACTACAATCGGTGGTAAACCTATACCGCGCATTAGGCGGTGGCTGGAAATAAACAATAATTAACAAACTTTTAAGGCATTCTGATTTTCAGGATGCCTTTTTTGTTTGGGCCAATTCGCAAATAGCATTACAATTTGGTCAATCGCGATAATAAAAACGAGCATATGCTTAGTCAAGCGCTCAATTATTTTCAGAAAAATAATGTACGTTTGTTTCACTAAAACGCTAGCCACTAAATAGTTTATTTGTATTTTGGCTGCACCAAACAATTTTATGCGCTTCTCAAAACTGCTAGCCCTATTTATCGGCTTATTTTTCTGCAATAATATATATGCTCAAACTTATGTAGTAACCAGTAATGCCGATAGCGGCCCTGGAACACTAAGGGAAGGATTAACACAAGCGGCTGTAGCCAATAGGGTAACTACTTTTACTATTAACTTCAATTTACCGGGCACGCCTAGCGACAATGCCAACCGTACCATTAGGTTACGTTCGGCATTACCTGTGGTTTCTTCAAATGTAGTAATCGATGGCACCTCGCAGGCTGCGTGGCCAGCACTTGGTGTTTCGGGTGCGAAAGTAATTTTGGAGCCTGAGTATCCAAACACTACGTTTCCCGGATTGGTTATCGGCCAGTCATCAACCACGCAGATCCAAACTACTGGCGTTGAGGTTTATGGCTTATACATCCGTAATTTTGCTACGATCAATAACTTACAGAATGTAAATATGGCTCAGGGCTCGGGAATTGTAATCGATTATCGTGCAAATAATATTACCATCGGTGCTCCAAATAAAGGAAATGTTATTGGAGGGAACATTAACGGTATTATTGTACAGAACAGCTATTATTTTAATACCATCACCGCTACTAAAATCAAGATCCAATCGAACTTAATCGGGGTGATATATGATGGAATAACACCAAACACCAATGTTTTTGGTATTTCGGCCAATTTATACGATAGTGCACTAGACGTCGGTGGTGATAATCCTGGTGAAGGAAACGTAATTGCCGCAAACCGGATTAATGTAGATATTACCCGGTCATCGTACTCCACCAATGCAAGGTTTGATGTTAACGTGATCAATAATAAAATCGGGGTCGATTATACAGGTAAAAAAGATTTTCATGAATTACCGATATTTCTTTCTTCCTCCGCTTTAGAAATTGCAGGTTTAAAGGTCAATGCGGTAAATACGGCACTTTATGTGCGCAATAATATTATCGGCGGAAACAGAACTACAGGGGTTTCGATCACCAACTCTGATTTTATTTTAACCGGTAATGCCATTGGTACCGATGCTGCCGGAGCTGTAGTGATGAGCAATGGAATTGGCGTAAAAATAGAGTTGGGTGCAGGAGGAACCATTGGCGGCGCAACACCTGCCGAAGCAAACTTAATTGCCAACAACAATTTCGGTGTCGAAACGGTATCTTCAAAGCCCGTAAAAATCACCAGGAACAGTTTCTTTTGCAACAAGACATTCGGCATCGGAAAAACCCTATCAATCCTTCAACCCTACATTCAGGTGCTGAAAAAAAGAAATGATTATGTTTCGGGCAGGGCTACACCCAATTCAGAAGTAGAACTATTTTATACTATAAATTGCCAAGGTATCTGTGAAGGTAAAACCTATATCGCAACAGTACAAGCTGGTAGCGATGGCCGTTGGGAATATAACGGAACCTTGAGCGGAATGGTTACTGCAACAGCCAGCTTATTAAATGCCACCACCTCCCCTTTCTCTACTGCTGAATTATTACCAAATGAGGCGATAGTAGAGCCTGTAACCTGTAATGCCAATGGATCTATCACCATCCCAGAACCCCGTGAAGGTTTTACTTTTAGTTGGGTAAAGATAGAAACAGATGGGAGCCGCGTACCTAAAGGCAATACACAAAGCATCTCCAATTTAGATGTAGGCACCTATGAAGTAACTGTTGATGACGGCTGTAAGGCATTCCCATCAGTGTTTATCATCAAAGATCAGAAGTTAACCAAACCTACTATCCAACCCATTTCTCCCATCTGTGGACAAACCACTTTTACATTTACCGCGGAGGTTTTAAGAGGAAAAGGTGTATTAAAATATGAGTGGATAAATACCGCAACAAATGCTGTTGTAAGCAGAACAAACCCGGCAAATTTACCTGAAGGTACTTACTTCGTAAAAGTATCGGATGAGTCAGTACCAAGCTGCTCACTAGATTCTGATCCGATTACGGTTAAAAGGAAACCAAGAATAATTATTACTAGCACCATCCCACCAAAACATGCTACCTGTGGCAGCCAAAATGGTGCAGTTACCGGTTTAAAAATTACTGATTTTACAGGAACCGTTACTTACAATTGGTACAAACCAGATCCAATTACCGGAGATTTAGGGAATTCAATTTCTTCGACATTGGATTTAGTAAATGTTGAAGGAGGAAATTATAAACTCGTGGTAACCGATGAAGGTGACTGTAACCTCCCTCCTGTTTCTGCTTCTTATTTCATCATTACCGATAATACCATCCAGATTAGCGATGCTTCAATCAAAAAAAATGTAACCTGTAATAGCGACAATGGCGCTTTGGGTGGAATTACACTGACCGATGCTGATGGTTACGAATGGATTGGGCCAGATTTAATCACCATTAAAAAAGGTGCTTATTCTCCTGGAACATCTTTATTGATCGAAAACCTAAAACCTGGTTCTTACAGATTATGGGCCAGTAACAGCAGTTCTACCTGCCCGAGAGTGCCAAGAGATTTTGTGGTAACAGCTGTTGCCCCTCCTGTTTATACCTTTTCGCATCGCGAATCGCCAACCACATGCGGGCTGATCAATGGAAGTATCGACTTAGATTTTAGCTCAGCGCTTCCATACCGATATGAATGGAAAGATCAGGCAGGTAACATCATTTCGAGTACGAAAACAATCAATTCCATTTCGCTTAAAAATTTACCGGGCGGCACTTATACTATGTACGCTTATGACATTAACAACTGTGCTCCTTTTGTTATTGGCCCGTATACAATAGATGTTACGCCGTTGCTGACCATTGTGCCTAAAACCGGGACCCCAGTTAAAGATGGATGTAGTTTACAGAGAGGTTCCGTTACGGGGGTTGAGGTAATTGGTGGTGTACCAGGCTATACTTTTAAGTGGATAAACGAAGCTGACGAAGCTGTTCAATTTACGCAAGACCTAACTAAGATTGGTGCAGGTACCTATCGTTTAGAAGTTTACGACAAAACAGCTTGCGGTTACGCCATTAGCGAGCCTTTCACTATTATCGACGAACCTTTTAAAATTATAGCTCCGATTATCAACGATCTACGCGTTTGTTATGTATCAGATATTGTTTTGCCTGTAATTGCACCAGAAGAAGGCACCTACCAACTCTTCGAAAAAATTGATGATACGAAGCCTTTTTTAGAAAACACCAACGGAATATTCAAATTTAGGGTAGCCAAAACGGCCGATTATTTTGTGAGGAGAAAACTGGGTTCTTGTACAAGCGAGTTTACCAAGGTACATGTAGAAGTAACACACGATAACCTGGAGGTTACCAACACCATGACCCCAAATGGGGATGGCATGAACGATGTTTGGCAAGTGAGGGGTTTACCAGATTTTAAGGGCACCAATATTAAAATCTACACCCGTGGCGGTCAGTTGGTTTACGAATCGATCGGCAATTATACCAAACCTTTTGATGGCCGTTTTAGGGATAAAGAATTACCAGCAGGGGTTTATTATTATGTAATCGATTTGCGTGCCGAATGTAAACCACTTGGTGGCAGTATAACACTTTTACGTTAAAATTGCCTACTTGGACAAACTACCTGATAGCGGTTATTTAATAAAATACCCAGTACAATTTCGTGGGTACCATTATTTACCGAACGTAATCCTGAAGTATTTACATCATAAGAATAACTCAGGTTTACCAGCGATGCAATATTAAATCCTGCTAGAAGCGAAAAAGAATCGTTGTTCCTGAAACTGGTTCCAACCCAAAATTTATCCTTATAGGCAAACTTCAAATTGGCATCGAAAGTAGCTGGAGCGTTGGCCCAATATGAAATCAAACCAGAGGGGATCATTGCAATATCCTCATCGATAAATATTTTATAACCCGCCGTTCCGTAAAAAGTAGCAGACTGGTATGGGCTCGTTTTAACTTGATTATTTACTATACTGCTTTTATTTCCAACCAGCTGTTTTGCTGAAACACCAGCAAAAAATCTTGGACTATACAGCCAAATACCTGCGCCAATATCGGGTCTAATTTTGTTGTTATAATCGGCAGAGAATAAAGGGTCGCCCGATTCATCGGCTATAATTCCGCGCACATCAACACTGATCGATTTAAATCCGCCTGATAAACCAACTGATAAATTTACTTCGTTTGTAAGGCCCAAATGATAGGCGTAGGTTAAATTCACATTGGTCTGCCGAACCAAACCTGCTTTATCCGTCATAGCCACCAGGCCAATTCCATGGTGAGGCTCCGCCGCGGTGTAGCTGTTTACAAAACTTCTGCTCATTGGATTGTCTCCATTCCCGGCAAATGAATTTACATTGCTCCGAACAAAATCTTCGCCAATAGCGGTACTTAAAGAAAGGTATTGTGTACTTGGTGCACCTTCTAAACCGCTCCACTGTTTGCGTAAACCTATTTTTAAATCTGTATAATTATCTATTCCCGATAATGCAGGATTCAGCAGGATATTGTTAAAAATATATTGGGTGCTCCGGGGGATTTCTTGCCCATAGCTACAAAAGAATAAGCAGGCAAACAGAGAGAGCGCGTAAAAAAATTTCATTTAAACCTTAATAGTGATGCGTTAATTGATTGATACTAAAAAGCCTATCAATACAATGGCTAAGATAATAAGTTGTAGCCAATTATAAAGCATTTAATATTTATCTGCCTTTAACTTCAAAATAAGCGTCCCATCCAATAGTAGCAATTAACCATTCTTTTAAATTTCGATAAAAAACTGATACTTTTTATTTCAAAAACCGCTACTTCTTTTTGATGTAACCTCAAAATATTGTAAGTTTAAAGTTTTTTAAGCGCTTAGCTTAGAAAAAAATTTTATCTCCATCAATGTTACGTGTCGATAGCTCTAAAACCTGTAAAGTGGTGTACTCTTTGTGCAAACATGAGTACTTGGGCTATTTAATTGAACCTCACGTTGTTCAGCTCAATCCACAAGGAGATTTTTCGTTTACTTATCAACGGATTTTTACACATACCGCAGAAGAATTTAATGCCTGTTTAAGTGATATTGATTATAAACTGATCAAAATTTTAGATGACATTGAACAAGACTCACTGATTAAAAAATATTATAAAAAACTAATCAGGCCAACTGAGTTTTTCACTAAAATTTTCGACAATAAATTTTATGAAAATGTCCGTCCTAAAATCGAAAAGAAACTTGCCGAAGCTTTAGAGCTTTTGAAAGTCAAAAACGAGCTTTATATAATGGACAAAGATGGCTGGCCGGTAGAACGAAAAATCGAACTGGCTGATGAGCCTGCATCTATTCTTTTTCATTTCCGAAGGAACGAAACTGAAACACGTTATTTTCCGACCATCAAATATCAGAATCTGCGCATCGAATTTATGTTTAAAGAAGCACAGATTATCAGCAACAAACCTGCCTGGTTATTGCTTAACGATGTATTGTACTTTTTTGATCAGGATATTGAAGGAAAAAAACTGCAACCCTTTTTAAATAAACGGTTTATTGCCATACCCAAAACAACCGAAGCCACTTATTTTGAAAAGTTTGTAGCCCCTTTAATAGAAAAGCACCATGTGTATGCCGAAGGTTTCGAAATCAGAACTGAACAATTTGAGGCAACACCGGTAATTAAAGTTTTATATGTTGATGGTGGTCTTTCTCAAATTCAGCTATATTTTAAATATGGCGAATATACTTTCCCGGTAGAGAATGCGCACAAAGTAACTGTACGTTTAGAAAAAACTGCCGATAACTATATTTTCCACCGCATCAAACGTTCGGCGGAATGGGAGAAAAAGCAGTTTAATTTGCTGTTATCCTTAGGACTAAAAAAAACGAGTTCTTTATTCAGCAACCTGGAAGTAGCTTCTGCCGAAGAAAATCCAAGTTACGGAGCTATAAATTGGGTAAACGAGCATATCGAAATTTTACAGGCATCAGGTTTTGAAATTGAACAGGCCACAGGACAGAAAAAATTTGTTTTCGGTGCCAGCAAAATAGATCTTGAAGTTAAAGAAGGAAACGATTGGTTCGATATCCATGCTGTGGTATGGTTTGGAAAATACCAGATTCCTTTTCTTTCACTAAAGCAACATATTCTACACAAAAAGCGTGAGTTTTTGTTGCCCGATGGCGAAGTGGCTATTATCCCCGATAAATGGTTTACGCAATACGGCAGTTTGTTCAGTTTGGCAGAGGCCGGAAAAACGCTAAAATTAAAGAAACACCATATCGGTCTCATCAATGATCTGGCTGAAGATAGCCTGGCTAATGTTACGCTTGAACGCAAGTTACAGCGATTATCAGACTTTGAGGATATTGCTGATACGCAAATGCCTGTTCATTTTAAAGGCAGTTTACGCGATTACCAGAAAGCTGGTTATAACTGGTTCAGTTTTTTACGCGAATACAATTTCGGTGGCTGTTTGGCCGATGATATGGGTTTGGGTAAAACCATCCAGACATTGGCTATGCTGCAAAAGGTGAAGGAAGATGACCAATTGCTTGAAACGCAGACGACCTCGCTCATCATCATGCCTACCTCTTTAATTTACAACTGGTTAACAGAAGCTAAAAAATTTACTCCAAAGCTTAAAATACTGGCACATACAGGCACCAACCGAAATAAAGATGTTGCCAATTTTGCCAATTACGATATTATTATTACCACTTACGGGGTAACCAGGGTAGATGTAGATGAATTGAAAAACTTTTATTTCAACTACATTATTCTCGATGAAAGTCAGAACATTAAAAACCCGGCATCAAAATCGTTTAAAGCCGTTAGAAGCTTAAAATCTAAACATAAACTGATTCTGAGTGGTACACCTGTAGAAAACTCAGTAAGCGATTTGTGGTCGCAGTTGACCTTTTTAAACCCTGGTTTATTGGGTACACAGGCGTTCTTCTACGAAGAATATGTACAAGCGATAGAAAAGAAAAAAGACGAAGAAAAGGCGCGTAAACTGCAATCGATTATCAAGCCTTTTGTGCTCCGTAGAACGAAAGAGCAGGTGGCTGCAGAATTACCACCAAAAACGGAGCAGGTAATTTATTGCGACATGAGCGAAGATCAAGCCGCTTATTACGAAAAAACAAAATCTGCCTACCGTAATGATTTATTGCAGAGCATGGACGATGGAACTTTCGCAAAGAAACAGGTACAGCTTTTACAAGGGTTAACCGCCTTACGTCAGTTGGCCAACCACCCGGTAATGATTGATGGCACCTATGTTTCAGATTCAGGAAAGTTCGAAAACGTGATCCATACGCTCGATAACGTACTTAAAGGCGGACATAAGGTTTTGGTTTTTTCTCAGTTTGTAAAACATCTTGATATATTCAAAAAACATTTTGAAGCGGAAAATATTCCATTTGCTTATTTAGATGGTGCAACCCGTAACCGTGGCGAAATTGTTTCCGAATTTCAGCAGAATACCGAACTGAAAGTCTTCTTAATCTCTATAAAAGCAGGCGGCGTAGGTTTAAACTTAACGCAAGCTGATTATGTTTTTATCCTCGACCCATGGTGGAACCCGGCAGTAGAGCAACAAGCCATCGACAGAACGCACCGTATTGGTCAGGATAAAAAGGTTTTCATTTACAAATTCATTGCAAAAGATACCGTTGAAGAGAAAATATTGGCTTTACAGAACCGTAAAAAATCGCTCGCAAATTCTTTAATTACAACTGAAGAAAGTTTCTTTAAATCACTGAGCAAGGAAGATATACGCGATATATTGAATTAATTGCCGAAATCTGCCATTGAGCGAATTCGAACAGTTTATTTGAATATTGAACCCTCTAACAGACTATTCTACTTAATTTTTTGCCACGGAAACACGGAAATCACGGATGTACTCTCTGTTGGTCACTCTGAGCATAGTCGAAGAGTTGGCTGTGTAAACAGGCATCTATAGCCAGTGTCTAACACAAACCTTTCAAGTTATTCTTTGCCATGGAGGCACAAAATTGCAAAGTATGTTTTGCAGCGTCCCATTATTTTACTATTTTAGTAAATACATCCCAAGTTAATAAGTTAAACCTTTATTAAATCCCTTGGTATGGAAATCCGTCAATCGAACTTCCCATTAAAAAACGAAACAGACCTAATTATTAGTGCTGCTATTGAGATTCATAGTTTTTTAGGCTGTGGTTTTTTAGAAATTGTTTACAAAGACGCCTTTTGCATAGAACTGAAAAACAGGGATTATTTTTACGAAAGAGAAAAGTTATACCGAGTTTATTATAAAGGTGTTCTCCTACCCCATAGCTTTTATGCCGACTTTATTATATTTGACGCGGTAATAGTAGAAATTAAATCAAAAAGTGCCCTTGCAAGCGCCGATATAGCGCAAACTCTAAACTACTTAAGATGTTCAGGATGCAAAGTTGGGCTTATTTTAAATTTCGGTAAACCAACTCTCGAAATCAGGCGTGTTGTTTTATAATCCCGATTATTAGTACTTCTTCCATGCTAATCAGCGTTTCCGTGGCTAAAACATCAACGTGATACAAACAACCTGTTCTTTCCGTGCTAATCTGTGCCTCCGTGGCAACATTACATAATTAAAATTTCTTTCAAAACTCATTTCCTTCTTACTTGTTATACAGTAGAACATAAATTTAACCATCATGACAAATCAAGATTTTAATACCGCTGTAAACAATGTTAAGGAAGCCTGGAAGTACCCAGAATTGTTCGAAAACGTTTCAAAATCTGAACGTTGGTTATCTGGCGCTGCAGGAACATATTTACTTTTTAAAGGCATCACCAGTATTTTTTCACATCCTGTAATTGGCCTTACGGGTGCAGCAATTGGTGCAGGATTACTGTATCGCGGCATTACGGGTTATTGTCCAATGCGCGATTTGGCCGAACAGCGTAAAGAAGACATTGCCCCTGATGAAGTAATTATAAGTGAAACCTATGTTGTTGACGATTTGGGGTAAAATTTTAAATACGAAATTTCCTTTTCTTAATAAACTGGTTAACTTTAAAAAGTTAAACCACAATCATGAACAAGTATACACTATTATTTATTCCTGCACTTTTTGCAGGGCAAGCTATGGCACAAGATAAAAAACCAGATCCTGCCAAAGACCCAAAAACAACCGAGGTTTGGGAACCCGTTCCTAAAATTGTTACACCGGGCAAATTGCCTCAGGATGCACCGTCTGACGCCACCATTCTTTTCAATGGCAGAAATTTAGATGCATGGCATTCTGTTAAAGATCCATCTAAACCAGCTGCCTGGACAATCGACGATGGTTTTTTCACGGTAAAAAAAGGCACTGGGAATATTGAAACCAATAAAAAGTTTACCGATTACCAATTGCACATGGAATGGAAAATTCCTGAAAACATAACTGGCGAAGGTCAGGCACGTGGGAACAGTGGTGTGTTTTTAGCATCAACAGGTGGCGGCGATGACGGTTACGAAATCCAGATTATGGATGCTTATAACAACAAAACCTATGTTAACGGACAAACAGGCAGTGTTTACAAACAAGCTATTCCATTGGCAAATGCCAATAAGAAACCAGGCGAATGGCAATATTACGATATCATTTGGAACGCGCCACGTTTTAATGAAGATGGAACCATACAAAAACCAGCAAGTGTTACTGTATTTTTAAACGGCGTACTTTTACAGAACGGATTTGTATTAAAAGGGGAAACCAGGTATATCGGCGCACCAGAATACAAAAAACATGGTCCGGCTTCAATTAAATTACAAGATCACGGCGATCCAAGTCCTGCAATCAGTTACAGGAACATCTGGGTAAGAGAATTATAATTTCAACAAAACAACAATATAGTCCTCGTTTGTAACGAGGATTAATGAAAATAGCGATTTTATCGCTTAATATTAAAGCACATTAAAAATGTGAATCTCTCGCATCCTCGTTACAAACGAGGACGACCACAGTTAGAGAATTATAAATACAACAAAACAACAATAAGGAACCTGCAGACCAAAAGTTTGCGGGTTTTGTTTTATAAGATAATTTCATTGATAATTGTATCAGATTAACAGCGGTCATTTTTTATGAACAAAGGCAGATTAGAAGCATTTAGTGATGGGGTAATTGCAATTATCATTACCATCATGGTTTTAGAAATTAAAGTCCCGGAGCATGGCGAAACTTTAGCAAGCTTAAAACCGCTTATTCCAAAATTCATCAGCTATGTTTTAAGTTTTATCTACGTAGGCATTTACTGGAACAATCACCACCATTTATTGCATGCAGTTAAAAAAGTAAACGGATCAATGCTTTGGGCAAACCTTAATTTTTTATTCTGGCTCTCGTTATTCCCAGTAGCAGCCGGATGGATGGGTGAACATCATTTTGCCTTGTGGCCGGTGGTAGTTTATGGTGCTGTACTCCTGCTTGCCGCTGTTTCTTACACCCTGTTGGTAATCGTAATCAAAAGAACAGAAGGTCAGCATTCGCTTGTGGTACATGCCATTGGGAATGATGCAAAAGGGAAATTCTCATTACTTTTTTATATCGGGGGCATTGCACTAAGTTTTATAAACCCATGGATTGGCGTTGCACTTTATTTCATTGTAGCCTGCATCTGGTTTATTCCCGATAAACGCATAGAGAATGCAATGCTCGAGCAGGGTTTAATTGATAATAATAATGGACTAGGCACTTAGCCTATAATAGTAATGCCAGCCCTCGCCACCTAGCCCCGATTGCAGTGAGCATCCCGATCCTTTCATCGGGATAAAACGAAAAGCGGGAAGAAACCTGAATAGCTGTATTAAAAATGCGCTTCTAACCTGAACTCGATTAATAACTTGCTTAGATATTTTCGGCTAAATATTAATTGACCTAAGGCCCTTAATAATCTAAAGCAATTCAAAACTTACCTTAACATTAAGGAGCCTGAAGCAGTTCCATATACAATTTCCGATCGATCATTTCAGCACCTAAACTCATTAAATGATCGTTCGGCAACTGACAGTCAATTAAATCGATATTCATTTTACTTAAAAAAATCAATGCTGCTTTTGAGGCATTGCTTACATGGCTAAACATGCTTTCTCCACAAAAAACACGATTTACTTTTAAACCATATAGGCCACCCACCAGCTGATCAGCCAACCAAACCTCTACACTGTGTGCGTAGCCCTGCTGATGAAGGCTAATGTAAGCATCTTGCATTTCGTTGGTAATCCAGGTACCATCCTGCCCTTTCCTTTCGGTAGTTGCGCAATTGCGGATCACTTCGGCAAAGGCCTGATTAAAAGTAATCTTGAAAACTTCCTGGTTTAAAATTTTCTGCATGCTTTTACTGATTTTAATTTTATCAGGATAAATCACACAGCGTTTGTGTGGAGAATACCAAAGAATTGGTTCGCCTTCACTAAACCATGGAAATATACCATTCGAATAGGCGATTAACAACCGCTCCGTACTTAAATCACCACCAATGGCCAATAAACCATCCTCTTCTGCCAAGGCTGGGTCTGGAAAGCCTGGATTGTCATCTAGTAGCTGAAAAAACATAGGCAAAAATAAGAAAGAAAACAAAGATTAAACCCTGGCGTTTTAAATAAGTCATACTGTAAAACAGTCCATTATGAGCGCAAAAGATAATTTCTTAAAAGTAAAACATCTTTACAACCGGGCAGGCTTCGGGGTTTCTTATGCCGACTTACAAAAATTAAGCAAAAAAAATCTCGATAAAGTGGTCGATAATCTGCTTAAAGATTCCCTAAAAAACGATCCCATTAATTTAGTAAACGATTACGAATCGAAACGACAACTTTTGGTTCAGGCGGGTTTATACTCCAAAAAAGACCTCACGGATGAAGAAAAGAAAATGCGCCAGCAGATTGTACGGGAGCAAAACGAAGTAAGCCGTGATCTGAATATTGCCTTCATTACCAAAATGATCAATACAGATGCTCCATTGAGGGAAAAGATGACACTCTTTTGGCATGGCCATTTTGCCTGCCGTAGCAATAACCCGTTTTTTGCACAACAATTAAATAACATCCAAAGAGCAAATGCACTGGGCAGCTTTAAAACCTTATTGATTGAGGTTTCCAAGTCGCCGGCAATGCTGCAATACCTGAATAACCAGCAGAATAGAAAAGGTAAACCAAATGAGAACTTCGCCCGCGAACTCATGGAACTTTTCACCCTGGGAAGAGGAAATTATACCGAGCAGGACATTAAAGAATCTGCCCGCTCATTTACCGGCTGGATGTACGACAAAGATGGCTCGTTCATTTTCAGACAAAACCTGCACGATCCTGGAACAAAAACCTTTTTCGGTAAAATCGGGAATTTTGAAGGCGAAAACATCATCGATATTATTCTAGAAAAACCAGAAACTTCACAGTTTATCGCCAGGAAAGTATATAAATTCTTCGTAAACGATAACCCGAATGAGGATCATATTAAAGAACTTGCCACACATTTTTACAACTCGAAATACGACATTGGCTCGATGATGAAAAAAATGTTTACATCAGATTGGTTTTATAGCCCTGAAAATGTAGGCACCAAAATTAAATCACCTGCCGAATTTTTAGTAGGCTTAAGTCGCGAGTTTTATGTTACCTATAACAAACCACAGGTTTTAATACAGCTGCAAAGCAGTTTGGGGCAATATTTATTTAACCCACCTAATGTAGCGGGCTGGCCTGGCGGACAAAGCTGGATTGATAGTTCATCGTTAATGTTAAGGATGCGGATTCCTTCACTTGTTTTAAATGACGGGGAAATCGACTTCAGCGGCAAAGCCGATCCTGAAGATGAAGCCGTAATTGCGTTAAGCAGAACAGCTACCACCAATGCAAATGCCAACATGAAACCAAAATCATACGTAAACGCAAATGCAGACTGGCCTAAATTTTTAGATACTTTACCAAAAGGATTAACGCCATTGGAACTTACAGAGTTTTTATTGCAACCGAAATTAAATGCAAAAATAACAACTATGGTAAGCGATAATAAAGGATTGCGAAGTACTGCAGTCGAAATTACCAGTATGCCAGAGTATCAGTTGTGTTAATAGTCAATGGTTGATGGTCCAATAGCCGATTAGCTGAACACCCAAACCAACGAACTATTGACGAATGAACATTGAACCAAAATATTAACAAGATGAACAGAAGAAATTTTTTAAGAAATACAGGATTTGTTGCAGCAGGTTCGCTATTTGTTCCGGCTTTTATGAAACCGTTTGAGGCCATGGCGCTTGATGAGCTGAGCCTATACAAAAACTTAGTTGTGGTACAGCTTTCTGGTGGAAATGACGGCTTAAACACAGTTATTCCCTTTGGAAATGATATTTATTACCAAAAAAGAAAAAGTATTGCCATTAAACCTGAAGAGGTAATTAGATTGAACGACATGCAAGGGCTAAACCCGAACATGGCGGCCCTGCAAGAAATTTATGACCAAGGCTGGATGACCATCATCAACGATGTTGGCTACCCCAACCCAGACCGCTCGCATTTCCGTTCGATGGATATTTGGCAAACGGGTAGCGACAGCAATCAGTTCTTATCAACCGGATGGATTGGCCGTTATTTAGACAGCAATTGCCAAACCTGCAAATTCCCTTATACTGCAATAGAAGTAGACGACTCGCTTTCTCTGGCCATGAAAGGGCAAACCAAAAAAGGAATTGCATTAAAAGATCCCGCAGCTTTGTTCCGTAATACGAACGATCCGTTTTTTAAGGCCATGTTGCAGAATGATAAGGAACATTTAGATGAAGATAATTTAGGCTATTTGTATAAAACGATGATCGAAACTTCATCCTCTGCCAGTTACATACAGAATACCTCCAAAATTTATCAGTCGAAATCTACTTACCCTACTTCGGGTTTTGCAAACCAATTGAAAACGGTTTCTAAATTTATTTCTTCGGGATTAAAAACAAGGGTTTATTATGTATCCTTAAGTGGCTTTGATACCCACGTAAATCAAATTGGTCAACAAGGCAATCTGCTTAAACAGTATAGTGAAGGTATGGCTGCTTTTTTGAAAGACCTAAAATCGAACAATAAACTGGAGGATACCTTGGTAATTACCTTCTCCGAATTTGGCCGTAGGGTAGAACAAAACGCCAGTAACGGCACCGACCACGGAACGGCAAATAATATGTTTGTTTTTGGTGGGAAATTGAAAAAACAAGGGATTTTTAATGCTGCACCTAATTTAAGTGATCTGGATACCGGCGATTTAAAATATCAACTGGATTTCAGACAGGTTTATGGTACCATTTTAGATAAATGGCTGGATGTAAATAATGCTGATATCCTGAATAAAAAGTTTAATACACTCGATTTTATATAGATATTATAAAGAAGTCAAGTTTAATAAGCTACAGGCTA
Source organism: Pedobacter sp. Bi27 (assembly GCF_918698255.1). Taxonomy (NCBI): domain Bacteria; kingdom Pseudomonadati; phylum Bacteroidota; class Sphingobacteriia; order Sphingobacteriales; family Sphingobacteriaceae; genus Pedobacter; species Pedobacter sp. Bi27. The sequence continues at coordinate 521,991 of NZ_CAKKMW010000002.1, forward strand.
TGAAACTTGACTTCTTTATTATTTACTTCCTTTTTAACACATATACAGGCCTACTGCTATCTTTATCAATCTGATCGGTATAGGTATTAAAAAGTTCATAACCATATCCTTTCAGTTTATTGAGGCAATCCATCTGGGAATTGAAAAGTAAATCGTTTCCATCGTCGTCTCTTACGTTCAGTTCCTTAGGCCTTTTGAATTTTTGCCCATAATCTACCCTGGCAATATAGGTATCGCCACCGTTGTAAATCGGTTTGACCTCAATGTATTCCACCTTGATATCGCTTAATTTAAAGCCATTTACATTTTGGGCTTTGGCACGCGACAGCCCAAAGCAGGCGACAAGTGCCGCTGCAAGAATTAATTTTTTCATGTTGTGTTTCTTTTGTGTGTGATTCTAAATTACGAAGAATACGTGAGTATGTATTAAATGAATTGTAACAAAACATCCATTATTAAATCTTAAACTAAAAAACATAATGAACTTTTTAGGCAATATTATCTGGATTATTTTTGGCGGTATCTTTATTTTCTTCGAATATATTATTGGAGGTTTAATCCTTTGTCTAACCATTGTGGGGATTCCTTTTGGTATCCAATGTTTTAAATTTGCCATTGTAGGCCTTGCTCCTTTTGGCGTTAAAATAACTGACACTTCATCAAACACAGGTTGCCTTTCTACCATCATGAACCTGATCTGGATTTTATGCGGCGGTTTCTGGATTGCTTTAACCCATTTGTTTTTTGGTATTTTGCTTTGCATTACCATTGTGGGTATTCCATTTGGGCGCCAGCATTTTAAATTAATGAATTTAGCTTTTACACCGTTCGGAAAATCGATTTCTTGATTTGGGGGTAATTCTTCTATTTCGTCATAGCGAGGCACGAAGCAATCTTACAACAACCGCTATTAAGATTGCTTTTTCTGAAAAGCAGGGTCCTGTGTTTATCGGACCCGAAAGCCCTGCCATCCGCTTTACCTCTCTACGTTCGGTGCCCGCTTCTGTCAGGTTTATTAAACTGTGGCCAGTTTCCACTAGCAAAAAACTTTGTTCTTAGCCCCGATTGAATGGATGCCCACGATACTTCATCGGGGCAGGAAGGAAAGCGGGATTGTCGAAACCGATGAGCACAACCATTCTGCTCCAAAACTATTTGATCAATCCTATTGATTTAGAATGTTCAATCGCTTCCTTACTTTCATTAAATAAGCAAGCTTTTACATTTTTACCTTCTACTTTTTTGAGAAACTCCCCCGCTTCTGCTTCTTTTTCAGGACGAATATTGCGAATGTAGACCGCTTCGATATTTTTTGGATACTTCTCCACTATTGTAGAATAAATTTTTGGGTCCTGCTGCGAGTTATCGCCAAAAAACACAAACTTCTGGTTGGGAAAGGCATCTAAAATTCGCATTACCCTCAATAATTTACCTTCATGTCCTGTTTTACCTGTTCTGACTAAATCTTTCCACCGCTTTAATGTATTTAAAAGAAAAGCACCGTCAGGCAACTTGTTAAACCTAAACGTCTCGACCAAATAATCGTAAAGGTTCCATTCGCTGCTGCTTACATAAAAAAAAGGATTGGGCTGATCTGATTCAGTGTGCGACATGGCCAATTGCTGATAATGACTGGCCGCATCAGGAAAGGTTTTACGTGTATGTGGATTCTTGATAAACAGCTCTCTCAACCGCCGCCCTATAGTTGCCGAATGAGAAATCATCACAGTATCATCCACATCCGAAATAAAGGCATATTGCGTAATGTGCGGTACATATACCTTCCCCTCACCTGCACTTAAAACTTTCCCGTTTTTATCAACAGCTTCTACCTTAACAAAGTGCCAGCCTGCAGGCACATCATGTTCAGCTTTCCATTCGAACTTAAAAAAGCCATCCCCTTCGGTTTTATTGTAAACCGTTTGATCAAAAAATTGCAAACGCACCTCAACAAAAGCATAAGGTTTTAAGATAAAGAGCTTTAAAAGATGTGCAATATTAACAAACAAATTATTGCTGTAAACCTGCTGTGTTTTTGCCTTGCGTTTAAAAACATGACCATAAACAACCAAATTGTGTGCGTGGCCATAGCCATGATATACCTTAACACTAGCAGATTTATTCATCTGTATTAAAACAGAGTTTATTAAAAGTTGTTTGTGATGTAAACCATAAGGTAACACATGAAATTATTATTCATCATCAATCCAGGCTCGGGCAGTCACGACATTAATCTAAAGGAAGTAATTTCTACCCATTTCGATGCAAAAAAAACGGAGATCGATCTTTTCGAATTACCGGAAGACTGCTCTTTAGCGAAGATAAAAGAAAGGATTAAAGCTGCGAAGGCAGATCGTGTGGTGGCCGTTGGTGGCGATGGCACCCTAAAACTGGTTGCCGAATGTCTGTTGCATACCGAAACGCCTATTGGAATAATCCCTGCTGGTTCTGCAAATGGAATGGCGAAAGAATTAGGTATCCCGACTGATATTGAACTTGCTTTAGCCATTTTGGATGAAGGCCGTTTGCAAAAAATCCATGTGGTTAAACTCAACGACGAAATCTGCATCCATTTATCCGATTTAGGTTTTAATGCCTACCTGGTAAAGAAATTTGATTCCCTGCCCCAACGCGGCATGTGGGGTTATGCAAAGGCTACATGGCATGCTTTATGGAACCACAGCAGAATGGACGTGCAATTGAACCTAAGAGGTGAAACAATCACTTCTAAAGCGGCAATGGTGGCTATTGCAAACGCAACCATGTACGGTTCTGGATTAAAAATAAACCCAGACGGAAAATTAGACGATGATCTTTTCGAAGTGGTTTTGGTAAAAGATTACTCATATCTTGAAATACTAAAGATATGGATCACCAAATTACCTTTCAACCCTAAAAAAATAGAAGTATTTCAAACCGCTGAGGTTAAGGTTTCTTCGAAACATAAAGCACACTTTCAGGTTGATGGAGAATACATTGGCAGGGTGAATACCGTTGAAGCAAAAATTCTACCTGCAGCCATAACGGTGGTTTTACCTGAGGTATCAGAAGGATGAACGGTGAATTTTAATGGTAAAATACAATCTGAAGAATTCGGCAATAAAACAGATGCGGAACAAAATATCAAACCACCGTTCGCCGAGGTTTAACGCTTCTGGTAAATAAGTAATAAAGCCGATGGAAAATATCCATACCACCAAACGAAAAGGGAATTGAATGTAGTAGGTAATAAAACCGAATTTCTTAAATAAGATTAAACCCGCTGCCGATACAAAAAGCGACACAAATAAGGGCAACAATAAAACAACCTTGGCCTGCGAAAGGATCTGATCGGGGATTTCGTTCAGGTGAGTTAAAATCTGCCAAAACTGTTTAGCCAATAATGCAATGCTGATGATATCCAGTAAGGCAAAAAATCTTGTGGTGTTCTTCATTTACTTACAATACTTTGCTAAATAATCATCAGCCATTTTACTCCCCATATATTTAACAAATAAAAAATCTTCACAGGCACCTTGTTTATCACCCTGTTTTATTTTTTTTAGGGCCATTTTTATCCGGTCATCCAAGTATTCATCATCAATGCCCAACTGGTTTTTAATGGCAATAATCTGAACCTCTTGTCCGGGTTTTGCCTGGTCGATGTTTTTATAGAAATTAATTACCGAGTTGGTTAAGGCTTCTTCAGCTAGATAAGTACGGATAGCTTCCTGAATGGCTTCGCTTGATTTCCCTTCACAATTATAGCCCGAAAGTTTAAAATTAACCGGCGCAACAATCGAAACTGTGGTATCGTAACCTGCCGGAACCTGCCATTTACCGCTGCTTAAACGCACCAAGCGCAGGGCCTCTTCATCCAGATCAGATAATATTCCTTTGCTAATTTTCGAAAAATAAACCTTCCCTTGTGCATCAAGCTTAAAGCTCACATTTACCGTTCCTTGAATACAATTATCTTTAGAGAACTGCGGATAAATGGTATTCTCTCTCAGGAAGTTTACAAAACCGCTTTTACCCGATTTAAACTGAACCTGGGCCATGGCCAGTGAACAGCAGAAAAGTAAAAAAAGGGTCAACAGGTTTTTCATTATACTAATTTACGGTTTTAACTGCAGAGAACGCAAAGTTTTTTGTATGGGAGCTTGATATTTTACCACAGAGAACATGGAGTTTTTCACAGAGAAAATGAGAGATTTAATTGACATTTAAATAGTAAGATCGTGATTATCGTCGATTAGCACTTCGTGGTTCCAATCAAGTCACCAATGACGAATTTAAAAAATCGACCATCATTTCCTTTGGTTAAGCAAATGACAATCCGCCTATATTTGTCATCATAACTTCTATGTTTTTTCTAAGAATGACTTCTGGAAATGACAATCGCAAACAAATATCTCTGCGGGCTCTGTGGCCTTCTCTGTGTTCTCGGTGGTTAAAAACTAAGAAAACGTAGCCTTTAAAATCAAATTCGGGTCAGGGCAGTTTGCCAGGTATTTTTCTCGCTCACTAAACCTACAAACCCCAGGGTAATCGCCTTTTAATCCTTGCATATTTTCGATCAATTGAAAATGAAGGTGTGGTGGCCAGTAACCATTCTCTTCTTTTGAGCCTAATACTGCAATTTTGGCCCCGGCAGGAATGAATTTACCTTCCTTAAGGCCATTTAACGAAGCTAGGCTTAAATGCCCATATAACGCATTAAACTTAAAACCATCAATTTCGTAAGCTAAGATAATGGTTGCGCCATAATCGCCAAATTTGTTGTTATTGGCAAAGCTTTGAACAGTGGCATCATAAAAATTGTAGATCGATGTCCCCGCTGGGCCCCAGATATCAACACCTAAATGTAACCTGCGAGCTCCTTCACCGGCATTAAAATGAGCACTTCGTGAATATATGGTGCGGTGTTCGTCATAACCGCCAATTCCATAACGGGCATTATTATCAATTAATTTTCCATTTACCCAAGCAGAAAACAAATCGGTATTATCCAGAATTTTATCCGTTAACTCAGTGTTTGCTGCAGTAAAATCTAAAGATAAAAGCTGATCCCGTTCTACATCAAAATCAACCACCTTATGGATCAATGAAGCATTCGCTTGAATAATCTGCTCAAAAGTTTGCATTTATAATCTACTTAAAAATATAAACGAAGTTATAAATATAGTGAGATAAGGCTCCTCCAATTACAAACAGGTGCCAAAGTTCGTGACTGTGCATCCACCTGAAGAGCTGTTTATCCTTTGCATAATAATAAGTTCCGGCAATGTAAAAAACACCACCGAACATTAACCAGACAATAGCGCCAATAGGTAACGTACCTAGCATTTTCTGTAGCAAAGGCACAATTAAGCAGCCCATTAAAATATAGATAGACAATGAGATAGCCGTGCTTTTTAATCGGTTAAAGATTTTAAGCAGGCAACCTATAATAGCGATAACCCATACGATTGCGAACAAACTCCAACGTAACCAGTCATCAAAAACCAGCAAAGCAGTTGGTGTGTAAGAACCTGCTATCATTAGATAAATGCAGCAATGATCGAATTTTTGCCAAAAACGTACACCATAATCGGTAGCCGGATAACCATGATACATAGCACTTACGCCAAAAAGGATAAAAGTGCCAATGCTATAAATCCAGGCAGCAGTATATTCAATAGGTGTATTGCATTTCTGGAGCAATAAATAACCAGCCGGAATTGCAATTAATGCCGGTATAAAATGAGTGAAGAAATTAACGGGTTCCCTTAGCTTCCTCACAAAGATTATTCGCTGTCTTCGTCTTTTTGTCTAGGCTCTTTTGCAATCTTCTCGAAAAGATGATCCATGCGCTCTACATACTCATTCGTATCATCTACAAAGAAAGTAAGCTCTGGCACTACCCTAACCTGATGGCGGATTCTGCTTCCCAGTTTATACCTGATTTCGCCCGAATGTGCGTTAACTGTATTGATAGAAAGCGTGGTGTTATTGGTATTAAAAAAGCTCAGGTAAACTTTAGCCACTGCCAAATCCGGCGAAACCCGAACACGGGTAATGGTTACCAATGTATTAGGCAAAAATGCAGCACCTTCACGCTGAAAAACCTGTGCTAACTCCTCTTGTAATACTCCTGCAAATTTCTGCTGACGTTTACTTTCCATAATGTATTTATCTATCGTTATTGTGATGAAACCTCGCAGGTTTTAAAAACCTGCGAGGTTTATTTTCGCACCGCAATGACGGAATTTAATCTAATATAACAAATTACTATCATACGGGTATCTTGCCACGTGCGCAGCTTTAATCTTATCGTACAATAATGTTTTAAACTCTTCTAAGTTTTCTTTTTCGGTAGCCGATATAAACAATACAGGCACTTTATCGTGGCTCATCCAGCTTTTCTTAAAGTCTTCCAAAGTGAGCTTGCCATCATCTTCTTCATCGTCAAGCTCTGGCGAAACATAGGCATCAATCTTATTAAAAACTAATATCATGTCTTTATCAATCGCGCCAATATCTTTCAAGGTTTCATTGACTGTATTAATCTGATCTTCGAAGTTAGGATGCGAAACATCAACCACGTGGATCAACAAATCAGCTTCACGTACTTCATCTAAAGTAGATTTAAAACATTCTACCAAATGGTGAGGCAGCTTGCGGATAAACCCAACGGTATCAGAAAGTAAAAAAGGCAAATTCTCGATCACAACTTTACGAACTGTTGTATCTAAAGTTGCAAACAGTTTATTTTCCGCAAATACTTCCGATTTCGACAGCATATTCATGATGGTCGATTTACCAACGTTCGTATAGCCTACCAAAGCAACCCGAATTAACTGTCCGCGATTTTTACGCTGCGTTTCGTTCTGACGATCTATGTTTCTTAAACGCTCTTTTAACAAAGAGATTTTATTTAAAATAATCCGTCTATCACTTTCTATCTGGGTTTCACCCGGACCACGCATCCCGATACCACCTTTCTGGCGCTCTAAGTGAGTCCACATACCGGTTAAGCGTGGCAAAACATATTGTAATTGTGCCAGTTCTACCTGTGTTTTTGCCTGTGCAGTTTGGGCCCTGTTGGCAAAAATATCAAGGATCAGATTGCTTCGATCTAAAACCTTAACTCCAAGTTCACGATCGATGTTACGCAGTTGCGACGGCGATAATTCATCGTCGAAAACCACCACATCAATTTCTTCTGATTTTACATAAGCTTTTATCTCTTCCAATTTTCCCGTACCCACAAATGTAGCACGCTCTGGTTTAAGCATTTTCTGTGTAAAAACTTTCTCTACCTTCCCCCCGGCTGTATCTACCAAAAAGGCCAACTCATCTAAATATTCTTTTGTTTGGGCTTCTTTTTCGCCTGGCGTAACCACTCCGACTAAAATTGCCCGTTCCTGCACTACGGCAGTATCATATGTCTTTTGTTTTCCCATGTAATTGAGGCAAATATACGAAATTTGCGAACGTGTAAATCTTTTTAAGTCGCAAAGACTTCCGAAGTTTGCCTGTGCTTTGGCCTTTGAGACTTCGGAAGTCTGTTGATTATATCTGCCCTATAAATTCTTTTATTGCAACACCTGGGTTGTCAGTCTTCATAAAATTCTCGCCAATTAAAAATCCGTTAAAACCCGCGGTTTTTAATTCCCTGATCGTTTGTGGATTACTGATCGCACTTTCCGAAATCTTTAAAAATTCGTTCGGGATTTTGTTTACCAGATCGAACGATGTCTGAATATCTACTGTAAAATCGCCCAGGTTTCTATTGTTTACACCAATGGCATCCAGATTTGGGCAGATGCTCCGTTCCAACTCTTCCAGGTTGTGCACTTCTAACAACACGTTTAAACCTAAATCTTTTGCAAACTTTCCGAAATCGTTAATCTGTTGAGGTGTTAATATTGAGGCAATCAACAGAATAATATCAGCGCCCCAAGCTTTTGCTTCGAGGATCTGATACTCATCGATCATAAAATCCTTTCTTAAGATCGGAATATTGTTTGCCGCCCGTGCTGCCAGAATATCGTCGGTTTTACCGCCAAAGAAATCTACATCCGTTAATACCGAAAGCGCTGATGCGCCTGCAGCATTATAAGCCTGCGTTACCTCTGCAACATCGGCAATGCCATTGATTAACCCTTTTGATGGTGAGCGGCGCTTAAACTCAGCAATAATGCCAGTACGGTCTTCGGCCAATAGAAACTCCTTAAAGGAATAAGGCGTTCGGTTAAAATGTACCGAATTTTCTAAATCCTGTACAGAAACCAAAGCTTTGGCAGCTGCAACCTCTTCCTTTTTACGTAATACGATTTTATCTAATATGTTCACCCCTAAATCCCCTGAAGGGGACTTTGACTTTCCATCGTTCATATTTCTGTTATAATCAATTTTAAACTTTAAGTTATTTGGGTTTTCATTCCCCCTTCAGGGGGCTAGGGGGTCGTTAACCAGTTTTCCATCATCTGTTTCCCATACTCCGTTAGCACACTTTCTGGGTGAAACTGTACCCCGCGTACATCCAAAGTTTCATGTCTTAACGCCATGATCTCATTCTTATGATCTCTTGCTGTAATTTTTAAACACGAAGGGAAGTTCTCTTTACTCACTACCCAACTATGGTAGCGACCAACATTTATGGTTTGCGGGCATTCCCAGAACAAAGGCTCATCGCCATCTACAACAGTTACCGGTGTCGCAATTCCGTGCATTGGTCTGCCCAGGTTCAATAAAGTACCGCCAAAAACTTCGGCGATGGCTTGCTGGCCTAAACATACCCCAAAGATACTCTTCGTTGGCGCATAAGTTTTAATTACATCCAACAACAAGCCTGCTTCTTCCGGAATGCCCGGCCCAGGTGAAAGTAAAATTTTATCATACTTTTCTACATCAGCCAGATCGAATTTATCATTTCTCCAAACCTCTGCTTCATAACCAACTTCGTTAATTAAATGCACAAGATTGTAGGTAAAACTATCATAGTTATCAATTACTAAGACGGTTTTTTTATCTATATTTTCCATTTTATTTCCTGTTAACGGATTTTACTCCAAGCTAAAAACTCCTCACTCCCAACTATATTCCCTCTGCCATTTGCACCGCTTTACGCAAAGCTGCAATTTTATTGTTCACCTCCTGCATTTCAGTTTCGGGAACAGAATCGGCCACAATACCTGCGCCTGCACGGTAATGCAGTTCGTTATTCTTGCTCATAAACGTCCTGATCATGATGGCATGGTTAAAATCTTCATTAAAGCCCATAAAACCAATTGCACCGGCATAAAAATTCCTGCCCAGCTTTTCGTTTTCGTCAATCAATTGCATGGCTTTATATTTTGGCGCACCACTTAAGGTACCTGCCGGATAGGTATCTGCAACGACTTTAAAAGCACTTACGTTTTCCTGCAAATGACCGCTCACTTTACTTACCAGGTGGATCAGGTGCGAATAGTATTGTACTTCTTTAAAAGATTTTACCTCCACACGATTACAGTGCCTGCTAAGGTCGTTTCTGGCCAAATCAACAAGCATTACATGTTCTGCACTTTCTTTCGGGTCTTGTTCTAATTTACGGGCCTGTTCAGCATCTTCGATGTCATTTCCGCTGCGTTTAAAAGTTCCTGCGATTGGAAAAATGTTGGCCGAATTGTTTTTGATGGTAATCTGCGCTTCGGGTGAAGAACCGAACAACTTAAAATTCCCATAATCAAAATAAAACAGGTAAGGAGATGGGTTTATCGAACGCAGGCAACGGTACACATTAAATTCATCACCAGAAAATGCTTGCTTAAATGCTCTTGAAGGCACAATCTGAAAAACATCTCCACGATAAATATGCTTTTGTAGTTTCTCTACCAGATCCATAAATCCCTGATCGGTTAGGTTCGAACTTTCCTCACCACGAAGTTGAAACTTATATTCAGGGTAATTTTTATTCTGGATCAGGTACTCCATTTTTTCAAGCCCGCCCTCTTCTTCTCCTTCGAAAGTATTTTTGAAAAGGGTAATTTCATTTTTAAAGTGATCGATGGCGATGATATAACGGTACAGGTGATACTGCATTTCCGGAATTTCTTCACCCTCTGGTGTTTCAGAAGTAAACTTTATATCTTCAAAATGTTGTACTGCATTCCAGGTAAAATAGCCAAACAGACCGCTCGAAATAAATTTGATTTCGGGTAATTCCGTTTCGCTGAATTTATCTTTAAAATCGGCAATTTCTTCAATCAGGTTTTTACTTTCGGTAATCTCTACAGCGCCATCAGGGAAATAAGTCTCCAATCGCGATCCTTTTAAAATAATTCCCGCTACCGGATCGGCACAAACAAAACTCATCGAGTTTTCTCTGCTGTGGTAATCAGAACTTTCTAACAAGATACTGTTAGGATACACATCACGTAAGCGTAAATAAATGCTCACTGGCGTTGTGGTATCGGCAAGCATTTTTTTGTAAGTCGTATTAATTTTATACATGATAAAGGTAAATGGTGTAAGCTATAGGGCTTAAGGTTTGCATTTCGTATTTTTTAACAATAAAAAGCCCGGCGTGTGGTTCTACGCCGGGCTTTAATGGTTCTTTAATAAGGTTTAGGTTGATAAACTATATTTTGTTCATACGCAGCCAGCGCAATTCGTTCGAATTACTTTGCCAAAGCCATGTATGTATATTGTTGATCATGAGCAACAAAAATATAAAGAATTTCCAAAAATGGAAATAATTATGAAAATAAATTTAGCAGGAAGGCAGGAGTCGATTGGATCATGACATAATCTCTAATTAGTCTTATGCCTTTCGCTATGCGCCAAACGCCCAGCCCTCTACTTTGCAATTGGCTATGAAACCCCAAAAAACGATCTTCCTGGCACAGCTTTAACCATAAGCAGAATGGCAACAATAATCAGGATCAATGCCAATCCAAAGAATACAGCAATGGTGCGGTGTTTTGCAACAGCTTCTGTTACCTTTTTCGATTTTGCATTACCAATGGTAATCAGAATAATGGCAATAAGCATCATTGAAGTATGTTCAGCCTTAAAGTAACGGCCTATGGCATCGCTCATCGGCAATTTTGTTAATGGACTTAAGAAAAAAAGCACCAAACCCATCAGGAATTGAATGTGTGCACTGATCAGCGTAAATACATTCAGCTTACGGTTACCTTCCGTGTAAGTTTTATTACCAAACCAACCAGCCAAAGCATTGATTACAGCAATAACCAATAGAATTAATACGATGTAGCGCCATCCGGAGTGCGCAGATTTTAAGATGTTGTACATTTTTATCAAATATGTTTAGTCAAAAATAGACATTAATTGTAAAAAATAGGATATTCAACAGATTGAACGCTTATTTATATTAGTTTTAAACAAAAAAAACACTAAACTTATTATGAAGAAAATTTTACTCGCCATTGGGCTGGTATTTTCTACTACATTTCTGTTTGCCCAGCAAACCTCCTTTCCTGTTAACGGTTCTTTCGATACCCGACCTGGAATGTTTGCTTTTACCAATGCAACCATAGTAGTTAATGCCAACCAAACCCTAACAAATGCCACACTTTTAATCAAAGGACAAACCATACAGGGTGTTGGCACCGGTTTAGCCGTGCCTAAAGGCTATGTGGTAATAGACCTTAAAGGAAAATTTGTTTACCCCTCCCTAATTGATGCCTTTACCAGTTATGGCCTTAGCGAAACACCTGCACAACAGCGTGGTTTCGGCGGTCAGCGTCAGTCTATTTTCGTATCTACCAAAAAAGGTGCTTATGGCTGGAACGAATCAATCAGGCCGGAAACTTATGTAAAAAGCATCTTTTCTACCGACAGCAAAAAAGCAGATGAATTACGTAAGGTAGGCTTTGGTAGTGTAAACGTAATTAATCGCGATGGTATTGCCCGCGGCGTTTCTGCTGCTGTAACTTTAAACGAAGGCGCAGATAACAGCGTATTTTTAAAAGATCAAACCGCAGCAAACTATTCATTTAACAAAGGAACATCATCAAACGATTACCCAACCTCATTAATGGGCTCTATTGCTTTATTGCGCCAAACCTATTATGATGCGCAATGGTATGGCAAACAAAAAGATGAGTTTAACATTTCTTTGGATGAATTTGGCAAGCAACAGACCATGCCACAGATTTTTGAAGTTGATGGATGGCAGAACATCCTGCGTGCTGATAAAATCGGAAAAGAATTTGGCAAAAAATACATCATTAAATCTACAGGTGATGAATACCAACGCATAAACGAGGTTAAAGCTACCGGAGCCAGTTTAATTATTCCAGTAACTTTCCCTAAAGCTTATGATGTTGAAGATCCGGCAGAGGCCAGAAACGTCACTTTATCACAAATGAAAGGCTGGGAACTGGCACCAACCAATCCAGCCAGCTTGGAAAAAGCAGGGATTAAATTTGCTTTAACGGCATTCGGACTGGAGAACAGTCGCGATTTTTGGGCAAATATCCGCACTGCGATAGAAAATGGCTTAACTGAAAAACAGGCCCTACAATCGGTTACCGAAATTCCTGCTTCACTTTTGGGCATCAGCGATAAAGTTGGTTCCCTGGAAAAAGGAAAAGTAGCCAATTTTTTAATCTCATCTGATAACCTGTTCAAAAACGGAAACATTATTTTCGAAAACTGGGTACAGGGCAAACGTTTCATTGTTAACAAAATGGATGTGAGCGATGTACGCGGCACTTATAATTTAAACGTTGATGGTATTGGTGCTTTAACCCTAAAAATTACGGGTACAGGTGGCGGATCGACAGCAGCTATTGAAAGAATTGGTGTAGATAGTGTAAAAACCACAGCAACCTTTAGCAGAAATGGCGATTGGATAAGCATCAATTTCAATTTAAAGAAAAACCCTAAGGGTGATGTCCGTTTAAGCGGTTACATTACTTCGGCAAATCCGGTTACCATCAAAGGCGAATCGGCTCTGGCTGACGGCACTACGGGAAAATTTACAGCAACTTATAAAGAAGCCGCAAAAGAAACACCTAAAAAAGAAGAGCCAAAAAGCACTTTGGCCATGGGGCCGGTAATTTACCCTTTCTCGGCTTTCGGAAGCACTGAACTGCCCAAACAAGAAACGGTTTTAATTAAAAACGGTACCGTTTGGACGAATGAAAAAGATGGAATCCTCCAAAATGCCGACGTACTTTTAGAAAACGGAAAAATTAAAGCGGTTGGCAAAAACCTTTCGGCAAGCGGCGCAAAAGTGATCGATGCTACCGGTAAACACGTAACCGCTGGTATTATTGATGAGCACTCGCACATTGCAGGCGCAGGCGGCATAAACGAAGGTGCACAATCGGTTTCTGCCGAGGTACGCGTTGCCGACATCCTCAACTCTGAAGACGTAAACATTTACCGCCAGCTGGCCGGTGGTGTAACCACTTCACAAATCCTGCATGGGTCTGCCAATCCGATCGGTGGTCAGTCGCAATTGATCAAACTACGCTGGGGCAAATCGCCAGAGGAACTGAAATTTGCAGGTGCTGATGGCTTCATTAAATTTGCTTTGGGCGAAAACGTGAAACAAAGCAATTTCGGCACAGGTGCCCGTTTCCCGGTTACACGTATGGGTGTTGAGCAAACTTTTGTGGATGAATTTACCCGTGCAAAAGAATATGAAAAAGCATTATCCGTAAAAGGTAACAGCGTACGTAAAGATTTAGAATTAGATGCTATTGTTGAGATTTTGAACAACAAACGTTTCATTACCTGCCACTCTTATGTGCAGAGCGAGATCAATATGTTAATTCATGTGGCAGACAGCTTAGGCTTTAAGATCAACACCTTTACACACATTTTAGAAGGTTATAAAGTAGCCGATAAAATGAAAGCACACGGCATTGCAGGTTCTACCTTTTCTGATTGGTGGGCCTATAAAAACGAAGTGGCCGAAGCCATCCCTTACAATGGAAAAATTATGCATAATGTTGGTGTAACTACGGCTTTCAACTCTGATGATGCCGAAATGGCCCGTCACTTAAACCAGGAAGCTGGTAAATCGGTATTATACGGTAACGTTCCGGAAGAAGATGCCTTTAAGTTTGTAACCTTAAACCCGGCAAAAATGCTGCACATCGACGATAAAGTGGGCAGTTTAAAAGCAGGTAAAGATGCAGATGTGGTGATCTGGACCGCCAATCCACTTTCTATCTATGCCAGGGCAGAGAAAACTTTTGTAGATGGTATTGCTTATTGGGATATCGAGAAAGATGCTCAGGTAATCAAAGCTCAACAGACAGAAAAAGCACGCTTGATCCAGAAGATGTTAGAGAGCAAAAGCAAAGGTGGCCGTACACAACGTCCATTGGGCGATGCACCACGTCTGTACAATTGCGAAACCTTAGAAAACTATTCAGCAGAATTAACCGAGAAAGAACATGCACACTAACATGAAAACATATTTATTCAGTCTGGCTTTTTCGGCTTCGAGCCTGATGTGTTTTGCGCAGGCGAACATATCGCCAGCTAAAAAACAAAGCAAAACCATTGCCATAACAGGTGCAACCGTACATGTTGGCAATGGAACAGTGATCGAAAACGGAACCATCCTTTTTGGCAACGGAAAAATTATCTCGGTTACCGCTAACGGACAGGTACCACAGGATGATGTAATGCGCATTGTGGCTACAGGTAAACACATTTACCCAGGCTTTATTGCTGCAACCACAAACCTGGGTTTAACCGAAATTGAAGCTGTAAAAGCAACATTGGATTTTCAGGAGATCGGAGATTTTAATTCACACATCCGTTCTATTGTGGCTTACAATACCGACTCGAAAGTTCCGGCTACATTACGTAGCAATGGCGTATTAATGGCGCAACCAACTCCACAAGGCGGCACGGTTTCGGGCAGTTCGTCAGTTGTTCAGCTTGATGCCTGGAACTGGGAAGATGCAGCCCTTAAAACAGACGATGCCATGCACATGGCCTGGCCTGTTACGCCACGTTTTAGAGGCGGTTTTGGTGGTTTCGGCAGGCCACAACAATCGCCAGAAAGCTTAGCCGAAAGAACGCAGGCTGCCATTGCGCAGTTAACTTCTTTCTTTGCCGAGGCAAAAGCTTATGCTGAAATGAGCAAACCAGATGCAATTAATACCCGTTTCGAGGCGATGAAAAAAGTATTCGCCGGTAACGAAAAATTGTTTATCGCGGCCGAAAGTCAGAAAGATATTGTTGCAGCCGTTAATTTCGCCAAGAAATTTGGCATCACCCCGGTAATTACAGGGGCAGATGAAGCTTACCTGATCATCGATTTCTTAAAAGAAAACAACATTACCTTAGTGGTGAAACAGCCTCATGCTTTACCTAACAATAATGATGACGATGTAAATATGCCTTACAAAAATGCTGCAATATTGGCCAATGCAGGCTTAAATGTAGTATTGAGTATTGATGGTTACTGGCAACAACGCAACCTGCCTTTTATGGCGGGTACGGTTACGGCCTGGGGCTTGGATAAAGAAAGAGCTTTATCAACCATTACCTTAAACGCTGCAAAAGCGATGGGCGTTGAGAAAAGCACAGGCAGTATTGAGACGGGCAAAGATGCTACTTTCTTTATTTCAGCTGGCGACGCTTTGGATATGCGCACCAACAAAGTGGAGCAGGCTTTTATTCAAGGCAGGGATATTAATCTTGATAACCTGCACAAACAGTTGGATAAAAAGTTTAGTGATAAATATATTGTTGAGAAGAAATAAGTTAACACCAGTTTAACACAAACGGCCGATATTGATTTATCGGCCGTTTTTTATTTTAACATCAGCAATCAAAATGCCAACACACTAAACCTATTATTAATATTAAATCAGGATTCAGTTAACAGCACATTAACATCTTTGTCATCATAAAAAATCAGAACAAATCATAATGAAATCTGCCTGAGCAGCAAAAAAACAGGCTCAGGCAAGCTTCATAACCGTTAAAAAAACAAATGATGATGAAAAATTTACTTATTGCAGTGATGCTGTTTTTATGTTATTCCAGTAATTCGGTTATAGCACAGACTACCCAAGCATCAATCTCCGGAATTGTAACGGATAATCAAAAGAAGCCCATCCCAGGTGTTTCTGTTCAAATCAAAAACAACTCTACTGGTTTTACCACCAGAACATCAACAAACGCTCAGGGAGAATACACATTTAAAGAGCTTCCTTTAGGTGGCCCCTACACCATTAAAGCAACATACATTGGCTTTGCAGAGCAAAACAGAACAGGTTATATGCTTAACCAGGGCGATGCTGTAATCGTAGCGGTTAACATGCAGGAAGATGCGAAAACACTTGATGGTATCACAGTTAATGGATCAGCTTTAAGAAATAAAGTGCAGCAATTTGGTGCTTCAACAGAAATTTCATCGAAGACGATGAACTTGTTACCAGTAAATGGCCGTAACTTTTCAAGTTTAACAGACTTATCTCCGCTATCAGGTCCCGGTGGAATTTCTGGCCAGTTAGGCTCGTCAACCAACTTCACCATTGATGGTATGACAGCGAAAAACCCAACTTCAGCAGGTAGTACAACCAGCCGTAGTGGTGCGCCATATTCTATCTCAATTGAAAGTGTCCGTGAGTTTAAAGTAGTAACCAATCAGTACGATGTAAGTTTAGGTCGTTCAGGTGGTGGTACAATCAGTGCTGTAACTAAATCTGGTACAAATCAAATTACAGGTAGTGCTTTTGCTTATAACCGTGCTGATTTCCTTGCAAGTAAATATGACATCAGAGGAAATAGAAGAACTAATGATTTTTCAACTTATCAGTATGGTTTTAGCTTAGGTGGCCCGATCATAAAAGATAAATTACATTATTTTGCAGCCTGGGATCATCAAAGAGATTCTCGCCCATTAATTATTGCCGATATTAACTCGGATGCGGATGTAGCCCGTTTCAACATCACAAACAGCACACTAAATAATTTTTTAGCTGTTGCAAGATCAAAATATGGTGTAGCTAATACTCCACAATTTGGTTCTTTCCCAAAAAAGAGAGGCACCGATGCAGGTTTCCTTCGTTTAGATTGGCAGATTGATGATAAAAATTTATTAACCGTTAGAGATAACTATACCAACGACAGAAATCCGTTAGGATTAGCTGACAATACGGCCATCAACTTTTACGAAAGTTATGGAAATGATAAAAACGTGGATAATAGCTTATTGGCTACCTTACGTTCAACAATCAGCAGCAAAGTTACCAATGAATTAAAATTGCAGCATTTGTACACCTACCAGGCTAGTACGCAAAATGATGAATTAGGTTTTGCTATACCAAGAGCGGTTGTTTCTAATTTACAATCTACTACCCCAACTGGCAGTTTATTAACAGCTATTCAAATTGGCGGTCACCGTTTCGGACAAGAAGGTTTTACCAATAACGTGTTGCAATTGGTAGATAATTTCTATTATAACACAGATAAAATTAAATATACTTTTGGTGTAGATATCATGTACACCCATGCAAAATCATTGTATGGTAGTGAAGTAAATGGTCGTTTTACTTTTAACAGATCAGGCACAGGAGCAACCGATCCAACCGCTTTACAAAACTTCGATAATTTAACACCAATCAGTTATTACAGAGAAGTTCCTTTAGTTGCTGATCCAACTGTTGTCGGCAAATTATGGAATACAGCAGTATATGGCCAAATGCAAACTAAATTGGGTAAAGGTTTAGATTTTACAGGTGGTTTACGTTTAGATTATAGCAAGTACCCAACCTCACCATTAAATCAGCAATTATTTGATGCCATAGGTGTAAGAACAGATCATAAATTAAAGCAGTTTTTAATTCAGCCTCGCATCCAGTTTAATTGGGATGTGAATGAAAAACATACTGATTACGTTCGCTTAGGCGCCGGAATTTTTGGATCAGATGTGAACAATTATGTAACCATTAACAACTTAACATTTGATGGTAAACATTTTGCAACGGTTGATGTTACAGGTACAGGTGTACCTACTCCTAACTTTATTGGCTACAGAAACGGAACTGCTTCAGCACCAACGCTACCGGCACTACAAATCCCTACCATTAATACTTATGCTGACGATGCGAAAATACCAGTAGTGTATAAAGCAAACTTATCTTATAACAAATTAATAAATGATAGAATACGTATAGGTATTACCGGTTATGCAACTTTAGCACGTAATAACTATATGTATGTAGATAGAAATATGGTTGCCGATCCTTTCTTCAGATTATCGAACGAAGGAGACAGAGGAGTTTATGTGCCTGCAAACAGTATCATTACAGGTAATGGAACTACAGATTGGAAAAGAGGTCGTTTAACTAATCAGTTTGGTAGAGTATTAGAGATGAACAGCAAGGGCAAGGTAAATCAATTTGCAGTAGTTGTAGATGGTACCTGGAGATACTTTAAAGATGGAGAAATTTCGGCTAGTTTTACCTGGAATGATACAAAAGATAACACATCGTACAATGGTAACGTAGCTAACTCAGCAACATTATCTTTACCTGTTGTTGATGATCCACGCGATTTAAGCAGAATGACTTACTCAAATGGTCAATTTAGAAACAAAGTTGTAGTTTACGGAACATTACCATCATTCTACGGTATTAAAGCTGGGATTCGTTATTCGGGCATTGGCGGTACCAGATATAGTTTACTATCTGGTGGAAATACCAATGGCGATTTCGTGGCAACAAATGATTTAGCCTACATCTTCAACAGATCAAATACCAATGTACCAGCTGCACTTAGAACTGCTTTACAAGCCTTATTGGATAATGGCGCTGCAAGCCAGAGTTTGAAAGATTATATCACTAAGTACGAAGGTACCTTTGCTGAGCGCAATGGTGGTATAAATGGCTTCTATGGCACATTCGATTTAAGACTGGCTTATGAGTTTAAATTTGGCCCTCGTAAAAACCAGAAGGTAGAAATTTCTGGCGATTTGTTTAACGTAGCCAATTTGTTTAAGAAAACATGGGGTACAACGGAAACTTTAGGTACGCAGGCATTATATGCTGTAACAGGCTTTGACGCCGCAACTTCTAATTACAATTACCGCGTAAACAATACTGGTATTGTAACACCAACCGGAAACCCTTGGCAGGCTCAAATTGGTTTACGTTACGGTTTTTAACAAACATTTAGCTAAGTTTCTTAGCTTAAAGTCATAAAAAAAGGGAATGGATTTTTATCCGTTCCCTTTTTTTATGTTTGCATTAACAAACAACAAAACTTAATGGGATTATTACTTAACTACCTGAAAAACCACAAATGGATTGTGGCCTTAGCGTTATTGCTAGCAGGCATAAATATTGGTTTTTCACTTTTAGATCCATACATCACCGGTCGGATTTTAGACCGCTTTATCAATAAAAAAGATTCGTTAACCTATAACCAATACCTTTGGGGTTCGCTGGGTTTAATCGGGCTGGCTATTGGTGCAGCCATGGTTTCGCGTATCGCTAAAAACTTTCAGGATTATTTCACCAGTGTGATTGTTCAAAAAGTTGGCGCAAAAATGTATGCTGATGGTTTGCAACATTCTCTAAAACTGCCTTATCAGGTTTTCGAAGATCAACGCAGTGGCGAAACATTGGGTATTTTACAAAAAGTACGTTTGGATTCGGAGAAGTTTATCACCGCCTTTATCAGCATCCTTTTTGTAAGTTTAATCGGAATGATTTTCGTTATCGTGTATTCGGTTTCGGTAAGCTACAAAGTTACCCTGGTTTATTTTTCAGCTATTCCGATCATCAGTTTCGTGAGCTGGTTTTTAAGTCGCAAAATTAAAACCATCCAACGCTCTATCGTTGGCGAAACCACAGCTTTAGCAGGTTCTACCACCGAATCGTTAAGAAACATCGAACTGGTTAAGAGTTTAGGTTTGGCCGATCAGGAAATTGACCGGCTGAATAAAACCACTTACAAAATTTTGGGTTTAGAACTTAAAAAAGTGAAATATGTGCGCAGTATGAGTTTTGTTCAGGGCACAACCGTTAACCTGGTCCGCAGTACAATGGTACTGGTTTTACTGCTCCTTATTTTCGACAATACGATTTCTGCCGGACAGTACTTCTCATTCCTTTTTTACTCGTTCTTCCTTTTCGGACCGCTACAAGAACTGGGCAATGTGATTTTAACCTGGCGTGAGGCTGAAGTTTCGTTAGGTAACTTTAAAAAGATTCTAAGTACACCAATTGATAAAAAACCAGAGAATCCAACTTCTATAGCAAAAATTAAGGATCTAACCTTTAACAACGTTGGCTTCAAACACCTAACAGCCAATAGAAATGCTTTAGATAATATTTCATTTAAAACCCATCACGGGCAAACCATTGCATTTGTAGGCCCATCAGGTTCTGGAAAAAGCACACTCGTGAAACTATTGGTGGGTTTATATCCGGCAAAAGATGGTGAGATTTTATACAATGGTATTCCAAGTAACGATATCGATCTTGATGCCTTACGCGAGAAAATCGGTTTCGTAACGCAAGACACGCAATTGTTCTCGGGTACAATAAGAGAAAACCTGTTGTTTGTTAACCCTAATGCTACAGATGAAGAATGTTATAAGGTTTTAAACCAGGCAGCCTGTCAAACTTTACTGGCCCGTGCCGACAAAGGTTTGGATTCTTTAATTGGCGAGGGTGGTGTTAAAGTCTCGGGAGGAGAAAAACAACGTTTATCAATTGCAAGAGCACTGCTCCGCCAACCAGATATTTTGGTTTTTGATGAGGCCACTTCTTCGCTGGATTCGATTACGGAAGAAGAGATTACCAAAACCATTCGCTCGGTTTCAAATTTAACTGATCACATTACCATTTTGATTGCGCATCGTTTATCGACCATAAAACATGCTGATAAAATTTATGTTTTAGAGAAAGGCCATATTATTGAGCAAGGACGGCATGAAGAACTAATTGCACAAAATGGTTTGTATCAAGCCATGTGGCGCCAACAAATTGGAGAAAGAGTTGTTGAAGCTTAGGAACAATTTTTTTAATTATGTTACTAGCTCAAATAGAAAGCAACCAGATTGCAATTATCATTATTATAGCAGCCATACTTTGGCTGGCATTAATATTAGCGGCATTGTACCATATATCGAGAAACAACCACATCAGTTTCTCGGTAAAAGTACTTTGGTTTATCATTATCCTGCTTGCCCCCTTTTTAGGTTCCATTATTTATCTAATCTGGGGTAAGAACAAGAAGTTTTAATGTTTCGTGGCCGATGGCTCATTAGCTAATCACACAGTATAGTATCGCTATGGTCCGTGCCCTCACAGACCATTTCTTATTCAAAAACAAATACTGTTGGTAGAATAAGTCTATTTTTTTGGAAAGCAATTCCAGTTTTCTTCGGTTTGGTTCCGTCCCGCTGTTCCTCCTGCCGATAGCTATTGATAAAAAAATAACAAATCCCCTCTATCGGCATCCGTGCCATCGGGTTTAGGTGGCCTGGGCAAACCCATAACTGACATTTTTTACCGCTATGGGTTTTGCATGAGAGATAGCAGTGGAAATCCTTTTTTGATTTTTCTTCAAAAAAGATTGCAACGGATAGCCCGGCCCTTTCCCGATTCATCGGGATTAGGGGCATGCCCAAATTATTTGCAATAAAATATTTTCCTTATCGCCATGGTCCGTGCCCTCACAGACCATTTTTTTGTTTCACCACCAAGACGCAAAGGCACAATAAATAGTTAATTTATTATTAAATTCCAGAATGTCAACTTTCTGGCAAACTGGCTATTAAAGTTGACAACTCTTTTAGTAACTAAACAGCCTTGCTGGTTTGTTCATTAATATCCTGCAAACTCAGTTTCGTTAAAGATTTCGTTTTTAACCATGTAATTCCAGCAATTGCCAATGTCATCGTTCCACCAAAAACTACCGATGGGATAGTACGCATTAACTTTGCGGTAAGGCCTGATTCGAAAGCTCCGATTTCGTTCGACGACCCAATGAACATGCTGTTTACTGCTGATACACGTCCGCGCATTTCGTCGGGCGTTAACAATTGCATAATGGTTGATCTGATGATTACACTTACGCTATCAAAAGAGCCTTCTAAAAAGAGAAAGAAGAGCGTTAAGTAGAAATTTTTAGATAAACTCCAGCAGATGATGCTTAAGCCAAAACCGGTTACGGCGATCAATAAATTTCGCCATGGTTTGTTCATCGGCGAAAAACGCGTCATAGCAAGCATGGTAAAAACAGACCCTGCAGAAACAGCGGCCCGCATAAAGCCTAAACCCTCGGGTCCAACTTTTAGTATATCATTTGCAAACACAGGCAATATGGCTACCGCACCACCAAAAAACACCGAAAACAGATCCAAACTCATTGCCCAAACCATCATTTTGGTTTTAAACACAAAATTTATTCCTTTAAGCAAACTCTCTTTAATATTTTCTTTGGGCACAAACTGCGGAGGGTGTACTTTTAAAAAGAAAATACAGATAAGGGCTATAAATACAAAAGAAATAATTACGATATAAGTGATGGTAATACCGAAGAAACCATAAGTTATTCCTCCTATTGCCGGCCCTAAAATAGAAGCCATCTGCCAGCTCGAACTGCTCCAGGTGCTCGCATTTGGATAAAGGTTTTTTGGTAAAATCTGAGCCATTAAAGAGAATGTAGCCGGACCGAAAAACCCTCTTGATATCCCCATCCCAAATACGAGTACATACATAATTAAGGCAATTAGATTCACCTTAAAATTAAACAGGGTAAAAATAATATCGAACTGCCCAAGGTTAAACTGCGGTAATGTTACCAGCAGCATAATGAGGGTACAAAGAAATACGCCTCCAAATACTTTGAGCAATAAGCCCCTTTTTTCGCTCTTATCTGCAACATAACCTCCGTATAATGCAATCCCTATAGCAGGAATAGCCTCACACAGGCCTACAAACCCTAAGGCCAATGGATCTTTTGTTACGTGATAAATATAAATCCCAAGCACTACTGCCTGCATTTGATAGGCAAAGGTGAAGAAAAAACGCATGCCTAAATAAGAGCGGAACTCCCTAAAGCGCAATGCGGCGTAAGGATCTGGTTTTGTAATAACCGAATTGAGGTCTGAATCTGCCACAGAAAAAAATTTATTTGCAAAACTACGCTTTGAAAATTAAATAAGGGAATGGCCAAAGGCTTAAGCTTACCTGTTTTTTCTATTAAAAAGTAAAAATATCCGATCGGCCAGCTCCAGATATTATTGCATAAAAAACCCGATGAATAATATTATCCATCGGGTATCTAGATTGGTTAGCTTAGTAACCGGGGTTTTGTTCCAGTAAATTATTTTTGTTTACTTCATCGCGACTAAATGGCCTGAAATAAAGTTTATTGTCCCAACTTCTGTTTTCCTGTGCATTTTCTACCACTGGACTATAAGTATAATCATATACAGTAGGGTCGTAATGGTAAGGGGCAGACATCGTTTTACCTGGTTTAAATTTACCGGTAACTTTGATATAAGTAACCTTTCTGCCCAGTGTTTCGCCAGCAATTAACCACCTGCGCGTATCGTGATAACGTTGTTCTTCATAGGCCATTTCTATACGGCGCTCATGGCGGTAAGCCTCTCTAAGGCCAGCCTGATCTGTTGCTGTAACCGCAGGCATACCCGCCCTGAAACGAATTTTATTTAACCAGTTTGTAGCATTACTCAATTCGCCGAGCTCAATACTCGCCTCGATATAATTAAATACCACTTCGGTATATCTAAAGAAAGGCCAAGGCACATTTTGCGACATCGAGGCATCTACAATAGTTGGATCTGGATCAATAAATTTATGGTAGTAATAACCTGTCCAGCTACCGTTCCAGTTTTCGATAGAACTTGCACGTGTATCTAAACCTCTAAAGTCAATTCTCGTATTGTTATCCATTAAATCGTATACTCCAGTTTGGATTTGACTGGCAGGATCGACATTACCGGATGCTTTATCGCGGGGTTTCCAACCTGCACCATCATATAAAACTGTAGCGTAAAACCTTGGATCTCTATTTACATAAGGATTTGCTTTCTGTACTGGATCGTTCCAACTAAACTTTGTCCCATCCATCATTTCATAATCATCAACCAATAACCCAATTGGCGTATTTCCAGCCCAGTTATGGTAACCGTTCGGGCCATTTTGCTGTGCATGTTTGATATTGCTTTGAATGATAAAATAACGGGCAAAAATAAGTTCAGATGCAGCTGACGCATCTATATTTGGTGCCTTGCTTGCTCCACCCATAGCTATACTTTTATAATTTAACCGGCCATCTGTTAGCGCAGCAGGAGCTGAAAGATTTAATTTATAACCAGTACCTAAATCCATAACGGCTTTGGCAGCAGTTTGGGCTAATTTATAACGGTCTGCCTGATTACCACTCGCATAGCTTAAGAAATCTAATTTTTGCGCAGCTATTCCTGTAATTTTTGCATTAAGTTTCGCTCTATCATGCAAGTCGCTTGCGGCATAAATCAGCACTCTAGATTTTAATGCCAGCGCAGCAAGCGCTGTAGTACGGCCTTTATCGAGTGTTTTACCTGTTAACAGCTTATTGGCTTCATCGCAGTCTTTAATAATAAAATTCACACATTCTTCGTAAGTGTTGCGTTTTATTTTAAAATCATCAGTTAAAGCATATGTTTTGGTTATAATAGGTACTGCTCCATAAAAGCGTAATAACTGCTGATAAAAATAAGCACGTAAAAAATATGCTTCACCCACCAGCTGATCTTTTAACGTTTGGCTGGTTAGTGCATTATCTCCACTAGTAATTTTCTCGATGGTAATGTTGCAGGCCCGGATGCGGTTATACATTTGTTTATAAGCCCAGGTATCATTAACCCACCCCAATGTAGATGGGTTGATGGTAGCACTATTAACCAGATCGATACCACGGGTAGGGTGCGTAAACAAGGCTTCGTCAGAAACTGATGCTAACATCTCTTCTGAAAAACCACCATTTCCCAATCCGTTATAGATATCGTTTACAAAAGCCTGCGCAAGTGCAGGGTCTTTCCAAACCAGTTCCGAAGATATTTTATCGGGCGGGTTTACATCCATAAAATCTTTCTTACAAGAAGCTGCAAGAAAAGTTATAAAAACCAATATATATAGATTTATATTTTTGTTTGTTGCTTTCATATTTTTCATCCTTTTAAATTTATTTTCAACTACGATGAAGCTTTCATGATTTAAATATTCACTACGTGATCTTGAAAAGTATGATGGTTTCAATGTAATTGATAAACTGTTATACATTTTTAAAAAGCGGCCTTAATTCCCATGTTGATTACCCTGGCCTGAGGATAGTATTGACCACTTGTGTTGGTAGATTCAGGATCCCATATCTTGATTTTATCAAGCGTTGCCAGGTTGAGGCCATTTGCATAAACCCGTACACTATTTAGTCCAATTTTTTCAACCCATGTGGTTGGCAACGTATAGCCCAACTCAACATTTTTTAGCCTGATGTAATTGTTGCTGCGCAACCAATAAGTATTATTTAAGGCATTATTACTATCGGTATAATAGGTAGCGCCCCTGTTTGATAAACGTGGGTTTACTGAACTCGGATTCTCGATACTCCAACGATTTTGATACGACCACTCCAAGAAATTGCCGATATCTCCAGATTCAGTTATCCCTACAATTTGCATCCCACCTGTGGCTCCCTGGATAAGTACAGAAAGGTCGAATCCTTTATATTGCAAATTCAAGTTTAGCCCTCCGGTGAAGGTTGGTGTTCCGTTTTTGTCTAAACGTATTTTATCATCTGCATTGATTTTACCATCACCGTTAATGTCTTTAAATTTCATGTCGCCAGGGCGAAGATTGCCGGTAAGTGCACTATAATTAAGCGTATTGGCACTAACTTCTGCCTGATCTTTAAAAACACCATCATAATCGTATACCAACCACGAGCTAGTTACCCTATCGGTAGAACGTTGCCACTCTGGGGCACCCGGTGTCTCATCCCAAAATATGATTTTATTTTTAGCATAACCACCATTTACACTCACGCCATAATTCCAATCACCTACGTGGTCGTTATAACTTAATTTAAATTCGAAACCTTTGTTATTTACTTTACCCAAGTTAACAGGCGGTAAACGGTCTGTAATCCCTGAACTTTCTGGAACTGAACTACCTCTGCTGATCAGGATATTTGTACGTTTATTGTAGAAATAATCGAACTCAAGAGAGAGTTTGTTTTTCAAAAAGGATGCATCCAAACCAATGTTCGTATTGTTAGCAACTTCCCATCCGAAATCTAAATTAGGCACCTTGCCTTCGGTCAATGATTTTGTAATCAAATCATTAAAAACATAACTACCAAAGTTCATCAAACTGAGATACTGGTACTCTTGCAAGGCATCTCCGAAGTAGGCCTCAGCACCCATTTGTCCCCAAGAAGCTCTCAATTTTAGATTATCAACGAACCTAACATTGTCTTTAAAAAAGGGTTCTTCAGACAAGCGCCATCCTACTGATACGCCAGGGAAGAAACCAAAACGCTTGGCTGTCGGAAAAATATAAGAACCATCTACACGCCAAAGAAATTCGGCCAGGTATTTTTCTTTGTAATTATAGCCAGCACGCCCGAAATAACTTAATCGTGCACGGTTGAATAAATTGTTCGGGTCGCCAGGATTATTACCTAATGACTGTTCTTTCTCATCACCCGCCAATAATTGCTCAATTGCCGATGACAGGAAATATCTTCTGAATGCAGTAAAACCATCATTCTTTATTTTCTCGCGGGTAACACCAGCCATTAATCCTATGGTATGATCACCGATTTTTTTATCATAATTGATCATACCCGTTAAATTTACAGCCAATTGACCACCAGCTGTTTCTCTAAGCCTTGGATCGGTATATTGAGAGCGTACAGTACCTGTTAATACCGGAGTTACCCCATCCGCTTGAAAAGTCTTCTTGTCCCAGTCGTAAAGTGTCCATGGTAATTGCCAGTTTTTTTGCCTTCCAGAATATTTGTCTATGGCTGCTGTTCCGGTTACTTTTAATCCTTCTACACCTGGGATTTTAATTTCAACTTTACCTGTTGTTTGAAAGTAATCTCTGATATCTTTATTGTACCCTGTCAAATCAGTAGTAGAAACCACTGGATTATAACCATATTCAATATCCCTACCTGGCAAACCGTTAGGCCATATGGCTATTTCATTAGGGCGTCCTCTCATTAAAAATCTAAATATATCGCCCGCACTAACCGTCGGAAAATTGCGGTTTTCCTCTCTCGCAGTTACGCCCAATGTCGTGGTAATATATTTACTTACTTTTGCTTCCAGGTTAAAACGCATATCGTATTGCTGATAGCCAGTAGCAGAATTCTTATAGTATGCATCTTGATCAAGATAGCCGAGTGAGACCAGATATTTCACATTTTCACTGCCACCATTAATCTGAACATTATGTCTTTGTTGAGGCGACCAATTTTGAAAAACAGTTTTAAACCAATCAGTATTGGGATACCTTAAAGGATCTGAGCCGTCGCCAAATTTCCGGATTTCATCTGGTTTGTAAGCAGCATTAATCGTTTTACCGCCGGTAGACAAATAAGTACCTGTTGTTTTAAAACTATTCCATGCTGCCGACCATTCATTTGGATTAAGATCGGAGCCGAAAATATTCAGTTCATTTAAAATCTCAGCATATTGAGTAGAATTGGCCATTTTAGGTATGCGTGTAGGCTGTTGTAGGCCATAACTAAAATCGTAAGAAAATTGTGGTTTCCCAGATTTTCCTAATTTAGTAGTGATGAGGATTACTCCATTTGCAGCCTGCGAGCCATAAATAGCTGCAGATGCATCTTTTAGCACCGATACACTTTCTATATCGTTCGGATTTAATCTTTCGATCCCACCTGCCCGGTTAGGTATTCCATCGATTACAATTAAGGCATTATTATTACCCAGCGAATTTATACCGCGAATCCGGATCGTCGAGCCGTCGTATCCAGGCTCCCCGCTTCCTTGCAGTGCCGTAACGCCAGGTAAACGACCAGCCAATGAATTGGTTAAGTTTACTGAAGAGGATTTGGCTAATTCTGTACCTTTAACCGAGGCTACAGCACCAGATACAACTGCTTTCTTTTGGGTTCCGTAACCCACTACCACTACCTCAGATAAGTTTTGGTTGTTTTCTAATAAACGGACATTAATATTGCTTTGGTTTTTTACCTGAATCTCTTGATCTACATAACCTACATAGGTAAATACTAAAGTAGCATCTTCGGGTACTTTTATGCTAAATTTTCCGGAAGCATCTGTTACGGTAGTTGCAGCACCTCCTTTTAATTTAACACTTACTCCAGGAATCGGACCTTTAGCATCGGTAACCTGTCCCTTCACAATAATATCCTCAAGCGGAGGTCTGTAAAAATCAAAGGGTTCTTTTTCGTGCAATGATGCTTTAGCAGACATGCTGGTAAACGGCGAAAAAACGAGACAACCACCGCAAACAAGAAACATGCTACTTCTGGCAAAAGTCTTCCATAGATTTTTTTTCATAGTTTTCAATTTATTTTGGTTAGATAATAATTGTATTATAATTTAATACTCATAAGTAATATCGAACTGTCATTACACAAATCAATTATACATGACTTATCGACATAATCGCTTACATCACTTAACATCAAAAAAATTAAGGTTCCCTTCTAATTACGCCAATAAATCATTGTTAACCATATCAAATCGGCTTTAATTAGTTCAAAATTCATTTTTGGGATTAAAAATTACAAGGTACGATGTACCTAATTTTGGACTTGCCGACGCTACAGTTCACATTTGGTTACACGCAAGATAGGAATATTAGGAGGTAAAAAAAAGGGGGTAAAATAATATTTATAAGGGGCTGATTAGTAAAAAAATAATTTCAAACTACGCAAAGTAGCACTAATAATACAGCACTAAATATTATTGCAAAATAGGAAGAGAAGAAAATTATAATAATTAGAAGAGTTTAAACTTAATACAAGATTAGCTTATTTTTTCGAAAGAAATGCCCCTTTCTAATTTTTGCAGGTAAGCTTTTAAGATTGCATTTTCGGGCTTTGCCAGCTGCGGATCGTCTTCAAAAAGTGCGATTACGGTGTTACGTGCTTCAGACAAAATAATCTGATCTTTGGCCAGGTCGGCAAGCTTCAGATCTAAAACGCCGCTTTGCTGAGTTCCTGTAATATCGCCAGGGCCGCGCAACTGTAAATCTATTTCTGATATTTCGAAGCCGTTGTTGGTTCTTACCATTGTTTCCAAACGAATCTTACCTTCTTTACTCAGTTTATTCCCGCTCATTAATATACAAAAAGACTGTTCTGCACCGCGGCCTACCCTACCACGCAACTGGTGCAGTTGTGAAAGCCCAAACCGTTCTGCATTTTCAATTACCATTACCGAAGCGTTAGGTACGTTTACGCCCACCTCTATTACGGTAGTGGCCACCATAATTTGGCTTTTACCATCGATAAACTGCTGCATTTCGAACTGTTTATCGGCATTGGGCATTTGTCCGTGTACAATACTCATTTGGTAATTAGGCCTAGGAAACTGATAGCTCAGCTGCTCAATTCCAGCTTCGAGATGCAAAAGATCTAATTTTTCGCTTTCTTTAATTAAAGGATAAACAATATAAACCTGCCTGCCTTTGGCAATTTCCTGCTTCATAAAACCGAACATCCTGAGGCGTTGGCCTTCAAAAAGGTGTTTGGTTTCTATCGGTTTTCTGCCCGCAGGTAATTCGTCAATAACCGAAACATCAAGATCGCCATATAAGGTCATGGCCAAAGTACGCGGAATTGGCGTAGCGGTCATCACTAGGATGTGTGGGGGAATAATATTTTTCCGCCAAAGCTTAGCGCGCTGCTCTACACCAAAACGATGCTGTTCATCAATTACAACCAGCCCTAAATTCTTAAATTGAACCTTATCTTCAATCAGGGCATGTGTCCCGATCAGAATATCGATTTCTCCATTCTCCAATTGCTCATGCAAAACGGTACGCTCCTTCTTTTTGGTATTTCCTGTAAGGATAGCAACACGCACCAGATCGTTGGTTACAAGTTCTGTAATAGAGGCATAGTGCTGGCGGGCCAAAATTTCCGTTGGAGCCATCATACAAGCCTGATAGCCGTTGTCATTTGCCAAAAGCATACTCATCAGTGCAACCGCAGTTTTGCCGCTTCCTACGTCGCCCTGTACAAGCCGGTTCATTTGCACACCCCGTTGTGTATCTATCCTAATTTCTTTAACCACCCGCTTTTGCGCATTGGTTAATTCGAAAGGTAAAAACTCATTATAAAAGCGGTTCACTTTTTCACCAACCTTTTCAAAAGTTACACCTTTAAATTTTAACTGGCGTAAATGTTTATTGTGCAAAAGCTGTAATTGGATGAAGAATAATTCTTCAAATTTAAGGCGTCTTTGTGCTGCACTTAAATCCTTTACATTTTTAGGAAAATGAATATTCAGCAGCGCCAATCTTTTATCTGGCAGCTGATACTTATCAATGATGTATTGTGGTAAATTTTCGGGAACCTGAGGGATGATCTGATCCAATAAGCCGGCGATTAAACGCTGTAATCCTTTTGAATCAAGATTAAACTTTTTAAGCTTCTCTGTTGAGTTATAAACCGGCTGTAAGGTTAAATTCCCTCGCCCCACCTGTTTGCGCTGGTACAGCTCCATTTCTGGATGCGAGATGCTGAATGTACCGTTAAAGATGGTTGGTTTACCAAAAGCCACGTAAGCGGTGCCAACAGTGATATTATCATCAACCCATTTTAGGCTCTGGAACCAAACCAATTCCATAATTCCGGTTTCATCTTTAAAAACAGCAACAATACGTTTAGCTCTTTTATCGCCAATTACTTTTTTGCTGATCACACGCCCAATAATCTGGATATATTGCGAATCAGGATTGATCTGGTTAATCTTGAAATATTTTGTACGGTCGATATACCTGAATGGATAGTGCGCAAGCATGTCCTGATAAGTGAACAGGCCGAGATCCTTTTTCAAAACATCGGCACGGCTTGGCCCAACGCCTTTTAAAAACTCAACAGGTGTATCTAATACCGAATTAAACAAAATATTTTACTGTTTCTTGTAAACAACACTCTTTAGCAACTGCGCATTAAAAATAACGATCGATAGCAGCAAAAGCAAATAGGCAAAAAATTGATGCAGATCTATTTTCTCTTTAAAATAGAGAAATGCAACGGTAAATGCAACTATGGGGTTGAGATAGATCAAAATACCCAGGGCCGATGAAGGCATGCCCAACAGTGCATACGAATTTAAAAAGAGCGGAATAATGGTAAATACAATGGCAATCAACAATATATGCGACCAAAAGAAGGTTTCGGTAGGAAAAGGCGCAGCATTAAGAAAATACAACGGAAGCATTATTAATCCTGATAAAATTAACTGAACGCCCAAAAAATTAAACTTATCTACATCTTTAATTACTTTTAGCACAATAACATATAAGGCATAAAAAGATGCGATGATAATGGCCCACATTACTTCATTTAAAGAGCCTGTTGCCAATAAAATGATGCTTATAAACGCAATCATCAGGGCAATGATTTTAGCCTTTGTTAACTGCTCTTTTAAAATGATAAATCCACAGAGTGCAGTTAACAGTGGGCACACCATATAGGCAAAGGCGGCTGCTTTTAAACTTACGCTATTTACGGCATAAATATAGGTGAACCAGTTTCCCGTGATCAAAAATGACGACACTACGGTAAGCAACAATAGCCTTGTTTTCTTAGGGGCGCTTAATGATTTTAGGAAATTGAAATCATTCTTCAGCGCTTCTCTTCTGAACAAAAAAATAGTTGCCCAAACAACGATAATGGAAATAAATATCCTGTAGTATAAAATTTCGTGTGGCGGAAAACCTTTTATGTTACGCAAAGGTATAGACATTGTTCCCCAGATAATGTAAGGAACAATGCCAGCAATAAAATATTTGTTTTTACTATCTGCCAAAATTAGCCTACAATGGCAACTACAGAAATTTCTACATTAACATTTTTAGGCAATACCGAAACCTGAACCGTTTCGCGCGCAGGGAAATCAGCAGTAAAATACTGCCCATAAACTTCGTTTACCTGAGCGAAGGTGCCCATATCGCTTAAGAAGATAGTAGACTTTACTACGTTATCGAAAGTTAAACCTGCTTCAAGCAAAACTGCTTTAAGGTTACGCATTACCTGGTGTGTCTCTTCTTCAATATTACCAATATTTAATTCTCCATTTTCGGGATTAATGGCTACCTGGCCTGATACGAATAAAAAGTTGCCGGCTTGTACAGCTTGGCTATATGGTCCAATTGGAGCTGGAGCATTGGTTGTTTTAATAATTTGTTTCATACAATTTTGGGGTTATTTAGCAAGCCATTGGATTAGCTTGTAGATGATACCTGCAAGAAAAATTAAGATGGCCAATGCATTTATAAAATGCATAATTTTCAGATTGATATTATTTGGCCTGTTTGGGTCCTTTTTTCTAAAGAAGTACATAACACAAACTTAGCTAAAAAGCGTAACACAGAAAATTAAAAGGCATAAAAAAAGTCCTGACTTTCATCAGGACTTTTTTAAATCTTATATTGAAATACTAGTTTCTAGCAGTTTCAACACGACGGTTTTGGATACGACCTTCTTCAGTATCGTTAGAAGCAATTGGATTAGCTTCGCCATTACCTTTAGTAGCAACTTGACTAGCGTTAACGCCAGAGTTTACTAAGTAAGTTTTAACAGAGTTAGCTCTGTCTTTAGATAATTTCAAGTTATATGCAGCAGTACCTTCGCTTGAAGCGTAACCGTTTACAGTTACTTTACCACCGTTTTCACGTAACACTGAAGATAATTTATCTAAAGTAGGGTAAGACTCAGTTTTTAAAACTGAAGAGTTGAAATCGAAACCGATTTTTTCGAAACCAGTTACATTTGAAGGAATTGAATCAACTGGAGCTGGTTTTGGAAGAGGACAACCTGAACCATCAACAGCAGTACCAGCAGGAGTTCCTGGGCATTTATCGAATTGATCAGCAACACCGTCACCGTCAGTATCTTTTTTCAAATCTTCAACTGATTTTTCAACAGCAGAAACACGGTTTTTCAATGCTTCAACTTCTTGACGCAAAGTTGGATCTTTTAACTCATCGTACATAGTAGCTAATGGGTTAGTCCATTCTAAACTTGGTTTAGCAGAAGAACCTAAAGAGAATTCTAAACCAGCATAACCGTAAGAGAATTTATCTTTAGTTTGACCTTTTGCATAAACTCCATCTAAGTTATCAGCATCAACAAAGTTCATTGTGTAACCTAAGTTAAAGTTAACACGCTCAGAAACTTTGAATTTAACACCAGCACCAACTGGAATGTAGAAACCTTTTACGTAATCTTTAGCATCATGTTTGTCATCAGCAGGACCAGTAGCTTTACCTTTCCAGTCAATAACACTACCATTACCTAAAGTAACTTTTGGAGCATAAGCCATATAACCAGCACCAGCAGTTAAGAAGAAACCTACTGAGTTCTCACGACGTAAGAAATCGATAGAACCAACATTTACAACACCACGTAAATCTACAGCATATTGTAATTCAGTTTCGAAATCTTTTGTAGCTGGGTTAGAGATACCTTCGTTAGTACCTGAAAGTTTACCACGTGTTCCGTTTAATTCTAAACCGAATGAGTGACCTAATTGTTTACGGATGTTTAAACCGTAACCTAAGTTAGCATCCCATTTGTTGAAGTCATTTGAACCACCGATAGCAACAACTGGCATTAAAACACCACCATGTACACCGATAGACCAAGTTCTGTACTGACCTCTACCGCCAAATACCTTGACGCCAGAAGTTGTTGCAGGTGCATCTTGAGCGACAGCAAGAGAAGCAACTCCTGTTAATGCCACTAAAGAAAGCGCAACACTTTTCTTTAAAGTAGAATAATTCATAATCTTTTTTCTTTTTTAAGGGTTAAACAATTTAATTGATTAATTTTTTAGTAATGCCAAAATTAAACAAAATTTTAAA
Source organism: Pedobacter sp. Bi27 (assembly GCF_918698255.1). Lineage (NCBI taxonomy): Bacteria > Pseudomonadati > Bacteroidota > Sphingobacteriia > Sphingobacteriales > Sphingobacteriaceae > Pedobacter > Pedobacter sp. Bi27. The sequence goes on from NZ_CAKKMW010000002.1 coordinate 556,067, forward strand.
TTTTCAAACTTTTATACAAACTCCGTTCCAAACTTCACAGTAATTAATCATTTTATTACATTTGGCCATTGCCCATATAAAAATACCATTTTCATGAAATATCCTACTATTGATCAGTCATTATTTATTTTAAACAGAAAAAAATTCTCTAACAACCTAAAAAACAATTCATTAGCTATATTCAACTCAAGCGATGAATTTCCTAGAAGCGGTGATCAGAACTTTATTTTTAAGCAAAACCCTGATTTATTTTATTTATCTGGAATTGATCAAGAACAAACAATATTGCTATTATATCCTGATTGTCCTAATCCTTTGTACAGAGAAGTCCTGTTTTTAAGACAGACTAACGATTACATTAAAGTTTGGGAAGGATACAAATACACTAAAGAGCAGGCTAAAGCGGCATCGGGTATTCAAGCGGTATATTGGATAGAAGATTTTGATAACATATTGCATAGCATTGTTAACTATGCCGAATATATTTATTTAAATACAAATGAAAACGATAGGTATGCCCATGAAGTTCCTTATCGTGATATCCGTTTTATTGAGAAAATGCGGGCCAAATATCCATTGCATCATTATGAACGTTCGGCACCAATTATGCGAAATTTACGTGCAGTTAAATCTGATATTGAAGTTGAGCTAACTAAAAAGGCTTCAGCAATAACACGCGATGCTTTTATCAGGGTGTTAAAATTCACCAAGCCTGGTGTTAAAGAATATGAAATTGAAGCAGAAATTATCCACGAATTTATCCGTCAAGGCGGAACAGGCCATGCCTACACTCCTATTATTGCTTCAGGCCACAATGCAAACATCCTCCACTACAATGATAATAATCAAGAATGTAAAGATGGCGACGTAATACTTTTTGATTTTGGTGCCGAATATGCCAATTACAATGCAGATATGAGCAGATCAATCCCTGTTAACGGTCGGTTCACCCAAAGACAAAAACAGGTATATAATGCAGTATTGCACGTAATGAAAGAGTCGATTAAATTAATTGGCGAAGGAACCATATGGAACACCTACCACGAACAGGTTGGCGAAATTATGACTGAGCAGCTGGTTAATCTTGGACTTATTTCTACAACAGACGTGAAGAATCAAACGGCAGCGTGGCCAGCTTATAAAAAATACTTTATGCATGGCACTTCACACCATTTAGGTATTGATGTACATGACTTTGCCGGAAGATATACGCCATTTGCAGCAGGCAATATTTTAACTGTTGAACCAGGAATCTATATTCCAGAAGAAGGCTTAGGCATCCGTTTGGAAAATAACATTCTCATTACTGCAAAGGGAAATATTGATTTAATGGCCGATATTCCACTAGAAGCTGAAGAAATTGAGGACATTATGAACAGTTAGCCAGTTTACAATTTCCGGTTTGCAGTGCTCAATTAGCAATTTTAAAAAACTAAACGGTTAACCGTTATTGATAAATTCATCTGCAAAACGATAAATATTAAAATCGTCTTGCTTTAAGGCTGCCTGGACTTTTTCTAGCAGCCTTTTTTTATCAACAATCTTCATTTTTTCATACTGAATGAGTCTCCAGGCTTTCTCTGCAAACAGAAAAGCCCTTCGGTTATGATCAGCAGTAAGCGGCTTGATTATCCAAGCGCATAATTCATCAATACCTGTATTTTTATCGGCCACTGTTTTTAATATTGGGATAGTCTTCGTGCCCTGATGAACAATTTTCTTTAAATTATTGGCAAAAATAGCTGCACCTTCTCTATCAGCCTTGTTTATCACAAAGCAATCGGCAATCTCCATCAAACCTGATTTGATATTCTGCACCTCATCGCCCGATTCTGGAACCAGCACCACGATGGTTTTATCTGCTAATCCGGCAATTTCTACTTCCGATTGCCCAACACCAACAGTTTCTACAATAATCAGATCAAAATTAGCGGCTTTTAAAACATCAACCATCTCGATGGTTTTCGCCGAAATACCGCCCAGAGCGCCCCGGGTAGCCAACGAACGGATAAAAACATTTGGATTGTTAAACTGACCGGCCATGCGGATACGGTCGCCCAGCAAAGAACCAAAATTAAATGGAGAGGTAGGATCTATCGCCAATATCGCGATGCGCATTCCTTTCGTAACAAAATGACCAGCTATTGCATTTACCAAGGTACTTTTACCGGCACCTGGAGGGCCGGTAATGCCTAAAACCGGCACATTAACCCGACTATCTAAATCTCTTAAAATCGAATCGGCCGGTGTAATGTTGTTTTCGACAAGGGTTAATGTTCTTGCCAAAACCTTGTAATTCCCGGCTTTTACTTCGCTTAAAATGGATAGATGCGTATTCATCAATAAAACTATCTTTGTACAAATAAACAAAAATTATCAGCTACAAAGCATCCCCATAATGAAAGTTACCGGTTTTACCTTTTTAAGAAATGCAATTGTAAACGATTATCCAGCAAAAGAAGCCATACTTTCAGTATTACCTTTATGTGATGATTTTATAGTTGCGCTGGGCAACTCATCTGATGAGACTTCTGAAATGGTTAAAAGCATCGATCCTAAAATCAGGACCATCGATACCGTTTGGGATGACAGCATAAGGGAAGGCGGCCGTGTTTTTGCTGATGAAACCAATAAGGCCTTAGCAGAAATAGGGAAAGATACCGACTGGATGATCTATATTCAAGGGGACGAAGCCATACATGAAGATTATCTACCCCTGATCAAAAAAGAAATGGAGCTAGCGCTTAACAACAGCAATGTAGAGGCCTTACTTTTAAAATACAAACATTTTTATGCTTCTTACGACTATCTGGCTGAATCCAGACGCTGGTATAGAAGAGAGGTTCGGATTATAAAAAATTTACCAGGGGTAAAATCTTATCGCGATGCGCAAGGCTTCAGAATTAACGACAGAAAGCTTAAGGTTAAGCTAATTGATGCTTACATTTATCATTATGGCTGGGTTAAACCTCCAAAAGGATTACAAGGTAAGGTGCGGAACTTTAATCAGTTTTATCAAACAGAAGAATGGATTGAAGAGAATTATCCCGTGCAGGAAACTTATGATATGCACAATGCCGACCGTTTAGTTCATTTTAAGGGTAGCCATCCAAAGGTAATGCAGGAAAGAATTGCTGCTGCAAACTGGAAATTTGAAAAAGATTTAACCAAGGAAACTCCAAAAATGAATTTCCGTAGGAGGGTTTTGCAAAAAATTGAAGATTTAACAGGAATGCGTTTGTTCGAATACCGGAATTATAAAATTGTAAAGTAGTCTACAATTTTAAATCTGTCTATATTTGCATAATTTTTTTCTTATAAATACACGATTTAATTAATGGAAAAGCCTAAGGTCTTAGTAACTTTTGATTCGATGAAAGATGCCAATTGCGGCTATTTTTCATTTGGAAAAGGATTAGGCGACGCATTAATCCAAGAAAACAAAGGAAAGTTTGAATTAAAATTTTATCTTTTCAAACAGACAAAATATCTTTTTAACGGCTTGGTTGATATCATTTATCTTTCGAGATTAGATCGGTTATTTTTTAAGAAAAAAAATGATTTCGAAGTTGTTCATCTCTCTGATCAGACCTGCCGATTACGACCTAGCAAAGTAAACGCAAAAAAAATAATGACCATTCATGACATGAATAAGGTTCATTTAAAGTTTAGCAAGCCACACAGAATCCAGGTATATCTAAAAAAATTAGGCAAGTTAATAGCGCAGTGCGATAAAATTGTATGTATTTCGCAGTTTGTTGCAAATGATGTGAAACACTATTTCCCTGAATCAGCAAATAAAATCAGTGTAATTTATAACGGGGCCGATAAATTAGTTTCAGATGAAAATCATCAGCCAGCTTTTAAGCCTAGAAAGAAATTTCTATTTACCATTGGTTTACTTTCGGTGCAAAAAGGTTTTCACTTATTACCTGCATTATTAAAAGATAACGATTTTGAACTGGTAATTTCTGGAAGGGAAACACCTCATAAGCAGCGAATTTTAGCGGAAGCAGAAAAACATAATTGTCTGGATAAGGTACACATTACCGGGCCAATTAGTGATGAAGATAAAGCCTGGTACTACAAAAATTGCGATGCTTTTTTATTCCCTTCTGTTGCTGAAGGTTTTGGTCTTCCTGTAATAGAAGCCATGCACTTTGGAAAACCTGTTTTCCTCTCCAAATTCACCTCACTCCCAGAGGTTGGCGGCGACGTGGCTTATTACTTTGATAATTTTGAACCTGAACACATGCAGGAAGTGTTTAAAAAAGGAATGAATGATTTCGCTCAAAATAATCGCGTTAAAGAAACAATTGCCCAAGCAGAAAAATTTTCGTGGGAAATTGCAGCCAACCAGTATCTGAATTTATATCAGGAATGTTTGGAATGACAGTTCTTACCTGTATTCTATAGCCCAACGGTTGACGCGAAACATCCCGTAAAACAGCATCTCAATCCATTCCATAACCCAAGAATTGTAATTTTAATTTTGTTGGGTTTCACCATCTTATTCATATGTATGAAAAACCGTACATTTGCTCGGATTTTATTATATTTTTTTCCTACTGGGTACTTCCTGGGTTCTGTTATATATACAATACTTAATGAAAACTTATTTTCGTTTATTATCATTTGCCAAGCCTATTGAAAAGTTTGCCATACCTTACGTTATTGCAACCTTACTTTCTATTCTATTCGGAACCTTTAACCTGGCTTTGTTATCGCCGCTGTTCGAAACACTTTTAAATGCAAACAAGCAAGCTTGCCAAACGCCAAGCTTAACAGATAAAGCGGCCTCCTCATTTAGCTTATTGGGCAAGTTAAGGGATTTTGTTAATTATTCAATAAAGGTTAACACCATAGAAAGTACGCTGATGTACATCTGTATTATCATTGTTATCTCTGTATTGCTTTCCAATTTGTTCAGGTATTTTTCTCAGCGTTATATGGAAGATCTGAGAGTCCATACGTTGCTAAACTTTAGAAAGCGGGTATTTAACAATGTGATGAATCTTCATGTAGGATATTTTAACAATGAGAGAAAAGGCGATATTATTTCTAAAGTAGCCTCTGATGTACAGGTGGTTCAATTCACGGTTACCAATACATTACAGGTTGTTTTTAAAGAACCTGTAACACTAATTGTATATGTTATTCTTTTATTTAATATTTCAGCAAAGCTTACCTTATTCTCTTTACTGGTAATCCCAATTTCTGCATTTATTATCAGTAAAATTGTAAAAAGGTTAAAGCAGCAGGCAAAAGAATCGCATGAATCTTTTGCGAAAATGATTGGCTTTTTAGATGAGGCATTAAGTGGGATTAAAATCATAAAGGCCTTTAATGCAACGGAACGAATTAAAAACAAATTTAACCAGGAAAATATATACTATTCCAACTTAACACGCAAAATGGTTAGACGCCAACAACTCGGCTCACCAGTTTCTGAATTTTTAGGTGTTTTAATGATTTCTATTATCGTTTGGTATGGCGGATCATTAATATTACATAATGATAAAAACGCCTTAACCGCATCAGATTTTATTGCTTACATCGCTATTTTTTCCCAGGTAATGCGTCCTGCAAAAGCATTAACAGATTCATTTAGTGGAATCCATTCTGGAATTGCAGCAGGCGAACGGGTTTTAGACCTAATAGATACTAAACCGTTGTTGATTAATGAACCAGACGCGAAAGTTCTGGATGATTTTAACAGTACAATCAGCCTTCAAAATATATCATTCAGTTATGGGGAAAAACAAATTCTTAACTCGATAACCTTCGACATTGAAAAAGGGCAAACAGTAGCACTTGTGGGGCCTTCTGGGGGTGGAAAAAGCACATTAATGGATCTGCTTCCCCGTTTCCATGATCCAAAATCAGGAACGATTAAAATTGATGGCCACGATTATAGGGAGCTTACTGTCGAAAGTATCAGGGCACAAATGGGAACCGTTAATCAAGAATCTTTTCTATTTAACGATACCATTTTTAATAACATCGCATTTGCCAAACCAGATGCTACAATGGAAGAAGTTGTTGCCGCAGCGAAAATCGCAAATGCGCACGATTTTATCGAGAATACAGAAGATGGTTATCAATCTTTTGTTGGCGATCGAGGAAATAAACTCTCAGGAGGCCAGAAACAACGGGTTTGTATTGCAAGGGCTGTATTGGCTAATCCACCAATCATGTTGTTGGATGAGGCCACTTCAGCCTTAGATACAGAATCTGAAAAATTAGTTCAGGATGCCTTAAATAATCTGATGAAAAACCGCACCTCAATTGTAATAGCTCACCGTTTAAGTACAATACAACATGCCAATAAAATTGTTGTTATAGATAAAGGCAGCGTTGTAGAAACCGGAAGCCATAATGAGTTAATGAACAAAAATGGTTTATATAGGCGCTTAATCGACATGCAGGCTTTTAACGACTAACATCTAGATGAAGAAAGTACTATTTTTTATGCCTGATAATCCGCTAAAAAAAAATGCGGGCAACAGAACCAGGGCTTTAAGCATGTTAAGCTATTTTAAATCAAGGAATTTTGAAATTGATTTTGTAAGTGAGTATTTCACCGGGAAATGGAGCGAAACAGATATTAAAGCATTTGAGCAAGCGGGCCTGGCCAGTAGGACTTATGTAATTAAAAAAAAGCCATCTAAAAAGAACATACTCTATTATCTGCTTTTTTATAAACTGCCTAATTTTTTCTATCAAAATAAGGCTTGGTTCTTTCCGCTTCAATTCCCTGAATTAGTAACCTTAAGGTTTAAGAGGGCTTTCAAAAAAATTCTAAAAAACAACAATTATGATTACATCTTTATCAATTATGCCAGTTGGGCTACATTGGTAGAAGATAATCACCTTACAAAAAAATCGATAAAAGTAATTGATACACATGATTTTATAACCGCTCAACTTCAAAAAAAAGTTAATATTGGCCAATCTTTTAAAGAAGAAATCAGAAGGATTTCTTTGTTTGATATCGCTTTAGCCATTTCTGTCGAAGAACAGTATATTTTTAGTCAATTCTGTAAAAACAAGGTGGTATTAGCGCCAATGATGCTTGATAAACCTCAAAATCTTCATGATATTAATGAAAAGTCGTTTGATCTGGTCTATGTAGCCAGCGATAATGTACATAATCAAAAAGCCGCCAACTGGTTTTTTAAGGATGTGTATCCGTTATTACCAACCAACGTGCAGATATGCGTCATTGGACAGATAAACGAGCATCTTTCAATAAAGGCGCCGAATATTGTTTCCGTAAACTTTGCCGAAGATTTGTCAATCTATTACCAAAATGCTAAAGTAGCACTATGCCCTATGCTTACGGGCACTGGAACCAAGATAAAAGTAGTAGAAGCGCTATCTTATGGCTTACCGATCGTTTGTAATACCCGTGGGATCGATGGGCTGATCAACAAGACCGACAATGGCTGTTTGGTTAGTGATGATCCCGTTGAATTCGGAAATAATATCATGAAACTATTAACAGACGAATCAGAATATAAAAAACAGGCAAAAAATGCCTTTGCTGCTTTTAGCATCAATTATGAAAAAGAACGTTGTTACAAAAATCTTGATACCGTTTTTGAAATAGTTTAAATCTCATCACATTATGAAAAAGGTTGCCGTTATTGTACCTATTTATAAAGAAATAAGCTATTTAGAGGATATATCCTTGCAGCAGTGTTTCAAAGTTCTTTCTAAATCCCATCCAATTTTTTGTGTAAAACCCAGCTCTTTAAATCTAAATACCAGGTATCCATTTAATAACTTTATCAGTTTTGATGATGCGTATTTTAAAGATATCGCAGGTTACAACAAATTAATGCTGTCTGGAGAATTTTATGAAGCATTTTTAGACTATGAATACATCTTGATTTATCAATTAGATGCTTTTGTTTTCAAAGATGACCTAACGCTTTGGTCTGAAAAAAACATAGATTATGTTGGAGCTCCGTGGCTCAGACATAAATATCCTGACGCAATCAAAGCAATAAAAAATAGTGTTTTGGGCTACTTACACCGAAAATTCGACATTAAAGAGAAAAATACGCTTGCTCCAACCGACATCCAGCGGGAGTATAAAGTAGGAAATGGGGGGCTATCCTTGCGTAGAACACAGTTATTTTATGATTTAACCAAACGCTTTCAGAAAAAAATAAAAGAATATTCATCAAATCCTGCAGCCAACTTTAATGAAGATGTTTTTTGGAGCATAGAAGTAAATAGAAAGACAAAACATTTAAGGATACCATCCTATAAAGAGGCCGTATATTTTGCATTTGAAGTGCCTGTTGACAGAGCTTTCGAACTCACTAACAATACACTGCCATTTGGATGCCACGCATGGAACAAAAACCTGGAGGTATGGAGGCCTATATTTAAAGACTTTGGATACTCTATTTAAACTACAATCGCGTTAAGGTTTACTTTTTCTGCTATCGTTCATTGCTTTTAAGTAAGATGCCAGGAATTGAGATGTACCGGCGTTTTTAATCAAGTTAAAACATTCTTTTAAGCTAAGCTTTGATTCTTTAATTAATCCACTTACAATAACCTTATTATGCCTCGAGTTTGATTTTTCCAGCATCTTTTTCTGCCCTGAGTTAATAAATGAACAGTTTTTTATTAAGTTTTTAATTCTCTTCCTCACTATTACTTCGTACTCCGACATCTTTTTCCTGTTCTGACTCATACTGATTTTATGAATCCTAATTAACGCAAAAGCCTCCTCTACAGGCAAAAAAGAAAAGTAAAAATCTTTAAATGCGCACGAAATCCAAAAATCCCAGTCTTCCAAACTTTTCAAAGACATATCAAAAAAGCCTACTTTTTTCAATGAAGATGCCCTAATTAAAGCGGAATTAACTGGCATTATATTTTGCTTTACTAGCATTTCTAAAACTTCATATCCAGAAGCATCCAACTTAGGCATCCATTCATCCTGGTTTAAGTTTATACTTTTATAAAGCTTTTCTTTATCGCCGTCTACAAAATAACATGCCATAGTGTAAGAGATATCTATATGAGCATCTTTTTCCATATCCTCAACTTGCGAGCTTAATTTTAGATCGGACAAAAGGTCATCCGCGTCTAAAAACTGGATATATTCTCCACTTGCATTTTTTATCCCCAGATTTCTAGCAGCCGATAAGCCTGCATTTGATTGATAGAAATATTTTATTCTGGAATCTTTTGCTAAAAATTCAGCGACAACATCTTTTGTTTTATCTGTCGAACCGTCATCTACAACAATAAGTTCAAAATTTTGATATTTTTGTGCCAATACCGAATTTAAAGTCTCAGGTAAAAACGCCTGATAATTATATGCGGGTATAACAATAGTAACTAAAGGATTTTCCATCTATAACAAAGTTAATTTAAATCTGAGTATGTATTTCAGATCACCCAGATTTAAGTAGAAATTTATTGATTCAACTCAAAGTAATGATCATCATAAAAATAATAGGCGGATTGGGCAATCAGATGTTTCAATATTCATTCTACAGATCGCTACAAAGTAAGGGCTTCAATGTTTATGCAGATTTATCTGATTTTGAAGATTATCCTTTACATAATGGCTATGAACTGGAAAGAATTTTTAAATTAACCGTAAGAACACCAAGCAAATTTATTTTAAATCTATTTAAGCCCAATCAAACCAAATGGATATTTAGAAAACTGAAAAGGGTTTTAGATTTAAAAAAGACCTATAGGGTAGAGGAAAAGGAATTTAGGTTCGATCCCTCTTTTTTAAGCGATACTAATAAATATTATTTTGGTTATTGGCAAAACGAGGGGTATTTCTATGATATAGCAGATCAAATAAAACATGATTTCATTTTTCCTAAAATTGTAGATATAGAAAATGAAACAATCCTTCAAAAAATAACAAATACTCAAAGTGTATCGATCCATGTAAGAAGGGGTGACTATTTAAAAGACCCCTTATTAGGCAACATTTGTAACTTAGATTATTATGAGGAAGCTATATTGAGCATCAATTCAAAAATTAAAGATGCTCAATTTTTTGTCTTCTCTGATGACGTGGCCTGGTGCAGACAAAATCTTAAATTAGAGAATGTAAGCTACATTGATTTGAATAAGGGAAAAAACAGTTATATAGACATGCAATTGATGAGCAACTGTAAGCATAATATTATTGCAAATAGCAGCTTTAGTTGGTGGGGTGCATGGCTAAATAACAATACTAATAAAGTGGTTATTGCTCCAGGGAAATGGGTAAATAATCTTGCTAGTGATGATACTGATATTTGTCCAAAAAACTGGATCAAACTATGAAAAGCCCTAAAATAACAGCATTTATAGCTGCCTATAATGCTTCCGGCTATATAGAAGAATCTGTATCTAGTATTTTAAATCAAACCTTTAAAGATTTTGAACTTATTATTATCGACGATGGGTCAACTGATGATACGGCATTAGCAGTTAAAAAATTTAATGATAACAGAATCAGGTTTATACAAAATGAGGGGAATAAGGGATTGCCTTTTACCAGAAACAGATTGCTTGAACTGGCTAACGGCGAATACATTGCAATTTTAGATAGTGATGATATCGCTTATCCTAATAGGTTTCAGTTACAGTTAAACTTTTTTTCTTCACATCCAGAAGTTGCATTGTGTGGAGGGCATGGTACAATTATAAATGAAAATGGAATAGAAGCTGATAAAAAAATAATTGTGCCAACTGATGATTCGATAAACATGCATATGTTATTTGCCAATTCTTTCATAAATTCAAGCACCATGTTTAAAACGGAAATCTTTAAAACACTTAACGGCTATAGAGATTTTGCCTTAGCTGAAGATTTCGACCTTTTTACACGGATTTCAGAAAAATACAAAGTTGCAAATATTGATACCTTTTTAGTTAAGTATAGGATACATGGCGAAAATATAACGATCAAAAGATCGGAGGATCAAGGAAAAAACGAACTCGAAGTGCTTAAAAATATACAAGAAAACTTAGGCATGTCGTTTAACACGAGCAGCTTAAATCTACATAAAGAATTATTAACAAATAATTTAAATGAAGCTCATTTTGCTGGATATCTCGAACTACTGATTGCAATGAAAGTTGCAAATGCAAAATCAAAAAGATTTGATACAGCTAAATTGAACCGGTTTTTATTTAATAAATGGTACGAAATACTGCGGTTAAAAAAATCAAATGTTAAAGCATTAAATTGGTATTTTAAAAAGGAATTGTATAGTGCAGCGTATTTTAATTTTAAGCAATTTCGAAAAATATTTAAAATCACGCTTAGGGGATTGATCAGTTAATTCCCTACCATCCATTTCACTTTAGTTTTTCCTATAGCTCTTGCCAGGAAAAAGCTTAGCATATAAGTAACTAAAAATCTAATTAACAGTATTCCAGTATTCTGCCATATGCTAAGCTCAAGAAAATTTAACTTTAAGGGCTGAAAAATTAGGGGAAGCCCTCTGTCAATTATAATCACATGGATGAGATAGATACCGAAGGTAGTTTCCCTGGGGCGTAAATTTCGCTGGAGCCAATTTAAACTGCCAACTTTTAACAATAGCGCAAACATGACTAAAGAATAGATGATATTACTAAAACGTAAGGTATTATATGCATCTTTTATACCAATACTGTTAAGGTAAGTAGATTCCCCAACCGCTATCCAAAAGGTAGCAAGTGCTAAAAGCAAGATCATAAACCAGGATGTGGCTTTAATTATATTCATTATTTTATCATAATATTCGTTAAAATAAACGCCGAGCCATAAATAAAACACGAATCCAAAAATTGCTGTAGTATGGGTTGTAGCAATCCAGCCCTGATAAATATTTACACTATAAAACAGCGAAAAAAGCGCCAAAACCAAACCGAACCAAAGGTTATATAAATGCTTTTTAAATAGCAATAAAATGGTAATACAAATAAGAAAATTAAGGATAAACCAATATGGGCTGATGAGTACGATACGTGTAAAGGTTTCAACAAAGTATAGAAAAAAGTTACTTCCTATCAAACCCATCTCACTTCCTCTACTATGAGCGATATAACGGTCTAAAACACTTAGCATAATTAACATAAATATCCAGAACAACCATGGTTTAATGGTCTTTTTAAATCTATTTTTTAAATACTGAAAAGGGGTGTATTCATCAAACTTATGGTTAATTAAAAAACCACCAATTAAAAAAAAAGCTATTGTACTGAACTTAAAAGACTGTATAATAGAACTTTCGACAATATTTTCGAACTGCCTGCTATAGTGATTTGGCGGAACAACTCCGCAATGCTCAAGAACAATCCCAATCATAGATATACACCTGATTGAATCGACAAAAGAAAAATTCTTTGTTTTAGGTGTTGTAACCTTTATTGGCTCAGTATCCATTGAATATCATTTTTAAAACAGTCTGCGAATATCTGCAAAAAATGATCTTATATAAAAAATCGAGCAAGTTTTAACACACATGTATAAAGAATATTACCCATATCGGGTATATGTATTAGAGCTCAGTAAGAATTATTTTTACGCCGTTACAAGTTTAAATCATTTAATATTAGGTATGGCCGGAAGATTTCATTAAATAATTGCGTTATCTTAGTCGGGCGAATAATTAGGATTTAGTATGATTAAAAAAATAAGAAAAGCATTTTCTAAAGACAATTCCCATAATATAAAATTCAAAGCCGAATTTAAACAATTGCTTGACTTAGAGAAACGTTCAAAAAAACGTTTTTCTTTGGGTGAAGAAAATCTTTATCCATGTTTATTTGATAATACAGCAGATACAGGCTTTGATAGGCATTACGTTTATCATCCTGCTTGGGCAATCAGAATAATCATAAACAATAAGCCTTCTAAACATATAGACATCTCATCGACGCTGCATTTCTGTTCTATGCTGTCGGCAATTTTACCTGTTGAGTTTTATGATTATCGACCAGCAAAACTAGAATTACCAAATTTGAAATCCTTATCTGGCGACCTAATGAATTTGCCATTTGAATCTGGCTCCATCGAATCGTTATCATGCATGCATACAGTAGAGCATGTTGGCCTAGGCCGTTATGGAGACCCTCTGGATTACGACGCGGATATTAAAGCAGTAAAAGAATTGACGCGGGTATTAGCAATTGGTGGCAATTTGTTATTCGTTGTTCCTCTAGGGGCAAAAGATGTAATCTGTTTTAATGCACACCGCATTTATTCAAAGGATCAGGTTTTAAATTTGTTTTCAGATCTGGAACTTAAAGAAGTTACCTTAATACCTGAAGATGAAGCAGACGGCGGGCTAGTGCTTAATCCATCAGACGAATTACTTAAAAAACAGTTTTATGGCTGTGGCTGCTTTTGGTTTAGTAAAACTAAATAGCCTCCCATTATACGAAAAAGAGCCTCAATTTATTATTGAGGCTCTTTTTCGTATGTAAATATTACAGTTTATGAAGCTGAGACATACCAAAATAATTTCTCTCCGCAAAAAAAGCATCAATATTTTTAATGCCGGTAAGTTGGTTTATCTTCTCATCAACAAGCTATAACCTGATAGCCTCTGTTTTTTTACGTAGGGTTAAACTGAACATCATTATACTTCACCTCGTAAGCAATTCCTTTGTTTAAGTGTTGTTCTACAATAAAATTTACTTCGTTGCCATCGGCTGTAAGCCAAAATGCAGATGATCGGCATAAGCTGTCGCAATCTGAGTAGCAACTTAAAATTATTTGATATTTTTAAGATACAAGCTCAAAATTATCGGATTTTTAAGATAAAGAATCTATTAGCACAAAAAAAAGTGGCCCTTTTGAGGCCACTCTAATTTTTATAATATACTGTAGAATTACAGCTTTCTAGCTACTTCTACTTGTTCGTAAGCTTCCACGATATCGCCAACTTCGATGTTGTTAAAGTTCTGAATGTTTAAACCACATTCGTAACCTTTATTAACCTCTTTCACATCATCCTTAAAGCGTTTTAATGAGGCCAGTTCACCGGTGTACACTACAACACCATCTCTAACGATACGGATCTTGCTGTTACGGGTAATCTTACCATCCAATACCATACAACCTGCAATGGTACCCACTTTAGTAATTTTGAAAGTCTCACGAATCTCAACGTTAGCCACAATTTTCTCTTCGAATTCCGGATCCAACATACCTTCCATCGCTGATTTAATCTCGTTGATTGCATCGTAGATGATAGAATATAAACGGATATCGATCTGCTCAGCTTCTGCAAGTTTACGTGCACCTGTTGATGGACGAACCTGGAAACCAATAATGATCGCATCAGAAGCCGAAGCTAACAATACATCAGATTCTGAAATCTGACCAACACCTTTACTGATGATATTAATCTGAATTTGCTCAGTCGATAATTTCAACAATGAATCGGCTAATGCCTCAATTGAACCATCCACATCACCTTTAACAATGATGTTAAGCTCTTTAAAGTTACCGATAGCCAAACGACGACCGATCTCATCCAATGTAATGTGTTTCTGTGTACGTAATCCCTGCTCGCGTTGTAACTGCATACGTTTGTTTGCAATATCACGTGCTTCGGTTTCACTTTCTAAAGCATTAAATCTATCACCTGCTGTAGGTGCACCTTGCATACCCAAAACCTGTACCGGTTGTGATGGGCCTGCTGATTCTACCTTAGCACCACGCTCGTTGGTTAATGCTTTTACACGTCCGCTATAACTACCCGCTAAGATTGGATCTCCCACTCTTAACGTACCGGCCTGAACCAATACCGTAGTTACAATACCACGTCCTTTATCTAATGCCGACTCAATTACAGTACCTGTAGCCCTCTTATTCGGATTCGCTTTCAGCTCTAATAATTCTGCTTCTAATAATACTTTATCCAAAAGTAAATCAACATTTAAGCCGCTTTTGCTTGAGATTTCCTGTGATTGATATTTACCACCCCAATCTTCAACCAAGATATTCATTACTGATAATTGCTCGCGTACTTTATCTGCATTTGCACCTGGCTTATCTACTTTAGTGAAAGCAAATACCAATGGTACACCTGCAGCCTGTGCGTGGTTAATCGCCTCTTTTGTTTGAGGCATTACCGCATCATCAGCCGCGATAACAATAATGGCAATATCGGCAGCCTTAGCACCACGTGCACGCATCGCTGTAAAGGCTTCGTGACCTGGAGTATCTAAGAAGGTTACTTTTTTACCGGTTGGTGTAGTTACCATGTAAGCACCAATGTGCTGGGTAATACCACCTGCCTCACCAGCTACCACGTTTGCTTTACGGATATAATCCAGCAATGAGGTTTTACCGTGATCGACGTGACCCATAATCGTAACAACCGGAGCTCTCTCGATTAAATCTGCCTCGTTATCTTCTTCCTCAATTACATTTTCTTCATCTTCATCTGGTTTAACGAATTGAATTTCGTAACCAAACTCATCTGCAACGATGGTTAAGGTTTCAGCATCTAAACGTTGGTTAATGGAAACGAACATCCCTAGACTCATACAAGTACCAATAATTTTGGTAACCGGTACATCCATCATGCTCGCTAACTCATTAGCCGTAACAAATTCTGTTACTTTTAATATTTTCGATTGAGATTCAAGCTCATTTGCAGCCTCTTCTGCATTCGATGCTACATCATCACGTTTCTGACGACGTAATTTAGCACGTTGTGCAAATTTACCTGATTTACCGGCACCACTTAAACGGGCAAGTGTTGCTTTGATCTGATCTTGAATTTCCTTCTCAGTAGGTTCTTCTTTAGGTCCGCTTGGTGTAGCATTTCTATTTTGGAAACCTGGTCTGTTATTGTTGTTATTTCTATTTCCCTGGTATGGAGTTCCGCCTTGTCCTGCTGGTCTGTTACCTTGGTATGGAGTTCCACCACCTGGTCTGTTACCTTGATAAGGTGTACGAGGTTGCCCTGGTGTACCACTTTGGCCCTGGCCTTGACCTGCAGGATTATTTTGTCCTTGCTGGCCTTGACCACCGTGTTGACCAGGTTGGCCCGGTGCTCCTGGAGTTTTTTTGCGTTTACGCTTACGTTTAGCAGCTTCACTATCGCTAGATGATGCTACCGGACCGTTCCTTCTATCCGGAGTTGTTGGTAAAACAATTTTACCAATAATATTCGGACCGGTTAATTTAACGGTACGCGCTTTAATTACTTCAGGCTCGTTGCTTACCGGTTTTGCTTCAGCTGGTTTTTCTTCCACTTTAGGTTGTTCAACTGGTTTTACAGGCTCAGGTGCTTTAGCCACTGGTGGCGCTACAACTGGCGCTGGAGCAGCAGCCGTTTCTTCCTTTTTAACCTCAACCGGTTTCTCTTCCACTTTAGGTTGTTCAACTGGTTTTACAGGCTCAGGGGCTTTAACCACCGGCTGTTCTACAACAGGTGCTGGTGCAGCAGGTGTTTCTTCTTTCTTAGCCGGGCGTGTTTTCGAGTTAAGATCATTTAAATCGATCTTCCCTACAATTTTAACCCCTGGCAATCCAGTTTCTTCAACTTTATCTTCTGCCTTAGTTTCTTTTACCGGCTCTACTGCTGCCGCAGGGGCTGGTGTTGGCGCTGGCGTTTCTACCTTAGGGGTTTCTACAACCTTTGGTTTCTCTACCGGAGGTGTAAATGACTGAGCATTTTTAATTAAAATCTCTTCATTTTTCTCAAAATCGGTATTCTTCTTCGGCGCTTCTACTGGCTTTTCAGTCTCAGGCTCGTCACGACGTATTTTACCAATCACTATTTGTTTGGCTTCTTCTCTTACGATCTTATCTCCCTGATACTCTTTCAATAAGGCATTATACATGTCTCCCGTAAGTTTAAACATAGGGCTCTTCTCGGCAGAGAATCCCTTTTTGTTTAAAAACTCAACGGCCGTACCCATGCCTATATTAAGTTCTTTAATAGCTTTAATTAAAATGATTGGTTTGTCGTCTGACATTTAGCTCCTGTTATTGTTTTTTATTTAATACAAAAGTAGTGTTTATTTGGCAATTACACCACTTATTCAAATTCTGACTTCAAAATTTGAACCACTTCTTTAATGGTTTCCTCTTCAAGGTCGGTGCGTTTTACCAAATCTTCTACTGTAAGTGCTAATACACTCTTAGCAGTATCGCAACCGATAGCCTTTAATTCATCAATGATCCAGCTATCAATCTCATCTGAGAATTCTTCTAAATCAACATCCTCGTCGTTTTCTTCTCCGGCTTCGCGATACACATCAATTTCGTAGCCAGTTAATTTACCAGCAAGTTTAATATTGTGTCCGCCACGTCCAATTGCCAGTGAAACCTGATCTGGTTTTAAGTAAACCGATGCATGTTTGGTTTCATCATCCAATTTAATAGAGGTGATTTTTGCCGGGCTTAAAGCACGGGTAATGTATAATGAAATATTATTGGTGAAATTAATCACATCAATGTTTTCGTTTTTCAATTCGCGAACGATACCATGGATACGTGATCCTTTCATACCTACACACGCTCCAACCGGATCGATACGGTCATCGTACGATTCAACTGCAACTTTAGCACGTTCTCCTGGTTCGCGAACAATTTTCTTAACGGTAATTAAACCATCGAAAATTTCTGGAACCTCCTGTTCGAACAGGCGTTGCAAAAATTCTGGTGCTGTTCTCGAAATGATAATTTTCGGGTTAGCGTTGATCATTTCTACTTTAGAGATTACCGCTCTTACAGAATCGCCTTTTTTGAAATAATCTGCTGGAATCTGCTCTGTTTTAGGCATTAAAAGTTCGTTGCCTTCATCATCTAAAACCAAAGTTTCTTTCTTCCAAACCTGGTAAACTTCACCTGTTACGATTTCGCCTACTCTATCTTTATATTTTTTGAAAATTTCGTCTTTCTCTAATTCCAATACTTTAGACACCAAAGTTTGACGTGCAGCTAAAATTGCTCTGCGGCCAAAACTTTCTAAAGTAATCTGCTCGATATAATCATCGCCAACTTCTAAAGTGCTATCTAACTTAGAAACTTCAGCAAGCTCAATCTCTAAATCATCATCCTCAGAAAATCCATCTTCCATTACTTTTCTCGTTCTCCAGATCTCCAAATCACCGTTATCCGGATTCACGATAACATCACAGTTTTCGTCTGTTCCGTATTTTTTACGCAACATGCTACGAAAAACTTCTTCCAGCACACTGATCACCGTTGGGCGATCTATATTTTTGAAATCTTTAAACTCTTGAAAAGAGTCGATCAAATTAATTGTTGTAGTACTCATTTTTACTTAAATGAAATTAACACACTTGTTTCTAATATATCATTAAACGGAACATCTGTTTGAATTGTTACCGCCTTTTTCCCTTTTTCTTTAACCGATTCTTCAATCAGCAGATTATTTTCTGTAACCGCCAGCAGTTTCCCTTCTTTTTTTAATCCTTCTTTCAGCTTAATGCTTACTGTACGGCCAATATTTTTATTGTATTGACGGATTAACTTTAAAGGCTCACCAACACCCGGCGAAGAAACTTCTAAATTATAAGCCTGTTCTATTGCGTTTTCTTCTTCGAGATGAAAACCAACATGCCTGCTTATGGCCACACAATCCTTTATGCTAATACCTTCGTCGCCATCAACATGGATAATTAATTTATTGTTTGGCAACATTTTCACCTCAACCAGAAACAGTTCTGGCCGATCTGCTATTTTTTCCTCAACGAGGGCTGCAACTCTCTTTTCTACCTGCATATTTTAACCTGATTTCATAGAAAAAGGGGACATTGTCCCCTTCTCTTTTCTTCGATTACGATGCAAATGTAGTAATTTTTTAGAAAAAATCAAACACTTGCGCTAATTATTATGCTGATTATTACCGTTTAAGTGTTTGTTGCTGCGCTTTTAAATTTTGCTTACCCTTCCCCATAATCAGATCGCCGACGGTTGCAAATTTTATCCCGATGTAACTCTCAACCAGATATTCTTTACCCTTAAGAAAAGGCTGATCGGGATTAAATACCAGTGAATCTCCAAGTATCTTAACCTTGCCAGGCACTTCCAGTTCATCCTGGATACTGTCCATTTCGCCCGGTTTTACTAAAACAGAAACCAAATTAAGTGTATCTGTGTTAGCCTGATAGGCATTTTTAACCTGCAAGAGGCTCGCCTCATCAATATTTTTAATTATTATTGATGAACTATCCCCAGAAAACTTAATTATTGGCCTGTTGTTTGTATTCGAACATGAAAATGTGAATAGGACAATAGCAATTATGGCCTGGTATTTAAAAAAGCATTTGAACATTTACAAAAATAAACAATTATGAGATTTATTATCGAAATCCTTTTGATGGGATTAGCCTTTTTTATCGGCGCAAGAATAGTACCTGGCGTACATGTTGATGGTTATGCAACATCCATTATTGCTGCAGTACTGGTTGCACTTGCAAACTCAACCATCGGGTTCATTTTAAGATTATTAACATTCCCTGTTAATTTTTTGACGCTTGGACTAGTATCATTTATCATTACCGTTTTAATGATTTTATTGGTTGATAATATGATGACCTCTTTTAACACTTCAGGTTTTATCGCTGCTGCATTTTTGGCTATAGTTGTAGCCTTAATTAAAGCAGTGTTTAGCGCTGTAGTTGGCGAAAAAGAATAAGTTGGGAGTTTTGAGTTGAGAGTTTGGACTTGTGACTCCAAGCTCCCAGCTCCAAGCTCAAAAACTAACGGATCACTTCTCTCGAAATCACCATTTTCTGGATCTCAGATGTACCTTCGTAAATCTGAGTAATTTTAGCATCGCGCATTAACCGTTCTACATGGTATTCTTTTACGAAACCGTAACCACCGTGCACTTGTACAGCTTCGATGGTTACATCCATCGCCACTTTTGAAGCAAAAAGCTTGGCCATAGAACCGGCCTGTGTGTAAGGTAAACCCTGATCTTTTAACCAGGCAGCTTTATAAACCAATAACCTGGCTGCTTCGATCTGGGTAGCCATATCGGCCAGTTTAAAAGCAATGGCCTGATGCTCGGAAATTGGTTTGCCGAATGATTTTCGCTCTTTAGCATACTGCGTGGCCAACTCGAAAGCACCCTGTGCAATACCTAAAGCCTGGGCCGCAATACCGATCCTCCCACCTTCCAAAGTTTTCATGGCAAACTTAAAACCGAAGCCATCTTCGCCAATCCTATTTTCTTTTGGCACCTTCACATCGTTAAACATTAAAGAATGTGTATCAGATCCGCGGATGCCGAGTTTATTTTCTTTTGGTCCAACGGTAAAACCTTCCATCCCTTTCTCTACAATAAAAGCATTGATACCTTTATGCCTTAACTCTGGGTGGGTTTGTGCAATAACCAGATAGGTTGATGCAGTACCGCCGTTGGTGATCCAGTTTTTTGTACCATTCAGTAGATAATAATCGCCTTTATCTTCAGCGGTCGTACGTTGCGAGGTAGCATCAGATCCGGCTTCGGGTTCTGATAAACAAAATGCGCCTATTTTTTCTCCAGCTGCAAGTGGCTTTAAATATTTTTCCTTTTGGGCTTCACTGCCATAGGCCTCTAATCCATAGCAAACCAAAGAGTTGTTTACCGAAACCACAACTGATGCAGAGGCATCGATTTTAGATAGCTCTTCCATTACCAAAACGTAAGAAATGGCATCGAGTCCGCTTCCGTTATATTTTTCGCTCACCATCATCCCCAAAAAACCAAGTTCTCCAAGTTTTTTTACCTGCTCGGCCGGAAATTTCTGATGTTCGTCTCGTTCGATTACACCCGGCTTTAATTCCTGCTGCGCGAAATCGCGGGCAGCCTGCCGGATCATTAATTGTTCTTCACTTAATTCAAAATGCATAACATTTATGTATAAAAGGTTAGTAAATCAAATGTAGCATTAATGATCGAAATTACTATGGTTGCATAGTAATTTATTTTTAAATTCATTTCATGTTGCGACGGCGTATTTAGATTCTGTTTCTATCGGGATCATAGCGAATCGCGGGATTAGAGCCCAAAGCACACCGGCTTCCACTTTTCCTAAAAAATGTTCATTTTAGGCTATTGTCTTGGAAATGAGGGGTTCTGAGCGTTTGGCAGCCATGGCCCCGCTTTACGCTTTACTTCGCTGCGCTCCGTGTTCGCTTTTAATCGGGTTTAGGAGCAACGTGTAGTGCCAGGAGAACAAAACCGCTAATCATAAACCCGACAGCAGCGGCGACTCCCAATTTAAGCACCTGTTTATGTGATATCTTGGTGTGCTTGCGTGTTTTACAGGTTTTCTTGTTGTTACAAAATATTTAGTTTTTTGTAAAGCAATAGCGGTAATACTTCGGTTACGATAGCCAAAGATAGTTGTACAATATTTATTTACTTGCAGGGTCTGCGTTAACGATGGAAGCGGCATCCTTTTTGGTTTTTTCTACCAAAAAGATACAGTGAACAGCGTGTTAAAACGCCCATAAAAAAAATCATCTAACTGTTCTTTTAGTCAGGATGAGCCCAAGGCTTAAACTTCCTAAAACAAGAATCAATAAAATCTGCGAAGAATGAATAATGGTTGAGTAAGCCAAACCATCTTTAAAAGATATGCCATACAGCACCAAAGACTGCGCAACCATCCAGTGGAAAATGCCAATACCGCCCTGAACAGGGGCTGCCATAGCAAAACCAGAAAATACAATTGCGGTAAATGCAGCGTTAAAATGTAATCCTGAAGTAGCTTGAATAGAAGAAAAGGCGAAATACATAGAAAGTGAGTAGAAAAGCCATATCCCTAGTGTATACGTTAAAAATAATCCTTTTTGTTTTAACTTACTATATGAGCCAAATCCCTGGCGCAGGCTTACAAAAATGCGTAAGAACTTTTTACTGAATTTTTGACGGAGAAAATATATTGCAACAGCAACGAGCAGCAAAATAATGATCCCCAAACCAACCAGCCACAAATAGTTAATCGTACTTAATTTTTTAATAAGATTGACATATATGGTTTGATAAAGAAAATCGGCTACCATATCATACTGAAAAATCAGCATTGCCAAACTGGTGAGAAAAAGCATCAGCACATCAAATAGCCGTTCGGTAATTACGGTACCTATAGAAGCAAACATGGGCACCTTTTCGGCTTTGTGAATAACTGAACAACGGCCAATCTCTCCGAAGCGCGGTAAAGCAAGGTTAGCCAGATAGCCAATTATTACGGCATGGTAAGCATTCCAGAAACTCACTTTGTAATGAATAGATTTGTACAGCATTTGCCAGCGCAAAGCACGTAATACATGTGCAATCCATACGGCAAATGCGGAAGTAATTACCCAAAAGTAGTTGGCGGTTTTGATTTCCTGCCAGATCTTTCCTAAATCCTGACCTCTAAAAGCTAAATATAAAACCCCTATCCCGATTAAAAACAGGATGATATATTTTAGCGCTGTTTTGAGGTCGATTGTCACAAGGTTATTTTAGCAAGTGGTTATTATCATCAGGAAAAACCAATATTGGATTGTATTTTTTCGCTTCTTCTATTGGTAATGAGCCATACGACATAATGATGAGAATGTCGCCAAGCTGAGCCAAACGGGCTGTTGCGCCATTTAAACAGATGGTTCCGGTACCGCGTTCGCCTTTAATCACATAAGTTTCGAAACGTGCACCATTATTATTATTTACGATCTGCACCTTTTCATTAGCGATAATGTTAGCTGCATCCATCAAATCTTCATCTATCGTAATACTGCCTACATAGTTCAATTCGGCTTGTGTTACCCTAACACGGTGTATTTTCGATTTTAATATTGTGATAACCATTCGGCAAAGTTAGTAATCAGTTTGGAGTTTTCAGTCATCAGTTTGGAGTTTCGCAAAGTAGCAGAATGTTAAATGTGAATAGTTAATGGTCCATAGTTGATAGCTTAGGCGCCCTGGCCATCAACCATAAGACTATGAACCATTAACCGACTACATCATCCATCACTTAATAATCATATTATCGATCAGCCTGGTTGAACCTACTTTTGCGGCAACCAGTGCAATCAGGTTATTTTCATGTTTTGATTTGGCTGGTTCCAGTGTATCGCCATTGGCAATGGTAAAATAATCGAGTTCCACCCCTTCAATACCCTGATAGAATACTTTTGCCTTATCCACCAATTCTGTAAGTGAATATTCGTTAAAATGATCGATAACGAACTGAAGCGATTTACTCAGCACGAGCGAATGTTTGCGATCATCGGCCGATAAATGGATATTTCGACTGCTCATGGCTAAACCATCGGCTTCTCGGATAATCGGACAGGTAATAATGGTGATGGGCAGCTTAAAATAAGCCAGCATATTCTTGATCATTAATACCTGTTGGAAATCTTTTTGTCCGAACATGGCTACATCTGGCTCAACGGCATCAAACAATTTTTTTACAATCTGCGTTACACCTTGATAATGGCCCTTTCTGAATTCGCCTTCCAACAGAAATTCGGCATTCCCCAAATCAATGTGCCAGGCCTCGTCGGCCCCGGCAGGATACATTTCATCTACATTTGGCATAAATACACCGTTACAACCAGCATCGGCCAGCATGGTCAAATCGTGTTCGATTGGGCGCGGGTATTTCTCTAAATCTTTGGGATCTGTAAACTGCGTTGGATTTACAAATATGCTACAGATAATGATATCGGCATTTTGTTGGGCCAGTTTTATCAACGATATATGACCATTGTGCAAGGCACCCATGGTAGGCACAAGTGCTATTTTTTTACCTGATGCTTTTAAGGGTTTTAAAAAAGCCTTAAGTGCTGCTTTGGTTTTAAATATTTCCAATTTGGACAAACTAAATTAAAGCCGTAAAGGTGTAAATTAATCTAAACGAAACCAAACAAATGCTTGCTATATTGATAAATAGTATTATTATGCTTACCTTTGCAGCTCATTATCTTTTATTTAACTTAATATTTTCTTAGAATATGGAGATGGCCAAAACGAAGCTGCTGATTGTTACACACGAGATGTCGCCTTTCCTCGAGCTTACTAAAATTTCTGAAATTACGCGCCAATTACCACAAGCAATGCAAGAAAAAGGATTCGAAATCCGCATCTTAATGCCTAAATTTGGTAACATCAACGAAAGAAGAAATCGTTTACACGAAGTAATCCGCTTATCAGGAATGAACATCATTATCGATGACAACGATAATCCCTTAATCATTAAAGTAGCCTCCATCCCAGCTGCACGCATGCAGGTTTATTTCTTAGACAATGAAGAATATTTCCAACGCAAACAAGTATTTAGAGATGCGAGCGGGAAATTCTTCGACGACAATGATGAACGCACAATTTTCTTTTGCAAAGGCGCATTGGAAACCGTTAAAAAATTAGGCTGGGCGCCAGATATCGTTCACTGCCATGGCTGGATGAGTGCATTAGTTCCTGCCTATATCAAAACAACTTATAAAAATGATCCTACTTTTAAAAATTCCAAAGTAGTATATTCTATTTATGAGGATGGCTTTACAGAGAAATTAAATGCTAATTTCGCGAATAAAGCAGTAATGGCCAATATGACTGAGGATGACACTAAAGCATTCTTACCATCTGATTGCGACAGCATGCACATCGGTGCGATAACACACTCTGATGCAGTAGTTTTAGCAGATGAAAACTTAAATAAAGATGTGTTAAAATTTGTTAAAGATTCCAATAAGCCAACATTAGCTTTTAACTTAACCGAGAATTTCGAAAACTTCTATACTTTTTATGAAGAAATTTCGAATGACGAACTGGTTTCACTTGCTTAATTAAGGTATTATTATTTTAAATATGAAATTTACAAAACAAGACTTATTAACCCTGTTGATAGGTCTTTTTCTTTTTGCATCGTGCAAAAACCCTGATGGTGTTGGTTTAGATGTAGATCCGAACGCGGCAATTACCGGAACGCTGGTGGTATCGCCGGTTAAGTCTCAACTTGTACAAGAAGATGCTGCCAATACCTACGGATTAAACCGTTATCCATTGGGATACATGGTAGACCCTACCTTTGGAAAAACCGAGGCAGCTTTAGCATTAACGGTTTACCCGGTGAGTGCAAGTTATGATTTCGGTACTGCTCCGGTGTTAGACTCTGCAGTTTTGGTATTAAAATTAGATACAACATCTACACTAACCAAATTTTATGGCGATACCACCAATTCTAAATACAGTATTGATGTTTATCAGTTAGCCAACAAGGTTACAACTTACAAAAGCTCTGATATACAAGCGATTAACAACACACTTTTAGGAAACTTTACAGGAAAACTTGCACCAAACACGAAAAGAAAGGTATCTGTTATTGTTCCAGGCAAAACTGATACTTTAAAAACCGTACCTGCACAGATCAGGATCCCTTTAAACAAGGCATTTATACAAAATGCGATACTTAATCTGGGTACTGCAGGAACAGCAACTGATGCTAAGTTTATAGAATCGTTTAAAGGCTTGTATGCGCAGATCAATAAAACATCTTCTACAGGTGTTGGAGGAATTGCATTCTTTAACTTTTCTGGAAGTGATTCTTACCTGCAACTGGTTTGGAAAAAAACCAACTCATCAAGCGGTATAGATACTACAAGTGTAAATTTCCCTATTGGTAAGATGGCTACGAATGCTGCGCAAACTGCAAACGTAATTTCTGGTATAGCAGCTTATATTAAACATGATTATACAGGCACACCTGTGCAGGAGCAGATTGCAACTCCAAATCCTTCGGCTCCATATAGCGTTACTTATTTACAAGGCTTAGCTGGTGTAAAAACCAAGTTAACGTTCCCAGGATTGGCAGGTTTTACTGGCACTTACGGTAAAGCAATTATCAATAAGGCAGAGTTAGTTGTAGAGATTGGTGAGAATGCGCCAGCATACCCTTTTAATGCCGCTCAACGACTTTCTTTATATCGTTGGGATATTGCACAACAACCAGCCGATATACCTGATTTTGCAACTTTTTCAAGCAGTGCTTCTGGTGGCGCAGCACTTTTTGGTGGTTATTTCGATTCATTAAAGAAACGTTATATTTTTATTGTAACCAGTTACGTTCAGGGCTTGATTGATAAAAACATCGAAGATGAGGGTACATTCTTAGCTCCTACATCTTTTACCGATTTCCAGAGGACATCTACTGCTACATCTGCAGAAAGGTCGATTATAGGCGCCAGCGATGCAACTGCAAATAAGATAAAACTAAATATTTATTACACTAAAATTAATTAACGGTTTAAGTGTAATCACAAAAACTCCTGCTAGCAGAACTGGCAGGAGTTTTTTGTATTATTATTTTAAGGCTACGAAATATAAAGCGCATAAAAAAAGCTACCTCTCATCAGGTAGCTTTTTTTATGCATTTTAGCCTTTAATTAAAAGGGAAGATCTCCATTCTCATCTGATGGGCCAATTGTAAATTCATCTTCAATTTTAGCTTCAGAACTTTGATGCGTTGGTGTAGTTGGACTTTGCTCGAAATCACTCTTTCTGCCTAACATGGTAAAGTTTTCGGCCACAATTTCTGTTACATATTTTTTAACCTTTTCTTTATCTTCAAAGGATCTTGTTCTTAATTTGCCCTCTATGTAAACCAGTTTGCCTTTCTGAAGGTATTTGGAAGCAACTTCTGCCAAGCCACGCCATAACACAATATTGTGCCATTCCGTTTGTTCTACTCTTTTTCCGTCTTTGTTGTATGTTTCCGAGGTAGCTAATGGAAAACTGGCTACTGTTACGCCACCGTCTAAATGTCGCACTTCAGGGTCTTTGCCTAAATGGCCTACTAAAATAACTTTGTTAATCCCAGACATAAATATTTTTGGTTAGTTGTTTCGTTTTCTAAGTGTGCGCCGAATAAGATGGTTAGTTACTCCATTTTGTTCTTATAAAAATACTCCAAAACAAAATCATGGATTACTTTTGGCTGCGGTAACTCATCTAATTTACTTAAAGAAACCCAATTAAGTTCCTTTTGTTTATTAAAGTTAAATATATAATTTTTTAATGCAAAAAATTGTACATGGATTATTTGGTGCGTTAATATGTGCTTTTTGGCGCTTATAAATGTAAAATCGGCGTTGTTTCCGAATACAAATTTTACCCGATCGATGAATAGTGAATCGCTCCACTCGCATTCTGCTGTAGTTTCCACGCTAGGGAAATCATATAAATGCTGCCATATATCCCCTGCTTGTCTTTCCCTGATCAATACTTTTTCATCTTCGAAACAAACAAAATAATTAATATGCCGGTGTTTTTGTTCGGCTTTGCGAATTTTAACCGGTAGCACATTTACCTGGCTATGGTTAAAAGCATAACAGCTCTGATTAAGCGGACAAATGCTGCAATTGGGCGATTTTGGCTTGCACTGCATGGCTCCAAACTCCATAATAGCCTGGTTATATAGCGCAGGGTCTTCTTTATAGAGCAAATTATTTGCTAACGCATAAAATTCTTTTTTGCCGGCCGGGCTATTTATTGGCGTAGCTAAACCATAGAATCTAGAGAGTACCCGAAATACATTTCCATCTACCACAGCACGTGCTTCTCCGGACGAAAATGAGGAAATGGCAGCAGCTGTATATTCGCCAATCCCTTTTAATTTTATGAGCTCATCATGCAGATTTGGGAAGATTCCATGATAATCTTTCACCACAATTTGAGCGGTTGCATGCATATTCCTGCCCCTCGAGTAATAACCTAATCCTTGCCAAAGCTTCAAAACTTTGGCTTCGGTAGCACTGGCAAAATCGGCAACTGTAGGGAAATTCTCCAAAAACCTATTAAAGTACGGAAGCCCTTGTTCTACCCGTGTTTGTTGTAATATAACCTCTGATAACCAGATGGTATAAGCATCATTGGTATGCCTCCAGGGCAAATCTCTCTTGTTTATCAGGTACCAATTGATGAGTTCATTTTGAAATATCATTACTGCAAATTACGGTCTATTTATCCGATTAAAAAAAAACTTGCAATTGCCTGATAAGTCTAGTGATAAAAAAATCATCTTTTATTTCCCTATCTCATTAAAAAGCAATACTTTTGCAACCCCAAAACAGTAGTAATATTAAAACATAATATATAATAAATAATAAAATATGACTAAGGCAGATATTATTTCAGAAATATCAACAAAAACCGGAATTGAGAAGGTTGATGTACAGGAAACAGTTGAGGCATTTTTCAAGGTTATCAAAACCAGCATGATTGGCGGTGAAAATGTATACGTTAGAGGCTTCGGAAGCTTTGTTGTTAAAAAGAGAGCGCAAAAAACTGCGAGAAATATCTCAAAAAACACTGCAATAATTATCCCAGAACACTTCGTTCCTAGCTTTAAACCAGCAAAAGTATTTGTTGATAAAGTAAAAAGCAATTCAAAAAAAATTAACGTAGAAGCCTAAGTCTTATATATGAATAGCAACATCAGATCAAAACAAACCATAGTTATTGGAGCGATTGTATTGCTTGTTGCATTCTTATTTACAAGAGACATTAAGGGTTTGGTTAAACCAACGGAAGAAAATGGAAAAATGCCTTCAAGTGGCCCAATGGCCGGAGCAGCTTCTCCATCAACTACATCGGTACTAAACCTCGAAACTTCGTCTACTGCTGCAAAGAATGTAATCAACAAGAATTTGGCTACAGACATTACAGCTTTAGAAAACAGCTACAAAGGCGCAAATGGCGCAGAGAAGATTGAACTTGCTAAACAACTGGCTCAAAAATGGGACGATGTTGAGCAAATTACGCCATCTGCACTGTATTTAGAAGTTGTAGCCGAAGGCGAACCATCATCAAAATCGTGGTTAGCTGCCGGTAATCAATTTATAAAAGCTTTTGAAAGCACACAAGATAGCATAGCGCAACCTGCTTTATTGCAGAAAGCCAATGTATCTTACAAAAATGCATTAGAGAAAGACTCTACAAACATTGAAGCTAAAACAGGCTTAGGGGTAACAATAGTAAACGGCTTAGGCGCACCAATGCAAGGTATTGCAATGTTGTTAGAAGTTGTTGCTAAAGAACCTAAAAATGTAAAGGCCAATATGAATTTAGGATTGTTCTCCATAAAATCAGGTCAGTTTGATAAAGCAATTCCTCGTTTTAACACGGTAATTGCCACTGCTCCAACTCCTGAAGCCTATTTTTATTTAGGAACAGCTTTAGAAAATTTAGGCAGAAATAAAGAAGCAGTAAATGCTTATCTATCAAGCAAAAAATTAGCGGCTAACCCAACCTTATCTTCATTCATTGATAAGAAGGTGGCTGAACTAAAGAATAAAAATTAATTAACAGATTAATAAAAACATTTAAAACTTAAAACTATGCCAAGCGGTAAAAAAAGAAAGAGACATAAAATGGCTACCCACAAACGTAAAAAACGTTTAAGAAAAAACAGACATAAGAAAAAATAGTTTCTTATTTGATAAAGCCAGTTAAACCTCATAGTAAACACTATGAGGTTTAAACAATTTATATGATTTTTTTATTGTATATCTTTTTGGCTACATCATTGTTTTTATTTACTATCCATTTGTTAATAGGCGAAAGCCTTAAATCTGTAGCTGTTGGTAAAAGAATTAATTATCAATTCGACTCCTGCCGGAGTTACCATAGCGTTGATTGAAGACAAACAACTTGTTGAGCTTCACAAAGAACAAATCAATATTAACTACGCTGTAGGCGATATTTATTTAGGCCGCATTAAAAAAATTATGCCTGGTCTGAATGCCGCTTTCGTGGATGTTGGTTATGAAAAAGATGCTTTTTTGCATTACTTTGATTTGGGCCCTCAGGTGCAATCTTTAATTAAGCTAACGAAGATCAAGCGTAATGGCTCGGTTACAGGCACATTATTAGATAATTTAAAGCTAGAAGCCGATATTAACAAGGCTGGCAAAATTTCTGATGTGCTCAGTAAAAACATGCTCCTACCTGTACAAATTGCCAAAGAGCCAATTTCTACAAAGGGACCGCGTTTAAGTTCCGACATTTCGATTGCCGGCAGGTATGTGGTACTGGTGCCATTCTCCAATACCATATCTGTATCAAAAAAAATTAAAAGTAATACCGAACGTAATCGTTTAAAAAAGATTATTGAAAGTATTAAACCTCAAAATTTTGGGGTCATTATCAGAACCGTTTCTGAAGGCAGAGGAGTTGCCGAAATGCAAAAAGATCTTTTAGATTTAATTGCTAAGTGGGAGAACTTCATTAAAAAAATGCCATCTACCGAACCTTCAAAAAGAGTTTGGGGAGAAATGGACAGATCATCAACGTTAATCCGCGATATTCTGAACCCTGATTTTACAAACGTTTACGTAAGTACGCCAGAGCTGTACGATGATATCCGTTCTTATGTTCACGACATCTCTCCCGAAATGGAAAAGATCGTTAAACTATACAAACAGAAAGAACCTATCTTCGATCATTTTGGTGTAGAAAAGCAGATTAAAAACGCTTTCGGAAAAACAGTAAACTTACCAGGTGGTGCTTACCTTGTTGTAGAGCACACTGAAGCACTCCACGTTATAGACGTGAATAGTGGAAACCGTACTGCCAGTAAAGAAAATCAAGAAGAGAATGCTTTACAGGTAAACAAAGAGGCGGCCAAAGAAATTGCCCGTCAATTGCGCTTGCGTGATATGGGCGGTATTGTGGTAATCGATTTTATCGATATGCACAAACCAACAAACCGTAAAATGCTATTCGATTATTTGCGTGAGCTGATGTTATTGGATAGAGCCAAACACACTATTTTGCCTCCGAGCAAATTTGGTTTGGTACAGATTACCAGACAACGTGTTCGTCCGGAAATGAATATTGTTACGGTAGAAAAATGCCCGGCCTGCGATGGGACCGGAGAAATTAAAGCGAGTATCGTTTTAATGGATGATATTGAGAACAACCTTAATTATATTTTAAGAGAGCAGAATGAAAAAGGCGTAACGCTTTGCGTACACCCATACATCGAAGCTTATATTACAAAAGGCATTTTCAACCTTCAACGCCGCTGGTTCTTTAAATACGGCCAATGGATTAAAGTTAAGGCACAATCATCTTATCACTTAACCGAGTTTCACTTCATCTCCGCAAAAGATGAAGAGATTAAATTATAACTCAAAACACATTTAACAGAAAGCCTGGATTTTTAAATCTGGGCTTTTTTGTTTAAGTGTATTTTAAACCTAAAATATTAATTAAGTGCCTCACTAAGTTGTGCTCAGATGACTTAGGTGGTCAATATTTTTGGGAAACAACTGTCCTGTGCGTTTTGGCCACTTAGTCCTGCTATCCCTCCAAGTCCTCACTCATTCTTCGCTCCGGGCTTTCCGTTCTATCAGGTTTATCAACAATGGCTCTGCATTTTATAGTGATGTTTCAAACCTCGCAGGTTTTGAAAACCTGCGAGGTTTAACGTAAACACGATTCGGGCAAACGATTAATTGTTCAAAAAAATAAAAACACTTTCAATCCTGAAAGGTTAAATTCGTAATCTAAAACCTTAATCAATTGGCAAAATCAAAAAGTGCATTTTTCTGTCAGAGCTGTGGCTACGAATCGGCAAAATGGCTGGGTAAATGTCCGTCATGTAACCAATGGAATACCTTTGTAGAAGAAATTGTGGAAAAAAGCTCCGCTTCTGTTCCAACCTGGAAAAGCGATACTACTAGCCGCAAATTAAGCAAACCAAGCAAGGTTGATGAAATACAATCGTCAACAGAACGTAGAATATTAACTGGCGATAAAGAATTGGACCGCGTTTTAGGTGGTGGATTGGTAGAAGGATCGCTAGTGCTCATCGGCGGTGAACCGGGTATCGGAAAATCGACCTTGATGCTGCAACTGGCTTTAAATTTAAAGGGCAAAAAATTGCTCTATATCTCCGGTGAAGAAAGCGAACAACAGATTAAAATGCGGGCAGAAAGGATTCAGGAAAGCCCCTCATCCAACTGTTACATTTTAACAGAAACTTCTACACAGAATATATTTAAACAGATCGAAATTCTCGAACCAGAAATTTTAGTTGTAGATTCTATCCAGACTTTGCACTCCGCTCATATCGATTCAACACCAGGTAGTGTATCGCAGGTAAGGGAATGTACTGCCGAATTATTGCGTTTTGCAAAAGAAACTGGTGTACCTGTTTTCCTTATCGGCCACATCACCAAAGATGGCGCTATTGCAGGACCTAAAATACTCGAGCACATGGTTGATACTGTTTTGCAGTTCGAAGGCGACAGGCACCACGTTTATCGTATCCTAAGATCCATAAAAAACCGGTTTGGCGCAGCCGCAGAACTCGGGATCTATGAAATGCAGGGCAGTGGTTTAAGAGAAGTTTCCAATCCATCAGAAATCTTACTCTCACAACGTGATGAAGAGCTGAGCGGAATCGCCATAGCCGCAACCTTAGAAGGTGCCAGGCCGATGTTGATTGAAACACAGGCCTTAGTGAGTTCGGCAGCATATGGAACTCCTCAACGCTCAGCAACAGGCTTCGATACCAAAAGGATGAATATGCTCTTAGCTGTTTTAGAAAAACGCTGTGGCTTTAGGTTAAGTACGCAAGATGTTTTCTTAAATATCGCTGGCGGAATTAGAGTAGAAGACCCTGCAATTGACCTGGCTGTATTAATTGCCATTATATCATCGCATCAGGATATCGCTGTTTCTTCAAAAAACTGTTTCGCTGCAGAAGTAGGCCTATCGGGAGAAATTAGGGCGGTAAACAGAATCGAACAACGTATTGCCGAAGCAGACAAATTAGGTTTCGAAACGATTTACATCTCTAAATACAACTTGAAAGGAATTGATCCAAACAAATACAACCTAGAGATTAAAGCAGTAAGTAAAATAGAAGAAGTATTCAGTCTTGTTTTTGGATAGATAAAAGGTGGGGAAACAACTCAACAAGTTTCCACAGAAAGAAGATAATATTCTACATCTCTACAAGATCATTGAATATTAATAACCCAGAAAAAAAACAACAACTATCTGGATACAAACACATTAACTACAACCAAAACAAAAATTAAACTTTTGGATTCTAGTTTGCCTATAATAATTTAAATGTACATCATAAAATGTGATTTGCAATTATAGGGATGATTTTCCCCGTTAATGGATGTTAACGGGGATTTTTTGTTTTCCATTATTAATGAAAAATTTTAAATAACTTTGATTAGATCATTAACCGGATAATTATAAAATCATGAAAAAAATCATTGTAAGCTTGGGCTTTTGTCTATTTGCGGCATTTTCATTTGCTCAAGGCGCATATACTGGTCAAAAATTTGGAGAAGAAGTTAAACCAGGAGATGTAAAACCTGCCGCAAAAATGGAAGCTGCCATGGGGGATAAAAAAATTGCCGATATGAAAATCGAAGGCAAGGTGGTAGATGTATGTAAAAAAAAGGGCTGCTGGATGACTTTAGAAATGCCTAATGGCGATCCAATGCGGGTAACTTTTAAAGATTATGCATTCTTTATGCCGATGGATATTGTTGGCAAAAAAGTAGTTTTGGATGGGTTGGCAAAGAAACAAACCATCTCGGTGGAAACTTTACGCCACTATGCAGAAGATGCTAAAAAATCTCCTGAAGAAGTGGCCAAAATTACCGATCCTAAAAAAGAATTGGCTTTCGAAGCTAAAGGCGTAGTGATTTTAGATAAATAATTCCCAGAATTAATATTGTAGAGTTCAGCACCCTTATTCGATAGCTATCGGATCAGCATGACGATATTATAAATAAGAAACCCCGATGCATATGCTGCATCGGGGTTTACTTTAAATGGTTTCCGAATTATAAAACCCAGTTCCAACCAAATTCATCAGGTGCTAAACCGTAACGGATATCGTTTAATTTTTTAGCAATGCCATTAGAAATATGTCTTGTAGATGGATCGGTCAATTTATAGATCTGACCATTATAGCCCATTTCGCCTACATGTGTTACTGTAGCTGCAGTTCCTGCGGCAAAAGCCTCTGTTAAGCTTCCGTTTTCAATTCCTTCGATCACTTCTTTAACAGAAACCCTACGTTCTTCAACTTCTACTCCGGCATCTTTAGCCAGTTTAATAATAGTATCACGCGTTACACCATCCAAAACCGTACTGCGTACTGACGGTGTAACCAATTTGCCATTAATTACAAAAAGTAAGTTGGCAGTTCCAGCTTCTTCAATAAACTCATGCGTTACCGAATCTGTCCAGATCAATTGATCGTAACCTTCTTTTTTTGCTTGCTCGAAAGGATATAACGAACGTGCGTAATTTCCAGCAGTTTTGGCAAAGCCCACACCACCTTCGTCTGCACGTGTAAATTCTGTTTCAATTTTAACCTTTAGCGCACTACTGTAATATGGACCAGTTGGTGTAGTTAACAAAGCAAATTTATAGGTATCGGATGCCTTAACGCCCAAATAAGGATCCATTGCAAACATTACCGGGCGGATGTATAAAGCATAATCTTCTTGATTAGGTACCCATTTTTCATCAACATTGATTAATGCGGCTAAACCTTGCATAAAAATTTCTTCAGGAATACCTGGCATCGACATTCTGGCGGCTGATTTGTTAAAACGTTCGAAATTTTTATCAGCACGGAAAACGCTAATTTTACCATCTGGTTGGCGGTAAGCCTTTAATCCTTCGAAAATTGCCTGTCCATAATGAAGTGCAGAAATTGCCGGGCTCATCGGAATTGGGCCATAAGGAAGAATCTGTAAATTTTTCCATTCGCCATCTTCGTAGTCGGCAGTAAACATGTGATCGGTAAAAACCTTACCGAACGGTAATTGCGAAAAATCAGTAACAGCCAAACGTGTTTGCGCTGCCTTGGTGATTTTTATATCTAATGTCTCGGTCATTGTATTTGAATTTTGAATGGGTGAATGATCGAATGATTGAGTGTTTTACCGCTCATTCTCTTATTCAATAATTCACTCATCCTATCATTAATTATTTCGCGCAAATTAAGAAAAAACAGGCTTTTTTAATAGCTTTTTGTAATATTAATCTTTGTTTTTGAGTGTTTTAAGTACACTAAGCACCCAGCCTTTACCCCACTCTTCCATTTGCTCACCGGTCCATAAGAACGGATAAAAGATTCTCTTCTGAAAACGCGGAGGCAGATATTTTTGCCAGTTGGTTCCACCTGTTGCTGCAATATCAACCGGATCTTTCTCCAAATAACGTACGGCCGATTTGTAGTGCGATAAAGGCCATTCTACATTTACATACAAATCTAACTTACGCAACTCTTCTGCAAGGGCAGAAACATCGGCTCCATTCGCTTGCAATTGATGGTATAAAGCTGAAAAATTGGTTAAAGTGCGATCTTTGGCCAGTTGTAGAAACTGAGCAGCATACTTTTTAATAAATTGCTTTAAGGTTAAAGTTTGCTTACCCGAAGACAGTTCGGTTGCGCCGAATTTCCAGTAAATATTTTCGAATTGTTCTTCTATTGTTGCAGTACTTAGTTCTTCGCGTTTGCTTTTATCTACCAATTGGATAAAATCTGTAGCACAGATCTCGATCATCCGGTACTGGCCAGATTGGAATCCACTGGCAGGCAATAATGACATGCGGAATTTCAGGAACTGCTCTTTCTCCATACCATCAACCATCACCTCGAAAGAAGTGGTTAAGGCATTGAAATAAGCGTTGATCCGTTTTACACGTGCAGTAAAAAATTCGGCGGTTAAATTTTCATGCTCAGCAATCTGCCTGCATTCGTGCAGTGCAAGCTTAAAATAAAGCTCCGTGATTTGATGGTACATAATGAAAATCTCTTCATCCGGAATCGGTGTTTTAGGATTCTGTAAGCTCAGTAACGTATCCAAATGAATGTAGTCCCAATAGGTTAAGAAATCGGCATATAAAAGCCCATCGAGGTACGATGCCATATCTTGCCCCATTGCCGTATACTTTTCTTGCAGTTGATGTAATTTGTCTTTTATTTCGGGTGTGAAATCCATGGTTTAAAGTTAGCTGCACAAAGGTGATAAAGATTTTGCAACAAATAACTAAATTTTATACATTTGGAACAATGGCGATGGAGTACCGCCAAAACCGCCCAAACAGGCTGATGACTCCTACGATTTTTATTTAAAATTGAATTCAAATGCCTGTTAAAAAACTAACAGAAGAATTTCTTCTGCCTATTAAACATTTTATTAAACTCGACTTCGGATTACTCTTAATTAGCACATTAAAGTGGCTATTGATTTCTGCAATATTGGGTGGGATTATAGGCTCTGCCTCTGCCCTGTTTTTAGAAACTTTAAACTGGGCAACCAATTACCGTGAACAACACCTCTGGATTATCGCCTTTTTACCAATTGCCGGTATACTCATTGGCCTGGCTTATCATTATTGGGGTGCAGCCGTTGTAAAGGGCAACAATCTCTTGATTGAGGAATTACAATCGCCCAAAAATGTGATTCCGTTGGTCATGGCGCCACTCATTTTTGCAGGCACGATTATTACCCATTTATTTGGCGGCTCGGCTGGAAGAGAGGGTACAGCTGTCCAAATTGGAGGGGCCTTTGCCGACCAGTTTACGAAACTGTTTAAACTTAATGCCAGAGATCGAAAAGTAATTCTCATCTGCGGGATCAGTGCTGGCTTTGCCTCTGTTTTCGGGACACCTTTGGCAGGCGCAGTATTCGGATTGGAAGTTTTCGTTATTGGAAGTTTAACCTACAGTTCCATTCTCCCTTCCTTTATTACAGCAATTATTGCCGACTATGCCTGCAAGGCTTGGGGCGTTGGGCATACCCATTATTCCATTTCTGTGATACCGGAAATGAATTCGATCAATT
Source organism: Pedobacter sp. Bi27 (assembly GCF_918698255.1). Taxonomy (NCBI): domain Bacteria; kingdom Pseudomonadati; phylum Bacteroidota; class Sphingobacteriia; order Sphingobacteriales; family Sphingobacteriaceae; genus Pedobacter; species Pedobacter sp. Bi27. Next base: position 592,911 of record NZ_CAKKMW010000002.1, read on the forward strand.
TATTGTTATCCTTAGGTGCCGGAATATTATTTGGACTGGTGGCGAGATCTTTTTCAGCCTTAAACCATGGTTTATCAAGTCTTTTCAGTAAAATCAAATACCCGCCATTAAGGCCATTTATTGGTGGACTAGTTTTAATTGGTATTATTTACCTGATCGGGAATACACGATATATCGGCTTGGGCATTCCGGTTATTTCAGAATCCTTTGTTCAACAAGAAGCTTATTATACATTTGCGATCAAATTATTTTTGACTGCATTTACCCTGAGTGCAGGGTTTAAGGGCGGCGAAGTTACTCCACTTTTCTTTATTGGGGCCACACTGGGTAGCTTTTTGAGTTTCTTTATCCCCTTACCTCTTGGCCTGTTGGCAGGAATGGGCTTTGTGGCTGTTTTTGCTGGGGCAGCGAATACCCCTTTGGCTTGTATTTTTATGGGTATAGAGTTATTTGGCACCTCATCTGGAATTTATATCGCTTTAGCCTGCGTTACGGCTTACTTATTTTCAGGCCATACAGGAATTTATCGGTCACAAACGATAGGTGCACCTAAACATTTGTTGTTGAAGAGGCATCAGTTTTTGAGGTAGCGAAGCGTATGTGGCGCTAGGCGTACAGAGAAATCGTTATTGTCATTCTGAACGCAGTGAAGAATCTATCACCACCAAAGCACTAAAAAGGCAGTACTTTATGAGGGCAAGTATAAGAAAACACAGAGATTCTTCGTTGCACTCAGAATGACAGCATGAAGTTAATACAGCACCCTAAACTTTATGGTATGCTCGATCTTTTTAAGCGATTTAAACAATTGTTTATCATACTGCGCATTGATGTCGGTAATGGCATAGCCAATCTCAGGATTGGTCATTAAAAACTGGCTCACAATGTTAATGTCGTGTTTGGCAAAAACAGTGTTGATTTTCGCCATAATACCAGGAACGTTTTTGTGGATGTGAATTAAGCGATGCGATTTCTCAATTTTTGGCAATTGTAAGTTAGGAAAATTGCTGCTCAGATAAGTTGCTCCCGTATTCATAAAATCGGCAACCCGTTTCGGGATAAAATCGATATTACGTGGATTGTTTTTAGGGTCATCGAAAACAACAATACCTTGTTTGGTACATAAATCGAGGTCTATTTTGTTTTTTGCATTACCTAAATAACCTATAGTTTTTAGCTTAGCCGCGTTTTTTAACTGTTCTTTGTTTATTTTTTCGCCATCAGCTAAAAGAATAATTCCCACATCCTTTACATATTTATCTTCAAAAGAAGTCTTATGCCTAATTGATAAACCATCGTTTTTAAGGATAGAAATCGTTAAGGGATCAACTTCACCAATTACCAGGCAAAGGATTCTGTTTTTAGGATAAGAAATTGCACGCGGCAGATCGTTTACGTACAAAAACTCGTCGAAACTTGGTGTTACATGGTCAGCTTTCGAAACAATACTTTCGCGGGCTATATTCTCCGTAAATGCAAAAAATTTATTGATGATACCGCTTTCGCGCAACTGGAAATCAGAATACCCATCGCCAATACCGAACAGTTCGCCTTCGAGCTTTAAATGCTGAAGTAATTTTACTTTGCCACCCTCTTCACTTAAAGGATTGGTATGATCGTAATCTATAATTTTACCATCGCCAGTGGTTACAAAGGTATTGGCATAAATATTTTCCTTTTTAATGTGGTATTGGCTCACTACAGGAGTAATAAATTCCTTAAACCCGCCAGAAACAATCAGCACCTCATCGGCATGTTTCTTAAAAAACTCGGCATTACGCGAAAAAGATGTAGATACTTTCTTTTTCAAATGTTTGATGAGTTGTTTTAAATGATCTTCGTTAGCTTCAAGAAGCTTAACACGTTGTGCTAAACTTTCGGAGAAGGAAAGTTTTCCCTCCATTGCAAAATTGGTATAATCTTCAATTTTTTGAAAAATCGCCTCTTTATCAGGGTGGTTCTTTAGCGAAATTCGGGCAAGTTCATCAAGTGCTTCTACCTGTGTAAAGGTACTATCAAAATCGATGATGTAATAGGCTTTCTGTTTGGGCATTATCTTAAATGTTGGGTAATTTCTTTTATGCTTTCGGCAACTGGCTTAAAGGTAATACCTGTTTCCGTTTTTATTTTATTGTTATTGTAATAACTTAAGGTTAAACTGCTCTTTGCAGCATCTTTAGTGATGGAAGGCTGTTTACCAGTGAATATGGATGCAAATTTTAGGGCCCTCCAGGCTATTCCGAGCATCCATGATTTTGCCTCTCTTTTTGGTGCTTTAACGCCAAAACCCTGTGCAATTTCGCTGAACAGATCTTTATAATGATAATCATTGGCAGAAATGATATACCGTTCTCCCGAAACTTCCGCCTCCATTAACAAGATCATCACTTTGGCCACATCTTCAACATCAACAAAACCCGAAGCTCCATCGGTGTAAAAGGGAAAACCATCTTTTACCAGTTTAAAAATTGCCCCACTTCCCTCAAAGCCCGCGTTTTTACCGATAATTACCGATGGGTTGACAATAATAGCGTCTAATCCTTCGGTAATACCCCGCCAAACTTCCATCTCACCCTCGTATTTCGATAAACCATAGGCGTGTGCTCTGGCATCATATTCCCAAAAGTCTTTTTCAGTAATTTTATTGCCCTTTTTAGCATTTCCTAACGCAGCAACTGAGCTTACGTGCAATAAACGGCAATTGTTTTCGGCACAAAGATTTACAATGTTCGAGGTTCCTTCTATGTTTACATGAAAAAGCTGCTTTTTATCCTTTGGATTGAAGGATACAAAAGCTGCGCAATGGTAAACTTTGGTAATCCCGATAAAGGCATCTTCCAGTACAGAAGGCTCGTTTATATCAGCCTCATACCATTCGATGAGTGGGATATTTTGAATTAGCAAAGGGATTTTAGATTTCTCCCGCCTCAAGGACCGAACAGCTAACCCCTTGTCGGTTAACTGTTTAATTAATTCAGATCCTAAAAATCCAGTTCCTCCGGTTACCAGTATCATTTTATTTTTTTCGAGCTATATGTGGAAATACGCATTCAAAAATAGATATTTGAGCCGAGAGTTTTAAATATATGTCATTAACGGATTTCTTTTCCCCTATAAACCCCGATAGTTTTACACCCAAGCAAGGATTTTTTACAAGCCAGCTGGGGTTAAAAGCGCAGATTTACACCGAATCGTTCCCCGATTTTGAGGAGCATACCTACGATCTGGCAATTTTTGGGGTACTTGATGGAAGAGGCGCCGTTAACAATGAAGGCTCTGCCCTGGCACCCGATTATTTTAGAGAAAAATTTTATAAACTCAACGAAGGTGCTTTTAATAGCAGGATTGTCGATTTAGGCAATATTAAACACGGCGCAACCATTGCCGATACCTACATTGCCATCAAGATGGTAGTCTCGGAACTGATTAAAAAAGACATTATTCCGATCATTATTGGTGGCGGACAAGACTTAACCTATGGCCAATACCTGGGTTATGAAGATTTAGAGCAAAAAGTAGATCTGGTGGTTATTGATAACCAATTTGACATTGGCGATGACGACAATGAGGGAATTGCTACCCGTTCGGACTGTTACCTGAACAAAATTTTCCTGCACCAGCCCAATTACCTTTTCAATTTTAGCAATGTGGGTTATCAAACTTATTTTGTAAACCAGGAAAGTTTGAGCGTGATGGATAAATTATATTTTGATGTACACCGTTTGGGTGAATTTGCTCAGGACATTACCTTAACAGAGCCCATTATCCGTAATGCAAACATGATTAGCTTTGACATGGGCGCTATCCGTTCTGCAGATGCCGCAGCAAATGCGAATACCACGCCAAATGGTTTTGATGGCGAAGAGGCCTGTCGTATTGCCCGTTATGCAGGCATGAATGATAAGTTGACCTCAATTGGCTTTTACGAGTTTAATCCGGCCTATGACAATAACGGACAAACTGCCTTCCTACTTGCTCAAATGGTATGGTATTTTGTTGATGGATTTTATGCCCGCAAAAAGGATTTTCCGCTTACACCGAAATCACAATTTATGATCTATCGAACCAGCTTAAAAGACGGTTCGGGAGAAATGATGTTTGTGAAAAGCAAAAAATCAGACCGATGGTGGATGCAGGTCCCTTACCCTTCGGGGCAATCTAAAAACGAGCGCTACCACCTTGTGCCTTGCAGATATGATGATTACCAGACTGCTGTTAATGGCGAAATGCCCGATTTATGGTGGAGAACTTACCAAAAATTAAATTAAAAGCTATCCCTGAAACAGTCTATCATAATTTTACACAGCTATTTACGTTTTAGCGGTACAGATTTCTATATTTGGACAGGATTAAACTAATCTCATGAAACCATCATGATAGCTTCATCACCAATGAAAAAAATATTATACAGATGAAAAAAATATTATTATCTGCAATGGCACTATTGCCCCTTGCAGCTTTGGCACAAAAGCCATTTACAGTTAACGGCGATATAAAAGGATTAAAAACCGGAGATAAGGTTTATCTGATCTATCAGGGAGATGGCAAAAACATTACCGATTCGGCAACCGTAACAAATGGCACCTTTGCATTTAAAGGAACATTGTTAAATCCTGCACAGGGAAGTCTTTTCTTAAACAAAAATCCTTACGTAAACCGTCCGGCACAGGGTGAGAAATTAGATGCTTTATCGCTATACGTAGAGCCAGGAAATATAAAGCTAGCGGCAGCAGATTCTTTAAAGAAAGCGACAATTACTGGCTCACCGGTTAATGACGATGCAAAGAAATTAAAAGCATTAACTAAACCTGTAGCAGATAAACTTGCTGCAATTAATGCAGAATATGCAGCCTATACACCCGAGCAAAAACAAGATAAAGCTGTTATGGGCGCTTTAGGTGCCCGCTATGAAAAAGAAGCTGCTGGAATGGCTCCATTATTATTACAGTATGCAAACGGCAATCCAAAATCATTTATCAGCTTAAGCGCAATTAGCCAATTGGCAGCAGATCCTGATCAGGCAACAGCAGCAGAAAAAGCTTTTGTTGGGTTGTCGCCAGACTTGAAAGCAACTACGACAGGTAAAAAAATTGCTCAAATATTTGATGCGGGAAGAAAAACCGCTGTAGGTGCCATGGCTATGGACTTTACGCAAGTTGATACTGCAGGTAAACCTGTTAAATTATCCGATTTTAAAGGTAAATACGTACTGGTAGATTTTTGGGCATCATGGTGTGGCCCATGCCGTCAGGAAAACCCAAATGTGGTAGTGGCTTACAACAAATTTAAAGATAAAGGCTTTACTGTTTTGGGTGTTTCTTTAGATGGAGGAAATACCAGAACTACCAAAGCAGCCTGGCAGAAAGCCATTGAGGCTGATAAGTTAACCTGGACACATGTATCAGATTTAAAAGGCTGGAGCAATGAAGTGGCTCAAATGTATGGCATTCAATCCATTCCGGCTAATTTCTTAATTGATCCAACAGGCAAAATTATTGCTAAAGGTTTAAGAGAACAAGCTTTACAAGATAAACTTCAAGAATTACTGGGAAGTAAATCGAAATAAAAAAGCATTCAAAACAAAGAAAGCCCCAATTTTGATTGGGGCTTTCTTTGTTTATACGAAAACGTATTACGCAGATTTTAAGAAATCCAATACGTTAATGAAATAATTTTCAAGTCCTTCGTAAGGATCTTCTCCTGGAATCCATGATGCAAATTTCCAGTATTCCCAATCAGCATTTTCAATTACCGGCGGGATTAGAAGAAAATATTGCTCTTCTCCTAAGCCACCAATAATAATGCTTCTGGCCAGTTTAATGGCCACCTCTAGCAACTCATCATTTTCTGTCCAAATCTCGATCAGCTGTGGATCAACATCCTTTAGAAATGCGACATCACTTGCTTTTGAAAACGACGGATCAACGTGTTCATTTGGCGTAGTAAATCCATTGGTAATCAACAGAAATTCTCTATAATCCATTGGAAACGTTATCCCCAGTCTTGCTTCAGCCTCTTGTATTTCGGCTAAGGTGGCAGGTTGATTGCCTAGCCACTTTGCTTCTGTTTGCTCAGGTGCAAAACTAAACTCTCCTTGTTTAATTGCGATTTCGGAGATTTTCTTGAGTACTTTTTTCAACTTATGTTCTTTTAAATTAAGTCAAAACCAATATCTTCCCTGAAATATTTTCCGTCGAAATAAATTCTACCAGCATCAGCTGTTGCTGATTGTAGAGCAGTAAACAAATCTTTTTGCAAACTGGTAATTGCAATTACCCTTCCTCCATTTGTTTTCACGACATCATTTTCTAACAATGTTCCGGCATGGAATGCGTTAGAATGACGTAGGTTTTCAATTCCGGTAATGGCTTTACCCTTCAGGTAATCGCCTGGGTAACCACCTGCCACAATCATTACAGTAGCAGCTGTTTGCTCAGAAATAACCAAACTCACCTGGTTTAATTGTTTGTTGGCAGTAGCTAAAAACAACTCTACCAAGTCGTTTTCAACTCTGGGGATCACACTCTCTGTTTCAGGATCGCCCATACGTGCATTGTACTCAATTACAAATGGCTCTTCTCCTACTTTTATCAGTCCGAAGAAGATGAAACCTGTATAATCGATATTATCTTTCTTTAAACCCTCAACTGTTGGCTTAATAATCCGTTCTTCTACTTTAGCCAAAAATTCTGGTGTGGCAAAAGGAACTGGCGAAACTGAGCCCATACCACCAGTATTTAAACCGGTATCGCCCTGGCCAATCCGTTTATAATCTTTAGCTGAAGGCAGTGTGATATAATTTTCACCATCGGTTAAAATAAATACCGAAAGTTCTATCCCGCTTAAAAATTCTTCGATTACTACTGTTGCCCCGGCTGCACCAAATTTACCGCCAAGCATCAGTTTTAATTCTTCCTGAGCCTCGATAGTTTCGGTACAGATTAACACACCTTTACCTGCTGCCAAACCATCGGCCTTTAAAACAACCGGCAATGCATGGTTTTGGAGATAAGCCAAGCCATCTTCTAAAGTTTCGGGGGTGAAAGATTTTGAGGCCGCAGTTGGAATACCATGACGCTCCATAAACTGTTTAGAAAAATCTTTACTCCCTTCTAAAATAGCTCCTTCTTTTTTAGGTCCGATAACTGGAATGTGCGCAATGGCTTTGTCGGCAAGGAAAAAATCGTGAATACCATTTACCAAAGGTTCTTCCGGACCTACTACAACGAGTTCGATGTTTTCGGTAAGCACTACTTTTTTAATGGCATCAAAATCGTTTACATTGATGTTGATGTTTGTACCATAAGCTCCTGTACCACCGTTACCTGGAGCAATAATTAGTTTATCGCAGTGCGAAGACTGGCTCATTTTCCAAGCGAATGTGCTTTCTCTGCCGCCTGAACCTAAAAGTAAGATATTCATATCGGCAAAGATAATATTTTAGTAACAAGTAGCCCAGTATGAAGTGGCAAGACTTTACGATAAAGCACTTTTGCTTTAAACAGCTCCGTATTTAAAAAATATAAAGAGGAATACTAGGCTAAAATAAGCCCAAAGAATAGAAAATATGGTATGCATGGTAGTTTCGAATAGCTTACCTTTCCACAGATCCCTGGAGTAAACAAAAAACTGAATAAAGAATCTGGTAGTCCAAAATAAGCCCAAACCGAGCGATATTTTTCTTCCAAGATCGGTCTGTATTAATTCGTTTGATGAGGTTAAACAGAGTAGGCCCATTAGAAATACGGTAAGTGCAACAAAAAAGGTATGTACCAACATCATTTGCTTGTTGATTAAGCTCAGCAATTTAAGTTCACTTTCCCAATTAAAATATCTTGGAAAAATAATGTGAATAAGCGCTAACGCAACTAAAAGAACGCCAACGATTAATAAGTGTGTTTGCATTCAAATTAGGGACAACAGTTAAAAATAGACATAAATGGTGTGAATTTCGTTTCAGAAAAAGAAGAAAAACCTGCCGATTTAAATGCTTTTCGCCAAATTCCTCGTGAGAAAAAATGTGTAAAACCAATAGAGAAGGCCATAAAATTGGACAAATCGCGTAAATGTTCTACCATAATTACCCGGCCTGTTGGTTTACATACCCTATAACATTCCTTTAAGAAAACAATCTTCTCTTGTTGCGACCTTATTTCATGTGCGGCCGATAACAGGAAGATCATATCAACGGACTTATCGGCTAAAGGAATAAAATCTGTATTTATTTGCGCTGTATCAGGAAACATCAAACTTACTTTTCTCGCCCTGATTATTGCCTGCTCTGTATGCTTCTCAGGATTGTAAAAATCGAAGACCTTTAAAGTTGCTTGCGGAAAATGACTTTTAAGAATGAAGCTTGTTTCATCAAAACCTGCGTTAATATTTAAGATTAAATCTGGATTCGAATTGGAAATACTAGCTTTTTTTAGCCAATCGAAATGATAATACCCAGAAAAGTCGTAAACATATGCAGATACTATTAAGGGCATTAAAAGACCATAAAGAAAAGCTAAAGTGATTATCCAAAATAGGACAATAGGCCATGGCATTACCATTTGACTAATTATCACTAACAATAAAGCAATAAGACCAAATAGGTAAAAATGCCTGTTAAAGCTTAAAATGTTTAACACGCCCTGAAATTTTCTTCTTTTTACTTCCATTTTTCAATTTTTCCTCTTTTCCAATAATAAGGGATGTTTTGAATATCAAAGGCATTCGCTAAAATCGGTTCATTTAGATTCAATGAATCTAAAAATCCAAAGTTATAACTGGCAATTTTTATCGGCGCTGGCTGCCAGTTTTGCCTAACCCCCTCAATAATTAAAACTTCTTTGTTTTTTTCGTTGTACGTAAATGTAAAGGGTAAAGGCCCGGCAAATCTTCTGGCTTCTTTCCAATCGGCAAATGGAGAATTTTCGGGCAAGGCAACCTCCTGATCTGTTTTATCGATTACGATTTCAAAATCAGAATTGGTTGATGTAATTTTCTTTTTGTTTTCGTTGTCAATTAGCGATATATCTGTTGTGGTATAATTGTAATGGGTAAAAATATTGCCCATAAATTCCATTTTCTTTTTATTCGTTTCTGACTTTAAAATATACAGCCCGCGAAGACTTTTTCCTGCTTTGTTCGTATAACGTACAAATACGCGATAACCGATAAGAAAAAAATCATTACCCATAAATTTAGGAAAGCCTTTTGGTCGCAAATTTTTCGTTTGAACCATCGCGATAGCAATGAAAGCCCATTCATCTTTAAAGGTATCAAGGGCTAAGCATTCTGGAATAAGATGCTCTAATTCTGCTTTTGGAACAGAAAATGTTAATACGAGAGAATTTTCAAAAAATGCATCAACTGCAAATGGATGGTTTTTCAGAAATGAGAACATTATGCTTGCTGCGTTGTTTTTTTGTTAAAAGAAAACCCATTGATAAACACAACCAGAATAAACATAAATGCAAAGAGCGAATTGAATTTCCCCCAAAGCAATAGATCTGGCGCAAGTATAAATTCGATGGTATTCATGGTGGCAACTATTACAATCTGAACAAGAGCATTTAGCTTGGTTTTGAAATTACTCAAAATCCAAATTGCCATCACAATCTCTGATATGCCAATAAGAATTGTAAAGGTATGGCTATAGGTGGGCGTTAAAATTCTGGCAACGATCTGTTCATGGCGAGGCACAAGACCTAACACTTTGCAAAGTAATCCGTTTACAAGCCAAACCAATGCAATAAACGAGGTAAGTATTCTTTGTGGTAATAATTGATTATTGCGATTGATCACATTTACCATATCACTTTATTTCGCGCTTCGTGTCATTTGTTCGAGCATATCCCACATTTCGTTCGGAATTGCTTCCAGACCATTCATCTGACCTGCTCCCTGCAGCCATTCGCCGCCATCAATGGTAATTACTTCGCCATTAATGTATCCAGAGAAATCGCTCACCAGAAATGCAGCTAAATTGGCGAGCTCTTGATGATCGCCAACTCTTTTCAACGGTACACGGTTTTTGAAATCGAATTTTTTGGCTAAATCGCCGGGCAATAAACGCTCCCATGCGCCTTTGGTTGGGAACGGACCTGGAGCAATAGCATTGGTACGGATACCATATTTACCCCACTCTACGGCCAAAGATCTTGTTAGTGCCAAAACACCACCTTTTGCACAGGCAGAAGGCACAACATAGGCTGAGCCTGTAAAAGCGTAAGTGGTAATTATATTTAAAACTGTTGCCGCTTGTTTTTCCTTAATCCAGTGTTTACCGAAGGTAAGTGTACAGTTAACCGTTCCTTTTAAAACGATATCGATAATGGATGAAAATGCATTGGCTGATAACCGTTCGGTTGGAGAGATGAAATTACCCGCAGCATTGTTCAATAGTACATCAACTGAACCAAATCTTTCTAAAGTTTTGGCCAATACGTTTTCTACCTGTGTTACTTCTCTAACATCACAGGCAACCGCCAACACTTTGCCACCTGTTTTTTCTTCCATTTCATCGGCAGTTTTTTGCAGTACATCCTGTTTTCTGCTTGTGATGACGAGGTTGGCTCCCAATTTCAAGAAATATACGCCCATTGCTTTCCCCAAACCTGTTCCTCCACCTGTAATTACAATGGTTTTTCCTTTTAAAGCGTCTTCTCTGAGCATTGGTGCATTATAACTGAACATAGTATATTGGTTAATTGGTTAAAGTTAAATTGCTGGGAATTGTTAAATGGTTAACTGTTGAAACTGGTTAATCGGTTAATTGTTGTAATTAGTTAACTGAAAACCGACAACTGCAAACGGATTACTTTCGCTGCAGGTTAGCTAAAATTGTTTTTAAAATATGGCGTGTTGCCGGCGACCACCATTGTGCTAACATTTTTTCTAAAATAGCCGACTGATCTGCAGTTACGGCAGCAATTAATTCCTCTCGGATATTTAACTTGCTTTGCGACCAGGTATTACTTTCGAGCTCCATGTATTTCTTAATCTTACGCTCGGCAGCCGTTAACAAACTTTCATTTTTCACCAATTCATCAACCAAACCGACTTTTAAAGCTTCTTCGGGACTGTAAAGTTTACCCGAAAGCAAACTACGACTGGCTTCGGCCTTACCTAACCAAAACGCATACAATTGAAAAATACTATTTGGCACAATAATACCTACTGGCACCTCATTAAGTCCAATAATATATTGTCCTTCTGCCATTACCCGATAATCGCAGGCCAATGCCATTACGCATCCGCCGGCCGGGCTATGGCCACTAATTGCGGCTACCATCGGTTTTTTAAATGAGACCATATTGGCTGTAAAACCTAAAAACAACTGCCAGAAAGATTTAGCCTCTTCTTCGTTATAGTTATAAAGTTCTACTAAATCCAATCCAGCGGAAAAGAAAGGTGCTGTACCGGTTAAAATTACTCCTCCAATGTTATCATCGGCGGTAATATTTTTAAGCATATCGTCAAGCTCGGTAATCAACTCTCGGTTTAAGGCATTCGATTTCCCTCTATCTAACGTAATGGTTGCCAGGCGGTCTTTAACACTTACTTTTATTGTATTCATATTTTAAATAGTATCAAGATTTAAGAATCTAGTATCAAGATAAATATACCGTAGCATAAACTATGCATGCATACTAATTCAAATTTATCTATTTTTCTCTATTTAACATCATAAGTGTAAACTTTTCTCGCCAAATGCCCTATAGCATCTATTCCTTCTATTACTACACGGTAGGTACCAGGTTCGTCTGCATTGTAAAATTCGAATTGTGCTTTTCCATCTTTATCTGTAACAACCTGTGGGTTCCAATAAATAGTTGTTCTGAAATCGGTCCTGCTGTTTGAGCTTGTTGCATCATATTTTGGCGAATAAAACTCTCTTGAAATCGTAAATCCTTTTGGATTAAAGGTTACAATTCCTGGTGCATAACGATCGGTACTTCTTCCCCCATCACCACGTTTAGTCGTGATAATAATTACGCCTCCTCCTCCTCTCGAACCATAAATGGCTGTATTACCGATACTTTTTAAAAGCTCAATAGATTCTACATCACTAGGAGTAACATTATCCAGAAAATCAGCTTCCATGTGCATGCCATCAACAATAATCTGTATAGGCGTATCCTGACTACGCATAAGGTAAGGTATATTACCTCTAAATATCACTCCCGGTAACCGCCCTTGCAAACATTGCGAAAGGGTAACACAGGTAGAGAGCTGATCGGCTGTCATCACGAAATCCGCTCTTCCTGCACCATTCAGGTTGGATGAGTTCTTCGCAGGGTTTTTCTTTTCAGTAATGGTTACTTCTTCTAGTTTAATGGTCCGCTCCAGCAGGCCTAAACGGGTCATCTCATTAAAATAGTTATCGCTTTCTTTAATATACTTCATCAAAGTATTATTCACATTGATATCGATATCGGCTCCATTTTTATTCTTGGTTACAATCTGCCCGGGAACGATATCAAGATTAATATCTACAAACTTCCTTTCTGTTTTAGTTCTGGCCTGAACAACAAACTTTGTACTATCGCCAAAACTTAAATTATCGAAAACAAATTTTCCTTCAGCATTGGTTACCGTATCCAAAATGTACATCGTTCCTTTTGTAGCCATAAGCATTACCTTACCACCGGGTACAGGCTTATTGCCTTTCATTACCGTTCCGCTAATGGTAATAGACTGCTCGGGTTTATAGGTAATATTCGGACCAACACCATTGATAATATTTTTCCAAAGAAATCTTCTCCAGCCCTGGGTAAGCATTAAGTTATCGAGTTCTTTTTGTGTTTGAAGATCATCCTTTAAAAAATAATGGTTGGGTTTCTCTACATAACCGCTCAAATCAGAGGTAAGTAACAACGAGGTGAGGATATTAGACTCATTATTTTCATCAGGTGTTACTTTTGCCGTATTGGTTACAGCAACAGAAAAACTACCTAAAACGGGCTTGCTGTCATTAGCAGCATCGAAAGTAAAGGCTGCTTTTCCTCTTTTTGAACCAGAAACTCCTGATGCATTAATCGATACATCAATTAGTTCGGCCTTGTTATTAATAAAAACCAACCGCTCTGCCAAAGGTTGATTGGTACTTGAAAATAAAGTAAACTGCACAATACCAGTTGGCAGGTTCTTTTTTGGGATATTGGCCACTAATACCTGTTTATCCATTTTAGCTTTCGAGCCATAATATACATTGCCCCCATGCTGTGCCACAACTTTTAGTTCATTGCCATTCACAAGATCGGCACTGGCCATAATTTTTACCACCACTTTACCTGTATCTAAAGCATTTACAGAAAGTGCATAACCACTTTTAACTGCCACAGGTAATTTAAACGTTTTTTCTGATCCATCCTTAAATTTAATCTTTGCTGAATATGACTTACCGGCCTGATTGTTAAACACAAAGTTACCCATACCTAAATAATTGGTGGCAAAACTGGTTACTTCATTTCCCCCTTCGTCTACTATCGTTCCTTCTACATCTTCACCGCGGCCATCGGCATTAACAGCTTTAATGGCAACTTTTTGGGGCAATTCTTCAACAAGTGTTCCTCCCTCTGGCATAAACTGTACATCAACATTGTTAGATGTGGAAGTGATCGGGATAGATTTGATAACTTTTTGTTTATTATCCAGTGCGATGGTCGCAATAATTTTCCCTGATTTATTTTGGAAAGACTGGTTGTTTGTGAAGCTAATTACCGCATCACCTGTTAAACTTGTTTTAACTTTACCCTTTGTAACGGTACGGTAATCTAACTGAACTTCATAACTTACTTCATTTTCACTGTAAGCCACGCCATTTTTATCTTCAAAATGAACTGTTGCCGTTACTTTATCTGCATTGTTCTCTTTGGTAAAACTGTAAGAAGTTTTTGTAAAAACTTTGTTAGCCCAGCTATTTCCGATCTTAATTGTCTTATCGTAAAAGAATTCGGTGCCAAAATTCCGCATGTAATTGGTATAGGCCCTAATTCTATAATTACCCTCACCAAGTGAATCTGTTAACTTAAAATCGCCCCAGGTAATTCCTCCCATAATAGGTAACTTAACCAGTTTTTTTAGCGAATCTTTTTCATTTATCAGCTCCACATACAGGATCTTACTAATGCCCGAAGGGGCCGAAGTCTTGGTATTTACAACATAGGCTTTGAACCAAATATCGTCGCCAATGGCATAATAAGGCTTATCTAAGTGAAGGTGAACTTTTTCTTGCGGATTTTTACTGGTATAATCTTCGAGTTTTTGCAAGAGCTGACTAAATGGATCATCATCCATTTTAAATGCGGCAAAAACAATAAGTAAAGATAGAAAACTGATTGCGAGAGTAATTTTGAGTTTCATGTGGTTGGGTAACAAATAAATATGTGTCAAGGTACAAAACCTAAGGCATATTTTTATGAAGATACCATGAAATTTAGTTTCAATCTAAATTTTTAGTTCACAGTTAGAGAAACACCTTAATTCATCAATATGGATTTGAAAATGGGGTGCCTTTTTTTATCGGGACCACAGCAAATGGCAGGACTAAAGTAACCACAGCACACCAGCTTTCATTTCCAAAACAAAAAAAATTATAGGCTATTGATTTGGAAATGAGGGGTTCTGAGCGTTTGGCAGCCACGGCCCCGCTTTACGCTTTACTTCGTTGCACTCCGTGTTTGCTTTAATCGGGTTTAGGGACAATGTTTAGTGCCAAGAGACTAAAACCGCTAATCATAAACCCGACAGCAGCGGCGGCTCCCGATTCCTTCTATCGGGACCACAGCGAACGGCGGGGCTAAAGCAGCCATAGCACACTGGCTTTCATTTCCAAAAAAGAAAAAGATACCAGTTTTCAATTGGCTGTTGGCAGTTAAGCAATCTCTAAAACTTGTTTTTCCACATCATGCTTTCTACCGGCCTGGTGGTTTTGTTGTTGTACTTAGCATTGCCCTTCGAATTGTACATCGTTTCGATCTTACCTTCAACAACAAAATAAATCAATTGGCCAATAGGCATTCCGGCATAAATTTTTACTGGTTGTGCTACTGATATTTCTAATGTCCAGGTATTACAAAAACCAACATCTCCTTTACCTGCCGTTGCATGGATATCGATACCTAAGCGGCCGGTACTGCTTTTACCTTCTAAAAAAGGCACATGTCCGTGTGTTTCGGTATATTCTAAAGTAACACCAAGATATAGCGTACCTGGATGAAGGACATAACCATCTTTAGGGATTTCGAAATGTTCGATTTCATTGTGCGCTTTCGCATCGAGCACACGGCTTTTATAAGTAGCCAGGTATTTCCCTAAGTGCACATCATACGAGTTGGTTCCTAAACATTCGCGTTTAAAAGGCTCAATGATGATTGTTCCCTTCTCAATTTCTTCTAATATCCTGCTATCAGATAATATCATTTTTATACGTATTTTTGGCCTAAATTATCATTTATTTAAGATAATTTTGCATGTAATCTCCAATTTAATCAATGCCAATAATTTACAATAAAAATATTGATCAGCATTCTGTTTTAGCAATTTGGAAAATTGAAGAAACGGAGGAAGAATTGTTGGCCGGACTGCAGCTTAAGCAGCATGAACATGACATTATCTCGTCATTAAACAGCGGCAAGCGGTTACTGCACTGGTTAAGCACAAGATTACTATTGAGAACAATGCTTAATACAACGGAGTATATCGACTGTCAGTTTGATGAACATGGCAAGCCCTATCTGGTTAATTTCGACTATCATATTTCGTTAAGCCACTCTTATGATTATGCGGCCGTAATGATTAGCAAAGATCATGCTGTAGGTGTCGATATCGAACTGATTAAGCACAAGATAAAAAGCATTAAACACAAGTTTTTAAGCGATGTAGAACTTGCTCAGAAACAGATTGGAGATAATACGGATGGCTTATATGTTGCGTGGTGCGCTAAAGAAGCTATTTATAAGTGGCATGGCAAAAAAGGTTTAGAATTTAAACAGCATATCCATATTAAACCTTTTAAGCTAAAAAAAGAAGGCTCACTAAATGCATTGGTAGAACTGCCAACAGGTACGCGAGAGCTGACCGTTAATTACTTTAAAACCAAAGACAGTTACATGTTAGGCTATGTAGCCAGCAATTCTTAAAATAAATGGAGATGAACGAGACAGCGGAAAAAGCAATTGCGACAGATTTAAAGCCAACTATTTTTACAGACTGGGGCTTAACAGACTATCAGGAAGCCTGGGATAAACAGGAAGACCTGTTAAATAAAACGGTGGCCATTAAGACAGAAAACCGTGTAAACAATACCAATAAGCCTACCCCAAACCATCTTGTATTTTGCGAGCACCCACATGTTTACACCTTAGGTAAAAGCGGGCATCCCGAAAATTTATTATTGGATGAGCAGGGATTAAAAGATAAACAGGCAACCTACTATAAAATAAACCGGGGCGGCGATATTACTTATCATGGCCCGGGGCAGCTAGTGGGCTACCCTATTCTTGATCTTGATAACTTCTTTACCGACATACATTTATATCTGCGCACGCTGGAAGAAGCCGTTATCCTTACCTTAAAAGATTATGGGATAGAAGCTGGCCGTTATCCTGGTTTTACGGGGGTGTGGTTAGATGCCGATAACGAAAAGGCTCGTAAAATATGCGCCATGGGTGTTCGTTGCAGCCGTTGGGTTACCATGCACGGTTTTGCCTTTAATGTAAATGTAGATTTAGATTACTTTAAAAATATTGTACCATGTGGTATTGATGATAAAGCCGTAACTTCTTTAGCAAAGGAGCTGGGTTATCATCTTGATATGGAAGAAGTAAAAGGAAAATTAAAGAATCATATTGCCAAGCTCTTTAAAATGCAGCTGATTTAATTGGTTGAGTAAAACTAAACCGAACGCTAATTCGTAGATTAAACTATGAAGATTTTATTAAGCGCCATTTTATTTTCTTTCTTAACTTCGGGCTGCACAAAACAACAGCCTATGCCTATTGAACCCGTTACTGACCGAACAAAAGCTTCTTCAAATGGAGAAAGTAATTTTACATATCTGGCACTTGGCGATTCTTATACCATTGGCGAATCGGTTAGACAGGCAGAATCTTTTCCTTATCAGCTTCAAAGTTTATTAAAAGCTCAAAGTAGCAGTGTAGCAAATCCAAAAATTGTTGCGGTTACCGGTTGGACTACCGATGAACTTCAGGCAGGTATAAAAAAGGAGAATTTAACAGGCGCATATAGTTTTGTTACGCTCTTAATTGGTGTAAACAATCAATATCGGGGTTATCCGATAGATACGTACAAAAAGGAATTCACAGAATTGTTACAAACGGCAATCGCTTTTGCCGGAGGCAACAAGAATAAGGTTTTTGTAGTTTCTATTCCAGATTGGGGCGCTACGCCCTTTGGCCAAAACTCGGGGCGAAACCCACAAACGATTGCCAATGAAATCGATAGCTTTAACGCTGCAAATCAAGAAATTACGCTTTCAGCTGGCGTAAACTATACCAATATTACCCCCTCATCTCGAAATGCAGCAACTGATTTGTCGTTAGTGGCGAGCGACGGATTGCACCCAAGTGCTAAAATGTACGCAGAATGGGCAACCGCTTTATTACCAAAAGTGGCAAATGTATTGAAATAATTAAACGTTTGTTTATGCTGTTTTTAAATTAAAAAATATATTTTAGTTTAACTATTTAAATTAATATACTTAAAAGTTGATACTATGGAAGATCAAAAACCTCAAGAACAAGCACCCTTCGGTCAGCAACCGTTTGGACAAACACCATTCGGAAATCAAGGCCCAGCACCAAAGAACTGGCTTGTAGAATCAATTCTGGTTACATTATTCTGCTGCCTGCCTTTTGGAATAGCTGGTATTGTAAATGCAGCTAATGTTAATAGTAAATATGCCATGGGCGACTATGCAGGGGCTCAGGCAGCATCTCAAGCCGCCGGCAAATGGACAAAAATTGGATTCTTTATTGGAATTGGAGTTTATGTCTTATATATATTATTTTTTGTGGTGCTAGGTTTTGGCGGTGCCATGATGAGTAATTACAGATAGATGAAATTAACGTACATCTTAGGAATCGTTATAGGGTTAGCACTTGTGATAATTTACTATAAATTTAATCCTGAGATGTACAATTTCTTCCCAGAATGTCCTTTCCACAAATATTTACACCTCGATTGCCCTGGTTGCGGTTCACAAAGGGCAATACATGCCCTGCTCCACCTGGATATTAAAAAAGCTGCAGGATATAACCTACTCCTTGTACTCAGTTTACCACTACTCATTACCCAGCTGACTTTCAAAATTTATTCTTTTTCAACAAAGAAGAACCTGGTGATGCGCTTTTGGTATAACCCAAATACACCTAAAATAATTTTTGCTATCGTAATGATATTCTGGATCGCCAGAAATTTGCCCTACTCACCATTCAACTATCTCGCTGCTTAGCTAGGCCATTGTAGCAGTAAGGTGATTATAATCTTTTAGCACCGCCTCTAAAAACTGTAACTCATTCATCCCGCTCGGAATAGTTACAAAAATGTGTTCTTTGGTTTTAGACGCCATGGCATAAATTAAATCAGCATTCCCAGTTTGGTAATAGCCGGTTAACACTTCGTGAATTAGTTCTATATCTCTATCGTTTAAATGCAGAACTTCCTTAAACTGCGGCTCATATTCTTCAGGTAAATTAAAACTGAAAGCCACGTTGGAAAATTCGGTTCTTGGTTTAGTTTTAATCAATGTCGTTTTTGCTAATATATCACCCAATCTTTGATGGTTTTTGGTTACTGCTACAGAAACCAGTGCTACAACGCCCCATCCAAACGGGAAGCCGAAATCGATCATCCGAAATAACCACCTAAAAATATACTGTCCAAGTGTTGGTTGTGTACCATCAATACTAATTACTTTTATCTTTAACACCTTCTTTCCTAAAGTCTGGCCATCCATGGTGATTTCGCAAACCAGGTCGTAGAGAGCAAAAATTGCCAGGAAAATAAAGAAAATAACTATCGCAGCACTTCCTGACATCGCCATCTGTGCAGCGCCCATTACCACTAAAGTAATTATAGCGAGAATTAGAAATCCAGCCAGATCGATACACCTTGCAGCTATACGCTCTCCAAGGCCGGCAATTTCGTAATCAATATCAATATTTTGAGCAGTGCTAATTCTGATACTATCCATATTCAAACATAATTTTTTTTAAAGATAAAGCTGTACGCCGATCTTTATTTTTTAAACTAAAGTTTTCTTATATTTTCATATTAGATTGTTCAGCTATGTATATTTGTTCAGCCTGGTTAATTGATCTGAATATAATATTGGTTTCATTTCCATAAAAAATTAGCTATTTTAACCCGAGATTTGGTAAAGCCTTTAAATGAGAGAAGCATTATTTGTTAAACAGAATTCGAAGAAGTGGCAACATTATGATTCCATGCAACAGGCAAATCCTGATGAAGTGGCCAATCAGTTTATCGAAATCACTAACGATTTGGCTTACTCAAAAACGTTTTATCCAAATTCGAAAACAACAGCTTATCTCAATGGCTTAGCCTCTAAATTACATCAATCCGTTTACAAAAACAAAAAGGAAAAATCGAACCGGTTTATCCATTTCTGGAAAACAGAACTCCCCTTAATATTTCTACAACACAGAAAACAGGTATTTTATGCATTGGCATTTTTCTTGGTTTCTTGTGCCATTGGTGCTTTATCGGCAAAATACGATGATACTTTTGTGCGATTGATTATGGGTGATGGTTATGTAAACATGACAAACGAAAACATTGCCAAAGGTGATCCGTTTGGGGTTTATAAACAAAGTAATGAGTTTATGATGTTTATGCAAATTGGGGTTAATAATATTTATGTTGCGCTATATACCTTTGTTTTGGGTATTATATTCTCATTTGGCGCTATTGTTTCATTATTCAGAAATGGCGTGATGCTCGGCTCATTCCAATATTTCTTTTTTAGTAAAGGATTAGGCTTTCAATCGGTTTTGGTTATCTGGATTCACGGCACATTAGAAATATCGGCAATTGTTTTGGCAGGCGCGGCTGGTTTAATTTTGGGCAATAGCCTTTTATTCCCCAAAACGTATACCCGTATGGCTTCAGTTTTAAAAGGGGCCAAAGATGGATTAAAAATTGTAATTGGCCTGATCCCGATTTTTATAGTTGCTGCATTTTTTGAAAGTTTTGTTACCCGACATACTGAGATGCCGCTATGGTTAAGTATGTTCATCTTATTATCTTCCGCAGCTTTCATTATTTGGTATGTATTTATATACCCTATAAAAATCTACAATAAACAAGCAACACTAAATTAACATGCTAGGGAAAATTGAATTTAAGAAAAGAAGAGATTTCGGCCAGGTGATTAACGACACCTTTACTTTCATGCGTCAAAATCTTAAGCCCTTAATTAAAATATATTTCACATTTTGTGGCCTATTTGTACTGGCTAGCATGTTAACCATGTTATTGCAACAATACAAAATGGTTAACATCATCAATACCATCGGTAATGGAAAAAACACCAAAGGCTTAGGTTTTTCAGCTTTATATGGATTAGAATATTTCTTGTCTATTTTATTCTCTTTAGCAACATATGCCAGTATGAGTGTTGCTATACTTTCCTATATCGCTATATACGTGCAAAAAGGGAACCAAACACCAACCACCGATGAAGTATGGGGATATTTTAAGTATTACTTCTTCAGGATTTTTGGCAGTTCTATCCTATTGATTATCCTGTTATGTATAGCTTTTATGTTTTGCCTTGTACCTGGCTTCTGGCTATTCCCTTATGTGGCCATGATGTTCCCCATTATGGTAATCGAAAATGGTTCTTTAGGTTACTCTTTTAGTAGAAGCTTCAAAATTATTAAAGATAATTTCTGGATTACTTTTGGCACGCTGATCGTAGTATGGATTATTGTTTATGCTTGTATGAGCATGATCATTTTACCTACAAGTTTATTTAATATGATTGGTATGTTTACCCATAAAACGCCACACATGTCTTTAACACTTACCATGATTACAACAGTTTTACAGTCATTGTGCCAGGTATTTACCATCATCCCAATCATTACCATTTCATTGGCGTATTTCAGTTTAGTTGAACAAAAAGAAAGCCCCGGCCTAATGGAACGGATTTCAAATTTTGGCAATACCGAAAAACCGATTGATACCAGACCTGAAGAATATTAAAATGCAGCGCGCACTCTTCCGATATCTTCTTGTTTCTCTTTTGTTTTTTATTCCGGTAATCAACAGAGCACAGACAGCTAAACCTAAGCCTGTAACTGTTGTAATTAAAACAGATAGCAGTAAGGTTGTGGCCTCAAGATTTGATAAAGAGGCCATAAGCAATTATAAAGAACAAAAAGAGTTTCAATACGATGAAATAGGTCAACAACAATTATCGTTATGGGACAAATTTTGGTTATGGTTCTGGGGTATTATCGGCGAACTGTTTCAGGGAGCAGCATCAAACATTTTTTCCAGGTATATTTTTATCGGACTTGGCGTTGCGCTGATCATATTTATTGTGGTTAAAGTTATTGGAGCAGAAAAAATCTTCGCTAAAAAATCGAAAGAAACAATCCTTCCATACGATGTAATTACCGAAAACATCCATGAGATAGATTATGAACAGGAATTACAAAGATTAGTTGCCGAAAGAAAATTCCGTTTGGCCGTTAGGCTTTTATACTTGAGGGCGCTAAAAAAATTGAGCGATGCCGAAATTATCCAATGGCAGCCCGATAAAACCAATTATAATTATTTAATGGAAATCAGTAAGCCAGAGCTGAGAAACGATTTTAGCCAGCTTACCCTACAGTTCGATTATATCTGGTATGGCGATTTCCCTATCGATGAAGTGAAATTCGACCCTATTAAGCAATCGTTTAACCAGTTTAACAACCAGATTAAATGAAAGGCTACAAATTATACCTGATTATCGGTTCCATTCTAATTTTGGGTTATTTAATTGCGCAGTATAATAAGCCTACGCCAACAAACTGGGCGCCAACATATGCTATTAAAGACAAAATCCCATACGGAACATATATTTTATACAATAGAATCAAAGATATTTTGCCCTCGGCAAGTATTCAACAGTCGAAAACAGCCGTTTATACTACGCTAAAATCTAAAAGATTCAATAAAACGGCTTATATAATCGTTGCGCAAAAGGCAGATATTAGTAAAACGGATCTTGAACAGCTGATAAAATATATGCAAGCGGGCAATGATGTATTTATAGCCACTTATGATTTAGGAAAAATAAGGAAGGAACTTAAAGTGCAAACTTCTACCGCAATGTCTCCTGAAGCAAGTACCTTAAATTTCACCAATCCAGAGTTAAAAACCGATGCAAACTATGGCTTTGAAAGAGGCATCGGCAGCCAGTATTTTAGTAAGGTAGACAGCAGCAAAACAACAATACTTGGCGTAAATGGGAAGGGCCAGCCTAATTTTATCCGTTATGCTTACGGAAAAGGCAATCTCTATCTCATCGCAGAACCCGGTTTTTATACCAATTTCAATCTCCTCGATAAATATGGTGCAGAATATGCCGCTAAAACCTTGAGTTATTTACATGGGAATAAGCAGCTCATTTTCGACGAATATTTTTCTAGCCAAAAGAACACTGCCACCGATATGCTCAGGGTATTCTTTAAACATCCTGAACTGGAGTTTGCATACTATCTGGCCATATTTAGCCTGATAGTTTTTGTCTTGTACGACATTAAGCGCAGGCAAAGAATTATCCCGATCGCAGATCCGCTTACTAATTCTTCTTTGGCATTTGTTAATGTGGTGGGCAGTGTTTATTACCACGAGCGGAACAACCTCGATATAGCCTTAAAAAAGATCAATTACTTTATGGAGTACTTAAGAACCAGGTATTATCTAAAGACCAACGATATCGACAGCAAATTTGCTCAGGTGCTAATAGAGAAAACAGGCATTAATGAAGCGCTGGCCAAAACCCTGACTAAACATTTTATCCAAACGCCAACAATGGGCGATTTAAGCGATACCCAATTGATTAATTTAAACGAAAGCATAGAACAGTTTTATAAAAATACGCAAAGCAATGGAGCAAGAACAGTTTAACCCACGTACCGATTTAAGCGCCTTAAATGAAGCTGTAAATCAAATCAGAAATGTACTTGGAAATATCATTATCGGCCAAAAACAGGTTATTGATTTCTTAATTGTTGGTTTGCTTGCCGACGGGCACATCTTAATTGAAGGAGTACCTGGTGTAGCCAAAACGCTGAGCGCTAAATTGCTGGCAAAATCTATTGATGCACAATTTTCGAGGGTTCAGTTTACCCCCGATTTAATGCCATCTGATGTTTTAGGAACCCCGATTTTTAATACCAAAATAGGAGATTTCGAATTTAGAAAAGGTCCTATTTTTGGCAATATTATTCTGGTTGATGAAATTAACCGCGCACCGGCAAAAACCCAATCGGCCTTGTTCGAGGTGATGGAAGAGCGCCAGGTAACTATAGATGGCCATACCTATATCATGGACGAACCTTTTATGGTATTGGCCACCCAGAACCCGATTGAGCAGGAAGGGACATACCGCCTGCCCGAAGCACAATTGGATCGGTTTTTATTCAAAATAGAGGTTAAATACCCTTCGTTAGCGGAAGAAACTGCGATTTTAATGGCTCAGCACACTTTAGTTAACAAAACATTATTAAACGATGTAAAACCAGTATTGTCTGTTAAACAGATACAAGAGGCTAGAGCAATTATCCGCAATTTGTTTGTAGAGCCAAAATTATTGGAGTTTATCGCCAAAATCGTAAATGAAACCCGCAACAATTCATCACTTTATCTGGGCGCTTCGCCAAGGGCATCTTTAGCAATTGTACACAGTGCAAAAGCTTTCGCTGCTATTCAAAACCGCGATTTTGTTACGCCTGAAGATATTATTGCCGTTGCAGGCCCTGTATTGGCGCACAGGATATTGTTATCACCTGAAAAAGAAATGGAAGGATTAACCACCAGCGACATCGTTAGCCAGATTATTAAAAAAATTGAAGTACCTAGGTAAGTCCGAAGTCTTGAGTCAGGAGTCCGAAGTCGGACTTTGTCGCAACAGTTAACTAGTTTAAACAATTAACCGATTAAACAACATTGAAAAAATTCTTTCAGCAATATTATAACAATCTATTCCTAAGCGATCGCTTATTTGCGGCTTTAGGCCTCTGCGTTGTGCTTTTTTTGTTGAAATTCTTTTTTGCCTGGCTGGGCGATATCCCTGAAATTGCCACTGGCGCCATATTTGTTTTATTTTTTATCGATATTTTTATTCTATACCGCAATGCCCAAGGGATTAATGCCAAAAGAATTACTGCGAAACGTTTGAGTAATGGCGATGAAAATCCGATACAAATTGAAATCAGAAATAGTTATGGTTTTGGGGTAAATGCCAGGGTGATTGATGAAGTACCTTTTCAGTTTCAACTCCGAGATAAAGATTTTAAACTTCACCTAAAATCTGCTGAAGTAAAATCGATCCACTACAACCTGCGACCAACAAAACGTGGTGAGTATGATTTTGGGTTTATCAGAGCGTACATCAGTTCACCTCTCGGCTTAATCAACCGCCGTTACAATTTTGATGGCGCCAAGATCCTGCCTGTTTTTCCTTCTTTTATTAACCTTGGCCAATACGAATTGATGGCCGCTTCACGCTATTTAACAGAATTCGGGATCAAAAAAATCAGAAAGGTTGGACAAAGCAGCGAATTTGACCAGATCAAAAATTATGTTGGTGGCGATGATATCCGTACCATTAACTGGAAAGCTACGGCCAGAAAAGGTAGTTTAATGGTGAATACCTATACAGACGAGAAATCGCAGAATATTTATTGTGTAATTGATAAATCGCGTGTAATGCGCATGCCTTTTGAAGGATTAAGCCTACTCGATTATGCTATAAATGCAGCCGTTGCACTTTCGAAAGTGGCCATGCTTAAAGAAGACAAGGCAGGTTTAATCACGATATCTGAAAATATCGGCGCTGTTGTACCAGCAGACCGTAAAGCTTCTCAGCTTGGCAGTATTATGAATGTGCTTTACAAAGAAAAAACGAGATACCTTGAAAGTAATCTCGAGGCACTTTATTCCGCGGTACGATCAGTAGTAAAACAAAGGGGCCTTTTGGTTTTCTTTACCAATTTCGAAAGTTTATCGGCACTGCAAAGACAGTTGCCTTATTTAAAAAGAATAGCCAAATACCACTTATTGGTGGTTGTATTTTTCGAAAATACTGAACTAAAAGAATTGAGCACAGCACCTGCAAAAGATGTAGAAGGCATTTACCATAAAACCATTGCCGAGAAATTTATCTACGAGAAAAAACTAATGGTTAAAGAACTCAACAAACACGGCATTTTAGCCATTCTTACTCCTCCCCAAAAACTTACTGTTAATGTAATTAACCAGTATTTGGCATTAAAGGCACAACAGCGGATTTAGTCTGGAGCTTGGAGTGATGAGTTTGGAGGCGATGTTCTACTGAACCATGCCAGGCAACGCCAAACCCCAAACGCCAAACTCAAAGCCCCTCTACTCCTCTTCCCTAAAATACACCTTGTAAA
The DNA here is from genome assembly GCF_918698255.1 of Pedobacter sp. Bi27. Taxonomy (NCBI): domain Bacteria; kingdom Pseudomonadati; phylum Bacteroidota; class Sphingobacteriia; order Sphingobacteriales; family Sphingobacteriaceae; genus Pedobacter; species Pedobacter sp. Bi27. The sequence goes on from NZ_CAKKMW010000002.1 coordinate 618,581, forward strand.
AGTTCATCGATTTATCATCATCGTAACCTTTTTCGATCATATCTTTATTGCCATGGATATAAATATGGAAGTTTTTATCCAGCTTTAACACGCTTTTATAGGCTCGGGCTTGTTTTTTAACAGCGGATTCGGCGATTTCAAAATTATCGGCAATGGGGCTTTCGTACTCTTGCTCGTAATTCTTCTTATAGTTTTTGAATGATTCAATGCCTTCGGCATTTCCAATTACTTCATTACCGAATTCCTCAATATCAAAGGTTTCTTTTTCTTTGAAATACTTCATCGAGCGGTTTAAGAGATCGATTTTATCCGCTTTGCTGATTTCGTAATCGTCATCAAGTTTCTGCGTAACGAAGTTTTTGTAAACCCCTAAAACATTATTGGTTTGGTTATAACTGTCGTTCCTGATTTTCAGCTTCAAAAATTCATCTTTCCAGTAAACAGCAGAATCGTTGCTACTTTTTGATTGATCCAACACCACAACTTTGTAACCTTCTTCTTTATCAACGTTAAAAATCAGGCAGCCTTTATCTAATTTATTAATACTGATGGCTTCTTGCTCATAACTTACATTAAAGCCATCCTGCTCAGGATAAACTTTTAGGTAAGTATCTTTTGTTTCGGATTTAAAAACGCCAACTACGTCCAATTGCTCGCCTTCTATCTGTACCTTTTCAAAATAAGCGACATACAATTCGCCAGATTTAATTTTTGGGTGGTTGGCTACATCGTATAAATGCTTGGCCAGTTGTTGCGAATCTTCGTGAAAAAGTTCGTTGTTCTCAAAAATTTCATGAACAAAATGAAATACTTCATTTAGTTCTAAATTATCGTTGGGGTGATAAAACCGGTAGACTTCATTTACCTTTTCGAAAGGTTTTAAGAAATACTGCATCAGCAGGTTTCCTAACACTTCATCATCAATTTTTAAAGGCGCATCAGATAATTTATAATACTCTTCAAGCAGTTTATTGCCTGTGTGGTGGATAGAAAGTTGCTTAAGTGAAGCCTCGAAAAATGAAATCATGGGGGCAAAAATAGTAAAATCATTGGTTAACCTTCTCCGTCATTCAATCATTCTCTAATTCAATCATTTTCCCATTCTATCATTCTATCCTTCACTCATTTCTTAATATAAACCTCGGCCCGCTGCAGAAAGCTTTTTTCCTTTAACGATGCCTCAACCTCATTTATAGCTTTCATTAAGTTATTTTGACTGTTCATAATTTCTGCTGTGGCTTTAATAATCACATCCCAAACAGGCTCCATAGTGGAAAGAAGTGCTGTACCCTTTTCTGTGAGTTCAACCAAACGTTTACGGGTATCTACTTTATCTTTTTTAGACCGGATCAGTTTCTCCTTCTCCAATTCTTTTAACAAACTGATGGTAGAAGGGTGTGCATAACCAATTTCATCCGACAACGAAACCACATTCATGGTCGACTTTTTATATAAAGTATAAAGCACAGGGAACCATTTGGGTTGAAAATCAATTCCGAATGCTTTATAAATCAACAGACCATCTTTACGGATCTGATCGCTCAGCCTTTGCAATCGGGTAGAAATGGCCAATAAACCAGAAGCATCAATTACATTTTGTTCCATTAAAGAGATTTTAAATCCAGGCTATAAAAAACATTGTCTACAGCCATCCTAGGGAAATAAACCGGCAAATCTTCCATTGCAACTGATTTAAAGCCGTTACGTTCATAAAAACGGCAGGCGGCCTGCAATACGTCTTTTGTACCCAAATATACCTCATTCAGGTTATTATCCTCACAGTAGGCTAGAAGTGTTTTCAATAAAGCTTGCGCAACACCCAAATCTTTTCCTCGGAATTCCTTTTTAACAAACATTTTTCTGATTGCCCCCGATTGATGCTCAGGAACAGCAATTAAGGCAATGGTACCAATCAATTCACCATTTACTGTGGCACCCCAAAAAGCGCCGCCAGAACCATCGTAATTTTTTTCTATATCCAACAAATCCGGCTGTGCTGCCAGGTCTATATCTACATTAAATTCTATTTGTTGGATGGGCAGAATTAACCCAATAATCGCTTCACAGAATTGATTATTTAACCGTTCAATTTTAAAGTCGTTTTGCATTGCTAAATATTATTCGACAAATATATGTAGTTAACTACATATATTCAAAATACAAATATCATTTGAACCTCAAATTTTTGGAAAAATCTGATTACTAGAAAGTTACTTTGTATTTTTTAACTTATTGAGAAAGTCGACAATCTTTTTATCTGCATAATTGGCCATGCCTTCATGCCTGAAAGACAGTCGGCCCTGTTTATCGAAAATAACTGTTGTTGGTAAAGCGCCTGCAAATATTTTTTCAGGAATCTCACTTTTTACTTTATAAACGGGCATCGCATATTTACGGTCGGACATAAACTTGCCCGATTTGGCAAAATCGCCATCTGCATCTGCAAAAATGAAAACAACATGTTTGTCATCTTTAAACTGAGTGTATAATTTATTGATCGATGGCATTTCGGCCCTACAGGGAGGACACCAGGTTGCCCAGAAATTAAGAAAAATGACTTTTCCTTTTAAATCGCCAAGATCAATCACATTTCCCTTTACATCCTTAAACTGGATTCCGTTAAGGCTCCTTGCGGTTTCCTTTGGGCTTTCAACTTTTGGCGAATAAAAACCAATTTCCATTAATCCCCTAATTAAAAATGCTTTTGCATCGGGCACAAAAACAATTACTAAAAGGATAATGATAAATAATGCATTGAATATATGTTTCCTGATAAATTTCATAAGTTGCTTATCCTTTTATTGTGTATAACAACGAAATTGGTGTACAACTGGTATGGCCATAACTTATTACTAAACTTATCTGTCCTTTGTTAAACCATTGACTAAACCGCGAGTCAAAACAGCGCAAATACAATGTTACTTTGTAAATATATATAATTGCTTAGGAATTACTACTTTTGGCCTGTTGAAAAAGCATAGACAAAACATTAAGAAATATTTATCGGCATTTATGCTGATCGTATTTGCTATTGCTTTAACTCCCTGGAGTGTTCTTCACCACCACAACCCTCTTCCGCTTGTGCAGAAAGAGGTTAACTGTAAACATGTTAGTCATGTGCAGGCCCATGGCGATACCTGTTTAATCTGTAATGCTAGTTTTGAAAAAAATTATGTGCAAACGCACCACATTTACAGAATCTTCTTATCAGCCAAAATTTTTAACCGAACCGAAGCGACCTTAAAGAATGCCTTTACCGAAATAAAGCGCACTTGCCTACGTGGCCCCCCATTAGCATAATAATTTTTTCTTTTCAAGCGCATCCGCGCTTAATCAAATTATTTATTTGAGAAACTAAAACTAGCTTCATTTAGCTATTGCTTTGGTTTTTCTATCATTTTTATTTACTACAACACATGAAAAAATTACAGCTTATTGGCTTGGTAATTCTATATACATTATTAAGCAGCACCGTTTTTGCTGCCGCTTTAAAGAATATAACAGGTAAGGTTATTGATGCCAGCACCAAACAAACGTTGCCAGGTGCAACCATTTTTATTCCTGATTTAAAAGTCTCGGCAGTAACCAACAATGACGGAGGATTTACGTTGAATAACCTTCCTTCAAAAGGAAGTTATCTTATTGAGGTACACTATGTTGGATATAAAACCACTACACAGGTGGTAAATTTTGCAAGCGCAGCCGGATTAGAATTTTCTTTACAACCTACTGCAATAGAAACAAAGGAGATTGTAATTACCGGAAGTTTGATCAGCAGTACCAGCAAAAGAAATAGTGCTTCTTCTGCAGTAATTGGTAAGGATCAGCTTCTACAGCCTTCAACAAATTTAATTGATGCGTTGACCAAAATACCTGGTGTATCGCAAATTACTACTGGCCCATCTATTTCTAAGCCTGTAATCAGAGGCTTGGGTTACAACAGAATTGTAACTTTAGATGATGGGATAAAACAACAAGGCCAGCAATGGGGCGATGAGCATGGTATTGAAATCGATCAGTTTAAATCAGACCGCGTTGAAGTTTTACGTGGCGCTGCATCGTTAATGTACGGTTCTGATGCACTCGGTGGTGTAATTAACCTATTAGAGCCAAGTACCGCACCTGAAGGGCAGATTAAAGGAGAATTTATTACCAATTACTCTACAAATAATGGCCTTACTGCTAACTCATTAATGTTAAATGGTAACGAAAACGGATTTGTTTGGAGAGCCCGTGGAACGTATAAAAACGCTTACTCTTTTAAAACACCAACAGGTTACTTCCCTAATTCGGGCTTTAACGAAACCGATTTAAGTGGTATGGTAGGTTTAAATAAAAGCTGGGGTTATACCCACTTAAACGTTTCTAACTTTCATAACAATATTGGCTTTTATGAGCCGACTTTAGATGACAATGGAAATTTTGTAAAAGAAGATGGTAGTGCTTTTACCAACGATGATTATAAAAACCGCACTTTAGAATACCCTCGTCAGGATATCAGGCACTTTAAAATTGCATTGAACAACAATTTCATTATCGGTAACGGCAACTTGAAAGCTGATTTTGGCTATCAACAAAACCAACGCCGTGAGTTAGATGGACCGGACCCTGCCTTATTCTTCGATCTTAAAACCTACAATGCAGACCTGAAATATTATATACACGAAACCAATGGATGGCAGCCCGTTTTTGGGGTAAGTGTAGATGATGCACATAGCCAAAATAAAGGAACAGAATTTTTAATTCCAGCTTACGATACTTTTGGTTTAGGTGTTTTTGCTTTTGCCAAGAAAAACTGGGAGAACAATACATTTAGCATCGGCGCACGTTACGATTTCAGAAAAAACAACGGAAAACAATTGTTTGATGACGGAGAAGAACTTTTCGCACCTTTCAAAAATAAATTTTCCAATGTAAGTGGCGCATTGGGTTTTACGCACCAATTTAACGAAGAATGGAACTTTAAAGCCAATGTGGGTTCTGCATTCCGTGCACCGAATCCAGCAGAGTTAGGCTCGAACGGTGTGCACGAAGGTACATTTAGATATGAAATCGGTAACTCGGGCTTAAGTCCAGAACGCAGTTACCAGGTAGATGCAGCTTTAGAATATGAAGGAAAAATTGTAAGCGCAAGTGCTAGTGTTTATAACAACTACATCCACAATTATATTTACGCTTCCAACAATGGCGAACAAAGAGAAGCTGAAGGTACACTTTATGATGTTTACCGTTACGGACAGGTAAACGCCAACCTTTATGGTGCAGAAGCCAGTTTAACCATCCATCCGGTTCCGTTTATCCACTTCGAGAATACCTTTGGATATGTTCATGCACAGAATAACACTTTAAACAGGCCACTTTCATTTATCCCTGCGGGAACTTTAAGAAACGAGTTGCGTTTCGAGCCTAAACTTAAGGGAACAAATGATGCCTACCTATCTGTTGGTATCAACTCGGCATTTAAACAAACGCGTGTGGATGATGTTTTTGAAACACCAACCAGTGGTTATACACTATTAAACGCAGGTATTGGTGCTACATTTAATTTAGGCAAACAGCCAATCAAACTGTCTGTTTCGGCCAACAACTTGTTAGATCAGAAATATTATGATGCTTTAAGTAGATTTAAACCAGGCCGTTTTGATCAGGAGAATCCTAATTTAGGTGTGTACAATACCGGTAGAAATATCACTTTCGGATTGTATGTTCCTTTTACACTGGTAAAATAACAAACAAATCCGTCATTGCGAGGCACGAAGCAATCTAATAAAGGCAAATTAATAGCTAAAATAGACTTACTTTGTGCTTTGCAATTAATACCATATTATTTATTTGGAAAGCAATGACAGTACCTTTTAGTTGGCTCCGGTCCCGCTAATGTTCCTGCCCTGATAGAAAAAACCGGGGGCATCCACTTATATCGGGTTTAGGTAGATTGGATTGAGGTACTATGTGCCAGCCACATCATAATTGATTAAAAAAGGAAAAAGCCGACATTTGCCGGCTTTTTCCTTTTTTTTGGAAACTGTCCCGTCCTAAAATAAGTGTCAACCTATTTTAGGATTAGTCAAACCTATGATCATTTCTTAACCACTTCCCTCTTAGCCCTAACGTACTGGTTTGGCCATTCGGTATTGTCGCCAAGCACTTGCGCCGCATGTGTAGGAAAATAAGCATCACGTAATGATTCGCGGGCAATAAAAATCAAATCGGCTTTGTCTTGTTCTAAAATTTCTTCCGCCTGCTGGGCTTCTACAATCACGCCTACTGCACCTGTGTAAATACCAATTTCATTTCTGATCTTATCAGCAAAAGGAACCTGGTAATTTGGTCCTGCAGGGATAAATGCATCAGGTACATTACCACCCGATGAGGTATCAATTAAATCTACACCACGATCCTTTAACACCGCTGCCAATTGTAGCGAGTCGTTCTCGTTCCAGCCACCCTCCGTCCAGTCCGTTGCAGAAATGCGAACAAATAAAGGCAAGTTTTCTGGCCATACCGATTGTACAGCTTCAACCACATCGATTACCAAGCGAATACGGTTTTCGAAACTTCCGCCATAAACATCTGTACGTTTATTGCTCAGCGGACTAAAAAACTGATGCAGTAAATAACCGTGCGCAGCATGTATTTCTACAACTTTATAGCCTGCATCCAATGCACGTTTAGCAGCTGCCCGGAAGGCAAAAACAATATCCTGAATTTCTGATATCGTTAATTCATGTGGTTCAACCTGTCCTGGCTTAAAAGAAATCGGAGATGGCGCAACTGGTTTCCAGCTATTTTCACCAGCGGCAATTTGTTCGCCACCTTTCCAGGGCACTTCACAACTGGCTTTTCTACCTGCATGTGCCAACTGGATGCCTGCAATTGCCCCATTATCATGGATAAACGAAACAATCTGTTTTAATTTAGCTACATGTTCATCTTTCCAGATGCCCAAATCGGCATAGGTAATTCTTCCATCGGCAGTTACTGCAGAAGCTTCCTGGATAATTAAACCTGCGCCACCAACGGCACGGCTTCCTAAATGCACCAAATGCCAATCCGTTGCAAAACCATCAACAGCAGAATACTGGCACATTGGCGAAATAACAATTCTATTTTTTAAGGTTACATCCTTTATGGTAAAAGGAGAAAATAATTTAGACATATCTTGTTTGTTTAACCGCAAAGGACACAAAGTTTTTTCGCAAAGAAATCGAAGATCTTAACCTCTGTGTCCTTTGCGTATTCCTTCTTTTCTTTGCGGTTGAAGTTTAAAAACCTGCGTGCGCTAATTCGCTATTGATAAACTGAATCTCTTCAGCGTTTAATTTTACGTTTATAGCCTCAGCATTCTGAACGGCTTGTTTTTCATTTCTGGCGCCAACCAACGCAATGGTAATACCTGGTCGTTCAACCGTCCAACGCAAAACCAGCTGAGATAGGGTAGCATTTTTCTCATCTGCCAATGGTTTTATTTTAGTCAAAAATGCATTTGTTTTTTCGATGCTTTCTGGTAAGAAAAATTTATTCCCCTGACGGTGATCGCCTTCTTCGAATTTATAATCGGCAGTCATTTTTCCAGTTAACAAACCGCGCTCCATCGGACTATAAGCCAAAATTGACTTATTTTTTTCAATGCAATATGGAACAGTTTCCTCTTCAATACCACGGTTTACCATACTAAATGGAATCTGATTAGAAATAATTTCTAAAGTTTGATCTGCTTCTTTTAATTGTGCTACATTATAATTGCATACGCCGGCATAGCGAACTTTACCCTGCTCAATTAACTTGTTCACCGCTTCGAAAGTTTCGCTGATCGGCGTGGTTACATCTGGCCAGTGGATCTGGTAAAGGTCGATATAATCGGTACCCAAGCGTTTTAAGGATTGTTCACATTCGTAAATTACGCTCTCTTTACCTGCATATTTATAAATATCAATCTCTTTTCCGTCGTTGTTTTTACTCTTAAAGCCAAAATCGCCTTTGGCAAGATCCCAACGCATTCCGAATTTGGTTACCAGTTGTAATTTATCGCGTGAAATACCTTTTATTGCATCGCCCACAATTTCTTCACTATCGCCCTGACCATAAATTGGAGCGGTATCAATTGATGTAACCCCTAAATCGTAACCTGCTTTAATTGCATTAATCGCATCGTTTCTATCTGTACTTCCCCACATCCATCCGCCGGCTGCCCAGGCGCCAAAAGTGATTACCGAAAGTTCCAAATCTGAATTTCCAATTTTTCTGTATTCCATAATTATTTTTTAATGATTTTATCAACCGCATAACTATTATGTGGCAAGTAGGCAAGTAGTACCGATAAAAATGCCACATGGACGAGTTGAGAAGGCAATGCTTCCCAATTCTCAATTACTGTTGTTCCGAAAATCAGTGCTAAAGAAATTACTCCGGCTAATAACAATCCTTGCCTTGTAAACAATCCTAATATAATCATTAGCCCTGCTATAAATTCGGCGAATGGCAAAATATAACTGAAGGGAATAACCAATGCATCTGGTAAATACGATTTAGAAAATTGTCCTACCATCCAATGGCTAAAACCCGCTAGCTTAGGCAAACGCACTAAACCATGCCCAAAAAAACTCAATCCTATTGCCAAGCGGCCAAGTAAATATGCCCATTTTGTATCCATAATATATCGATATACTACAAAAATACAATCTCAACATTAACGATGTTTTAATGCAACAATTATTAGACTGACATTTTACCTTCCTGTGGCGGAGAACACGGAGCTATCGGCCTGAAAACGCCCACCGCTATTCGCTTACCGCTGAACTTTTTTCTATAAAAATTTGGATTTCATCAAACAACAATATACATTAGTGTATTATTTAACTAATACAGTAGATATGGTAAACATTAACAATCTTAATTTTGGCTACAGCAAGCATAAGCCATTATTTAAAAATATGAGCATGCGGTTAAGCAATGGCCATATTTACGGTTTGCTTGGAAAAAATGGAGCCGGTAAATCGAGCTTATTAAAAAACCTGGCCGGTTTGGTGTATGCACAAAGCGGCACATTGGATGTAATGGGCTTTAACCCCGCCAAAAGACAACCTGCACTTTTAGAGCAGATCTGTTTTATACCAGAAGAGTTTTATTTGCCTTCAGTAAAAATAGACGCCTATTTAAAAGCAAACGCACCATTTTACAAAAATTTCGATCACAGTTATTTTACTGATCTGATTAAAGAATTCGATATTCCGGTTGGACAGAAGCTCATTAACATGAGTTACGGACAGAAGAAAAAGGTAATTATCGCTTTCGGCCTAGCTACACAGGCGAAACTGGTAATTATGGATGAGCCCACTAACGGCTTAGATATTCCTTCTAAAGCTCAGTTTAGAAAAATTATGGCTTCTGCTATGACAGATGAACGCTGCATTATCATTTCTACCCATCAGGTGAGGGATCTCGATAACCTGATCGACACGGTAATTATGCTTGACGAAAATGACGTTGCGCTTAAAGCTTCAGTAGAAGAAATTACAGCAAAGCTAACATTCAAAAAGGTTAAGGAAATTGATGACAGTATTATTTACGCTGAACCGTCTCTCTCCGGCTATAACGTCGTGATGCCAAACTATCACCAGGAAGAAAGCAAATTAGATATGGAACTTCTTTTTAATGCCATACTTGCAGAAAAAATCAAATTTAAACCTTTATTCAGTTAAGTGATGAACAACACATTTAATATCAATCGATTTGGCTTATTGCTTAAAAGACAGTGGCTTGATTTTGGGAAAATTTATTTAATCAGTCTAGTGGTGTTATTGGGAATTGTAGTGGGATTTTATAGCTACAATATACCCTCACCACTTAAAGACAATAGTTTCGACTATGACGGCAACCTTGATATGCGTTTCCGCTACCCTCTTTTCCTGATTTTGGGATTTGTTTTTATCAGCATCGTAGCAAGTATCTATTTTAATATCCTGGGGCAGAAATCAAGGGCCATTTTAGAACTGATGACACCCGCTTCAGTATTCGAAAAATTTCTGGCAGGTGTAGTTTACACTGCAATAATAAGTTTGTTTAGCTATCTATTAATCTTTTATTTAACAGATTTGGCCTTTGTAAAATACCTGAACGGTCACCTTGCTGCCTTTAGAGGCCTCTTGCAAAAAAACGGGGCTGTTAGAGAAGTTGAAACGATTACTTATCAGGTCTTTAATGATGAAGGTTACAGGAAATATTGCAGCTACTTTTTTGCCTTTCCCTTTCTTATTACAAGCATATTCCTTTTAGGATCCGTGTATTTCAACCGCTTTCATTACATCAAAACAGCACTATCTGTAATGGTTTTTATCGGCCTTGCATCTTACCTGATGGTTAAATTTTCGAGGTGGGTAATGGAAGGCAAGGTTCCCTACCATTACGGGAAAAGTGATAATGATTTGATTCTGTGGACAATTTTATTGATAACAAGCATCATCACCATTATCGTGTGGGCGATTACCTACATCCGTCTTAAAGAAAAAGAAGTTTAAACTTAACGGCATAGTAGACATGGAATTTAGAGATAACAAGGCGATATACCTTCAAATAGCAGAATATGTTTGCGAACACATTTTGTTGGGGAAATGGAAAGCCGAAGAAAAAGTACCCTCAGTTAGGGAATTAGCGGTTGAACTTGAAGTTAACCCAAATACAGTAATGCGTACTTATGAACTGCTACAAAACAAGAACATCATTAACAATAAAAGAGGAATTGGCTTTTTTGTAGATGAGGCGGCAATAGATAATGTAAGAAACTATAGAAAACATCAGTTCATTATAGCTGATCTACCTGTGGTTTTCAGGAATATTTACCTACTTAATATTGGTTTTGATGAATTGGAAAATCAATATAAAACATTTGTAAAAGAGAACTTTAACGCTTAAGGATATGAAAACAAGTAATAAATTATTAATCAGCCTTGCGGCGCTACTCATCGTCATACCAATTGTGGTTGTCGCGATCAATATAAAGCTAAACTATAGGGAAAGGGGAATAGAGGACACTTATTTTGGAACACAAGAAATCAATAACGAAGCTTTTGATCAAAAATCGAAAGGCAGGATAACGATTCCCTTACAAACGCCATTTAAAGCCATTCAGATAAAAGATGCCAAGCGTTTTAGTGTACAGCTTTATGTAAAAGAAGATAAGCGGTATGGACTTAAAGTTCCTGAAAAGTTTAAAAACGATTTAAAATTTGAAGTGGATGCTAACGGAGTGCTGCAGATTACCGTTAAGAATCAAACTAATGACAACGACGCCGAAAAAATTGTCTTGGTTATATATTGTCCTAACATTAACGAGGCTTCAGTTACAAATTCGAATATTTTTGAATTTAGCGCCCATTCAGATTCTATAAAGTTAAATGTTGATCATAGCGAAATGTTATTCCTAACAGGCGACATTACCTACAACGATACAAAAGGAAAAGTGACAAGTATAATTAATCCAACGAAGATTGGAAAGCTCTACCTTAATCTAAATAAAACAAAGTTTAGCGGTGTTATCAATGCTTTTAAAGACCTATATGTTACGGCGAATAACTCAGAAATTGAAATTGGGAATATAGATGACAACAAAGAATTCCCCTTTGATAACCTGAATATTAAAACGACGGATACATCGAGCGTAAAATTGCAAAACGTTAAAGTGAAAACCTTCACTGGCGATTTTTCTGATGCTACAACCCTGCAGATTCCAACACCTCTGCTTAAACAATTGTTTAAGAAATAATTTATAAGGCTGTATCATAAATTTAAATTCAAGTCTATGACGTTGAGCTTGTCGAAACGTTTGCTCAAAAGTACTTAAACAGTTCCTTCGACAAGCTCATGATCACAACTCTATATTTATGATACGCCCATTTTTTACGATTTAATGTATTTACAACCACCTTTTACTCCTCATGGTGTAAAAAGGGCATGATTTTTAAGCTAACTAATTGGCAAAAGTTTAACTTGGGCCAATTAGCTTTTTAGTTTTTACATCATTACCAATCATGAAGAGATATTTTCTTTTATTTGCCCTCAGCCTGTTCGTTTTTAGCCATGCGCAAGCACAAAAGATAGACACCCTATCTATCACCCTTGATAATGTTAAATACCCCTATCCAGTTAAATATTTTCCTATCAATACCGAAGGGCAAGATATTAAAATGGCTTATATGGATGTTGCACCAACCGCAGCAGCCAATGGAAAAACAGCCATCTTATTCCATGGGAAAAATTTTGGAGGTTATTACTGGGGCAATGTAATTAAAGCCTTAACCAACATCGGTTACCGGGTTATTGTGCCTGATCAAATTGGTTTTGGCAAATCATCTAAAGCATTTATCCATTACAGTTTCCACCAAATGGCTACCTGGAATAAACGACTTCTAGATACCTTGGGTGTTCAAAAAACCGTAGTTTTAGGTCATAGTATGGGTGGTATGCTGGCTACGCGTTTTGCTTTAATGTACCCGGAAGCGACTGAAAAACTTTTGCTCGAAAATCCAATTGGGCTCGAAGATTATAAAACTTTCATTCCATATATCACCACCGCACAACAATACCAAACGGAACTTAAAACCACAGCAGAAAGTGTTCGTAAATATTACCAAGGTTCATATTTTACTTATTGGAAACCCGAATATGAATACCTGGTGAGCATTGCGGGAGGGGTAACCAATAGTTCCGACTACCCACGCTGGGCCAAAGTTGCCGCACTAACTTATACCATGATTTATGAACAACCTGTGGTCTACGAATTTCAGAATTTAAAGGTTCCTACCGTTTTGTTTATTGGTAAGGAAGACAAAACCATCGTCGGCAAAGGCCTGCTTACGCCAGATCAACAGGCTTTACACGGGCAATATAAACTTTTGGGAAAGCAGACTGCAGCCAAAATTATCGGTGCTAAAATTATCGAATTTGATGCCTGCGGGCATATTCCGCATATCGAAATTCCGACGGAATTTCTGGTGGCTTTAACAGGTAGTTTGTAGTTTTTTATCAGACCTTATAGGTTTTTGAGACCTATAAGGTCTGCAACAGTAAATCTAATTAACCTCTTTCCCTACAATTTTATTAATGCCCTGCATTTCGAAATCGATGTCCTGTCCCATCGATTTCATTTTACCATACAGCTCTACACGGAGGTGGCTGTTAAGTACGATTCCGGTTTTCATATCAAGTGAGGTTTCTCCGGAGTTGGTTCCTTGTAGATCAGTTTCCATTTTGTTGCCCATCACTTCAAAATTTCCTTTTGAGACTAATGTGCCTTTTACCCCTAATATGGCAATACCATCTTTTACCTCTTTCAATGTGTATTGTGTAATTGTTTCAATGGGCATACTCATCTGCATTTTGGTATCAACCGTCCAGCTGTCGCCTATTTTAACCGGTTTTTCAGGGTAAATTTTAAATGACGATTCCATGGTCTGTTTCACCACCTCGTTGCTAAATTGTTTACTTAAAGCATTTTTTATCTGTTTAACCTGACTGGTATCCTTAGTCATCCTTGCCGCCATATTATCAAGCATTTTATCTATACCAGCAACGGTTTTAATCCCACCATTTGGGGTTACAGTCATATAAAAAGACGCCCCTTTTAAGCCGCTAAAAGGGTTCTTTTTGGTACTATCCTGATCATCTGAATTGAGGGTCATGGTGTTGCCCATCGCTACAGATTTCATGAAAATTCTGTTGTATATTACTTTCACATCCTTTTCCCCGCTATGGCCTTCGGTAATATCAAAAGTATAATCCGTTCCAATGCTTTGGGTTAAATGTACATCGCGGCCAGCAATTTTCTGGTTAATGATCTGTTCGGAAGTAAGTGTGAAATCGTACTTATAGCCCGTTGGATAATTTTGTCTTAGCACATAGGTTTTCTGTGCAAAAGCAGTTACAGAGATCAGGCTCCAGATGATTGCTGCAAATATTTTTATTTGATCATTTCCCATTTTAACCTGCAGGTTGTTGTGCAAAAATGCGGCTTAGCTGAAAATACAATTCGGGATGTTTATCCCTTAACTGTTCAGGTTTTTCAAAGAAATACTCTGAAACCACAGCAAAAAATTCTGCCTGATTAGTGATGGCATAAGGATTAATATCCGATTTATTGTCTTCTATTTTTTCCATCTCCTCATGCATCATCTTAATCCATGGTAAAGTATATTCATGTGCAATTAAATTCTCTGGAACACCATCTGTTGCGCCGTCAGATTTATCTAAAAGGTGTACAAATTCGTGTATAGCCGTATTTTCTTTCCCTGCACTTTTAGAAAAACCATGTCGCAAGGCCGAGCGTGATAAAATCATCTGTCCATTCATATAACCCGTCCCTACCATACCCATAATATTCCTTTCACCACCTTCAAACTGAAAATCTTTATTAAAAGTATCTGGATACAATAAAACGCTGGTTAAGTTTTTGTATTGCCAATCGTCGAAACCAAAAATCGGGATAACTGCGCTTGAGGCAATCAGCAACTCATCTAATGTTGTCATTTCTAAACCCACCGCTTCTATTTTAACCGTGCTGAAAAACGCGGCCACTTTCTGTTCAAACCTCAGCTTATCGGTCGAATCGAGATTATGGTAATACCCTACATAATCATCCAGTATCTTTTTGTCTACATCCGTTAAAGGCTCAACAGTAACTTTCTTTTTTTTAAGGATAAGATAAAGGGCAATTAGAAAAATAGGAATTAAGTAGGCAAGTGGAAGCGAGTTCATAAATGGGATTACACAGATTAGCGTGATTACACGGATTTAACAGATGGGCACAAATAAGGGTTAGCTTTCAATAATTTCCAATTGAATCAAAACATCCTCGCGTGTAACCGGATAAGGTTTATTGTTTTTGATGGCTTGATAAACAGCTTCGAAAAGCGGCAAATAACTTCCTACTTCTGATGGAACTGTCTCCTCAGTTTTATGGCCTTCAGCATCAATGGTTGTTAATAAACCATCTTTACTTGGTGACTCAATGCCATAAGCCGGATCGGTTAATTTCATACCCGCCAGTAATTGTTCTTCCTGAATATCGGTCCTTTGTTTAATAAAGCTGCCATTTACACCATGTAAAACAAAGCCTGGCTGTGGATTTACCACCAACATGCTTGAGGTTACAAAAACATTTACGCTATTGGGATAACTCAATTGGATCGAGAAATAATCGTCGACCAAAGTACCTTCCCTATTTTTACCCAGAATTTTATGGTAACTCAATGGTTTGCCAAACAGGCAGATAACCTGGTCTAACAAGTGCGGGCCTAAATCGTATAAAAGTCCGCTGGCCTCTACCGGGTTTTCTTTAAATGCTTTCGGTCCAATAACATTTCGGTAACGATCGTAACGCAGGTGCATTTCGTTTAATTTCCCCAGTTTACCGCTTTCAATTACCTTTTTAACCGAGGTAAAATCACTGTCCCAACGACGGTTCTGGTAGAAAAAGATTTGTTTTCCTACACTATCGGCAAGCTCAAAAAGCTCCTTTGCCTGCGCAGCTGTTGCCGTAAATGGTTTTTCAACCAGAATATGCTTATGCCCGGTTAATGCCGCTTTCGAATGCTCATAATGAAGATTATTGGGTGTATTAATAACAACCAATTCTATCTCGGCATCATTTAAAAGTTCATCAACGCTATTATAACTTGTAATATTGGGATAATCGTTAACTGCATTTTTATGGCTGCGTTCTACTATAGCCTTTAAATTAAACCCACTATGTGCCTGTAAAAAAGGAGCATGAAAAACCTTCCCCGACATGCCATAAGCTAATAAACCGGCATTAATTGTTTTATTGATATTCGTATCCATAGGTTATAAATGTAGCTAAAAATACAATTACGATTCAAGCTTTAATGTTAAAACAGCAAAGCTTTTACTTAGGCCTTACACCTTTTTACATTATCTTTGCAAGATATGAAGCCGTCTGAGATTAATGCCAAGTGGAAAGTTTTGCAGGAAAAGATTTCAAAGGAATTTGATTCGGATTTTCCTGATTTAAAAGTAATGCTTTTTCTAATTGGCGTTCAGGAATTGGGCAAAGGGCCAAAGAAATATAGTAAACGCCAAAAAGAGGAGCTGATGCACATTGCTACCTGCCGTTTATTGAGCGAAATGGGTTTTTATGAGCTTGAGGGCTTAGATCAGGATGGTTGGCCACATTGGAAATTAATTAAAGCGATACCTCCTTATACCATGCTTGAGCAGGAAATGCTGATGAAATCGCTCGTGGTAAGTTATTTCGAAGATATTTATTCGTAAATTCTATCGTGCTGTTAGATGTTTCTATCCGGCATCAATCTACTCCATCAGATGGTAACATCTGACGGCACAATAATGCCGCGGATTAACTTCCTCGTGGTGTTGGATGTTACCATCCGACACGGATCTATTCAAATACTTATTTAAAAGGTTTGGAAAGCAAGGCCATTTGCTTTTTTTAATGTCAGTCAGGCTTTTCGCTATATCTCCCAATCCGATGAAGAATCGGGATCGGGAGGATGCCGCTTCAATCCCGTTTAGATCATTCAGTTTGTGCAAGTATTTGGGGCTGCAGGGCGGTTAGAAAACTTCCGATTTAGCCTCGGTTTGGGCTAAGCAAAACTTCGCAAGTTTGGCCTGGCCAGCACCGAACCCATTTAACTAAACCTGATAGAAACGGAAAGCCCGTAACGCAGTGGAGGCTTGAAGGGATAGCAGGGCTTTCGGAACCGATGTGCACAGGAACCTGCTTTTCAGAAAAACAGACTAGTTTATTATCTAGTGTCAGATGGTAACATCTGACACCACAACTACAGGAACCTGATTTTCAAAAAATTATGTCGTCTTCATTTAAAGAGTTGTCAACTTAAATAGCAGGTTTGAGAGAAAGTTGACAACTCATAAACAAAAAAACCCCGGTGGATGTACACCGGGGCTGCATTTATAATGACCTCATAGGTAGAGGGAAATTGCGATCTTATCCTTGTTTTTGTGCTGTCGCTTTTAATGCATCGTTAGCAACGATTACAATCTCAACACGACGGTTAGCTGCACGGCCTGCATCAGTTTCGTTATCTGCAATTGGCTCAGCAAAACCTTTACCAATGGTAACTAACCTTGATGATGGAACACCTTGAGAAACCGCATAAGCTTTAACAGCTGCCGCTCTTCTTTCAGATAAGCCCATATTATATTGTTCTGTACCACGGCTATCGGTATGACCGATAATTTTGATATCAGTATCAGGATATTGATTTAATGAAGAAGCTAAACTCTGGATGTTTGTTTTAGCAGCATCTTTCAAAGCCGTTTTATCGAAATCAAATAAAATACCACTATCGAATTTTACAATAATTCCTTCACCTTCACGAATAACTTCTGCGTTAGGAATAGCTTTCTGAATTTCAGCTGCCTGTCTGTCCATTCTACGGCCGATAAAAGCTCCCGCTGTACCGCCAATAGCACCACCAATTAGTGCACCTACTGCTGTATTACCGGCTTTTTTACCGATCAATGCACCAATAACACCGCCAGCTGCAGCACCAATACCAGCCCCTTTTTGTGTTTTAGTTAAACTATCACAACTTTGGAATGCCATCGAACCTACTGCTAACCCTATACTTAATGTCGCTATTCTTACTTTTGAAATACTCATAATAATCTAGATTTATAATTTCTACTCCTTATATTCAAACACAATGCCAAAAAGTTACCGAACTGTATTTTCTGTCTGTTTTGACCAAATTTTACCCTAAATAAAAATTATACGCACAAAAAAAGAGTCCCGAATAACGGAGACTCTTCGATAATGTATCATTCTTAGTACAAAAACTAGGCAGAGAAATAACTCTCCAACTCTTTCAATGTATTTTCGTCTGTTTTAAAATCTTTAATTATCTGCCCTTTTTCAACCAAAATGATCCGGTTACAAACGTCGGTAACGTGGTTTAAATCATGACTGGAGATAAAGGTAGTCATATTGCCTGTTTGCTCTTTCAACAATTTCTTTAAACGGATCTGCGTGGTTGGATCGAGGTTGGCAAAAGGCTCATCTAAAATTAAGATTTCTGGCTTCTGCATCAGGGCGGCCGCAATTCCTACTTTATTCTGATTTCCTTTACTAAAATCGCGGATGTATTTTCCACTGTTTAATATTTCTCCATTAAAGAACTCACCGTATTGACTCAGATAGGCAGAAACATCAGCCACACTTAAGTTATTCAAACTGCCAATAAAAATAAAATACTCCTCTGGGGTCAAATAATCAATCAGAAAACCTTCATCCAAAAATGATGCTGTATAACTCTTCCAGTTGTCGTTGTGCATTACATTTTCGCCTTTTGATAAAACCTCTCCATTAGTTGGGCGGATTAAATCTAAAAGCATCCGGAAGAAAGTGGTTTTACCAGCGCCGTTATTTCCAACTAAGCCAACGGTTTCGCCAGCAGCAATCTGCAGATCTTCGATGTTTACAACGGTTTTATCGCCATAAACTTTTTGTAAATTCTTAACTTCTAAAATCATAATTATTCTCTAAAGCCTTCGGCTATTTTATAACGTTGTAACTCTAATCTTTTTGCAATGTAATTAACCCAAAAACCACGTAATAATAACATCGCCAGGCCAAAAACAGATACGGCAACCAAGCCCCAGTAAGGTTTGTTGAGTATGCCAAATGGTAAATAAATTAATATGGGTGTAAGCGCATAAGGAAACATTAACAACCATTGGGTAGCACCGGTACCCTGATAGTTAAAACTTGCCGCTTTGGTAATATCTAATCTTTTATAGTTTAATGTAGCAAGATAGAGCACCACAACGGTACCAAAACCAATGTTGTATAAATAGGCTGCCAAGTGTAAGAGTAATAACTTCGGACTTAAAAACCCATAAAAACTCGCCAATAAGGTAATAATGGTACAGCCAATGGTAAATAGTAAAAATTTAGCCCTGATGTAATCTTTAAAATTGATTTTATTGGCTAATATCCCGTCAAAATGGGCACTTTGCCATGCAAACATAAACTGGCCATAAATAATAATAGAAACGCCAGTCATAAAAATGGCACCAAACATCATTTGTCCGAAAGCATCGCGATCTATTGCTTTTTCTTTATAAAAAATAAAGCCGTAGAACAGGAAGAAGAAACCAAGAATAACCGAAGAACGGGGGCGTTTGTGGCGAAGGATTAATTTCAGTTCTAAAGCTGCCAGTTCGCCAACTTTACCAAAGCGGTTAAGGAAAGCATAATCGGTACTCCCTTTTTTCTCTTGCTTTGTACTTAATTCTTCTACGTATAAATTTTTACGCAAGAAATTAGAATTGAAGTAAAAAATACCAGCAGCAGCAATTGTAAATGCAAAACCATATAGAGGCTGTGCAGCGATGGCCCTGAAAACCATATCAGAACCTGCCATGATTGAAATAACCTTATAATATTCTAAAGCAGCAAAGGCAGCAATAACAACCAGGCCTAAAAAAGTATAAAGTGTATTGGTGATCGATTTCCGCTTGATGTACAACACCAGATAGTTATTAAAAATCATGATCGAAAATATGGAGACGATGTACATAATTGTAACCAGGGCTCCGTACTCAACAGAAATTTTAATGAAACAAAAAGGCAGAAAAATAAAGAATGGCCATATATTAAATGCAGAGAATAATGCCTTAACATTTAAAAATTTAATAATCTTACTCTTCTGGATCTTTAGGTGCAAATAGGGAATAATACTAAGGGTTGGTAGCTCCTGAAACTGCATGCGCATGATAAAATCGAATGCAAAATAATAGAGGATAATGCCGTTAAAGCTTGTTAGAATGTTTTGATCTGGAAAAATTTTCGGAAGAAAAATACTCATCCCAAAGCCTATCCCAACGGCTACTGCAAAGAAGTAGAGCATAAAAAAACCCAAAACAATCTGGCCAGCAATACTACTGCCTCTGTTTCGCGAACGCCAGAAAGATTTTCTTTGATGGCTTAAAAAAGTACTCAGCATATTTAGTTTAGGTGTTTGATTTTAGTCAATATACTTATTAGTATGCATTAGGCAGAAAATGTTACACTAATATTTGTATTTGTCTTTCCAGTTCTGCTTAAGCTTTTCACGCAACTTCTCTTCTGCAGGGTTTTTCCCTGGATCGTAGAGCTTCGTACCGCTTAATTCTTCTGGAAAATATTCTTGTGGTGAAAAATTGCCTTCATATCCGTGCGAATATTGGTAATCTTTTCCATAACCGATATTTTTCATCAGTTTGGTCGGTGCATTACGGATATGCAAAGGCACAGGCAGATTTCCCGTCTGCTTAACCAAAGCCTGTGCTTTGTTAATGGCCTCATAAGATGCATTGCTTTTAGGCGAACTGGCCAGATAGGTTACACACTGCGATAAAATGATCCGTGCCTCTGGATAACCGATTACATTTACTGCAGTAAAACAGTTATTGGCCAAAAGCAGCGCATTAGGATTGGCATTGCCAATATCTTCTGAAGACAAGATCAGTAACCTACGGGCAATGAACAACGGATCTTCACCACCTTCTATCATCCGGGCCAGCCAATAAACGGCGGCATTGGGATCGCTCCCACGGATGGATTTAATAAAGGCCGAAATGATATCGTAGTGCTGCTCTCCGGCTTTATCGTATAATGCAAGGTTCTGCTGTGCATGTGCCAGCACATTTTCGTTCGTGAGTATAATTTTATTTCCACCGATGCCATTAATGGCAATTTCGAGCACGTTTAACAATTTCCGTGCATCACCGCCCGATAAACGGATCAATGCTTCGTGCTCTTTTATCGTAATATTCTTCTCTGAAAGAAGGCTATCCTTTTTAATGGCTGTTTCCAATAAACCCGCTAACTCCGTTTCGGTTAACGATTTTAAAATATAAACCTGACAACGGGAAAGTAAAGCGGAGATCACCTCGAAAGACGGATTTTCAGTCGTGGCGCCAATTAGGGTAACCAAACCTCTTTCTACCGCACCTAACAAACTGTCCTGCTGCGATTTACTAAAACGGTGAATCTCATCGATAAACAGAATGGGTAGGCCTAAAAAACTATCCTTCAGCTGTGCAGCCCTATCAATTACCTCCCGAATATCCTTCACACCACTGTTAATGGCGCTTAAGTTAAAAAACGGACGATCTAATGCCTGCGAAATGATATAGGCCAAAGTTGTTTTACCTACACCTGGAGGTCCCCAAAAAATCATTGAAGGGAGCTGACTGCTTTCGATCGCCTTGCGCAATACTGCACCTTCTCCAACTAAATGCTGTTGACCAACATATTCATCGAGATTTTGAGGGCGCATACGTTCGGCTAAAGGAGGCAGGTTTTGCATAATGGTAAATATATAAAAATTGAGTATTTTGTTTGTCGATAATTTACTAACCAAATATTCAAAGTATAACTGTTTTAAAACAAAACGACGAATGCTTAGTTCTAATTTATTACTATGGACATTAAAAACTTAGATCACCTTGTACTAACGGTTGCCAATTTAGAAAGCACCTGCAGGTTTTACAGCCTTGCCCTGGGAATGGAAATTATTGAATTTGGCGAAAACAGAAAAGCCTTGAAATTTGGGAATCAGAAAATTAACCTGCACCAATACGGAAGTGAATTTGAACCAAAAGCTTTTAAACCCATGCCTGGAACAGCCGATCTGTGTTTTATTACCGATTTCCCCTTACACGAGGTGATGCAGGAACTTAAAGAAAAATGCATCGAAATTGAGGAAGGGCCTGTAGAACGCACTGGCGCCAATGGGAAAATCATCTCTATTTACCTCCGTGATCCGGATATGAATTTAATTGAGGTGAGTAATTATTTGTAAATGTATCGTTAGTTTTTTGCCACGGAAGCACAGATTAACATATAGAAAAAGTCGTCATCTTGACTGGAGCGCAGTCCGGAACGTTCGGGAGAGAGATCTATCTAGCTAGATTTCTCGACTGCGTTGCACTCCGCTCGAAATGACGACAGATGGCACAAAAAGTCTAATCCTCAATCTTCGAATGGTGTTTCGTATCTTTCATGGTGGTATATAAAATCAACGAGATTAAAATACATCCGGTTACATACCAGTAGAAATAATTTTCGTGACCGATTTTTTTAAACCAAAGTGCAAAATATTCTGCTGTTCCACCGAAAATGGCAACAGTTAACGCATAGGGTAAGCCTACGCCCAAAGCCCTGATTTCAGCGGGGAACAGTTCTGCCTTAACTACGGCATTAATGCTCGTGTAGCCGCTCACAATAATCAAAGCGCCAATCATCAGCAAGAATATGATAGTTGTATTGGTTTCTCCCGCCAAACCTGTTAAAATGGGGTAAGTACATAAAGTACCCAATACACCAAAACCAATTAATAAAGGTTTCCGCCCAATTTTATCAGACAACAGGCCGAACAGCGGCTGCATAATGGCAAAAACCAATAACGAAACGAATGATAATGTTGTAGAGGTTTCTTTACTCAGGTGAACCGTATTCACCAAAAATTTCTGCATATAAGTGCTAAATGTATAAAAGGCAATCGTTCCGCCCAAAGTTAAGCCTACTACGGTAAAAACTTCCTTTGGATATTTCATCAGTACCGCAATGCCACCTTTTTTGTCTGCGGTATTTTTGCTTTTAAAAGCCGAGGTTTCATCGATATGTCTCCGTAGGTACAGCGCGATGAAAGAAAGTATGGCACCGATAAAAAATGGAATCCGCCAGCCCCATTCATGCAGTTCGGCAGGTGTAAGCAACCAATTTTGCAAGATTAATTGAATACCTAAAGCCAGTAACTGCCCACCGATCAGGGTTACATATTGAAAGCTTGAATAAAAGCCTCTATGTTTTTTAGTGGCCATTTCGC
The DNA here is from genome assembly GCF_918698255.1 of Pedobacter sp. Bi27. Classification (NCBI taxonomy): domain Bacteria; kingdom Pseudomonadati; phylum Bacteroidota; class Sphingobacteriia; order Sphingobacteriales; family Sphingobacteriaceae; genus Pedobacter; species Pedobacter sp. Bi27. Next base: position 641,452 of record NZ_CAKKMW010000002.1, read on the forward strand.
TGAGGTAAGTGGCAGAAGTTCCATATTCGCCACCGGTACTCAAGCCCTGGATCAATCTTGCAAAAATGAGTAATAAAGGAGCCGCAATTCCAATCTGTTTGTAACCTGGGGTTAAACCGATAATCAATGATCCTATTGCCATGATAAGCACAGAAAGTGTCATCGAACGTTTTCGCCCAAGCTTATCGGCAATGCTGCCAAACAGCCAGCCACCGATAGGCCGCATTAAAAAGCCTACTGCAAAAATACCTGCAGTATCCAATAGCTGTGCCGTTGGATTACTGTTTGGGAAAAAGGCAGGAGAAAAATAAAGCGCAAAAGCAGAATAAGTATACCAATCGTACCACTCCACAAGATTACCGACCGAACCGCCAAATATAGATTTCAACCGATATTCCACATCCTTAATTTCCTTCTGTTGTAATGCTTTTTCCATAATAGATAATGATTGAATGAGAGCGTTTTGAATGATTGAATGAAATTTAATTTAAACAACAGTTCTTAACCAAAAATATAATAATTTTATAAGGAAAGAGCTGAGTCCTTTTCACTTTATTCATTCACTCCTTCTCTCATTCAATTATTAATAAAATGAAAGATAATTTTTCTACCCAATCTGCCGATTACGCTATTTACCGACCAACTTATCCGCAAGAATTATACGACTATCTGTTTTCGCTGGTAAAAAACAAAGAAACGGCGTGGGATTGTGCTACTGGTAACGGACAGGTTGCGCGTGTACTGGCCCAATATTTTGATGCCGTTTATGCGACAGATATCAGTGAGAATCAATTAAAAAATGCTTTTCAACTACCAAATATTACTTACAAAGTGGAGCCTGCGGAACAAACATCGGTGGGTAATGCTAGTTTCGATCTGATTACGGTGGCACAGGCCATTCATTGGTTTAATTTCGAGGCATTTTACACTGAGGTAAAACGAACACTGAAACCAAATGGCCTTTTTGCAGTGATTGGTTATGGCCTAATGTTTATCGATAAAAAAGTGGATAAGACTGTACATAAACTTTATGAAGATATTCTGGGTAAATATTGGGACAGCGAACGCCGTTATATTGAAGAGGGGTATAAAACCATCCCCTTTCCCTTTGAAGAGATCATTGCTCCTCATTTTCAGATTAAGACTACCTGGAATTTTAACCAGTTAATTGGTTATTTAAATACCTGGTCTTCTTTACAGCACTATAAAAAGGCGAATGAACGCAACCCATTAGAGTATATGTTTACCGAATTAAAAGAAGCCTGGGGCGATGTTGCGGAGAAGGATGTTCATTTCCCGGTTTTACTGCGGATTGGGAGACTAGGTTAACCGCAAAGAAAAAAAAGGCAGGCGCAAAGTGCACAAAGCGGGTACATAACCGGCCCTCTGCGCCTCTCGGCGAAATCCTTCGCGTTCTTTGCGGTTAAAAATGCGAAAACTATTTCAACAACTCCAAAATACCCAAAACAGTCAGTTTCTTCTGCTTACCGCTTTGCATATTTTTTAGGGTAAGTTCTCCGCTTGCAATTTCATCACCACCGATTAAAATTACGTAAGGGATGTTCTTCGCATCGGCATAGGCCATTTGTTTTTTTAATTTCGCCGAACTTGGGTACAACTCTGCCGAGATCCCTGCATTTCTGAATTGTTGAACAATTGGCAAAGCATATTTTTCAGCTTCTTCATCAAAATTACTGATCAACACTTTGGTGCCAACCTCTGCTGAGGCAGGGAAAAGGTTAAGTTCTTCCAGTACATCATAAATGCGGTCGGCACCGAAAGAAACACCAACTCCGGTTAAATCTTTTAAACCGAACATACCGGTTAAGTCATCGTAACGGCCACCGCCACCAATACTGCCCATGGCTACTTCGTTGGTTTTAACTTCGAAAATGCAGCCGGTGTAGTAGTTTAAACCTCGCGCTAAAGTAATATCCAATTCCAGTTTAGCCGTTAACGGCAAACCATAAGAAATCAAACTTTCTACATATTCAAAAACCTGTTCAATTTCTGCAACACCTTTTAAACCTGTTTCTGATTGTGCCAAAACAGTTTTCAAACTAGCCAGCTTTTCTTCGTTGGTACCTTCCAACAAAATTACCGGACGAAGTTTTTCTAAATCCGATTCTGTAAAACCACGTTCCAACAATTCTTTACTTACGCCATCTAAACCAATTTTATCCAGTTTATCGATGGCTACGGTCATATCGATAATTAAATCTGGTTTACCGATAATCTCAGCAATACCCGATAAAATTTTTCTATTGTTAATTTTTATGCTGAAATCTTTCAAACCCAATTTGCTCAAAGCTTCATTGTAGATTAAAATAAATTCAGCTTCGTTCAATAAACTTTCAGATCCCACCACATCCACATCACACTGATAAAACTCACGGTACCTGCCTTTTTGCGGTCGGTCTGCACGCCAAACGGGTTGAACCTGAAAACGTTTAAAAGGCAAGGTGATCTCGTGCTGGTGCATTACTACGTAACGCGCAAACGGCACCGTTAAATCGTATCGAAGGGCTTTTTCTGAGATTAGCGGAATCAGTTTATTGCTATTATCTTCATCTGCAAAATCGAAAGATTTCTTTTTTGGATCTTTAAGAAATTCGCCACTGTTTAAAATTTTAAAAATCAGTTTATCGCCTTCATCACCATATTTCCCTGTCAAAGTCGAAAGGTTTTCGAAACTAGGCGTCTGGATTTCGGCGTAACCATATTTTCTGAAAACCGTTTTAATGGTATCGTAAATAAAGTTGCGTTTTACCATTTCAACCGGAGAAAAATCGCGGGTACCTTTTGCTAATGAGGGTTTAATAACTGACATAGCCGCAAAAGTACAAAAATGTAAGGTTTATTAACCACAGAGTTTTTAAAAGAAGGCAATGGATGTTATTATAAAACACAAAGATACCCAGAACACAAAGAAGTTTTTCTATTTTCAATAAACAAGTCACTAGAAGGCAAATCAATCAATTGTCTTGGTGTTCTTTGTGCCTTGGTGGTGATAGAATGAAAAATTACTTCCCCAACACCTCTTTCACCAATTCCCGATTTGGTTTCGATACCGGAATTTTATCACCAGTATCCATTAAAAGTGTTCCACCATCTTCCTTAAGCCAGCTTTTCACAAACTTCGGGTTAACCAAATGGCTTTGGTGTGCCCGTACAAAACCGTGGGGTTTTAGCAGATCGGAATATTCTTTTAATGACTTCGAAATCAGCAGCTGATCGCCGTTAATAAAAAAGAAGTTGGTATAGTTGTTATCCGCTTCGCACCTGATGATTTCTTCAATACCAACATACCTAATTTCATTCTGTTGAGGTAACGCTATCCTGGTAACTCCTTTAACGGTATCCTTTTTGTCGATTCTTTCTTCAATTGTAGGATTTTGATAAGCAAGCGGAGGTGCAAAGTTTATGGCTACTGTATTCGGAGCAGCGTTTGATGACGTGTTCCGGTTTTTTTTAATCAAAAAGTAGATCAGCATAAAAATGCCACCAAAAAACCCGAAAAAGACGAGGCCTGCTATCAAGAGCATTATTATTTCGGGTGCCCCTAGCATAGCAGCATAAGCTGCCTGTATGCCATACACAACAATAAAAGTTACCCCGAAAACTATCTTATTTTTCATTTTCTACCCGCTTAGATCTTTTGAATAAATATATACATAAGAAAACAAAGCCTATCATTACAGCTATTGAGATAAAGCCCACCATAATGAGGAGGATTATTTCGGGTCCACCAATAGTTGCAGCATGGACAATTTGCAGGCCTATAAAAATGATAAAAAAGAATAAAAATAATAATTGTTTCATGTTGATTGATTTAAATGGTTCAGCAAAACTAGTGACGCGTTATCCATTTAAAAATCAACATTGAGAATAAGTCGGTTTGCGATGAGGATTGATGGGTAGACTTTTAGTATTTTACGAGGGCTGTCATAGTCGAAGACCATTATACCGGGAGAATCAAAAAAAGATCCTTCGACTACGCTCAGGATGACACCTCTATTTTTGACTTATCCTTGAACCAAATAGTGTTGAATACTATCCTCCGGCTTTCTTTACTTTATAGCCATCTTTCTGCAAGATACCCATTACTTTATCGCGTACATCGCCCTGGATCATGATTTCGCCGTCTTTAACTGAGCCACCTACACCACATTTGGTTTTAAGCATTTTGCCCAATACTTCTAAATCTTCAGTACGCCCTCTAAAACCGGTAATTAAAGTTACCGCCTTACCACCACGGTTCTTTTTATCGAGCATTACCCTTAAATCCTGTTGATTGTTTGGCGAAGTAACGGTATCATCAACTTCTTCTTCGTATTCGAATTCTGGATTGGTAGAATACATAATTCCGCCAAGATCACTTAAACTATTTTTCTTTGGTTTCATGTTTTATAAAAGTTCATTGGTTCACTGGCCATTGGTTCATTAGTCAATAGTCCATGGTTGATAGTTTGATGGTTCATGGCCTAATCACCTTCAACCGCTACGCCAAACACTCAACGCTTAGCGCCACACTCAAGGAACAATTACTTTGAGCGAAAGTGGATTTACTACTGCGTGTATCTCTATCCCCATTTGTAAAGGCTCGCCATCTACATGCACTGCGCCAGCTTTTTCTCTGGTAATTTTAATGTTTTTGCCTTTAATAATTTCAATCATATCTGATGTTTCGGCCTTCCCCCTTAACATTACATAACCCAATAATGGCAATTTTATTATCGGGAAAGGTTTAATAATGCAAACATCGAGCAAGCCATCTTTTACCGAAGCGTTAGGTGCGATATAAACATCGTTGCCATACTGCGATGAATTGGCTATGCTAATGGCAAAAGCTTTTCTGGTATATTGAGCACCATCAATATTAATGAGATAAGTTTGGGCTTTATAGTTAAAAACCTCCTTAAAACCCAGCTTTACATAACCTGATAGGCCGCGTTTTTTATCTTTCGAAAAAACAGCGCTCAAATGGGCATCGAAGCCCATACCCGCCAGATTAAAAAAACATTTGTTATTAAACTCGGCAGTATCAATCTCATCAACCTTAAAATTATTGATCAGGGAAAGTGCATACCTTAAATTTTTCGATATTCTTAAAAACCGGGCGAGGCCGTTTCCTGATCCAAGCGGTAAAATTCCCAAAATCTTTTTGTGTTTTAATACTTTACTTGCTACCTCGTTAATGGTGCCATCGCCCCCTGCAGCAACAATTACATCGAAATTTTTAGTCGCAGCTTCATCTGCCAATTCGCCGGCATGACCAACATATTCGCTAAAAACAAAGTTTGGGCTAAACTTTTCCTTATCCAGATATTGATCAATAAAATCAGGGATACGTAATTTCCCTCGCCCACCGGAGATAGGGTTTATAATAAAGAGGATATTGATCTTTGTGTGCAAAGTGTAAGAATGAATGCACAAAATAATCTATAATTTTTGAAATAAAGAAAATATGCTAATTTTGCAGCAGTAAAAAAGTGGATTGATTTGCTATCCCGACACCTCGGGACCGGATTGCAACCACTTAAAAAAATTGCTAATGCCTCCTTTCAATCATTTAAACACCTGTTTCCAAGGGGTTTGGCAAGTATTAATTTGTTTATTTACCATTAATTTATTTAATAAATGTCATATTTATTTACATCAGAATCTGTTTCTGAAGGCCACCCAGATAAAATCGCCGATCAAATTTCGGATGCATTAATTGATAACTTCTTAGCATTCGATCCAGAATCAAAGGTTGCTTGCGAAACTTTGGTAACTACTGGTCAGGTTATTTTGGCTGGTGAGGTAAAATCTAAAACATATTTAGATGTACAACAGATTGCCCGCGATGTAATCAAGAAAATTGGTTACACCAAAAGCGAGTATATGTTTGAGGCCAACTCTTGCGGAATTTTATCAGCAATACACGAGCAATCTCAAGATATTAACCAAGGTGTAGATAGAAGCAACAAAGAAGAACAAGGTGCTGGCGATCAAGGTATGATGTTTGGTTACGCAACAAACGAAACCGAAGATTATATGCCTTTGGCATTAAACCTTTCTCATAAATTATTACAGGAACTTGCTGTTCTGCGCCGCGAAAATAACGAAATCTCATATTTACGCCCGGATGCAAAAAGCCAGGTTACTTTAGAGTACGACGATAACAATAAACCCGTGCGTATCGATGCGATTGTAATTTCTACACAACATGACGATTTTGATGAAGAGGCAACAATGTTGGCTAAAATCAAAACTGATTTAGTGAATATCCTGATCCCAAGAATTATCAAAAGTAATCCTGCATACGCACATTTATTTAATGATAAAATTGAATACCACATTAATCCGACCGGTAAATTTGTAATTGGTGGCCCGCATGGCGATACTGGTTTAACAGGAAGAAAAATCATTGTTGATACTTACGGTGGTAAAGGTGCACATGGTGGTGGTGCTTTCTCTGGTAAAGATCCAAGTAAAGTAGATAGAAGTGCGGCTTATGCTACACGCCATATCGCTAAAAATTTAGTGGCTGCTGGTGTGGCTGACGAAATTTTGGTTCAGGTATCGTACGCTATCGGTGTTGCAAAACCAATGGGTATTTACATCAATACTTACGGTACTGGTAAGGTGGGTAAAACGGATGGCGAAATTGCTAAAATTGTAGAATCGATTTTCGATATGCGTCCTTACTTTATTGAGCAACGTTTGAAATTAAGAAACCCAATTTATAGCGAAACTGCTGCTTATGGGCACATGGGCCGTACGCCAGAAACGGTTACCAAAACTTTCAGAACACCAAACGGTGAAGAAAAAACAGTTACGGTTGATCTTTTCACTTGGGAGAAATTAGATTACGTGGATCAGGTTAAAACTGCTTTCGGCATTTAATTCTTTAAATAAATTTATAGAAGAGGCGTTTTGCAGCATTGCAGAACGCCTTTTTTTGTGGTCTGCGCGTAACTTATGAAGTTTAGGGGGCTAGTGGGTAGGCAAAACTTCGTAAGTAGGCTGTGCTTGGCCGATTCCAATATTTGTGAGCCATCAAGCAACAGAAAAATTAATTGATACTTTTTTGAAAAGCAAGGTTCTGTGTACATTGGCTCCGAAAGCCCCGCCATCCGCTTTACCTCTCTGCGTTCGGTGCCCGCTTCTGTCAGGTTTATTTAACTTTGGCTGGTGGTTCTTAGGGAGATAATCCCCTAAGAAATAAATACACTGAAACTGTGCATACTTCCGGTAATAGTAGCAAGGGCCTAACCTACCTAAACCTGATTGAAATGAAAAGCCCGCAAGCCCGGTCCTTCACCGGGAGCGGACTTGTAATGAAAAGCAGGACTGACATTAAAAAGAGCTTCTGCAATTGCTTTCCAAAAAAATAACTCAAACTCCTCCTTGCTAGACTTACGAAGTCAGCCTGCGCTACAGTCTTGGTAGACTTCGTAAGTTTAGGCCAAATGGTATTTCAGTTCCTGATGGCTGCCCTGTTCAACCACTAAACCTTTATCGAGTACAATAATTTTATCGGCATTGTTCAACGTGCTCGATCGGTGCGTAATTACGATTACCGTTTTCTGTTCAGCTTTTAAAAGTTCGATCATCCGTTGTACATGTTGCTCCGAAACCGAATCGAGCGATGAAGTAGCTTCATCTAAAATCAGAATTTCCGGATCGCGGTATAAAGCCCTTGCAATGGCAATCCGCTGTCTTTGTCCGCCTGATAAAGATGTACCGTTTTCGCCCAAATAAGTCTGAAAGCCTTTAGGTAAAGCCTCAATAAAACCAATTAAACCCAGCTTAGTGGCAATATCAATAATCCTTTGCATATCGGGTTCTTCTTCGCCAATGGCAATATTGTCGATTACGTTACCAGCAAATAAATCGATCTGCTGAGGCACAACCGATACCATTCTACGAAGCGACGAATTGGTAATGTATTTCAGATCATATCTACCAATGCGCACATTGCCGGCCTGTATCGGATAAATATTCTGCAGGATCGACATTAAAGTTGATTTTCCTGATCCGCTCTCGCCAACAATGGCTGTAAATTTACCTTGTGGAATGGTTAAATTCAGATTTTCGAAAACGGGTAGTCTTGCCCCATAGCGGAATGAAACATTTTCGAAATGAATATCCCCGATTTTATCGGCACTCAGTTCAATCTGGTTCTCATCACTTTCACGCTCCAGATCCATAATCTCGAATAACCTGTCGGCAGCAATTACCGCATCCTGTACGGTTTTGTTCATTCCGATTAAAGAAGATACTGGGCCTGTAAAATAACCGATCAACGTATAAAACGACAATAACTCTCCAGGGGTGATCGAATTGCTTAACACATAACCTGCACCCACCCAAAGCAATACAATGGTAATCATGCGCGAAATAAACTCGGTAGAAGTTCCTGATACAACGGCATTTATATTCGATTTAAAACCTGCCTGGAGCAACTTAATAAAACGGGTTTCGGTTTTATCGTTGGCATGATCTTCTAAGCCGAAACGTTTAATGGTACCTACAGCGTTTAAGCTCTCTACCAACTGCGATTCGAGCTCGGCAGCATCTTCCATTAACCTCCGTTGCGTACGTTTGTTAAATTTATCGGTAATTACATAGATTATTAGGTATAACGGGATAACCGTAAGCGTGATGAGTGCCAATTTCCAGTAGTAGGTAAACATCATGATGAACGAGAAGAAAACAATAAAAATGTTGACTACAAAATTTACGCATACATCATTTAAAAATGTTCTGATTTTTACCGCATCATTAATCCTCGAAATAATTTCGCCCACCCGCATGGTATCAAAAAACTGCTGTGGCAAACGGAGCAGGTGTTTGTAGTAGCCTAAAATAAGCTGCGAATCGATTAACTGGCCAGTTTTTAAGGTAAAAATTGTTTTTGCAGAGCCAATAAACAGCTGTACCAAAAGAATAACCATCATGGCTATGCTCATCAGGTTTAGCAGATTATGGTTACCATCTACCAGCACAAAATCAACTAGTTTTTGAACAAAAATAGAGGTGGATAAACCCAGTACAGTATAAACAATAGCACCAAATAAAACTTGCGTCAGAATGCCTTTGTGCGGTTTGATCAAACTCCAAAATCTACCCTGGATTGATTTTTTTTCATTGCCGATCTGAAAGTCTTCTGATGGCAACAATAAGACTAAAGCACCAGTCCATTCCTTTTTGAATTCATCGTGCGTTTTACGGTGCACTTTCCCATCTATAGGGTCCATCACCTCTATAAACTTACTGTTTACTTTGTAAATCACTACATAATGCTGAAGGATATCATTCACAATGATATGTGCTATAGCGGGCGTAGGTATTTTAAATAAACTGTCAAAAGGTGCCTTTACTCCTTTCGCTTCAAATCCTAATTTTTGGGCCGCTTCAACAAGTCCTAAAACGGTTGTACCTTTTTTATCGGTTCCGGCAAGCTGCCTGATGCGGGCAACGGCCAAATCCAATTTATAATGAGCAGCAATTGAAGCCAGACAAGCCGCACCACAATCTGTTATATCTCGTTGCTTAACTTTTGTACTCATTGCTTCTATGTTTTTTGGATTAAATTCGGATTAACCCAATCATCTACCTTATCATAAAGTAATTGATATAAACTGCGGTCGGTTACTTTAAAACGAGCCGTAAAATTCATTCCTTTTTTGAGGTATCCTTTGTAACCGTTTTTAAGCATCAAAAAATTTTTATCCATTAAACACTTTACCTTAAAAGCAGGCTGGTTACCATTTAAGATCACAATATCGTCTGAAATATCGATCACTTTACCTACTGCCAAACCCCACTGGTTATAATTATAGGCATTGATCTGAAAATGCACTTCCTGTCCTTTTCTAATGAGGCCAATATCTGAAGGATTGATATAACAGTAGGCGGCCAAACCCGCATCGGGCGAAACCTCTCCTACTTTTTGGTTGGCAAATACGTATGCGCCATTCTGCAAACCGACTAAATTCTGAACTGAACCATCTATCGGCGCACGTAATACGTATTGTTTTTTCTGCTCATTAAGCTCTGCCTGCTGGCCCGAAAGTTGGCGCAGCTCATTCCGGTAACCATTGGCTTCGGTTTGCCATTGGGTTTTATATTTGGTACGCACCATTAAGTAAACCGATTCGGCCTGCTCTAGCTCGTATTTGTATTTTTCGTATTCTGATTGTGTAAGTACTTTATTCTGATAGAGCTTACTATAGCGCGCAAAATTGCTCGCGGCCTGTCTTTTTGCAATACCAGCATTTTTTGACTCCTGCACATATTGTTGCCAAGAAGCCACATATTGGCCGCTTTGCAAATTTGATGATCCCCCGTTAAATGATAACAGCGTGCTAATGTCCTGTAAAAAATGGGTGATCTGGTTTTTGCGGGTTTCAACCAAGGCATCCTGTTGTTTGGGTAAACCCGCATCAATGGCTAAGAGCGTATCGCCCTGCTTAAGTCTTTTATTATCCGAAAGTTTGTACTGTATTAACCGGCCATTAACCGGTACAATAAGTTCTGTTTTTTCGATGGTCGATTGTAAAACGCCTGTCCCATTTATACTAATAGGTATTTTAACAAATGGAAGGGCAATCAAAACAATTAAAATGGCTGCCACGGCAACGATATAAATTAACTGGCTTGATTTACTAATTTGGGAACGGTAAACGAGAGCGGTATTTGAAATTCTTTCTGTAGAGTAACTGGTTAGCGCCATAGTGTTGAAATCGTAAAGCATCCGCTATTCTGGAAACCAGGACAGCGGATACAATAAATTGCTTATAGACTCCAAACAAGTTTCAAAACATTGGTTACTGTTTTGCTTAAAAATGCTGAAGTGTCTGCACCAACTGCATTTAAAGTTCCTGAAAGAGAAGCTAAAAGTTCGTTTAATGTATTGTTAACAATACCACCACCTTCAACTTGTGACATTTCAGTTGTGTTCATTTCTTTAACACCAAGATTTTTTAATTCTAAACTTTTCATACTAGATTTTTTTTGAGTTTTAAGATCCCTACTCTTTTGAAGGCTTTTCGGGATGCGCCTGATGCTTGGCCAAACACTTCAACGAATGTAATAATATTAGCTATACCGATGTAGTATTAAACACCTAACAAAAACGTAACGACTCGTTAATAACCCCAAAAAAATGCCTCCATCACACAATAAACGCAATCACTACCAAAAAACTAGGGTATTAGTTTTCATATTCAATTTATTCATTAGCCTGAAACCGCCTTGCATTCTTTTTATTCGCTGATTTTTATTAGTCTGCTTTAAAAAAAACAGCTTGGTTAGATACCGTTCATTTTCATAAATGCTACCTCTTTTTCTGCAATATGATCATCGTCAATGGCATATGATTTAATATTGGCAATTTTCATCTCATCAATTACATCAACAAAATCCTGGAACTTGGCCGTTTTAGCCGGCTTAATAATGACGATCATGTATTTGGATGGGTTATGCTGATGGGTTTCAGTAACCAGTTTCTCATTTTTACTGATTTCTTTTTGAATGTTTGCCACAGGTATAACGTGCATATCTGCCTTTTCTATTGTGCCCATGTAACAAACGGCCTTGTTGTTTTTGCCGAGCAGGATGGTCATGGTACGTGATTCGGGATATGGTACAATATCAACACCCTCATCTTTAACTGGCTTAGCAATATCTGCTGCATTTAAGCTGCCCAAAGAAGTGGTGAGCATAAAAAATGCAGTTAATAAAAACATCAGATCAACCATTGCGGTGAGATCTACCCTTGGAGTTGTTTTTTTGGTTCTTCCTTTCGCAGCCTTGCCGCTTTGAGATTCGTTTAATGTTGCCATAATAATTTAGGTTTTTAATGATGATGACAAGCCCTATCAAATTGCATAAAAAAAGCGATTAAAAATTTAATCGCTTAAGAAAAATCGTCATTGCGAGGAGGAATCCCGAATGTTCGGGAAAGCAATCTTACAACTGTCGGTCTATGGCTACCGCATTAAGATTGCTTCGTCGGCCGAAAAAGCCTTCTCGCAATGACGATCATATTAATATAAAATTACTTCACCGCTTCAATTACCCCGCAACCTACCCGTGGCCCTGAGTTACCAGTTGGTTGTGTAGTATAATCGTCGGTACCACCATGCACAATAATTCCTCGACCGATAATATTTTTAATATCGCCATCCTTAATGCTCCATCTATCGGTAGTAACCGAAAGCGTGGCATGACCTTTATTATCTAACATGATGTTGCCAATGTCACCGCTGTGATAATTGGCAGATCCCCATTTGCCGTGAGCTTCTTTAGTTGGGTTCCAGTGGCCGTGTGTATTTTCGCCCATATTGCCACAATCGCCATGTTCGTGAAAGTGGACCGCAACATTACTGTCTGCACGTGCAGCAAAATTCATCTCGATGTCCATCTTAATTTTTCCATCGCTTAATTCGTAAAACTTTGCTGTTCCAATGGTTTTTGTATGATCAGCTGTTTCGGTCAAAGTGGCCTGGGCAATTTCTTTGTCGGTTTTGGCACAAGCACTGATAAGTGCTACGCCTGCAATAGCTAAGCTTAAAAGATATTTTTTCATTTGATAAAAATTAGTTTACATATGAAACAGATTGACAATCATTTAGTTTGCTTTAAAAAGAAGGATAGAAAAACCATTTCGAATGCCACTTGTTTAATCAGTATAAAATCGTATAACTATGGAACAGCCAATTGCAATGAACACTTTAAGTCAAATTTTGGAGAAATTGAGGCTGAAAGGAAAAGATAACGAGTTAAAAATTTCTGATCATGGTAAGATGCAAAGTAAATCGCTCGGAAAAATTTATAAACCCGAAGATTTAACCATTGTTAAAACTTATCGCTTTGAAGGAGACTCAGATCCTGCAGACAATTCCGTATTGTATCTGGTAGAAGATCAGGAAAAAAATATTGGGTATATATTAGATGCTTACGGCATCTACTCTGACAATGAAGGCCCGGCATTTGATGATTTCTTAAAGAAAATTCCAACCGAAAATAGAGATGAACAGGAACTTTTTTGTTAATAGCCTAAAAATTTAATTGGAAGGGAGAATTAGCGTAATCTGATTCTCCCTTTTTGTATTTTAAAATATTGGCAGGTTATAATTCCTTAATTTTGCGCCTCATTTACGAGAACCGGATGAAAAGCAAAATCAATATCCCACCCATACCAGCCGTTTTACTGTCTATTATCAGTGTGCAGTGTGGGGCGGCAATTGCAAAAGGGCTTTTCCCACAAATTGGTGCTGCTGCTACCGCATCGTTACGGATCGGTTTATCAGCGGTCATCTTATTAATCGCTTTTAGGCCAAACCTATTTAAACTAAATGCCAAACAATGGAAATATGTTACCTTATACGGTGTTTGTTTAGGCGTAATGAATATGGTTTTCTATATGGCTATAGCAAGAATTCCGATCGGTTTAGGCGTAACTTTAGAATTTGTTGGCCCCTTGGGCCTGGCTATTTTTGGATCTAAAAAACCTATAGATTTCCTTTGGGTAATACTGGCCGCAGTCGGCATTGCACTAATTGCCCCCTGGACCAGTACAGGACTAAATGTTGTGGGTGTACTGCTGGCACTTTCAGCAGGCATTTTTTGGGCAGCCTATATTATACTGGGTGGTAGGATCTCAAAAATAATGAAGGGCGGTGATGCTGTTGCCATTGGAATGTTATTCGCTACCATAGTCATCTTGCCATTTGGTATTTTTAGCGACGGTTTAAGTGGCCTTAATCCGAAATTATTGGGCTTAGGAGCAGCGCTTGCTCTACTATCAAGCGCCATCCCATTTACCCTCGAAATGAGAGCCCTTAAGCAGCTCCCTGCCCGGACTTTCAGTATTTTAATGAGCCTCGAACCCGCCATGGCTTCATTAGCTGCACTCGTTTTTTTACAAGAATACCTCACTTTAAAAGAGTGTTTTGCCGTGGCTTTCGTTGTTATTGCTTCTGCGGGTTCTTCGTTAACAGCCAGGCGTGCAAAACTGTAATCAGGCCAGTTTTTCTGTTTTATAAATTACAATACCATCCGTTAACATATCTGCTTTCGCTACAAAGGCTAAAATATAAGGCTGCTGATCGTGGAGATCCAAACCTGCCTGATCTTTCCATTCCTCTTGAAAAATAAAAGTATTATCAACTGCAGATTCATGCAGATCGTACTGAATGCAGGCTTCCTCTTTACGGGAATTTACAACCATATCCAACAGCATAGTTCTTAATGCCGCTGTGGTTTCTTTCTTACTTTTAACAATTGCTGTTAGATAAATGCTCATATATTGGTGTATTTAAAAAATTTTGGGTTAAATGTTCCTCGTGCAATTTAAGTGCACTTCTAATATCTGCATTCTTTTCTACATCGTGAAAATGGATGCCATCTATGCGTTCCATTCCGGTAAAAGCGTTCATTCTATGAAAACCAAACAATACGCCATCATCTACACTGGTTTCCATAAAAAATTCTTCAGGTAAGGTAAATGCTTCTTTTGGTGCGTTCCACGATGATGTTACCATGTACTTACGGCCATGCAACATCCCTCCGGTGCCGTAGTTTCTTGTCGGATTATCTGCTTTACGGCCATCACTTAAATAGATTCCTTTTTTATGCCCTTCGGTAAACACAACATCGATATATTGTTTAAACCCATACGGTAACTGAAACCACCAGATGGGTGTATGGTAAATTACAACATCTGCCCAAACATATTTTTCTACTTCCTCTTTCGGGTCGTAATCATGATTGATGTTAGTTGTTTTCACTTCGAAATCTGCCAATGAGGAAAAGAAACTGGCTGTAGCATCAGCTATTGTTTCGTTAAATCTGCCGCCTGAGTGACCAAATTTTTGTCCTCCGTTGATGATGAATATTTTTGTCATTTCGTTTTCTTTTTTGATAAGACAAAATTACAGCGCCTAAATCTATTATTAAAACAAGTTAATTCATAGCTTTGTATCAGAATTATAATAGCAAGATTATGGTTAATTTAGAATGGTACAGAAGTTTTAAGGCAATTTATAAAACAGGGACCTTAACCGGTGCGGCAGAGAACCTGTTTATTTCGCAGCCTGGGGTAAGTTTGCATTTAAGTTCTTTAGAAAGTTACGTCGGCTATAAGCTGTTCGAACGTACGGGCAGGAAGATGATCCCGACCGAAAAAGGGAAAGTGCTTTATAATTTCATTGTAGAGCCACTTACAAAACTTGAGGATGCTGAAAAACATTTTCAAAAAAGCACAGAGAAACATACACCAACCATTAGCGTAGGCATGTGTTTCGAAACTTTTCAGATTACGCTCGAACAATATATATCTACACTTCCGTTTAATGTGATTATCCGTTTTGGCGAATATCCTGAAATGTTAGACCAATTGGATAAAGGTATTTTAGACCTGATTATAACCCCACAAAAAGGCAATTCGGCCAATGTAGAACACGAGGCTTTCTCTTCGGAAACAATTGTTTTAGTGGGTGGAATAGAAACTGATGGGCAAACTTTTGATTCATTGGTTAAAAAGAAAGATTTAGCCGGAATGGAAGCCTGGTTAAAACAGCAAAAATGGTATGGAACAGCCGGTGATATGGAGCACCTTCTACGTTTCTGGCAGCTTAACTTTGGCAAGCATGCCGATTTTCGCCCTAATTACATTGTACCTAACCTCAATTCGATTGTGCGCTGCTTATCTGGAGGAAAAGGCCTGGCTATCATACCCGATTTTCTTTGCAAAAAAGAAGTTGAAGAAGGAAAAGTAAAAGTAATTTGGGAAGGCACCTCAAAACTGACAAACACTTTATATTTTGGTTGTAGGAAAAACACCCAGTATGCGTCAGAAATCCACATCATTAAAAAACTTTTTAAGGAGGTTATGGTTAGTATATAGTTTATATTGAAAATGATCAGGTTAGATCCCTGATTTAATTTTGCTTAGACAATAGATAAATAATTATTTCAGATAATACTTTAAGCTTCCATAATGAGTTATCCTAATCACCTCTTAAGTAGCGATCAATTATTAGAAGTTTTTAATTTGACCCATACGGCCACAGCTGTTCATGTTGGCGAAACGGCCATAATTCAGGCGGCAAATGATGCAATGCTCAGCATTTGGGGAAAAGACAGGAGCGTGATCGGAAAATCGCTGGAAGACGCCTTACCAGAGTTAAGGGGACAGCCTTTTATTGAGATGTTCAGGAAAGTTTGGTTAGAAGGCTTAGTTATCTCAGGAAAAGATACCGCAGCGGATTTGGTGATCGACGGTAAACTGCAAACATTTTATTTTGATTTTGAATACCGGGCGATAAAAAACGATGCGGGTAAAACCATCTGCATTTTACATACGGCAATTGATGTAAGCGAGCGGGTATTTAGACAGCAGGCTGTGGAACAGGCGCTTGAAAGAGAAGAGGCGTTACAACGCGAGCAAACTTTAAACGAAGAACTGGCGGCAACAGTAGAAGAACTTGCCACAACCAATGAAGAGCTTGTGGCCACCAATGAAGAACTCCAGGAAACACAAGAAACGCTGCACGTTTTAAACAACGAACTGGAATTAAGGGTTGTTGAGCGCTTTAACCAGCTTTCGGAAAGCGAAAAACGTTTTAGGACCATGGCAGAAGGAACCGATATTTTTATTGCTGTTGCTGATGAAAGTGGAAATGCCGTTTATTTTAATAAATCGTGGGTAAAACTCACGGGCCGATCGATGAAAGACCTGCTCGACTTTGGCTGGGCAGATTTAATTCATCCTGAAGACAGGGATAGGTATATAAATATTTACCTTTCGGCCCTTGCCGAAAAAAAACCTTTTACCGGCGAATTTAGAATACTCACCAAAAAAGGCGACTACAGATGGTTGCTGGCTAGCGGCCCTCCACGTTTTCATGCCGATGGCTCATTTGCTGGTTACATTAGCTCCTGCATTGACATTACAGAACGGAAGTTAATTGAAATAGAGCGACTTAATCTAAACAAACTTATAGAGGCGAGTTCAGAATTTATAGGCATTGCCGAATTGGACATGTCAATCCAATACCTAAATCCTGCCGCATTACAAAAACTAGGTTGGTCCGGCATTTCGAACAGAACAATCTTAGATTGTGTTTTTCCTGAGGATCGATTAATGGCGGAGAAAATTCTACCCGAGATTTTAAAGAATAATACCTTCAGACAGGAGATTCGATTCTGGAATGAAAAAACAGGACATCCTTTTTGGATTGAATGGAATGGCTTTGCCATTCGAAATGAAACCGATGAAATAGTTGCCATTGCTACGGTAAGTCCTGATATTACAGAGCGAAAACTTTATCAGGAAGAACTGCAAGGTATAAATATGGAAATGGCAGCAGCAAACGAAGAGCTGGCCACTACAAATGAAGAACTTGCTAAAACGCATGATGACCTGATCAAGTACACCAACAAACTATCAGACAGTGAGGAAAAACTCAGACAGGCGATAGAAACCGGCAGAATGGGTACTTGGAGCATAAATCCGAAAACACTTGAAGTTACCATGTCGAGCTTTGTTAAGGACCTGCTGGGCTTGCCTTTGGATAAACCTGCAGAAATGGATATGATTATGAAGGCCGTGAATCCGGATTACCATAACATGCTTTTTTCGGCGCTGGATAATGCCATGAAAAACCATTTACCTAGCGATATGGAATACCCGATTAACAATTTAAACAATGGTCAGGAAAAATGGGTTAGAGCAACCGGGCGTGTATTTTTAGATCAACAAGGAAACCCAACGGAGTATTCTGGCCTTTTCATCGATATTACGGAGCAAAAATTAGATGAGATTCGAAAAAACGACTTCATTGGAATGGTAAGTCACGAGTTAAAAACACCGCTAACTGCAATTAATGGTTTTGTGCAGGTCTTGCAGCGCAAAGCAAAAAAAGATGAAGATAATTATGCCACTATCGCTTTAGATAAGGCGCACAGCCAGATCAGGAAAATGACCGCCATGATTAATGGTTTCTTAAATGTATCCCGTTTAGAATCGGGCAAGCTGCTTATCGAAAAAACAAACTTTAGCTTAGATGAGCTGCTGAAAGAAACCATCGAAGAAACTTATGTGTCACAATCTTCGCATCAAATTATATTAAACCCAACATGCGAGGTCAACATCAATGCCGATCGGAATAAAATCGGGAATGTGCTTTCTAACCTCATCAGCAATGGTTTAAAATACTCAGACAATGGTACACGTATCGAGATTACCTGCAAATTGCACGATACTGAGGTTGAAATTCAGATTAAAGATGAGGGAATAGGTATAAAGCCGGAAGATATTGATAAACTTTTCGAACGTTATTACCGCGTGCAGGGTAACCATACCATTTCGGGCTTTGGAATCGGGCTTTACTTAAGCGCCGAAATTATTGAAAGACATGGCGGCCAGATATGGGCAGAAAGCGAAGAAGGTAAAGGTTCCGTTTTTCATTTTACTTTGCCATTGGGTTAATTAGCACAGCTTTTTACCGCAAAGATCACTAAGGTTTTCGCAAAGTGAGCTAAGTTTTTTCTGGAAAAATGGTCGTTACGGAATTTGCACGATCTATATTTTTTTGTCATTCTGAGTGAAACGAAGAATCTTTCTCTTCTGTATGTGCTGTTACATGAAAAGATTCTTCACTGCGTTCAGAATGACAAAAAGGCGGTTTTCTTTTATAAAACTTTAATCTATCTGTAATCCCTCCAAAACCTCATCATCAACCAAATTCGGCAGTGTAATTTTTAAAGTACCAGTCCGTTCCATTTCGCGTTCGATGGCAAAACGGGCTTCTTTATTTCGTGCCCAGCTTCTTCTGGCAATGCCGTTGTTTACATCATAAAAAAGCATGTTTTGTAGTTTTTCAGCAGCTTGTTCGCTTCCATCCAATACCATCCCGAAACCACCGTTTATTACTTCCCCCCAGCCAACGCCACCACCATTGTGGATCGAAACCCATGTGGCGCCCCTAAAACTATCGCCAATTACATTATGAATAGCCATATCTGCGGTAAACCTGCTTCCATCGTAAATATTGCTCGTCTCTCTAAATGGAGAATCCGTTCCGCTTACATCATGATGATCTCTCCCAAGAATAACTGGTGCCGATAATTGGCCGGTATTAATCGCTTCATTAAACCTCAGTGCAATCTTTGCTCTTCCTTCAGCATCTGCATATAAAATCCGGGCTTTTGAGCCTACTACAAGTTTATTTTCCTTTGCTGCACTGATCCAATTGATATTATCCTGCAATTGTTGTTGTATTTCTGCCGGGGCACCAAGTTTAATCTCCTCCATCACCTCTTTAGCCATTTGATCGGTTAAATCGAGATCCTTTTCGTTACCTGAGGCACAAACCCACCTAAATGGGCCAAAACCATAATCGAAACACAATGGACCTAAAATGTCTTCTACATAAGATGGATATTTAAAATCTACCCCATTTGAAGACATTACATCAGCACCCGCCCTACTGCACTCCAACAAAAAGGCATTCCCATAATCGAAAAAATAAGTTCCCTTAGCAGTATGTTTGTTAACACTGGCGGCATGCCTTTTTAACGAATCCTGAACATAGACTTTAAACCGATCAGCAGCATTGGCCATCATTTCATTTGCTTCAACAAAACTTAAACCTACCGGATAATAGCCTCCAGAATATGGATTATGTAATGAAGTTTGATCAGAACCAATGGCCACTTCAATATTTTCCTGATCAAACCGCTCCCAAACATCAACGATATTGCCAATGTATGCCAGAGATACCGTTTCTTTTCCCTTTTGGGCAAGTATTACACGGTTAACCAATTCACCTAAGTTATCGATAAGTTCATCTACCCAACCTTGTTGGTGCCTTTTGGTTGCAGCCTTAGGATTTACCTCTGCACACACCGTAATACAGCCCACAATATTGCCCGCCTTGGTTTGTGCGCCGCTCATACCACCTAATCCTGCAGTAAGAAAAACTTTACCTGCAGTATCCTTGCCATAAAAACCCTTTTTGCGGAAAGCATTCATTAAGGTAATGGCCGTACCATGAACAATGCCCTGGGGCCCTATATACATGTACGAACCTGCCGTCATCTGGCCATATTGAGTTACCCCTAAAGCGCTAAACTTTTCAAGATCCTCAGGTGAAGAATAATTGGGCACCATCATCCCATTGGTTACCACTACCCGAGGTGCAGCAGTACTTGATGGGAATAGGCCCTGTGGATGCCCGCTGTAAATATTCAGCGTCTGCTGATCGGTCATCGTAGCCAGGTATTGCATTGTTAAAAGATACTGTGCCCAATTTTGGAATACACTTCCATTTCCGCCATAAGTAATCAGTTCTTCAGGATGCTGTGCAATTGCCGGATCTAAATTATTCTGGATCATGAGCATAATTGCCGCAGCATGAACAGTACGGCAGGGATACGTCGTTATGTCTCTCGCATAAATAGTATAATCGGGCATAAAACGGTACATATAAATGTGTCTGTAGTTTTCCAGTTCAGCCAAAAATTCTTGCGCAAGCACCTGGTGCCATGCTTTTGGAAAATAACGCAAGGCATTTTTAATGCTCAGTTTTTTTTCATCTGCATTTAAAACATCCTTCCTTACAGGCGCATGGCTTAGTTCGGTATTTCTGTTTTTGTGTGCAGGCAATGTTGAAGGAATACCTGCCAGTATCTGTGCTTTAAAATCCATTTTTTACAATTTAAACGCTTAATCCAATGTTGATTCTGCCTCGTTTGCAATGGCAACAATTTCACCTTTTTGTACCATTCTAATGGCATTCTCCATCCTATCGTACATAATCTGATCTTCTTCAAAATGATCAATTTCGGTACGCACAAAATCGTGTACTGCAGCCAGTATTTTACCCGGTTTTAATGGATGATGGTAATCAATGGCCTGTGCGGCACAGAACAGCTCGATACCCAGGATTTTCTCTACGTTTTCGATCACCTGCAAGGCTTTACGTCCGCTGATTGAACCCATACTCACATGATCTTCCTGACCTAAAGACGTTGGAATACTATCGGCACTTGCCGGAAAACAAAGTCCTTTATTTTCGCTGGCCAAAGCAGCAGAGGTATATTGAACAATCATAAAACCCGAATTCAATCCGGTTTCTTTCATCAGGAGTTTAGGTACGCCTGGCGTATTTCCTTCCAGGGAAAGATAAATCCTCCGATCGCTGATGTTTCCGATTTCTGAAGCGGCTAAACAGGCATAATCGAGCGGTAAGGCCAGTGGCTGACCATGAAAATTACCACCGCTGATCGTTAAATCGTCATTAAATATTACAGGGTTATCGGTTACCGAATTCAGTTCAATTTCTAAAGCTTCTTTTAAATGCATCCATGCCGTTCTGGAAGCTCCATGTACCTGTGGGATACACCTTAACGAATATGGATCCTGTACCTTGGCGCAATCGGCATGCGATTTCATAATTTCAGAACCTTGCAACAGTTTACGTACTTGCCCGGCAACCGCAATATTTGCCGGATAAGGCCTAAGCTGATGAAGCTGTGCATGAAAAGGTTTTTCAGAGCCTTGTAACCCTTCGATCATCATCGCCGAAATGATATTGGCTGAAGCCAGCACATTTTCTAATCGCTGCACCACTTTAACGGCATGCGCAGCAATAAACTGGGTGCCATTAATGAGGGCCAAGCCTTCTTTTGGACCCAACTGCAACGGACTCATCTGATATTCTTCTAAAAGCTGAGCTGTAGCAATAATTTCACCTTTGTAATGAACTTTTCCTAAGCCAATTAAAGGCAAAAAGAGGTGAGACAAAGGAGCAAGATCACCGGAGGCGCCAACAGAGCCTTGTTTGGGCACTACCGGTATAGCACCGATTTCTAAAAACCAGATCATTCGATCGAGCGTTTCAATTTTAATACCTGAATATCCCTGCGCTAAAGCCTGTAGTTTTAAAACCAACATTAGTTTTGATATTTCACTATCTATCGGCTCTCCAACACCAACAGCATGACTTTTCAAAATATTCTCTTGTAATTTACGGGTATCAACCGCCGAAATCATGGAGGTACACAGTGGTCCGAAACCGGTATTAATGCCGTAAACGGCTTTACCTGAAACCGCTATCCGTTCAACTACCTTACTACTTTCCAGTACTTTATCGCGGGTATTCTGGCTCAATATTCCTTTTATTTCGCCATTGCTGATGGCCAAAGCCAGTTTAGCGGTTAAATGATCTGTTCCGTAATTAAAAATCTGTTGCTCGCTCATGTTAAAAAGGTTTTAAACAAAAATAAGCCCTATATTTGATACCTATAAATACCAATTACATCATCATGTAATAACCATGGGTTATCAGATAGAACTTAGGCACTTAAAATATTTTCAGGTTTTGGCCGAGGAACTGAAGTTTAGAAGGGCTGCAGATCGCCTTTTTATTTCTCAACCAGGTCTAAGCCGGCAGATTAAACAGATGGAGGAAATTTTTAACGCCCCATTGTTCGATCGCAATAAGAAAAAGGTGGAGCTTACCGAAGCAGGCCTGTACCTAAAAAATGAGGTAGATTTTCTGTTCAGCCATATCGAAAACATTAAAAAACAGATCAGCAATATTAATGAAGGCAAACAGGGCGAACTCCGTATTGGTTTTTTAGGCTCAGCAGCACAAAAAATCGTGCCCGAAGTTATATTTAAACTGAACAAAGATTTTCCGGAGATCAGAACCAATCTGGATGAAATGCCCAATAAGTTACAGATCGAACTATTGGAAAAAGACATGCTTGATATGGGTTTTGTGAGGATGCAACAGTTTAAACCCAGCATTTCTAAACACATGATCCATCAGGATACTTTTTCCCTGGTATTGCCTAAAAGCCATCCCATGAAAAAGGCATCATTTGAAGCGGTAAAAAAATTGGGCAATGAACCCTTTATATTTTTCTCGAGTGATGACAGTCCATTCTATTACGACCTAATGATGAGCATTTGCGAGGATCATGGCTTTAAACCCAAAACCTACCACAAATCAGTCAATGCGCTCACCATTTACAAACTGGTTGAAGAAGGTTTGGGCATTGCCATTGTACCCACCGCCCTACAATATGGCTATCAGGAAAACGTAAAGTTTGTAGAGCTTACCCATATTCCGCAAAGAACAGAACTTTACATGATCTGGAAAGAATCTAACCGGAACCCGGCACTAAAAAATGTAATCAAATTGTTGTTGCAGGATAGGGTTTAGGTTGTGACACTTATTTCAATGAGTTTTAGAGAAGAAAAAATTTTACATATACCGGGTCTAATACAGGCACTTTAATCAGATCCTTGATTTTATTTTGTACGCTAAAATTCTTAAATAAAGATTTCTCGACTTCACTGCGCTCCGCTCGAAACGACGGACGATCGGATGGAGAAATCTCTATTGAGTGTCGTCATTTCGACTGAAGCTAACCGATTTTCATCGGTAGCGTAATGGAGAAATCTTTGGAGTTGGTTTTATGCTTCGCTTAAAGAAATTAAGTCGGAGTTCTTTTTGGCATCTACCCTCTTGATTTCAATGTTTTCACTATAGTTATTTATTGCTTTTTTAATTAAAATATTGCCCCAGTTTATCACAGCTCTATTTTTCTAAAATCCGTTTTTCCAGTTGTTGGGTTGTTTCATCCAATGGAATAGGAAGTTGTTGCGCTATAAAAGGTAGAAAATCTTTTAACAAAGGATGCGTAATAAAATCAATAGGTAAGCCTTTTTGAGAACGTAATTGAAGTAGTGCTATAATTTCTACAGGAAAATATTGCCAGTACTCTCGATTAAATGCAAATGTATGGTCTTCTTTGCTATTACTTATATGAAACTCTGCTAACTGATTTACCCAATCATTAACGATTTGCGCATCATCTGAATATAAATTGTCTGTCGCAGTGATATATGCTGGATGAGGAGGGGTACAAAATTTAAGAATTTTCTCTTTCGCTTCAGCATTTCCAAAAATACCTAATATAAATGCAGCTAAATATAAGATACTTGAACGGCCATATTCAGATTGAATGGAATAACCAAAGATTTTTTGCGAGTTAGCCGATAAATAACTATCCAAATGCTCGGCAATCATATTTAATTTATCATTAAAGAATCCGGCGCATAAAATAACTGACAGAGAAATATCTGTATGTAATTTTCCTGCTAAAAACAACCCTTCTTTCTGGCAAAATATCCCCAACAGTACATCCTTATAATAGGCTCCTAAAAGGCATTTAAAGTGCTTTTCGGTTTTCTCCCTTTCAAATTCCTTAATTGCATTTGGGATATCAAGACCATAAATAAAAGTACTCAATACATCAGGAATATGATGTTGAACAATTTCTTTTTCACCAAATACTATTTCCTCAGATTCAAACATTTCGGTGCCTTTAGTAATAAATTCACCCATAAATTGTTCAATGGGAACTCCTTCCGATTCAATAGACGATAAACATGAAATACAATATTGTAATACCTTCTTTTTTATTACTACCCACTCGTTGTTCATATGCTTCAAACTAAAATTACTTACACCCTTTTTGTATTTTAGATATCTCATCCCAATCAGATATCAAAGCCGATTTCACTTTAAACCGCCCTTTAGGCCCTCTACCTACAAATACATCTACTACACGCTTATCACCTATATTCTTTAAAATCCGGTTCGCTTCCTTAGAACTAAGCCCAAAGTCAGAAATATTTTTCTTTGTTAAAATATCATTTATAAACTCATCTGCTTCAAGCTGCCTCGCCGACAATTTCCCAACATCGCCTGAAATATTAGTCTTCACTTCAAAAATATCAAATTTTCCATCATGGCGCATACCCACCACATCAATACCGTGACCAGAAGCATTTTGAACTTGAAATACACGGGAATACTTATTTGAATTTTGTAAAGCTTCTTTCACCCACTTTTCGCCATAATCACCTAGTGCCTGCTGAAAGGTTTTTAAGCCAAATACATCTAACTCATAATTACTATCAAATACATATCCATAAACGGTAGGATTACCTCCAAATAATCCAATGGGATCCTGACTTATATATCCTCCAATTTCCGGATCATAATACCTAAACCTATTATAATAAAGCCCGGTTTCTACGTCTTCATATTGCCCCTGATACCTGAACGGAACAAATTCCCTGCTGCCGCTAAGTTTACGGATTTTTCCATAAATATCAAGTTCGCAATCCCACACTTTTTTACCTGCATCATCAAAAGCCTGTACAGGTGTGCCCAAATAATCGCTAATAATGGAGTAGTACTGGCCATTAACGATTTTGGCACTTGGGTTAAATTCATTCTGATCGTAAACCCAGGTAATTAAATCATTGCCCAGCGGTTCTGTTCTATCATAACTGAGAAGACCGTCTTCATTCACTACTAAATTTGGCCGGTCGTTTAAGGGGTAGCTCCATTCATGAAGGAGTAAATTCCCATCCCACACATAACGATACACCGTATTTTTAACAATTTTGGCTTTCCTCCTTCCTAAAGCATCGTATTCGAAACTGATGATCTCGCCATGTGGATTTTTAACCGCTTTCATCATGCCATTAGCCGTCCAGGCGTAAGCCCAGTCACCTTCTTTCCACTCTGGTAAATCGGGTTCGGCATCAGCTAAGATTTCAAGCATTTCAGCTTTGGGAACATCAGGGCTGGCCATTCCCCAGTTTAATTTTTTGCCAAATAAGCCATTGTCTTCAGGTTTAGTAGCTTCCTCTTTTACCAGACCGATAATATTACGTTTACTTTTTTGTACCAGGTTGCCTTTGGCATCGTAACGGTAATACCATTGGTCATCTTTAAGCAGTTTACCACCTTTATCGTAACGTCTGTCGCTGCGATCGCCTGTTTTATATAAGTTTCCTGTTTCATCGGGATTCTTATAAATCACTTTACCATCGCTATAACTTGCCGAAGAAAGACTACCAAAAGTATCGTATCTGTAATTGATGCTACCGCCCGTAATGCTGTTTAAGCAGCTATTCAGTTTATCGTTTGGCCCCCAGGCATATTGTTTAAATGCTGTGATGGAACGGCTGGCTTCGACCTTTTGACTAATTGGATGGCCTTCATGGTCATAATCGAATGTTGCTCTAACCCCGCCGCTTAAACTGCGGTTGGTTTCCTGTCCGTTTTTATTCCGGCCAATAGCTGCTGTCCATTCTGCCGATCCGCCACTTTTAGCTGCGATGCCATTCAGATAACCAATTTCATTATAATCGTATTTTATATCGGCCCCTAATGAACTTTTTAAACTTGTCAGATTTCCAAAAACATCATATTGATAATTAACCTGGTAGCCATCCTGTATTTCCTGGGTGATCATACCCAACGGATTGCGCCTAAAATTAACCGAAGAAAGTTCGTTCTCCGCTGTAATGAGCAAACCAAGTTTATTGTATTGAAAGGCTTCGTAAGTACCATCTTCATAGCTGCTGTATACCAATCGGCCGCTCAGATCGTAATTGTGGTACACAGCCTTTCCATCGGCCTGTATCGTTTTAATAATCTGCCCGTCCTGGTTACGGATATATTGCTGCTCTTGCCCGTCAAAACCAATTTCTTTTACCACATCATCATTCGCATCTCTTAAAAAGGTATACTCTTCCCCTTTTTCGTTGGTAATACCTTTTAAATTTTCCCACTTATCATAGGTAAAATGAAGGACCTGGGCATTTTGACTGGATGATTGACTGCTTCTTTTTTGTGTTTTTAGGCTACCCATTGGGGTGTAGGCCATGTGCCATTCTTCGCGGCCATCGGTGGCGTAAACCGGAAGATCATAGGCATCGTATTCGAAACGTAAAGCCTCTTCTCCAAAATCTTTCACAAGGATTACGCGTCCCATTTCATCACGTTCCCAGATCGTAGTTTGATCACCATCGGGGCTAAAACGGATCAGTCGACCGTAATCATCATAAGTCCAGCGACGGCTATTGCCTTCGCTCGAAACCGATTCAATTAGTTGATTTAAACTGTTATATGTCCAATGAACTTCATAGCCATCATTATCGCGACAAAATATGGGTAATTTTTGTCCTTCGGTATAATAAAAATCGACTATACGATTATCTTTTTGCACATGTTTAAGCAATTGGTTCTGCTCGTTGTACAACCATGTTTCGTTTGATCCAGCCGGATCACTGCGCAATATCAGGTTATTATTGTCATCATATGCATACTGATACTGCTCGCCATCTGCCGTATGGTAAGTGGTGATATTGCCCCTCTCATCGTATTCATAACCGATTACCCTACCCTCAGGGCTGGAAATCATTTTTTCTTCATTGTAACGATCGTGTTCATACCAGGTTTCGCCACCCATAGCATCTACTTTTTTGTACACCAGATCGTTTTCATCATAATAATAGCGTTCTACTTTACCATCGCGATAATATACTTCGTTATATCCTTCTTCCTGGAAATAGCTAATCGATCCACTCATAAAACCATCTCTGCCTTCGGTATGGATTACGCGGCCCTCTTCATCATAACGCCAGAAATAGGCCATCCCGTTGCGGTTTGTTCTTTTCACTACGCGATCGTGATCATCGTACTCAAAACTGATAGCTTTACCTGCCTGATCGTATACTTTGATCATATTGCCGCGTTGATCGTAATCGTAACTCACCAACAGATCGCTGGTATTTTTATATTGATAATAAACTGCTTTAATTGCCGTACTTGCCTCATTGTGCTGCATTTCGAGCACACGACCAGAATTTTCTACAATGCGGGATAAAAGTTGTTTTTGATAGTAAAATGTAAGGTTGGTGCCGCTATTGTACTCAATTTTGCTTATGCGGTAAATATCGCCATCAACTCCGCCACTAAAAAGCGCATAGGTATAAATATCCTGATCAATGGTGAGCACCCAGGTATTTTCATCGGGCCGTTCCATCCAGATTTTTTGTGCACGATCGTACTGTTTGCCTGAATATGGTTCGATATAGGGCAAAGGCATCACCATATTTTCTTTCGGATGGCTAAAACCAACAATTTCAGCTTCCGGATCGGGATAAATATATAAATCGTAATTATTGTAAACCTGATTGCCCAACATACCTGCATATGGCTTATCGCTGCGCCATACATTGTTCCAGGCCAGTGTTTGGCCACCATGCAGTTCGAAATCGGTCCATTCGAAAAACATGGCACCAGTAACAAAATTAACAGGTTCCAATCCCCAATGACAGAGTTTTTTTGATAGCGGGTTTGTTTTGCCCAACATTCGCTGGAGAAGCTTATTTACGCCTTTTAAGGCCCCTTTAGCTAAAGCCCCACCTAATTTGGTGAGCCCCCTCATAATACCAATGGCCGCAAAACGCATTAAATACTCTTTCAGCGTATAATTATGCGGCGCAAATGTACCACCAACCAACACAGGTTTACCAGTATTAATCTGTACATACATACTCAATAAATCGCTGTAAAAAGCGAAATAAGCCAATGGGTTTTTCTTCAATTTACCAGGTACAGTTGGCAAGGGCTTCAAACCCATTGGCGGGCACCAGCAGGTAAGCACCTGGCCAGGATTAGAACCGCTCATTTCCGAGCCTTGCCCTTTTACAGTAGTAGAACCCCAGTATACCTCGCCCTCATGTGGCGAGCCGGGGATATTCACAATAAAATAAACTGGAATAGAACTGATGTGCCTAAACGGGAGTAAAACACCCATAACTGTAGTGGTAGTAGTGGCTTTATGGCGACCATGTACATAAATTGAGCCGCCCATCGGGATACTGGCCGTACCGATTAAACCCTGTGCAAATTTTGGAATAGGAATACTGAAATGCAGGTAATCCATTGGATCGAACACCATCCCAATAAAAGGATGTGGCAAAGGCAAAGGAATAAACCCAAAAGATGGCGGAAGGGGAATGGTTGTCCAGTGAAAATCGATAGCCAGTACCACATCAAAATGCTTGCTAACATGTTGTACCGCGGTATTGGCCATTGCAGGCTTTTTAGCCTTTACAAGCTTTAAGGTGCTTTTTGCCGCTGGGGGATTACTTCCGGGGGCAACGCCGCCACCACCACCAACGGCTTTTGGTTCGGCTTTGGTTAAGCTTGCAGATAGGCTGATTGACCTATCGGTAGACATATTCGGTTTACTCGCTTTTACTTTTTTCATCCGTATATTTTTTATGATAATGGATTGGCGTGATTTTTTGGCACTTCAGCCATTGATTTCCAGTCTTCTCCGTAATCCTGCCGCATATCCATATCTAATTTTTTGCCCTCAGGGCTTTCCTCACCATATTTTTTTAACATGATCGATGCGGTATAAGCCATCGAACTTTGTCGCCGTTTTTCAACCGGCATTTTTCTGGCAATTTCCAAACACTTCAAATAATAATCCATTGCTTTTGCAGAGCCGGTTATTTTGCTCTCCGAAAGCTGACCAAGTAAGCGGGTACATTCCATTGCTATAAAATCGTTCTCTATAATTTCTGCGATTTTAATTGCCTTTTCGAAGTACTTTTTAGCTTCATCTTTACCCGAATGTGCCAGTAAGAAACTGCCATAGCTCATGTGGATATGTGCACTCAATAGTGTGTTTTCTCCAGCACGGGCCAAAGCCATCTCATATTGTTGGCGTGCTTCACTCCTTTTATTCTTTACGGCTAAACTCTGTGCCAGCATTATTCTTGCTGCCACTACCGCCTCGTGCAATCCTTGTTTCTGGGCGATTACAATTGCCCGTTCTAAAACTGCATTGGCCTGCTCATGTTTGCCTTTACTTAAATAATTACTTGCAATCAGGATCTGCTGCTGGTAATCACTTTCAGGGTCGTTCTTCTCCCGGTTGGTATGTGCTGCCGCATTTTGCATCAACTGGCTCACATCAATATTGATCCTGAATTCGGTACCCTGTTTTAATTTTTTTAAGGTACGGTGTGTATGGTGCTCGGTATAAACCAGTTTAATATTATGGTTATCGAACGCTTTAACACAGCTGCACCATTCGTTAATCCATTCAGATAGGCCAGTTACATCATGGGTGGTAGTTGGTGCCAGCTGAACATGTATTTTCTTTAATTTTAATTCAGGATAAAGATTGCATAACCTTATAAGTGCTGTAACAGGCAAATAGGCATCTGTTTTATAATTTCGGGCACCCTGGCCTGTTTCAATATCCCAAACAACACCGGCTCTTGTATCCTTCTGCCATAAGTCAAAAATCTCCTTCCATTCTTTAACCAAACTTTTACCGTAATCATTTTTGTTCTGGAATTCCTGATAATGGAGCAGGAACATATCGTTGGTTCTGCTTTCTTCTGTTAATTGGTATTTAAAATAAGCTTCGAATAAATTTACTTCGTGCCGCTCACCCAAACAGAGAAACAGGGTTTCTGATGGATGTTGCCTTACTACTTGTTGCCATTGTTTATCTATCTTAAATAATTCCAGTTGTATTGGGTTCATGGAGCTTTAATGTCGAAAATTAGTTTAGATTGATGGTACCGCTACTGATATTCGTTTCGCTTTCGCCTCCCACATTAATCTTTTTCGAAGCCAGATTGGCCTCTGTTTCGCCACTCATCGATAGCGTTTTTGTACCGATATCTAAGGTTTGTGATTCTATCCCGATACCAGAAGTTGGTGTTCCATCTTCAGGCCCTACACCTATACCAATACTGATTGAGGCAGAATTTCCGATGTTTTCTCCCAGTGTTAAAATATCCTTTCCCTTAATGATGATTTTTCCCGTTTTATCCATAAAAATGCTGCTCTCTCCGCATTTAATCAAGATTGATTCTTTAGTTTCGAAAACTGCTTTACCGGCTCCGTCGAGCTCGATAAAATTGCTGTCTTTATCCCGCATAATCATACCCGCACCGTCATCCATGGTTAAAGTATGTCCGCTTTTAGAAGTCAAACTTTTACTGTTATTGCTGGCACTCCCGCCACTACTACTTTTGCCATGAAATACCGAACCCAATACAATTGGCCTGGCAATATTGCCTTCTTCGAAGGTTAAAGCTACCTGATCGCCGATTTCGGGGATAAATACAAACCCCCTGTTTTTGCTCACTTTATCGCTGCTTCCTGCATCTGGTGTAATTACCCGCAGCCACTCCGTTACATCATTGGTTTTACACTCCCATTTAAATTTTACCTTAATACGCCCCTGCCCTTGCGGATCGGCATTGTCTATTACATCTGCCAATTGCATATCCGGGCTTGGTTTACTATAGTTTTTTACCAAAAGGCGCTCCGTTGTAGCTACCACACCTTCGAAAGTGTTATAATATTTACCTGTACCATCAATATCATGGTTGATACTGGTGATTAGAAATTTACCCAAGCTTTCTGTAGAAAAAGACAGTTCTTTTCTCACACTCATCGTAATTTCGGCGATACTGCCAATACTCAAAGCAGCATTATCTCCACTTGCATTTACTTTCAATAAATTGCTGATGTGTGCCTTTTCTTCATTCTGTACATGATTTTTAATGTCGTTGTTATTGTCTACCCGGATAAGCGATGGTTGATTAAAGGTTTTGCTATACATCGCGTTAGACACTTGTATGGCGTGCGCGAGGTCGGGTGGTCCATCTCCCTGTCCGCTGCTTTCACTCTGGAGCATCTCATCCTGTTTTGGGTTATAAGCAAAACGTTTATTCTTGATTGGCGCAATTTCCATGGCATACTGCAGGTTTTGTACATCGCGACCATAAATCAAGGCAACTTCTTTTTGATCATCTGGCTTACCAAAATTCAATTGCTTGCCATCATAATAAAACCATTCATGATATTCGCCCGAAAGCCTGTTCAGGAAATCAAAATCACTCTCCCTGTATTGAATTAAGTAATCAATAGGATCTTTTCTAGCGGCATTGGCCACAATTTTAATATCGTTTGAGGGAACATCAGATGTAGCAAGAGTTACGATCGAATTTAAATCTTTATCGAGATAAGAACCTAAATCAGGACCGCGATCGATCAAGATCGTTGGACTATAACCGCTCACAATCAGTACACCATGATAACCGTGGCTTTGCGCCAGTTCTACTTTGGTTACCAGACCAGCAAATTCCTGTAAACCACCAGAATCGTGGCCAAAGGAAGCGGTAAGGGTTTTACCCACAAAATCGCGACTGTCGTTAAGACTGATCATTCCCGGCGAACCCATCTGATCGTGGTTAAACCGCAGCTCGAAATAATGATGCGCATTAAAAGCTTGTTTTAAGCTAAATGAGGCAAAATGGGTAATTGCCTTATTTTCTATGTTAATTTCTACAATGAGTTTCTTTTCCATAAATTCGATCTTTTAGCAAATCCACAAATAAATTCCGCTGGTTCTGGGGTCTAAGAAATAATCCTGATATAAACATTTATAGCCATCCCAAAGGGTAAAATGACCTGTCGCATCACTAAACTGGGTTTTAAAGCAGATAATACCCGATACGCCATCTATTTTATTTTGAAACGCCCTTAAATCATGATGTGCGATCCAAGTGTCTCTAACTCCTTTTTCCACTTTAATATCGGGTTTTTTATATTTGTGGTTGAGGTAGTCGAAAAATTCGCTCACCCGGAAACAATAGCGCTTTTGATCAGCTCCGGCAATAGTTTCGAACTTTTTAGTATACGGATACCGAGTGGGTATGGCATGGACTTTTACCTTTTCCTGGGCCAGGAAATCCTGTTTTGTGGTATATTTCCAGCTAGGCAGGCCTATGCTAAAAACCTTGTTATTAATACCTAGATAATTAAACGCCCTGCTCATCCTCACCACACAGGTATTGGTAATGTAAGCAGCATTAACAGCCCCACCAATTGTTGCTTTTACCAGTTCGCTACTTGTTGCTGGGTAATTTATCCTTAAATCGGTAAAACTTGGCAAAGAAAGTGGCATGCTATTTTTTGGTTAGAAGTGAATCAAGATATTTAGTACTTTTAAATGATGCATTTTCCAGTGCATAGAAAAATACATTCTTGTTTCCTGAAGATGAAAGAGTTGATTTAGCTTTCTGAAGAAAAACAATCAGCGTATCATTTGGGTATTCAATATATTTTAAATCACTCATTACCATATACTTCAGGCTATCCATAGGTTTTAGCTTCCCCTTAAATGATTTCAATACTTTCGCACTAAAAACCTTTTCAGCATTGTAAACGGAGTCAACCCTGGTAATATTTACCAGCACAATGTACCCTGCTTCCTTTTTAAGCTCATGCACCATTTCTTTTGGCGGATCTTGATTTTTTTCGCCTTCCAGGTGTTTATTTGTATTAACTAAAGCCAAAGAATCTTTATTAACAGCAGCAGGTAAAACATTCTGCTTCTTATTATTTTGCTGGCATGCGGCAAAACCTATGGCTAAAAGAGCCCATAGTAAGTTATGTGCATATTTTTTTGTTTGCTTCTGTATATTTTTATCGATTTTAAAAGCAAATACATCTGCCATGAGAAGGTATTTAAATGTTTATTGCGATTCTATTCCGTTTAATTAAGGAAAAAGCATAAGACCAGGCACTAGAGGGATATCTGTGGCCTGGTCTGCTAAGATTTAAGCTTTAGGCCAATCGTTTTCGTGTTCTGCGTTGCCCAGTTTTAGCTTACGGGCCGATACCACAAAACTTAATGTCATAGGTGTATTGTCGTTTACCGCAATACCCTCGTTATACTGGATGATATAACCATCTTCGAAAGACAGTTCCTTCATTTTTGCATCTTCTTCGCCTTTTTTGAAAACCAATGTTCCTGAAAGCGGCTTATACTGGTTGTTTACCATCGATTCGATCACAGAAGTATCCTCGGTTGATTCGATTTCGATGTGGATGGTGCCACCATAAACACCTGACGATGGACGGCCTTTTGCGTCAACATCTCTATTTAATGAAAAGCTGCACTGTAGTACATCAAATTCTTTTGATCCTAAGTTTAAACGGGTTTTGAATGCCATTGTAGTAAGTTTTAATGTTTTTGAAAAATGAATGAATTGCGACGGGCGGTTGGCGTAGAGTGTAAAGCGGTTGGCATTTTATTTACCTTAAACCCTAAACCTTACACCTTCAACCTTTCTACCCTCAACCTCCCTTTAGGCTTTTGGCCAATCGTTAAGGTGCTCGGCGTTGCCTAATTTAAGCTTCCTGGCTGAAATCTGGAATTTGAGCGTCATCGGGTGATCGCCCACAATGTTGATCCCTTCGGAATATTTAACAATGTAGCCATCTTCGAAGTTAACTTCTTTCATTTTGGCATCTTCCTCTGTTTTCTTGATCAGAAGGGTTCCTGTAATAGGTTTGTACTGGTTGTTTACCATCGCCTCGATTATTGAGGTGTCTTCGGTTGACTCGATCTCAATGTCGATGGTACCGCCGTAAACTCCGGAAGAAGGTCTTCCCTTAGCATCTACATCGCGGTTTAACGCATAGGCACAATGAAGCACATCGTACTCCTTGCCCGAAAAATTTAATCTAGCTTTGAAAGCCATAGTTTTAAAATTTAAAGGTTAAAAAATTTGATTAGTATAGCCTCCGCTACGTTAAATATAAACCAAATATTAAGCCAATTATTGTGTATGTTACTCATATATAACAGCTAACGCGTACACCAAATTCTAAAATATTATCCTACGGTTAGCAGAACGCAGATTTTTGACAAGAAAAAAAATGTATTTTTTTTGAAACCACCAGCCGTCTCATTTTCGCTACATACAATAGCTTAAAATATTGTAGCATTTTTAGACAAGGCGTTACTTTTTGAAGCGTAATTTTGGACAATTACTAATTTTATACCAATCGAAAGCAAGGAAAGTGATCCAGTCTTTAGCTGCTCCATCTCTCCTATTTAAGGCCGATAACTCAACAGACATCTTTACCTGCACATGCATTTTTCCAATATGCCCCGGTTTTTAAGGTCTTTAGTTTGAGCACTACAGCCAAAAAAATACAATTGCGACTATAAATAGTATTCTCTTCTAATTTTTATTCCTGGTAATTGTGAATCTAGCGGATAATTTCGAACCCATTATTACCTTTTGGCAGGTGTATATAAAAAGGGAAACCAAACTCTTCATTTGCTCCCTTTTTGAGGTAAGAAATAATAGGGCTGTGATCCTTTCTTTTTAGGTTTAACAATTTATTCTGTGCATAAAATTCTAATTTGGTTTGATTAGGAAATTCTTGTAAAACATAATCTTCCTCTGCCAACATAGCGAACATATTTTTTAACGCACTCAAATTATCTTCTTCCAAATACATGGAAGTATCCGTTTCGTGATATCTCTTTTTTAACAGAGCGGATAATTCGTCGATTTTCTTATCCCTGAAAAGAAGGTATATGCTGCGATAAAAATCATTAACAAGTTTTAAGCTATTTTCATTTTTAACATCAATCATATGGGATGCTACCCAACCTAATGTTTGATAAGGTACTTCAGCTTTAAAAACACCTCCTATTTTTAATTCTGGTAGCTTTTTTTCATTTAAAGCCGGGGCATCTAGTTTTGTTATTGTCTGTTGATTATCAAAATTACCGTTTGCCGAATCCAAAACGTTTATTTTTATCTGAGCTTCGGCGTTAGGATTAATCAGTTCACCTTCAACTGGCTTTAAAACAACACTAAAACTTTGATTGCCGCTTGATAAAATAAAGTGGTTTATCGGGTATTGAGAATGGATGCTACCTCCTTCGGTATGGGTATGAACAACTACATCGTTTACAATGAGATCAAAATTTGCCAGTGAAATATTGTATTCCAGTAAATAATATGGTTCAGTCATAAAGGTTATTTTTTAAAAAGATGTGCATACGGACTGTCATATTCTTTTAATAGCGGCTTAGCATATTCCTCAACAATGTGATCCATATATGCCTTTTTAGTTATAATCTTAATTGACATATTTAGGTTAGCATTAGTCGGATCTATAACCAGTTGGGTTAATACATCATTTTTGCTCCAAAACAATTGTTGGGGATATTGCGTAGCCTTATTATCAAATTCATCAGCAACTTCTTTAACAAGATGTGGCATAAGGCTTTTTAATAATGCAGGCGTTTCCTTTTCATTGTCATCAAATTTTCTTTGATTATAAATAATGGAATCGGGTGTCGAATAGCTTTTCAGCATATCCTTAAGTAAGTTTGCAGCATCTTTATTATCCGGATGTACACTAATAAAACTCACATCGCCATTGTAGGTTACTACTTTTGTTTCTAAAACTTCTGCGATTTTCGTTTTGTTGAAAGTTACATTATCGTTCCCTGCGAAAAAATAATACACTATCTTTTCTCCCTTATCAACCAACTGAACACCATCTTTTGTTGGTAGTTCAAAGCGTCCCTTTTGTTCCTTTATATTTTTGGTGAATTCAGACAAATCTACATTGGGCTTTTCGGCAAGGACCAAATCTTTTAAGTCAATTTTTTTTGGACTGCAGCCTAAAAAGATTAAACAAACTAAAAAAGCTATATTTTTCTTCATGAGTATATAAAATTAAACCAAATAATGTTTCTTAAATTTAACATCGTCTTTTTCAACAAGAACAGCATCACCATCAAAGCTAAAAGTTCTCTTAATAAAACCAAATTTAATTGTTGTAGCAGCAACAAAGGTGGCTTTTATGCCTCCGAATTCTGCTATTGGAGCGACAAATACTCCTTCTTTATCAGCGCCTAATTTTACGCCTCCGGTAACGCTTGTTTTAGCATCCGCTTTTACAATCCCCGAAACCCCCATACTACCCGTTTCGGCTTTGGCCGTAGCTTTAAATTCGATATTGACCTTGAGCTCACCGGTAATTTTGACTTCACCGGTTGTTTCCTTAGGGAATTTAACATTGATGATGGATTTCCCTGCAATATTAAGTGCACCGCCTACGGTAATCAAAAAAGTTATCTTAACATATTTGTTCATTTTATCCTTAATCCAAGTGAGTACTTCACCAGCCCCCGGACATATAGCATTTCCACCATATTTTAGAACAATATCGATTAGATCTATACTGAGAGCGGCTTCTATAAGCGGTTTTGTTTCTGCGCCGATTTCGACAATCTCTCCAACAACTTTGTTTGTTTTTTTTAAATACCATTGAGCAGACACCGCTAAAACTGGTGCCTTCACCTCGAACATGAACCTACCTTTGGCCAAACAGGAATTAGATACACGATCTGCCATTTGCTTAACCTGATTTATAACCCTCAGGGTTTTAGCAATGCGTTCTGACCACTCTTTACTAAATTCAACCTTTTGCTTTTTACCTGCTGAGGTAGTCCATTCTCCTACAAATGATAACTCAAACTTTTGAGCCATCTCACCAAAGTTTTCAGACCAGCCGGCATCTACTGCAGCGCCTATTGCTTTCTTTTTTGCGTCATCTAACTCATAACCGTACAACTTATTACCGTAGGTGTAGGCAAAGGGTTGGGTATGCGACCATTTAAATTCTATGGTCCATTTAATATCAGAGTATACATGTATAGCCAGTGTAGGATTGTTCTGAACAGAATAATACCTGCAAGAATGGATATGAACCATGTAATTATTCATTAATCCATCCCGCTTGGGCCAAATGTAATTTAATGGAATAACATTGAACTTACTCATTGTTGATACTGCCGGAACTGTAATTTTGCCCTCATTCTCCGCTTTTACATCAATGTTGATTAATTTGATGGTTTTATTGTGCTTTTTGCGGTCAAAACAAGCTTTGGTATCGAATTTTACGGGTTCTACGGTAATATCTTTTGGTTTATTGCCAACAATAGTTTCATAAATAATAGTTTGTGCATTATGCCCGTAATATTCAAATGCAATATCTACCCTCCGGTTATTCTGATAGTCTGCCTCATTTTTATATTTAATATTGTCGCGACCTTTTTTATCGTCTGTGGGGGTTACTTCTCCATGTCCGGCCGTTTTGATCCGATTAGGATCTAATTTCCCTTTGATAAAAAACTCTCTTACTGTTTTTGCCCTGTTTTCTGATAATACATTGTTATGGTTCTGTTTACCGATTACACAAGCAAAACCATCAAGTTGAATAGTACTGTATCGATGCTCAAGCAAGAACCGCAATATATTATTAAGCTGCTTAAGACTTTCGGGTAAAAGTTCTGTACTATCAAATTTAAAAATAATAGACTCTAACGTTTTTTCCCGTTTATCGATTACATTTTTAACTCCACTTCCATTATCGAAAACTAGTTCGGGTTTACTTCCTTCTTCTGTTACATTAATTTGTTCAAACTTGCACAACTCAAATCTTGCCTCATTTTTATCGGGCTGGTAAATGGTTACCGGTGTTCTGTTTTCGGGTATTTCTACTATCTGCGATTTAAGTTTATCTTTTATCCTTAAAAACCGGGCATGGGCAGTATCACCCTTACCTCCCGTATCTTCAATATATTTACCAGTTACGGGATGCACCACACGCACATAAAATTCTTCAACATCCGATCTATCATTCATAGACTGGTACCATGAATACGTATTGGGAATTTTTAGGTTAATTTCGCCATTGGTTACACTTACCCGATAAATTTTTCGGGTTTCTTCATCATCTTTTGGCCATAGGCCTAGTGCTGATCTCAATTTTCTGAATACCCTAACCTCTACATTATCATAGCCATTTAAGCCTTCGGTAAAAAGCCTGAGCCAGATGAGTTCTCCGTACGAAAACTGGTAAGTTTTGCGTACATCTGCTCCTCCTTCATTTTGAGTCCACCTGCTGTCTACTATTTTTGCAGGTGATTCGCCCCTGATCTTTAAACCTGATTTACTATCGAAATTCCCGCTCCATGTTGCTTCAATGTACCACAGGTATGGTCCGCATAATTTTTTGGGTATCCGGTAACCATAGCTAAAATTGCTGGGTATTGTTTTCTGAAGATCGATGACGCTTTTCTCGTTAAAAACGGCCCATTTTATATCTTTCTTTCTATCTTGCTCGGTAGTGCCGGGCTGCCATTCTCCTATTTTGAACCAAACATACTGATCTGGAGCTACTACCACTAACTGACCGGGTATAGATCCTTTGTTAGCATTATATACTTTACCTTCGCCGGTCCAAATAATTTTCTTTATTCCCTTTGCCATACGTTATGCTTTAACACTCGCTTCTACACCGTTAAAATTATTTGCAGATTCATCTAAAGATTCTGACATGGGATTGAGCTGTGATTGTACGTCTTTATTTGCGTTATTAAAGTTTTGTTTTGAGGCTTCTGCTTTTTGACCATGCTGAACAATCTCAATGCAATCGGGCCCTCCGATAGGGCAGGTAGCTTTGCTATCTTCGAGCAAAATTTTACCACCGTTTGTAAGGATGGTATCTTCATAAAAACCCGACCATTTGGTTACCACAGCATTACAGGGTTTATTGTACATTTTTGAGCAGGATCCAAACATATTTTTTTCAAAAGTTGGACCGATATCCATTGTGGTTGCTATGGATTTTTGGCTTCCATCTTTATCGTTTGCATATTCTTTGGTATGCGTTAGCACTTTGAGTTTATCGGGCGCCGATCCAAATTTGCACATACACTGTGCCCCCTGAACTACAATATGTTTCTCTGCCATTGCCTTAATTATTTAGTAAACGATCCCAAAATCCTTTTTTTGACGGGCCATCAAGTACCACCATTTCTGTTACGGGCAAACCTTTAACATTGGTATCTAATTCGAAATCGTGATCAAACTCCTGGTCATTTTCGGGAATCAATGCAATTTTTACCTTTACTTTTGCTTTTTCCTGTACACCGTAACTGAAATCAGAAACGACAGATATGATCCGCTTAAATTTCGGGTGTAAAAGATAATATCCTTCATAATTACCAATAGCCCTGTTTGTGATATATAATTCATCCTCCAATGGCATAATAGTACCATCATGAATCAATTCTATTGCCCCAAAGCCATTAGATTGGGCACCTAATTTCTCTTGGGTTAGATAGCCTTCTACGTTAAAGCCTCTGGCTATCGGAAACTTGTATATGGATTCGATTATACGGCTCTGACCATATTCTTTATAAACCGGTTTAAAAAAAGTGTTGATAAACCAATCGTTATTTAAAAATGCCAGGTTTATACTATCAGTGTTGGCCAGCTGTTTTCCCATCCGCTCTACATAGTCTTCTACAAGACCACCTTCAAAATTATCCAGCACCTTCTTTTTAACAGATTGCCATCTTTTTAATATATCCTGGTGATTGTAAATACTTTGAAAACCACCATTTTGATCAACAGTAATTACCAAAGGATAAAACACTTTTCCCGCAGCATAAGCTAAACGATCGGCAACCAGATCGGGCAAGATTTCATTGACAAAAACATCACTAATCCGCTCAATTTGAAATAAAGGTTGTCCCTCTTTACCTGGCTTTAACCTGGTAACACGCACTTCGTATTTCACTTCGTTGCTATTTTCTTCGCCCTCGTTAAAAATAATTAAAACGCCATATTTTAAACATACTTCAGCAGGCCAATCTAAACGAAGGGCGTTTAAGCCTGAATAATATATTGTTTTATTTGAAATGTCCATTTTAAAACCGTATCAATCTATTTTA
This sequence comes from Pedobacter sp. Bi27, assembly GCF_918698255.1. Taxonomy (NCBI): domain Bacteria; kingdom Pseudomonadati; phylum Bacteroidota; class Sphingobacteriia; order Sphingobacteriales; family Sphingobacteriaceae; genus Pedobacter; species Pedobacter sp. Bi27. The sequence continues at coordinate 681,997 of NZ_CAKKMW010000002.1, forward strand.
CAAAGAATTATCGAACATACTTAATATACATTTAGCTTTGAAAAACATCATAATACCAATCCCCACCGTATCTGAATAATACAGAAACTATTAACAGCATCGGAAAAATAACACCAACTGCTATAAGGCTAAGTGTTATACCCATCCAAAGGCTTGTCCTTTTAACTTCCATATTATTTCTCTTTATCCCACAGATTTTCCCAAGCATAAATACTTCTTTTAACCAATTTACTGTATTGGGTTTGACTTCGGTTTTGGTAACAATTCCCCACATCACTTATTTTGTAAAAGGATTATCCAGCAATGCATTTGATATCAGATAAAAAGAAAGTATTAAGCTCACTATCGATAATATGCCGAAAAATACAATGCCCCGGGTCAAATATAAAACCCAAACAGTTTCTATTTTCTTAACTAAAAGATCTGCTAACACGAACAAAATGGCTGTTGGAATACCTATTACTAAGCCAAATTGTTTTATGGTCTGTAATATTGCACCGATAGTAATTTTATCTGCAAGACTACCGAAACTGTAAATAAAATACAGCGTAACAATGGTGGTTGCTAACAAAAGAACGATCAAAAACTGAATCAATAGATGAGGTATATTTTTCATAGTTATTTCTTTTTATAGCCGGGATTTACCTTTGAGCTAAATGCACCTCTTAACCCTGTTTCTACATCTTTCCAAAATTTAGTGTGACTTAAACTATGCGATACTACTGCCAGATAGGGTACTGTACCTGGCCGTGTAAGTAAATCTGGATAAGTTTTTTTATCTTTTTCTGCAACTAGTGGTGCATGATATTTGGAAACAAGTTTTGAATATACCTGCAAATCTTTTCTCAATTTAGTGATTTCGGTATCTAATTTACCAAAAACCAAAGGCTCTATTACTTTATCTATTGCTAATGTGATCAACAATAAAGTAACTGGATCAATAAATTGACTAAATAGACGCAGCAAAAGTTCTTCGAGATTGTTTCTTTGCATTGCTCCCACTGTCCCAGAGATAAAGCCTTCACATATTGCTTTTTTACCACGGCTATGGTAAGGGTCATGTGTGGTAATATTAACATCCTGAACACTTAAGCCGGCTGCTTGATCTGCTGGAGTCCATGCGTTAACCTCAATGCTATCTGTTAATCCCGTGTTTTCTGCAAATATCCTGGCCATTAAATGCAAGATATAACTGTCGCGCTCATTGGTTTTTATATCAAATAATGTATTTAAAATAGCTATTCCCTGTGTTAACTTTAAATTCGCAACAAACTTAGCTTTACTATAACCGTTGTTCGTATTGGAAAAATTGCCATATACATCATAAGTCCATTTTAAAAACGTATTAAGTAATCCCACAAATTCGTCTCTTTCTTTATTTAAAGTCGGTTTGTTAACATTTATCCCTTTAATATATTTGATAAATTCCTGTGCGAGTACATTTGCGCCTTTAAAAGCTTTTGCCATTTCACGCCACACAATAGCACCTTCTTTGTCAGACATCCAAATACCGAGCAGATTAGATTTAAGTGCCTCGGTATCTATCCCAGCAAGTATTTTAAGGCCATTTTCAAAGTTTTTCACATGAAAATCCTGAAGAAATGCCTCCAAATTCACCAAACTGAAGTCTGCAACAAGCTGTTGTGTTAAATCGTATTCATTATGTACGTTAATAATTTTACAGGCCTTATGTAGCTTTGCATGGTTTAGCTGGTGTTTCTTTTTAAAAAAAGGAGTAGATAGATAGGTAATACTTTTAATTTTCCATAGTTGAGGAAATGCTTTGCCTTTCTCTGAAGTAATTAAATTGGTAAATTCATTAATAACATTGCCACCATGCGAATGGCCTATTAAATGAAGATGTACCTCTTTTCTTTTAAATTTTGGGTATTCTCTATCGATTAGGTCTAATAAACGCGCTGCCGCCTTATTTCTTTCTTGGGTATTATTATCTCCAGACCAGCTGAAAAATGTTCCTTCTATATGTAGGTCATGAAATTGTGGCTTTAACTCCTTTACCTTTGCCCAAAAATTTTCGACACTTTCTTCTTCACCACCCCAGTACTTGGTATTTGCTTCATGTTTTAAACCTTTGGTATTAATGGGATCAGTTGTACCAGCAACCATCATCACCAAATCTGTAATCGTTTTATCTTTTGTAGCTTCAGGTACAACGAACCTCGGCTTCTTAAACACTACATTTGTCATAGCCTGCTTATTTACCGGTGATATTGATTTTTTTGTTCGAAGCTAAGACCAAATTTTCTCCCAAGGCAACAATCTCTACCTTTTCAGCAGTTTCAAATGCGGTTTGCGAAGTGGAAACATATTGATCAGTAATTGTAATGATCAGGTTTTTAGCAATTTTCTTAATGGCCATATTAAAAAAGATTTGATTTTTCCGCACTGTTAATCTCTACAGTTTTTTCAGAACTCTCCAACAGCATGTTTTCTTTGGTGCTAAAAATAGTTACCTTTTCAGCATACTGTGTAGATTCCTGAGCACTTCTCATGTATGCTTTTTCTACCATTTCAGTTTTATTGTTTGCTGATTCTTTCATATCTCCAGTGGCGCTGATATTGATATCTTTTCCGGCTGTTTGTGTAATGTCTTCGTTGGCACTTGTGGTAATGTTCTCACCGGCACTTTCTGAAATGTTTTTACCCACCTTCACATCCATATTTTCCGCTACATTGATCTGCATATTCTTACAGTTTAAAGTCATGTTCTCCAAAGCGGTAATGGTTATATTATTGCCTTTGGTATCGATATGGATAATATTATTGTGGATATCGGTGATTTTTATGCCTTGTGTACCCTGATTATCATCAAATTCTATTAAATGTCCGCTTCTGGTAATGATACTTTTAAGGTGATTTTGAATAAGCGGGCTACTATCTACGCTTGAGCTGTGGTAAACACTTCCCATTACTACGGGCCGTGCAATATTCCCTTCTTCGAACGCAATCATCACCTGATCATCTATTTCGGGGATCGCGAAGTAACCACGGTTATTACCCCTATCGCCAACACCGGCACTTGGCGTAACTACGCGCAACCACTCTGTAACATCGTTGGTTAAACACTCCCATTTAAATTGCACTTTTATACGGCCCTGGCCCTGTGGATCGTTATTATCAATCACATCTGCCAGTTGCATATCCGGCTGTGGTTTTTCGAAGTTCTTTACCAGTAACCGTTCGGTTGTGGATACTTTTCCTTCGAAAGTATTGTGGTATTTGCCGTTTTCGTCTATATGATGAGTAATACTGGTAATAAGAAATTTACCCAGGCTTTCGGATGTAAAAGCAAGTTCTTTACGGAGGCTCATTGTAATTTCAGCAATGCTGCCTATGCTTAAACCGGCATTATCGCCCCTGGCAGTTACTTTTAAAAGCTCACTTGTATTCGCTTTCTCTTCATTTTCTACCAGGTTTTTAATGTCGTTGTTATTATCTACCCTGATTAATGAAGGTTGGTTGAAGGTTTTACTAAAAGTAAGGTTAGAAGCTTTTACAGCATGGGATAAGTCGGGTGTGCCATCTACTTTACCTGTGCTTTCGCTCAGCAGCATTTCGTTCTGCTTCGAATTATAGGAGAACCGTTTATTTTTTATCGGTGCAATTTCCATTGCATACTGCATTTCCTGAACATCTCTGCCATAAAACAGGGATATTTCCTTTTGTGTATCGGGTTTTCCAAAATTAAGCTGTTTGCCATCGTAAAAAAGCCATTCGTGGTATTCGGCCGAAAGGCGGTTCAAAAAAGCAAAATCGCTTTCACGATATTGGATAATATAATCTATTGGTGTATTTCTTGTGGCATTGGCCACCACTTTTAAATCATTGGCTGGCGTATCTTTAGTTGCCAATTTCACGATCTCATTCAGGTCTTTATCTAAATATGAACCCAAATCAGGTCCACGATCGATTAAAATAGTTGGGCTATAACCACTTACAATTAGAACACCATGGTAACCATGAATTTGTGATAGTTCAACTTTAGAAACCAGGCCTACAAAATTCTGCATGCCTTCTGCCGAATGGCCAAAAGAAGCGGTTAAGGTTTTACCCACAAAATCGCGGCTATCATCTAAACTGATCAGTCCTGGCGCGCCCATCTGGTCGTGGTTAAAGCGCAGTTCAAAATAGTGATGTTCGTTAAAAGCCTGTTGAAGGACGAAGGAAGCAAAATGTGTAATTTCCTTATCCTCTATATTGATTTCAGCAATGAGTTTCTTTTCCATATTAATTTATCTTGATCACAACAATTACCCTAAGCCAAATGCTGGGTATGCACATGCTCTTATATTAAAAATGGATACATTTTCTGCAGACCGTATGTTCAGATGAATATTGTGTGTTGATGCCGAACCAAACATTTTACCTGAATAGTAATCGTTTTTTACTGCAACATGTTTGGAATGGTTAGACATAATTGAGCATTAATTTTTGAGATGGCTTTGTAATTAATATACGCATCAAAAGCAATATTAATTTTTTGGGATGATTGGGATGATAGGTAGATGTAGGGTGATGAAAATAGCAACGGATTAAAAGCGCCCCAGAAAAAGCCGGGGCGCTTTTAATACTATATTCTTAGTGATGACTAAGCTTTAGGCCAATCGTTTTCGTGTTCTGCGTTGCCCAGTTTTAGCTTACGGGCTGATACGACAAAACTTAAAGTCATAGGTGTATTGTCGTTTACCGCAATACCCTCGTTATACTGGATGATATAACCGTCTTCGAAAGACAGTTCTTTCATTTTTGCATCTTCTTCGCCTTTTTTGAAAACCAATGTTCCTGAAAGCGGCTTATACTGGTTGTTTACCATCGACTCGATCACAGAAGTATCTTCGGTTGATTCGATTTCGATGTGGATGGTGCCACCATAAACACCTGACGATGGACGGCCTTTTGCGTCAACATCTCTATTTAATGAAAAGCTGCACTGTAGTACATCAAATTCTTTTGATCCTAAGTTTAAACGGGTTTTGAATGCCATTATAGTAAGTTTTAATGTTTTTGAAAAATGAATGACTTGCGGGCATGGGGTTTGGCGCATGGCGATTGGAGATAGCATAGGGTTAATACAACCTTAAACCCTAAACCTTACACCTTCAACCTTTCTGCCCTCAGCCTCCCTTTAGACTTTTGGCCAATCGTTAAGGTGCTCGGCGTTGCCTAATTTAAGCTTCCTGGCTGAAATCTGGAATTTGAGCGTCATCGGATGATCGCCCACAATGTTGATCCCTTCGGAATATTTAACAATGTAGCCATCTTCGAAGTTAACTTCTTTCATTTTGGCATCTTCCTCTGTTTTCTTGATCAGAAGGGTTCCCGTAATAGGTTTGTACTGGTTGTTTACCATCGCCTCGATTATTGAGGTGTCTTCGGTTGACTCGATCTCAATGTCGATGGTACCGCCGTAAACTCCGGAAGAAGGCCTTCCTTTAGCATCTACATCGCGGTTTAACGCATAGGCACAATGAAGCACATCGTACTCCTTGCCTGAAAAATTTAATCTAGCTTTGAAAGCCATAGTTTTAAAATTTAAAGGTTAAAAAATTTGATTTATTGTAGCCTCCGCTACAGTATCAGCATTAACCAAAGATCAGGCCAATTACGCATTATATTGCTCATCTATAGTGAATAATCTTATTCTTGAAATCAAGATAAAATCCTGAAACGCACTAAACGATTAGTTAAACGAGTTATTGTTGTGGAAAACGTGTGGAAAAGTTTTAAGATATTTTTAGTGTTACAAATACAACGTGATAGAGAATAACTTACGTAACTGTAGTGGTTTTACCCAAGATGTAGTCTTTTTGGACAACAATTTCCCCTAATTTAAAGTTTTAAATCAGCTGTGAACCAAATTTTTCCATTTTAGCTACCCATTTTTGGCTATAATGATTTTCAAGAGAATGTAATTCACCAATGGTGTTGGTGAGCACGGGGCTCATTCTGCATTTCTCGAAAACAACTTTTTTGATGGATAGGTAAGTTGTTTTCTTATTTGCTTTCCATTCTTTAAAAGTAGCCTCATCCAAAATAGACACAATCCGTGCCGAACGACCACTAAAATTATTGTTTACGTTTTGCTGCTGGGTGGTAAAAATCTGGTCAGGCATAAATAAACGATCAAAAAAGCCCTTAATCTTTGCGGGAATATGGTCTACATATACAGGGCAAAAAAGCACTACATGGTTACTCTGCCTAATTGCGGTTAAAGCTTTTTGCAAATCGGGCTCTAACTCGGCAATCTGCCTGTTATTGAACAGCTTATTCGAGTTGAATATCAGGTCGATAATGGCCAACTCTCGTACGATTGCACCAGCACTTTCGGCACCTTGCTTATACGCGTTAATCAGGAAATTCGTAGATGCGTTTTTTTCAATATCCCCATTCAGGATAAGTATTTGCTTCATTTTTTTTGATTAATCTGATCAGGCCGATGCATTACAAAATTATAAAGAATTTGTTAAGTGTTATGCATAACCCATAAAAAAACCCAACGCTGGGGTTGGGTTTTTATTTTCAGTTATCAAAAACTATTGCTGATTATATTCTGAACTCCATGTGGTACTTTCATCTTCACCTTTGTGTCCATCCAGTTTTACCACAAAACTTTTAGCTGGGAAATATGGTGTGATGTGGATATCCAGGTGGATCCTGTCTTTCTGTTGTTCATCTCTTTCGAAACGCATTATTTTAAATCGCTCGATTAAACGGTCGGCTCCCTGAATACCATCCAGGAACTTAACAATCTGGCCACGAAGGTCCTGTTCCGTTTTAGAAGTCCAGTTTTCGAAAGCCCTTCTGTTCAGGAAATCGAATAATACTTTGGTAATATAATCGAATACACGTACAACCGAATAAGTTTGTAAACCGATGTTATCGCCATTAAATAAGGTTTTGGCAGAAAAAGCCATAACTTTACCATATTCGTTAACCATCGGCACCAAGCCTACTCTTTCTAAATGGGAGATTTCACTTTTCTTTAAATCGAATTTTACACCATCTACTTCATTTATAGCACCATGTTTTTTACCTGCAGTAACCTGCGACATTAAGGTGTAATACATTTTACCAGCAAGTGCTGCTGATCCGGGTACGGTTAAATCGTCTTCCTCACCCACTTCTGCAACTTTACCACGGCCGACTAACCAGTTACAGGTCATGATTACATTCGATCTGAATGCATCACCTCCGGTAAAGTTTGCTGCGGTAAATAAATCAAGTACATCATCCGGCTGATCAAGATCGGCAAAATCGGTTACCAGCATGGCTTTGTTGTTATGCGCAATTTTACCCCATCTCTCTAATACTTTATTGGAACCCATATAGCCGGGCACAACCATTAACGAATAGTTATTACGGAGATCCAAACGGTCGTAATTCTGTTTTAACTCATCATCTACGTATTCAATAAAACGTGGATTATCAAGATCTTTGATCTGATCCATTGATGCATTTAACAGCACTACATTTTTAAGTTTGTCGGATTCGGTATTTTTATAGAACAAATGTACCGAACGGTATGCCTGCTCCAGTTCTCTCGTGCTTTCTAATGCGGTACCGATGTTTTTATTCAGGTTTTCTTCGGCAGCATTCAGTTTTTGGGTACTTTTTTCTACCATATCGGCAACTGAAGTAGAAGATTCAAGCACATCAATCCAAAGCTGGATTTTCTTTTTCAGCTCTTCGCGTTCTTTCTTTTTCTCATCACCGGTTAAAAAGATCTGTTTACGGGCTTTACGTTCAGGGTTTAAATTCTGCAGACCATCAACAGTGGCTTCCAACAGATCGAAACCGCCAACACGGGCCAGTTTTTCGAGGTTATCTTTAAGTGATGTTTTTTCTATGGTTTTGGTTTCAGCTGGTTTAAAGCCTGCCTGGCCTGTATTTTCGTCGGTTTTTAATTCTTGAGGGTTTGACATGTTTTCTTGGCGTTAAGATTATTTATTTTGCTCCAATTCGTCAACAAAGTTCTTCAAAGCGTTAATGAAGGCCGACTTTGTTTCTTCGTCATCAAGTGTGGCTTTTAAGGTTTTATTCGATTTTAACTGTTTGATTACATTAAGCGACATTTCTCTTTCGATGTTCACGTTAGTAAGGTAATTACTTTGGTTGATGATGTTTTTCACACCAAAATCGCCCAAATCGTTAAAGTTTATCGTTTCGCTAACGGTAGATCCATCCTGCTTTTCGAAAGCAACCTTCACATTTGGTTTATAATGTTCGAATACATCTTTCACCGTTTTTAATCCCTCTACTTTTTCTGGTTTTATCGGATCGTTATCGGTAAGTTTCTGTACAAAAAGCGTTTTGTTGTGGGCAATTTCTGCGAAAGCTTCTGAGGTGTCAATTTTTCGCTCGTTACCACCAATTTCATAGTTAAACATAGTATGTTGATTTAGGTTTACGATTATTTTTTTCTAATAATATAATAGTTAACGTTTTAACTCAATTTTTGTTCCAATGTTACGGTTTCTGGCTGAATAATATTCCATTCAAGCTTATCTTCGGCTGCATGTTTGCTTACCACAACCTTCGATCCTTTTTTTAGTTCACCAGAAATGATGTATTTCGAGATCGGCCTGCGTAAAAGATTTCTGATAACTGCCGATAACTGCCTTGCACCATATTTTGGCGTAAAACCATCTAAAGCGATCATTTTTTTGGCATCTTCTGCAATTTCAAAATCGATACCCATTTTATTGAGCGATTGTACCAAACTGCTTAACTGGATTTCGAAAATACGCACCACATTACTTTCGTTTATCGGCGCAAAAGGAACAATTTCGGAGATCCTGGCTAAAAATTCGGGGCGAAAATGCCCGGCCATTACCTCCATTAACTGATTTGAAGCAGGGATTACACCTTTTCCAATCTGTTCGGCAATCCATTCACTACCAATGTTCGAGGTAAAAAGAATGAGTGAGTTGCTAAAATCGCCCTCTTTTCCCAAACGGTCGTGCATGTGGCCTTCGTCCAGGATCTGTAAAAAGGTATCGAAAACGGAAGGGTGCGCTTTTTCAATTTCATCGAAAAGCAGTACAGAATAAGGCTGTTGCCTGATTTTATTCACTAATAGACCACCTTCTTCGTAACCTACGTATCCTGGAGGCGCGCCATAAAGTAAGGCGGCACTGTGTTCTTCCTTAAACTCGGACATATCGAAGCGGATCATTGCTTTTTCGTCGTTGAACAAAAATTCGGCGATTGATTTGGCCAGTTCGGTTTTACCGGTTCCGGTTGGTCCCAATAAAAAGAAGGATCCTATTGGCTGTCCTTTTTTGTTCAATCCGCTGCGCGATTCGAGTATGGCATCTGAAACAGCTTTTAATGCCTGATCCTGTCCTACCACACGTTTTTTAAGGTAAGCTTCCATATTGAGCAATTTTTCCTTTTCACCGGCCTGCAGTTTACCCATTGGGATACCTGTTTTGTAGGCCACTATAGAAGCAATATCCTGTTTGCTGATGCGATCGCTTTTTTCAGCGGCATATTTTTTTAATTCCTGTAGGCTTTTGGTAATATAACCCTGGTATTCATCGGCGGTTTCGAACGCATCGGTCTGTGTTTCATCGGTTAAGCGGCCCAGCAAAACCGGACTTAATTTATTCTGAAGCAAAGAGAAAAGCCATTTATAATCGGCAAATTTCTCTGCTTCCGATTCTTCGGTATTGCCATTTAAAGCTTCCAGATCGGTTTCCAAACTTTCGATTACCTGATCAGAGGTATCGTTCATCATTTTCATGGCAGCCATTGTGCGGTCGAGCAGATCGAATGCAGAATCAGGGAGCCTTCTATCTTTCATATAACGTTTGGCCAGGCGCACACATTCGCCCAAAGCATCGGGTTCGATGGTTAAGGTATGGTGCTCTTCGTATTTTACGGCCAGTTTCTGCAGCATTTTAATGGTGCTTTCTTCGTTTGGCTCATTTACCTGCAACACTTCAAAACGTCTGCTGAAAGCCTGCTCAGGCTCGATAATTTTGCGGTACTCATCAATGGTTGTGGCACCAATTACCGTAATTTCGCCACGGGCCAGTTCCGGTTTCAGCAAATTACCTATACCCGCACCCAAGGGGCCCTTACTATCCAATAAAGTGTGGATTTCATCAATAAACAGCACCGCCTTTTCAAACTGTTTGATTTCTTTGATGATGTTTTTTAAGCGGTCCTCTATTTCTCCCTTGTAAGAGGCACCTGCAATTAACGAACCTAAATCGAGTTCAAAAAGCTGCACGGGTTTTAAGTTCTCGGGTACATTCTGGTTTACGATATCAATGGCAAAACCGTCAACCAAAGCGGTTTTACCTACACCGGCATCACCGGTTAGGATTACATTTGGTTTGGTGCGGCGGCAAAGGATTTCCATCATCTGCCTGGTTTCCTTATCACGGCCGATAATCGGGTCGGTTTTACCATCGCGCACCATCTGTAACCTATCTATACAATATTTATACAGGGCGTTGCCTGTACTTTTGCTTTCAGCACCAGCGCTTGTTTTATCAGGCGAAACCACCCTCGAAATTTCTTCATCTTTTACATACAGATCCAGGATTTCACGTTCTTTAATCGGGAACGATTTTAGCTGATCGGGCTGAAAACCGATACCCGGTTTTGCCAATGCGGTTAATACACATACCGGGGTAATTAAGTCCAAGCCAAGTTTAATGCGTACATTATCGGCCTCTTCAAAAATCACGGCAATCTCTGGCGCACCGCTTACGGTATCCGTAAAACCCGCCGATTTTGCCTGTTCGTCAATCCGCACCTCAGCCCATTCGCTAATATATTCTTCATCTTTACCAATAGAGGTAATGAACGCGCGCAGGCCAACATCTTTATGCATCAGGCCTTTGAGCAGGTGAGCAGCAGTAAACACCTCGTTTCTATACTCTTTAGCTAAAGACTGTGCAATATGCAGGGCTGTTTTGACCGATTCGCTTAAATTTGTAACTGCCATATCCCTTAGTTGGTTGTAGGCAATACTGCCGGGTTAAAATTATTTTCGGTGATGTAGTAATATATTTTGCCGTTCGAAATAAACTGCTGCTCAATCTGAGTAGCCCTTTTAATCTGTTGAACCGATTGATTTAATAATTTAATGTAGCTTTCGAATTCTTCGAGCGGCATTTTAGAACTGTTCTTTAAATCGCCTACGGTATATTTCTCTAAAAATTTGTTGTTTAAAGGCAAACCGGTTACCAATTTAATGTAGTTGGCCAAGGTTAAACGCTTTATGTTGCCCGATGACTCTTTAATACCCAGCATCTGTTTTGGCATTTTCACATAATTTTTAACAAGTTTACTCCTGAAAGAAGACTGATCGGCCTGCAAATTCTGCCCCAACATCATCGAAAACACATCTACAATCTGTTTGTACTCCATGTTGTTTAAAACGATGGCATATTGTAATGTTAAAGGGTTGTTTTTCACTGCATCAGCCGACAGATTTGCAGTGCTATAATATTTAAACGCATTGTGCGGCATGCGGTCTGCAACTTCCGCGCCAACGGGTTCCGGCAATAAACCTTCTACATCGGCAGTCAGGTTTTTACGCAATATACCTGTTAAACGGAAAGCACTATCCAATGAACTGATCTGGTTATAGATATCGGAGCTGGTTTCTTTTACGAAACGGCGTAAAGCAATCGTCATGCTCTGGTTAGAATTTACCGAACCTTTTGTCGGGAAAACTACCCCACCCTGGATTAAACTGTTTTTGGGATAATCTAAATAGTAGGAGATAGAATCCTGTAAACTGGTATTATAAGGCTGGAAGCTTTTTAAACCCTCACCTTTTACCATGGTGTTTTTTCTGTATTCGGCAGCGCGGATAGCCGATTCGGAAACGAGTTTACGCGACTGGATTACAAAATCGTTAAATGACTGATTGAAATCGCTATACACCTGTAAGGCTAAAATACGGGCATCTGCCTGCGCAACCTGCTCGCTCAATTCGTTAATCAGGTAATTGTTGGTTCCCCCGGTATTTCCGGTACTGCCAACTAAAATAATTAAATTGGTTTCGTTCTTTTTTGCTTTAAACAAGCCCAATCCGGTTTTTATCGCTTGAAAAACAGGCTCTTCGCTTACTTCTCCATTACACCTAACGGTATTTTTAGCCTGATTTGAAAGGAACGTCATCAACTGTCTGTAATCATTCTGGATCGGGCTTACAAAAATACCTTTTAAAGCGCAACCACTTTCACCACGGTACACTACACCGCCGAAGTTCACTTTTGTTCCTTTACCAAAATCGCCCATAATATTTTCGAAAGAAGCGATGGTATTGGTCATTCCAGAAAAATATTTGGTCATTGGGCTACCACCGTCCACTACAAAAACAACATTTACCTTCGTTTTATTTTTACGGAGGTTGAGGTAGTCCTGATAAGAAAGTGCAGAACCGTTAATGGTTAATATTTTATTGTCTTTTTTATTGTAAACATCTGCAGCGATACCTACTGTGTTACCTCCTTCATCGTTTGAAACAACAGGTACACTACGCAGGATCAGGTTTTCCCTTGGCAATAAGGGGTCCACTGTGAAAGTTGTTCCTTTATTGATTCCGTTTTTGAGGGCTACCGAGGTAGAATCATCCCTGTCATAATCGCCTGGTTTAACTGAGGTAATGTACAAACGATCGCCCCAGCTGTGTACGGCTTCGGCAGAAACCCAACCGTAAATACTTTTTAAAGCGGTATCTGCAACCAGCTGGTCATCAGAACCTATCAGGTATTTCTTACCATCTTCTGATTTTTTGTAGATATAGGCAATTTCGTGCAGCCTTACTTTTGTACGTCGGTCTTTAAGTTCGGGTGTATTGTAAACCAGGATAGAATCAGTAGTATCGAAATAGAACTTTGGTTCGGTTAAGGCATTTTTCCCGTTTACGATACCGATGGCTTTTTCTGCATAACCTGTTTTTTGGTTAGAGAAAGCGCGTTGCCATAAAAGCAGTTTAGATTTTGCGATCCAACCATAACTGATGGCACTTTTTTTATCGTTTATTTTTCTGCCCCTGATCATTCCGGCCTTGTATTTAATCAGTTTCAGGTAGCCGTTTTCTTCTTTTGAAACATAGAAAGGTTCCATAAAGCTGATTTTTTTCATAATCAGGCTTCCACCTGGTGCAGTAGTAGTATAATTATCTTCACGGTCTGAAAAAACAATCCATGGCAAACTGCTGCTACTGGTATTGTCCATTACGTTTATACTTTCTGAAGGCCTTTCGTAAGATTTAGGCATGTATTTTACTCTTTTGCCAAAGGATGCCGGCGATTGTGCGTAGGCAAACGATATTCCTATAAAAAGGAGGGTTAAGGCATAGTATTTTTTCATAATCTGTAGATGAGCTTTAAAATTAGGTGAGCGGTTAATTTATCTTGTTTTGGCAGGTGCATCAGCAGTTGTTGCCGCAGGTTGGGCCGTTCCCGAATGTTGCTTAATGTTTACCAAACTGGCACAGGTAGAATTTGGCTTGATGGTTAGCTGCGCTTCATCAACGGCTATTTCTCCCCCAAAGGTGAGTCCCATGCAGTATGAATAAATATCGGTCTGTTTTTTCTTACCGTTCATTTCTACATTTACCGTTACTTTTTCGTTACCGCACATGTATTTGTTAACGAGATAATAATAGTTGGAGTTAAAATCGGCACCATTGGCAATGGCCTGTAAACGGGCCCTGATATCATCGATGGTTTTACGTTCGCCATCACCAGGGGCAACAATATCTTCAACGATTTCGGCATTTGGATCAGTGATCAAAATGTTTAGGAAAGCGGGTTTACGGCTTTTATCCGAGCGCAGGCGTACCACATATTTCCCTGGGGCACGGTAGGTGTATAAAGCAGTTTTTCCTTTAACATCTACTCGCCCGGTTTCGCCGAACGACCATTCGAAATCTTTTCCTTCCCCGTCTCCTTCGAGCCTGATTTCTTCATTAACCAAACCTGCGGTTGGGCCGCTAATGGTTAATACACTATCTACAACCGGTGTATGAACGGTATCGCGTACGGTAACCGGAAATTCCTGACGGAGTTCGCCATCAACGGTTAAGCGTACAATATAAGTGTCGGGCTTTGTGTAGTGATAAGAACCGGTTTTTGTGGTGGCTTTTTCGCCGTTTCCGAATTCCCATAACCATTTTGTAGCTTTTGGGGTATTATCGGTAAAAACCAGACTTTCATTTAAATAAATTTCATCTTTTAAGATCCGCGCATCAATTGTCCTTTTTTCGAACAATGAACTTTTAAATAGGAAAATAAGACCTGTTAGGAGCAATACAGCTAATAGGATGTAGAGAATAACATAGCCCTGCGAATTTGAATTAACTTGCTTGGTGTTTGTGTCAGACATAGGTAGCGTTTTTTATAGGTTGTTTTTGAGGTATTTATCTAGCAGATATGGTTTGCTGCAATTGTCGCCTGTTGAGAATACAATCGTCCAATTGTCGTTTATGCAATTCGATATCCGTAATGTTTCTGTTCTGTTCCTGCCTATCGTAAAACAACCTGTCGTACAGCTGTGCCGTTTGAACAAATATTTTATAGCGCTGGTCTGATGCTTTGCGATCAAACGCAGCCCTGATAGAGCCTAATGAATTCTGTATATCGTTTTTCAAGAAAACCGCCTGTACATTTGGGTTGTAGCGGGTAATCTGTTTATAAGTGGTATCAATAGTAGGCGAAGTTTCTTTTACCATGCTTTCGAAGGTTTCGTTCTCGCTAATTTTTACTTCAAGCTCTTCTTTGGAGATTTCGTAGCGCGATTTATCGCTATAAAAAATACCAAAACTTAAAAGCCCTACGGTAAAAACAAACAGCGCTATAAAAAACAAGAATTGTTCGCGTCTTTCTTTTATACTTAATTTTATCATAATCGTTTTAATTATCGGCCGAACCGTCCGTTTCTGATCTTGGTTGCCGTAGCCTGGTTTGCGCGGTGGCAATCGTCTATCTGTTCTTTATACCTTTGGATATCGCCCCTTGATTTAATAAGCGAATCTTGCAGATCGGCCATTGCACCAACATTGTTGTTTATTTTGGCGTAAAGATCAAAACTCGGACTGGTTTGCGTTTTTTGGGAAATAAGGTCTTTAACCCTGTTGTTGGCGCTTTGGATATCGCCCAAAAGGATACTCTGTTTGCTCATTTCGTTGGCATTGTAATCGCGGTATTGGGCAAGTTCTTTAAAACGGACAAGGATAAGATCGAAATTGGTATTGATATCTTTTCTTAGATAAGATAGTTTTTCGGTTTCCTTTACCTTTTTATCGAGCAGAGTATACTCATAATCAGATGCGGCAAAAAAGAGATAAATACAGAGAATGGAGAAAAGTGTTAGGAATACAAAGTTTAAGATAAACCTCGTGTAAGCAGTTCTGATTTCGATGGCATTAATAGGTTTCATAGAGCATTAAATGTTTCACATAGCAATAGTATAATAATTAATCCGACAATCAACCACACTAAAATCACACAAACTTTTTCAAATTTACATTGTACTATAACAATTTTTAATATTTGTTGTTTGGTTATTAAAACGATATTATTTCTTTTACTTTTAACAAACTTTAAGCCAAACCGTGTATGTCTGAAAATTTTTACAACAAACCCTTCAGATTTAGGTCGGTTTTCTCCGGCATTGGCCTTCAGGCAACTGACCTCGGAAAATCGATTTCGAACCACTTGGAACTGATTATTTTTACCCGTTTTGGGGAGCATCGGTTCCATAACGATTTTGGATGTGAAATATGGGATCTCGACTTTGAGTTAATCGTGAGTGAGAGCATTTGGGAGGAAAAATTCCGCAAATCGTTGCTAAAATCCATTACCGACTATGAATTTAGGATATATAATACCGAGGTAGAAGTACGCATTACTGAGGTAGAAAATGTATACCCCCTACGTAAGATAACCGAGATTAAAAAAAAGGTAGATATTAGCGTTAGAGCACTAATAAAAACCACAGGAGAAAAATATTTTTTTAACACCGCTTTATTTCTTAGCCCATTATCAACTTAATCTAAAACGCCCCAAATATTCTACACATGAAACCAGTTTTTTATTCATCAAAAGATGAGATCCGGAACAGAATTCTAAAAAATGCTGAAGATTTCTGGAATATTAAAGACAGTAACGACTTCGATCCGCTTGTTAGACTGATTATTGAGGCATTGAGCAATGAGCTTTTTAATGTATCCAATGATGTTAAAAATTTAGAGAACAGGATCTTTGATAAAATCAGCCGTATTTTAGCGCCCGATCATTTAACTTCATCGTTACCGGCCCATGCCATTATGCATGCCAGGCCGATTGAACAACAAGACTATCTTTCGGTCTATTCGCAGTTTGCATTTAAAAAGAATATCCCGCAGGAAAATGATAAGGCCAAGAAAACCGATATTTTTTTTAGCCCGCTGCATACCGTAAAATTAAATAACGCATCGATAAGATACATCGTTACCGGAAATACACTTTTTAATGTAGAGCAATTTGGCAAGCAGCCTATACACAATACCCTTTCGGGCACTTCTGTAGAGAAAAATACGATATACATAGGTTTTAACGGCATTAAAGACTGGATGGATTTTAATAAACTAAATTTATTTTTCGACTGGAAAAATTATTCGGTGCCCGAAAACACTTACGATCTGCTCTCGCTGGGGAAATGGTTCTACAAAAACAACGAGCTCGCCGCCTATACAGAACGTTTTATGGATGAACCTTTAACAGGGAAGGTACAGGCTCCGTTTCAGCACAAACAATTGCTTAATCTGATCAAAGCAGATGTTTTACAGTTTTACAGCAACAGATTTATTACCCTGGGCGATCTTAACGATTTTAATATCGACGAAAGCAGGGAACTCCCCCCTGAGTTTGCCAACCTATTCCAGCCGGCTGTTTTAAACCAGATCGATAATTCGGTAAAATGGCTTAAAGTAATTTTTCCGGCAGCTATAAACCAGGAAATGCTGAACGAGCTTCATATTTATATCAACGCATTCCCCGTGGTAAATAAACGGTTAAGCCAGATCAAACACCGGCTTAAAACGATGAACAATATTATCCCGATCAAAACGGAATCATTGGATCAGATGCTTGCGGTAGAAAACCTGAAGGATAATAAAGGGAAAAGTTACAACGAGATTCCCTACACCAATGAAAACCAAAAAGGAGACGGATCTTTCTCAATCCGATACGGAGGCACAGAGCGTTTTGATACGAGAAATGCCAAAGAATTAGTAGATTACCTTTTTGAGCTGTTACGCGATGAGAAAGCAGCTTTTACCGCTTACGGACCTGATTTTTTAAGCACGATCCTTAAAAATCTGGAACAGAATATTGCGCTTATTGAACAAAAAAGCCGCTCGGCGCTTAAAGACACTAAAGAACTGCCCAGCTATATTGTATTGAAACCGATTGATGATGCGGATATTTTATTCCTCGATATCTGGGTTACACAAGCAGAAGAGGCCAACCACATTAATGCCGGAAGCCGTTTAGTGGTTTACGATAACAATAAGGTAAATGCAGAGAGTATCTTTTTATTGAGCCAAACAAAAGGCGGCCGGTCGAGATTGAATGCAACCAACAGGGTGCAGGCTTATAAATATGGTTTAACCACAGCCGACCGGATTATTACGAAGGCTGATGTGATCAATTTTTGCCGTTACGAACTGGGCAACAAATTAAAGGGCATTACTCTGGCCAAAGGCTTGATAATGGATAATAAACCAAATGCAGGCTTTATTAAAACCACTGATATTTTGATCGAACCTGCAGATCAGCTTAACCTTAGCGGGCAGGATTGGGAAGAACTGTTGAGTTTAACTTTGGCGAAATTAAAGCTAAGGAGTACGATGAATGTACATTACCGCATGCTGTTAAAGCCGGTGTTGTATAAAGTGGTTTAAGGTTTTGTGGTAGGACTTAAAATAAACACCATCATCTCGACTGGAACGCAGTGGAATGGAGAGATCTATCTAGATAGATTTAGTTTCGCTGAGCTTTCGGGTTCCCGGCTGCGTTGCACTACGCTCGAAATGGGGTATTGCAAGGATAGCTATCGGTGTAAGATTGCTTCGTCGGCTGAAAAAGCCTTCTCACAACGACGATCTCTCGCTGCTTGTTACAGCTTCAGATTAACTAAAGATATACCGTATACCCTAAATAAGCACTTTCGCCGTCCTCGCTCAATACCGTTTCCTGATAATCGGGTGCGGTAAGGAGTTCTACGTTAACCTCTGCATCTACAGGGATTAAATAGCTGATGGCCATATCCAAAATGGCCCTGTTTTTTTGTCCGGGAATAAACTTAACCAGTTCCTGTGGCGAAGTTGGACCGATATTAACATGATAAGCTTCGTGTTCGGGCGTAAAGCTATCACCAATGATGGTATCAATCCCCAATGCGCTTCCACCCAGCTGCATCTGCATTTCTTCAGCAATTTTTACCGGTGCAATATTGGCTGTAGCATCAACAATGGTAAGCGGCAGGTTGAACAGTGCAGTAAGTACTTTTGATACAAAACCGATATCATTTCTCTTTTGCTGGATTTCGGGCAGCAGGTGCATCCAGATGATGCTCTGTTCTTTGTTGAGCAAATTAAATTCATCCCATCCAAATTCAAAAATCTGACTTAAATCGGAATAGGTTGTTTTTTTATCGAGCATATTTTCATATAACTCGGTCATGATCCTTACATAATTAATTTCCGCATCAAAGGGTGTAAAAAATAGCCTGGCTTCCTTTTCTTCCTCTCTCCTATCCCTGATATCTTTAATCATAGATTCCTCGTCCATACCGGCACTACCGGTTGGCGGACGGTGGAAAAGCCCCTCAGGTAGCATATCATACAATCCTTCGCGGTTGGTACTGATGCGGATGCGTTCGTGCCTTCTTTTTTCAGAATAATAAGCCGTGGTATCCTCAATATCTTTTGCAAAAGCACGTTTATCTGGCCCCAATGGGATAATTTCAATCCTATCGGCATCAATTATCTTACGTTCAATCAGGTCGGCAGCGTGGGCAACGGCTTTGTAATCTGTAAATAGTTCGTTATTAATCAAAGTTTCCTTTTTCATTAAACTTTAAGGCTTCATTTTTGTTATAGGTTAAATTTTTATTACCGAAAAAATAACGATTATAATCAAATATTAAAGATACTATATTTGCAATACATCTCATCTATAAAAATTTAATGGACGTTCAATCATTTTTTATCCGCTTTCTCTTGTTCCCGCTGATCTTCGTCGTATCAACAGCGGTGCTTTCTATCATCAACAAAAAGAACCAGTTTCTCAATAACAAAAGACTTATCGTAAGTGTTCTGCTCATCGGCATTATTTTAGCCCTTCCGGGATTTTTAGGGTTCCTAAATTTTAATTTTATGCCCTGGGGCTACATTATCTGCTGTATTTTTTATCTCTTGATGGGCACGGTTTTCGTTTATCTGTTAACCAAATATTACCCTAAAGATGTACTGGAGCGCAAGGTTTTTATCTTTTTCGCCACTTTAATTTCGGCCATTTTAGCTGTTTATTTATACCAGCTTGCCTTTAACTGGTTAAGCACGGTAAATTTTGGGTGGTTTGGTGCGGGCAGTATCACCTGCTTTTTTGTTCCACTTATTTTTTGGTGGGCTTATGTTTCACTGCTTGGTATCCCTTCAGAAATCTACAAGATCTGGAAATATCCCGATACTCCATTGGACATCAACATGGACCATGTAGATTTTAACCGTTTATTGGTACTGGAGCTGGAACTTTACAAAAAAAGCAGCGATCCCGAACCCTTAAAGGTAAAGGTAAAAGCTGTAGAGAACATGAACTTCGGTATCTGGTTCCACAAGTTTATTGATGATTACAATTTAAAATTTGCCAAAAGCCCTGTAGAATTCAGGGGCGACGATATGGAAAATTATAAATGGATTTTCTTTATCAAAACTTCTTTTTTTAAACGCAATATTTTCATCGATCCTGATCTCGACATTATCGAAAATGGCATTACCGAAAAAATGACGATTTACGCTAAACGGGTATCTGAAAACGCAAACAAACCCAATGAAGTTGGAGAAAGTGCTATCTTTATCTAATCTATAATAAAAAACATCTACCATGATAAAGCCGCTAAAATATAAATCCATTAACTGGATTAATGGCATGAAGCTTTCCAGTGATCATTTTACATTAAGTGATCTTTATTTACAGGACTTTGTACGCGATGCCGCCTCTCTTCATCTAAATAATAGTAATTACGGATTTTTACCGCCTTTTGCAGGTTATAAAAGTTCGCACGATATCGAAATTATCGAAAAAGCAACCAACCATATCGAGGTAAGGGTAAGATATTGTAATGCCATTACGCCCGAAGGCTGCCACATTGATATTGTACAATCGGATAATATGGATACCCTGGTACACAACCATTATTTTGGCCAGTCGGAACCGCGAAACTATGTGATTCTATTAGTGGTAAGTCCGTTTAACCGTGTACCGACAGGCACACCAAACCCTGAAGAAAACCCCATCCGTTACCCTGAACTTGCCAAAAGTTATGCTATTGCGGTTTTACCGGAGAGCGAGGTGGGTTCGCAAACAGCAGATAGCTATTTCTTAACCATAGGGCAGGTTTACTACGAAAATGGCAGGTTATCAATCAACAGCAGTTATATACCGCCCAGCTCAACCATAACAAGTCATCCAGCCCTGATTAGATATTATGAATCTTTTAGTGTTTTACTAAATGATTTACAGCTGGCGGCTTTTAAAATTATCGACAAAACAGGAGGAAGGGACAACATTACGCCGCTAGGCAAGAACATCCGTTTAATATCAGAGAAAATTGTAGATTACATTGCAGGTTTATTTTACGAATATAGAAACATTGCGCACCGCGAATCGCCAGCAGTTTTAGTAGGTTATTTCTCCAGTTTGGCGCACATTTTTTTTACGGCCATTAAACTGATTGATCCCCGCGAAAGAGAAGAACTGTTAAAGTATTTTTACGAGTGGAAAGATGTAACCCCGGGAAACTTTGAAGAGCTTTTAGCCAAAACCATCGAACTGGTTTACGATCATAAACAAATTAACAACAGCATGCTAATGGCCAACGAATTTATGAGTGTATTGGTAGCGCTTTGGAATAAATTGAGTGGATTAGAATATATTGGCCAGCGCAAAGAAAATATTGTGGTTGCCGAACAGCAAGTTGTACAGCAGGTACAGGCCAGAAAAACCTGGACATTGCTGGATTAAATTATTTCTCGGAGTAAATTAATAATGAAGCTGTACTTATAACCAGGTACAGCTTTTTTATTCTTATTTATTAATCGAAAGCAACCTGCTCAGGTCCTGAAATTTTATTGATGTGACAAGCGCACTTGCCCCCACTTACTTTAATTACAACAGATTTAGTTTGCCCGGTTTCTACAGAGGTACCGGTAATTTTCAGATCATCGCCCTGTTCTGACAGACCAAATTTATTATTATCATCAACGATAATAAATACGCCTTTGATGGTACTTGTATAAATACTTGAATTAGCCGTTACCCGCTCTCCTGTTCTTTGGTTGATTACATTGAAATCCTTTACTTCAGCGCCAGCACCTTTATTGTCTACAAATTTAAACATTACCGAGGCAAATTCTTCAGTACACATTTTCTCTCCACAATCGGAAGTTTTATTTTTTTCGCACGAAAACAGGGCAATACCCATCAATAATAGCAGTGTTATTTTTTTCATCGTCTATTTGGTTTTTAATGAAAAACGACAAAGCGCATTAAAACGCTACAAAAAGGGAAATTATAGGCCATATATCAACTAATTCGCATCTTAACTAAACATTACTTCACCCTTTCCCAAACACTTGTCCGGCCAAATAAAGACACACCAATATAACCCCTGATATTCAGATTACCATCCTTTAGTTTCAATGTACAGCTGTATGTTTTACCACTATAAGGATCATAAATCTCGCCACCATCCCACACTCCATCATGGTAAGTAAAATCGTAAAGCATGATCAGCTCTTTAAGGTTACGGCCCCTTAATTTTTCATCCTTGTTTTTTACGTCTTTCCGGGAAGTAATTCCATTCGGTTCGTACATCGTTTTACCCCAGATCAGCTTGCCGAAATACTTCCCTTTTGCTTTATAAATATCAATTTTACCGGTTTTATCTTCACTCAGCCATACGCCTAAAATTTTATCAGCTTCTGGAGTTTGTGCGAAAGTTTTTGTTGCCGCAAAAAGGCACAGCAATAATATTATCCTTAGTTTTTTCATTATACATGTTTTATCAATTAAATCATTTAACTTTTATGACCACTTTTCCTTTGGCACGACCACTTTCTACATAAGCTATTGCTTCATTGACCGATTGGAACGGAAAAATTTTGTCTATCACAGGTTTAATAGCCCCGGCATTTATAAGCGTCGTAATTTCATTTAACTGAGATCCGCTAGCCCTCATAAACAGAAAGGAAAAATCCACATTCAGCCTTTTTGCTTTCTTCCTTACCTTCGAACTTAACAGGCGCATAATCAGTTTCACGAACCAGGAGGCACCGATTTGTTCCGCAAAATCCGGATCGGGAGGACCAGAAATCGAGATGAACTTTCCACCCGGTTTCAATACCTGTAGCGACTTTTCAAGCGTCAATCCGTCCTGGCTGTTTAAAACCAGATCATAATCATTCAGAATTTTCTCAAAGTCATCTTTTCTATAGTCTATAACCACATCTGCACCGAGACTTTTTACCAACTCGATGTTGCCTGGGCCTGTCGTGGTAGCCACAGTAGCCCCCAGATATTTGGCCAACTGAATGGCAAATGTGCCCACGCCGCCTGAGCCAGCCTGAATGAAAACTCGCTCTCCTTTTTGCAGTTTCCCCTTTTCGATGAGTGCCTGCCAGGCAGTAAGGCCCACGAGTGGGATGGATGCCGCTTCTTCCATGGTAAGTTCTGCAGGCTTTATTGCCAAATCAGCCTCATTAACGGCAATGAATTCTGCAAAAGTTCCAATACGATGATCTGCGGGCCTGGCATAAACATGGTCTCCAACCTGAAACTTTTGCACCTGCGCACCAACCTTAGTTATTATACCGGCCAGGTCATGCCCCAGAATAAATGGGGTTTTATAAGGCAAAAAAAGTTTGAACTCTCCTTTCCTTATTTTGGAATCGAGAAGGTTTATGCCGGCAGCGTATACTTCTACCAATACTTCATCGGCTTTCAGTACAGGAATGGGTACATTTTCAATCTTACCGCCTTCCTTGCTTTTATATTTGTCTATTATGAATGCTTTCATATTCTTGTATATTATTAACCACCAGCACAATATGGTGGAATTTATGAAGTGATTTTTATTGCGATATTACTTTATAACTTTTCTTTGGGTTAGCCAGATTAAAAACCATCTTTGGAAAAAGCCGGTTAAGTATATACACTGTTTTAGTATCACCTATACGGATAGTGAGCTTATCTTTTTGAAGGCCAGCAATAAAGTCTTTCACCATATCTGCCGCGCTCATTTTTTTTCCGTTCATGTCCGTGGTCATTTCTGTTGCTACCAGTGGAGGTAAAAGTTCAAAAACCTTTACGCTGCTGTTCAAAATCTGAAGGTGTTTTCTAAGCGATTTGGTGTAAAACTGCAGTGCTACTTTAGAGGCTGAATAAGTTGCTTCCAGCAATGATGGAACATAACTAAGTAATGATGTTGTGTTGATGATTGCGCTTTCTTTCCTTGATTTCAGCATGTCTATGAAAAGATTGTTAAGCCTGATCACCCCAAGGTAATTGACGTTCATTTCATATTCCGCATCCTCAAAATGCTGCCCATTTGATATACCAAGGTTGATTGGATCGGTTAAAACACCTGCATTGTTGTATAATATATCAATACCGCCCAGTTGCTGCACCTGGTTAAAAAGCTCTTGTGCATCATCGGCTTCTGAGACATCGCTTTTAATGGCTATAACTGCCGGATATAGTTTCTTGGCATCATCTAATTTCCCTTGGTTTCTGCCGGTGATGATTACGCTGGCGCCTTTAGCCAAAAATTGTTTTGCTGCTTCCAGCCCGATACCTGATGCTCCACCGGTGATCAGTACCGTTTTTCCTTTTATTTGCATGATTATAATATTTAATAATAATTTTATTTTGAAGCATTTACAGATTTCAGGATGGATTTTTCGAAAACCTTATAAACGAAATGCTGAAGCAGCAATACGATTGATGATCCTTTTCCAACAGGGTAACTAAACTTTGGATTCTTTTCCTTTACTGTTTGCAATAAAGTGGCGATAACCGGTGCAGGATCGGGTGCATTATCAAATGTACTTTTAGTATAGGCGGTTACCTTTTGCCTGAAGGTATCGTACGCTGGGATCGTTCCTGTAGCAACAGTTCCACTTTCACCGATATTGGTTTTAAAACTCATCGGCTCAACCATTACTACCTTGATGTTAAACTGGTTCAATTCAAAACGCAGTGATTTAAAATAACCTTCGAGCGCATGTTTGGAAGCTGCATAATAGGACACATTTGGAAGCCCCACTAAGCCCAGCAAAGAACCGAGGGTAATTATTTTTCCATGGTTTTGCCTTCTTAAATAGGGTAGCAACTCGTTGGTTAATTTGATCGTTCCCCAAAAATTGGTTTCAAACTGCTGCCTCCCTAATTCAATGGGGGTTTCCTCCGCAAGTCCATTTACAAGGTAACCAGCATTGTTAACCAACACATCCAACTGTTTGATCTGACTGAAGAGCAACTGACCAAAAGATGTTATAGAGCGATCATCATTCAGATCTAACGGCAATAACTTATATGGCAGTTTTGCTCGGTATTTTTCGGGGTTCCTACTTGTTCCGATAACCTGGTAGCCATTTTCGTGGAGCCTGCTGGCAACAAGCAACCCAATGCCTGATGAGGCACCTGTAACTAAAACCGTTTTTTGTTTTGATTCCATACTTTCTTTATTATAGACTTTTTAGTATATTTTTACACCAGCTTTTTACATTTAATTTAAAATGCGAAATGGTATTATGTTTTTTAATAGTTAAAAATAAAAAAAGACTTTTTAGTATATTTTTAATGAAAAAAAATTAGATCTCGTAACTTTCTAATTCTGCTTTCAGGTTTTTGAGCAAACTCGCCATCGGTTTTGCGGTGTTCATAGACCTGCACATAATCACTGCACCCTCAACAGCAGCCACGGCTTTAAATGCATATACTGCAGGCTCAAGTTTGTCAGAAAACTCTCCGTCCTCAATGCCCTGTTTTAAGATACTAACAAATAATTCCTGTCCGCGCCTTATTACACCGGCTATTTTCTCTTTAATTGCCGGAAAATGGTCATCAGATTCAACCGCAACATTAAATATTGGGCATCCGCCTTTTAAGTAGGTATTCAAAGGATCCTTGTAAAAATCGAGAAAGGCAAACACTTTAGCCTTTGCTGTTTTACCCTTACCGATAGTTGATAACATTTTTTCACCGTTGGTTTTCAACATAAAATCAACAACCTGTAAGGCAAGGTCTTCCTTACCTTCAAAATGACCATAAAGGCATCCTTTAGTCAATTTTGTTGCAGCAAGCACATCGTCTATATTAGCACCTGATATTCCTTTCTGATTAAAGATAGGGGCTGCTGTTTCTAAGATAAATTGCTTGGTTCTTTCGGCTTTGGTAAGCATATTAATAAATTTTACGATGCAAAAATATACTAAAAAGTTTAATTAAAAATACTTTTTAGTATATTTTATTCTTTATGGTATCGAAATGACAATCACCGCGATCTAAACAAAAAGACAAATATTCCTTAGCGCCTGATTTATGATGCACGGATGCAAGTTATTAACTTATGCCGGAAACTGTTCCATTGTTTTAAAAAGTGGCTCTTCTCTTTTTTGCCCATCTTCAATTGCCCAGTTTGCCATGGCGTATAACACAGGCCGCAAAGCCTGTCCCGCATCCGTCAGACTATAGGTAACGTGTGGCGGTATTACAGGTAATGCTACCCTCGAAATCAGTCCGTCTGCTTCCAGCTGCCTCAAATGTTGGGCAAGCATCTTTTCTGTAATATGAGGCATCGCCTTTTTTAACGCTCCGTACCGCTTTGATCCAGACATTAAGTGGAAGATGATAATCGGTTTCCAGTAGCTGCCAATTTTTTCCATCACGTACGTAACCGGGCACAATTTAAAGACCGTTTGCTTATTTAATTGTATGGTTGATGTTTCTTTAACTTCATTCATTTTACACTTACTTTTAGGTGCGTACTTGCACAAATGTTAGTTCAAATATACCTTTGATTCAATTAAAATATCACAAAATGAAAAAAATTCTTGTATTTGGTGGTTCTGGCGGAACCGGAAAACATTTTATTGAACAGGCGCTAAACGCCGGATATGCTATAACGGCTATTGTTAGAAATCCCCATGCCTTTGCAATAGTGCATCAAAATCTAAAGGTTATTAAAGGAGATGTTTTAATTCCACATACCTATGAAAAAGAGTTTGATGGGCACGAAGCAGTGGTTTCCTGTCTGGGTATCCCTAAAATCCAGCAAACGACCTTGTATTCTTCTGGTATCCGGAATATTGTAAACATTATGGAGAAATCGTACCCGAAGCGCCTAATCTGTATTTCGTCAGGCGCATTAGACATCCCGCCTAAGAGCTCGTTTATCATGACTTTTCTATTGAAGCATGTATTACAAAAGCTCTATAAGCCTGTATATGCTGATATGCGTATAATGGAAGGAATAATAAAGACGTCAGGCTTGGACTGGACAATCGTTCGGGCGCCAAAACTAACAGATGGCAAAGCAACAGGAAAGTATAAAAATATAACTGGTTTGCCGCTAGGCGGCATTCCGAAAATCTCGCGTGCTGATTTAGCCGATTTTATGTTTACGCACCTCGTAGACAGCGGGACTTTTAAAAGTACAATTGATATCGCCTATTAAATGATCAGAAAATGAAAGAATACATTTCTGTTGAGGTAAGGGAAATCAAGACCAAACTTCCCTCTCCATCTCCAATCCATTAAGATGTATCTTAGCGCCGAAATTCCAAAAATGATAATATTAGAAGAAAGTGGTGTAACTTTAGGATGTTACATCACCTCAGGTTTATAAATTAGTAATTTCTTGTAATGATTTTCGAATTTACAGCGGTTCCGGG
Source organism: Pedobacter sp. Bi27 (assembly GCF_918698255.1). NCBI lineage: Bacteria > Pseudomonadati > Bacteroidota > Sphingobacteriia > Sphingobacteriales > Sphingobacteriaceae > Pedobacter > Pedobacter sp. Bi27. The sequence continues at coordinate 709,208 of NZ_CAKKMW010000002.1, forward strand.
TTTTGACTTTATCATACAGTTTTCCGAACTAATTAATGTTTCTATAAGAGATAACTTTTTGGAGATCCCAAAGGAAATGGGAGAAGGTTATGTACGTAAGGTTAGCTTTGGGGATGATTTTAGATTAACGATCCACCGGTATATATTAAAGGAAGACCTGATAGTTAAGCGCAATCCAGCTGCACAGGCCAATGATATACGCACCATTTTCTTTTACAATGGCAACGATGATCGTGAAGTTACATATAACAACGAGGCGAATATCCCATTCTCACAAAAAAAGGACGCTTCTATACTCCTATCTACAAATGATTTGCGCACAGAAATCCGTTTTCCTGCCGGCAGCAACATTCAATACGTGGTTGTGGGCATTACGGCCAACCGATTACGCTCAGTTCTGTCTGTTGAAAAACCAAATGGTACGATAACAACCATTATGGATGCAAATGCCTCCTTTCTCTTTTTCGAAAACCTGGATCCCGAAATGCAATTGCTCCTTAAAAATATTGTATCTGTTGATATGAATAACGCTTTGAATAATTTCTACGTGCAGATCAAGGTACAGGAATTAATGTATCTGCTTTTCAGTAAACTGTCGCTTAGGGAGAATACGACTTTTAAGAGTATAAATAGCAACGATGCAGAAAAACTGCTGGCCATCCGCAACAAAATATTGAGTGATCTTAGTACCCCACCGATACTAAGTGAATTAGCCAGTATCACTGCCATGAGCGAAACGAAACTTAAGCAGCTCTTTAAGCAAACATTTGGAGATACCATCTATAATTATTATCAAAAAGCAAGAATGGAAGAGGCTGCTTTTCTGTTGAAACAGGCCAAACATTCTGTTTCTGAGGTTGGATATGAGTTAGGATTTTCGAATCTCAGTCACTTCAGCCGGTTATTTGAAAAACAATATGGCATTACACCAAAGAAGTTTTCCTATACAGCTTAATTTTCTATTTTCCGAAAACACTGCCCCGTCATTTGTCGGATAGGACTATTCTTCTGTCTTTTTGGGTTATTTTACCTACTGAATAGCTAATACCTTTGTTCGTATATTCAGTATAACACAAAGTAACTTCTACACCTGATATTCTTTAGGTGTTGAGGTATACAGATTAAAATTCAAAAGCAATGAAAGCAATACAATACAACGACTACGGAAATTCAGATGTGTTAGAACAGGTCGACGTTCCGGCACCATCAGTCCAGAATGGAAATGATGTGTTAGTTCAGGTTAAAGCAGCAGGTGTAAATCCGATTGACATTAAAATTCGGATGGGCTTTATGAAAGCCGTCCGCCCCGTAGAAATGCCGTTTATTCCAGGCGGTGAGGCAGCAGGAATAGTTGTCGCCATTGGAGATGATGTATCCGCCTTTAAAGTGGGCGATGAAGTGATTGCCCTAACCGGCACAAATGCTTACGCAGAATATGTAACCGCAAACGAAAGCTTCGTGGTGCCAAAACCAAAAGGGCTTTCCTTTGCAGAGGCGGCATCAATCGGTGTCAACATTGGCACTGCCCAATCCGTTCTGTTCATTACTGGTAAACTGGAAAAGGGACAAAGCGTATTAATCCAGGGCGGAAGCGGAGCTGTTGGTGGTGCGATGGTGCAGATGGCTAAAGCCGCAGGCGCATACGTTATTGCAACAGCATCGGGAAAAGGCGTGGCATTGGCAAAAAGTTTTGGTGCCGACGAGGTAATTGATTATAAATTACAAGATGTTGCGCGTGTGATTAAGGATATTGATCTGGTAGCGGATACCGCAGGTGGCGAAGCCCAGGCAAAGCTTTTTCAAGTGCTAAAACCCGGTGGCGTGCTATTGAGCATTGTAATACCACCATCACAGGAACTGGCAGATCAATACAAGGTAAACGCGGGTTTTGTCGCCTCCAACATTTCAGCCCAAACCTTGCAGAATGGCATTGAACTATTAAAAATTGGAAAATTTAAACCGGTTGTTTCTAAGATATTCAAGCTCGAAGAAGCAGCCGTGGCACAGGATTTTTTAACAGCCGGAGGTATAAATGGAAAGGTTATCCTTACGATCGATTAACAATCGGGCACAATTAAATTTACAGGTTCATATCACCAATGTAATGAAAAACAACTCATGAAATTACTAGAAAAAGTAACATTAGGAAATAAAATATTAAGGAACGCGATGGCAATGGCGCCAATGACACGAAGCCGTGCTAACCTGGAAGGTGTAGTGTCAGACCTAACGACCCTATATTACACGCAGCGGGCAAGCGCAGGACTTTTGATCACGGAAGCCATTAATATCTCAGAACAGGCTATTGGAAGTCCGTTTACACCGGGACTTTATCATGATGGGCAAATTGAAGCCTGGAAGAAAGTAACGAAGTCTGTACATAACAGTGGAGGTGTAATTTATGCCCAGCTATGGCATACTGGTCGTGTCGGACATTCTGTGGATAGAAACGGAAAGCTCCCTGTGGCGCCATCGGCAATCGGGATAAAAGGACAACAACATTTTACTTCGCAGGGAATGAAAGATTACGAAACGCCTCAGGAGTTAACTACTCAAGAAATCAAACAGATCGTTAAAGATTACGGTAAGGCCGCTAAAAATGCCATCGAAGCAGGTTTCGATGGCGTAGAACTTCATGCGGCATTTGGATACCTGCCAAACCAATTTTTATCGGAAAGCGCTAACCTGCGCACCGATGAGTATGGCGGCAACATTGAGAACAGGAACCGCTTCGTACTGGAAGTGATGCAAGAACTGGTTGATGCTTCCGGGAGCGATAAAGTAGGCATTAAACTATCGCCAACGGTTTATTATAACAATATAGAAAATAGCGATCCTGTTGCTCAATTCAGTCCATTGATCGATGCATTGAATGAATTGCCATTGGCTTATATCCATTTGATGAACGGCATTTTCCCTTTAAACAATTACCCCCATTATCCTAAAAATGCGATAGAAACATTTGGCAGCAGCAGTAAACACCTGGTAATTGCCAACGCTGGGTTCAATAAAGAAAGCGGAGCGGCAGAACTGGAGAAGGGAATCGCGAAAATAATTTCTTATGGCTCTTTGTTTCTCGCCAATCCTGATCTGCCAAAAAGATTTGAATTAGATGCCGAATTTAACCAAATTGACCAGGCTACAATGTACGGTGGAGGTGAGCACGGATATACTGATTATCCTTTCTTGAAAGATTGATCTTAGATAATTTAGCATGATATGAACGCAGTAAGTGTGAGAGAATATTGTCTTTCCTTCAAAGGAGTTACCGAAAAAATGGCTTTCCAAAAGGCCTCTTCTGAATATGACAGGAACTTACTGGCGTTTTATGTGAAGGATAAATGGTTCTGTTTTTTTAATGTGGATGAATTTGATTTTTGTACCTTAAAATGTGATCTTGAGGAATCAACAAAACTTCAGGAAAAATATGAAGATGTAAGGCCTGCTTATCACATGAATAAAAAACACTGGATTAGCATTTATTTTAACAAAAATGTACCTGAAAAGGTAATCAGGGACCTGTTGAAAAACTCATATGAACTTGTGGTGGCCTCACTAACTAAAAGGATCAGAAAAGATTTAGAAGAGGATGCTCGTGAAAACGGGTAAAACTCAGAGAAAGGTGGGCATCGAACAATTTGGTGAGTTTTGTTTTTCATTGGTTCTCTCGAAAAAGCGCAGGTATAACAGCTATCTTTTTATTTACATCGGATAGCGCCCCATTTCGATATCGAGTTACCACATCTTTTAAGGCGCTACCATATTTACAAGAAAGGGTAACCGTTAATTGCAGCACAGCTATGGGCATATTGGCTCTGGCAGTGGATACAAGAATGGCTACCCTTTTTTACACTAACCGTTAAATGGTCTCTCCTCTACAATTATAAAATAGCCCGATAGGCTCTGATGTGAACAGCCCCATTCTTCAGCACTATCTTGCGATCGGGATTTTTATTCTTAAAATGTCCGAAGCTTACTTAATTAATACTGCTCTGTAATCCGACAGCAAAAAAAACGCTATCAGGCTATTCCAATTCCAGACCGTGTTGAACATTTGTATAACAAATTTGCTGATTATTAGCCATATCCCAGGTCTGAATACGGTTATTTTGCTTCCCTAACCAATTATATATCTTATATGAAAAAACAAAATTCACTTACAGGTGTAACCAGGAAGGTTACGCTCGTTGTGGCTGCAACCTTAGTGTTTGCAAGCGCTGCATGTTTAACAGGCTGTAAAAAAGATGAAAAAATGGTACCTGGGGATGTTACTGCTCCGCCCCCTCCCACCAAAGCTGTCGCCACGGTAGAATCCTATCAATCGGGCACACACAACGGCTTCTTTTGGTCGCTTTGGAAGAGTGACGGCGCGACTGGCACAGTCAATTACGCCAATGGTACCGGGGGAAATTACAGCGTAAACTGGAACGGCTTTAACGGTAATTTTACTTGCGGTAAAGGTTATTCAGTAGGGTCAAAAACCTACAAAATAGGGTATAACCTGAGCACTTATTCAAACTCCGGAGGTGGTACTTTTGGCTGGTACGGATGGAGCAGAAGCCCTTATTATGAGTATTATGTGAATGAAACATGGGGTGCGGTTTCTCCTCATAGCGGTACTTACCTGGGAACATTCGAAACCGATGGTGCAGGTTATAACGTATGGACCCGATGGATGACAGGTAAAAATATCGACGGTGGCGATGGTTTCAGACAGATTTATAGTTCCAGGGTTACGAAGGTTACTACCGGGCAAAATCGCGTCATTACTTTTGCCAACCACTATAACAAGTGGCAAAGTTTCGGCTATACGCTTGGTCAGTTAAATATTCCTGCAATTATGGTTGCGGAAACATGGGGTTCTAATACGAATGGCAATATTAACTGTACCATTTGGGCGGCACAGTAAACACTTCTTTAAACCCATCACAACCACATTACTGCCTGGCAATAAGCCGGGCAGTATGTATTGCAGGTAATTCTGATCAATACCTGGATTAAAAATGCTTTTAATATTATTTAACAATTAGTTAACATGAGATCCATACTTTATTTCCTTGCATTTTTCATTTTTATCCTTCCCGCCTGCCATTCGCCAAATCCTAAAAACATAGATGGAAACAAAAAATCACTGATCGGAAAATGGCATCGGTTTTCCAGAGCGAATGGATATAGCGAATTTGATATTGATTCGCAATATGTAGTTTTCTATAATCAGAAAGTTGGCCGCTTTAAGCTTCCTTATAAAATAGAAAATGATTCTTTAAAATACCTTACTAAAGATTATGTAGCTAAGATTACAGACTACGGAGACTCACTTCTTTTGGAAGGCAACGATAGTACTCAAGCCGTGTTGTACAGGTTTAAAGAACCGCATGCTCCTTTTGCAACAATTCCCGAACAAAAAGATTCTGTATCATTTGCCTCATACATCGCTGATTTCGATAAAAGATTACTCAGCGAGTTTGAGAAAGCCGGAATAAAGATTTCTGATGGTATGGAAAAACGTGAGGGATCTGCATACGAAGAACTGTTAAAAAAGAAATCAGCAAATAGGTAAACGTGATGTAAATGCTCCTGTAAGCTGGTATTACATGGAGCATTTATATTCAGTTGAATAGCTGTTTTCTCCTTAGCAAGCCAGGCCAAGTGCCACTATCAGCCCTATGTACATCATGTCCAAACGTGGCTTTCTGCTTTCATTAATGTGCTGCACCAGTTGCTGCCAATTACACGACCTACTTTGCGCGAGAATGCGCCATTTGCGCTTTTCGAATACGTTGCCATAATTTTTGTTTTTATTGAAAAAATGTTTGTTCAAAAAGAGATTGCTGTTTATACCGGTATGTTTAATCCATGCCCAAACGTAGCGACTTAACAGCATTGACGCCTCATTATGAGCTTAAATGAGCCAAATTGAGCTAATTAGCCCTGTTATTGAGCTAAAATGGACCGTCACAGTTGTGAAATAGTAGTGCAAAGGCCCGGGCGCTTGTGGCGACCCAACATCATTAAGTTAAACCATTAGGCACGAAAAATAATTTAACCACAGATAGAAAGGATGCACACAGCTATAAAAATCTGTGTTTATCTGTACGCATCTGTGGTTAAAAACGCTTAACCTAATTACATTGGGTGGCGGCCTACTCAAGGGCAGCATAACCGTAAGTGGTGGTGCGATTCTGCGAAAGCAGGCGCTGGCTTTACCTTTTAGGTAGAGAAAAGGTAAAGCCGGGGTAACCCTGGGGTAACCTTGGGGTTAACTTGGTAGCAACAAAGGGTAAAGAACAGGTAATGCAGGGGTAATTAAATACGGCCCATTTGCTGGCTTTCCAGATAGCCAGCCAGTAAATCTTTCAGGTAAAAACGATCGCCGCCAGGTTTTTTATAGGCTTTAAGGTGCGTCTTTTACCTAACGTTTGTAGGTGCTTTCGCTAATGCTCGGGGAATCTTTAACCCTGATAATTAGTCAGTTGAAAAAATAAAGAAATAGGCTTCGAAAAAGGGTTACAAAAACATCTGATAAAACGAAAAAAGTGGAGGACCAAAATTGTAGTTTCATAATAAATAGTGTATAGGATTTTATCGAACTTTTTCAGCACCATCGGACGTCCGCTGGTACCTTTTTATGCGCTCAATTTTTCATTTCAGACACGCTAACTTCAAAATATTGGTTGTTTCTTCTTATGGGTTCATTCTTTTAAACATTCCCTGTATTTCAGTGGGTGTTGCTTTCGATAACATTTCGCTATATCCAAAAGTCAATTCATCTTTACCTTCTTTTAGCTGTTGAAATATTGCATTAATAAAATCACCAACAGAAGGGTGCTCGCTGTGCAAGCCTTTGCCACCCAGATCAGTGTTGAGAGCTGGTGGGATCAATTCGATGATCGCTATATTTCTTGATTTTAGCAAATGCCTCAATGAAATGGTAAAGGAGTGAAAAAAAGCTTTTGTAGCACAATAAACAGGTACTTTTGTAAGAGGCGTAAATGCCAGGCCAGAGGTTACATTGATGACCGTATCCAGTGATTTGAGTTCAGTAAAGAGTGAAATTAAATGCAACGGCGCTAAAACATTTATTTGAATCTCATTTTTTGCTTTATCATAAAAGTGCTCGTCTGATATATCCATCCAGTTTTGAATACCTGCATTGTTTACCAATACGTTCAAATCACTGTGGTGTTCAGCAATCCATTGATAAAGTTCCGTACGCTCGGATTCTTCCGATAAGTCGCAAACCTTTGTTATTACTGCCGGAAATTTGTCAGCCACTTCTTGTAGCGCTTCTTTCCTTCTGCCACAAATAATAACCTGGTTGTTTTCCTGAATAAATCTTTCAGTTAATCCCAAACCGATGCCACTGGCTCCGCCAGTGATTAAAATTTTATTGTTTGATAATTTCATTGTTTTTTGTTTAATATTCAATGTTTTAAAGCATTTTTATCTTTTTCAATTCTATATCTTTTAACTTGTTCCAAACAAAAGCAAACTATAAACCCAACAATTTTTCTGCATTTTTATACTCTATCTTTTCTTTAGCCTCGTGCGAAATGGGCGCACTTTCAAGAAATTGCCTGATGTGTTTATCGTATAGGCGAAGTTCTTTATACTTTTGCATCAGATCGTTATACGGATTCCTGTTTCTCTTACCAATTTTTCTGTTCATTGGCGCTTCTGCAGGGATTATTGAAATACTTAAGCTATTTTCACTTTAAAATAACCGAAGTCATGGGAAATCCCCTTAGAATTGAAAGTGTTGCTCAGATCAATAACGAGCGGGGGCAGAAGACCCTGCATCCTTTGGTCAGTGTTCTTGATCAGTCGCTATCGAAGCCCGTAAAAGAAGCACGTTATATTTCTGATGTGTACATGATCTTTTTAAAAGACGAGAAGTGCGGGGAGATGAAATATGGCCGCAATCACTATGATTATGAAGAGGGAACGCTTCTTTTTATCGCACCAGGACAGGTATTTGGTTTTGAGGAAAGCGAAAACATGATACAGCCGACAGGCTGGGGATTATTCTTTCATCCCGATCTCATCCGTGGAACCCATCTCGGTAAATGCATTAACGAATACAGCTTTTTCTCTTATGATGTTAATGAAGCACTTCACGTATCCGATGCAGAAAGAGAAATTGTGCTGGAGTGTTTTAATAAGATCCGGTATGAATTAGCGCATCCTATTGATAAGCACAGCAGGACATTGATCGTTAGCAACATCGAAATGTTCCTGAATTATTCTGTTCGCTTTTACGACCGGCAGTTTCTCACCAGAGAGCATATCCATAAGGACGTATTGACTGGGTTTGAGGGATTACTGAACGAGTACTTCCAGTCGGAAAAGCTGCAAACGCTGGGATTGCCCTCCGTTTCGTATTGTGCAGCGCAGCTCAACCTGTCTCCAAAATATTTCGGAGACCTGGTAAAAAAAGAAACAGGAAAATCTGCGCTAGAGTATATACACCTCAAACTGATTGATGCTGCAAAAGAACAGATACTTGACCTTAGCAAATCCGTAAGTGAGGTTGCGTATATGCTTGGCTTTAAATATCCCTCACATTTTACCCGTTTCTTTAAACAACAGGTTGGGCATTCGCCCAATGAATACCGCAATTCTATGAATTGATTGAAGCCGGGAAATACGCATAATTTCTTACCAGGCTGCAACGCTTTTAAAAACCAGATCCTTTATCGTCCCTAACAAATCCTATTTTAATTTACTAAAAACCTCCAGCATCGTTTCATTATCTAGGCTGTTCATATCTACCAGTTTTAATGTTTTTACCATTTTTAGGGTCGTTGTTTTGTAGTGCTGGAAGTGTGGTGTTCGCAAATGAGATTGATATGCGGCTTTACTGGCGTATATTTCTATGATCCTAACCTCAGTGGGGCTTTTCTGTTTAAACATAGGAAAAATAGCAATTACACCAGGCTCGATTTTTATAGAAGCCGCTGCCTCCTGTCGCAAAATGGATTTATACTCTTCGAGGTATTCAGGTAAAATTTCGATTTCAGAAATACGCACCATCATATCCTTCTCCATTACAGGAACCAATGGTTTTCCGATTATTTTCCTGATGGTATTTCTCTGTGTTTTATTCACGTTTGTTTCAACCAGCATTGCTAATTGCTCTAATTGATTTTCAGTTATGCCTGTATTCTTCCCCATGTTGATATGGGCCTGCAGTTGGCCCTCTACACCTGGCATCGAGGCCAGAGCCGCAATTGTTACCATTTCTCTTTGCTGATAGCTCAGCACATCACTAACAAAAATGTCGGCAAATAAATGTTCCTTTAAAAAAGCATCAATACGCGGTGCAAATTCCCCGAAGCCTGGGGCAGGTTTTGATTGTGGGGCCCTGGTCAGTTCTTCCAACACTTTTCTGCCCTGTTCATATTTATTTTTAGGGTTATTTTCTACAACAATTGTTTTCCCTACTTTATCTGTGATCCCTTTTCCTTCTCTCTCCTTTGCAACAGTCATAAAAACGTTAATGGCATTAAGGCTTCTTGGAAAACCACAATATGCATAAAGCTGAACGAGCGCTTCTTTGATTTCATTAATTGCAAGCCCTGAATCCAACCCTTTATTCAATTCCACTTTTAACAGTTCCACGTTTCCCGTAGCTGTAAGTGCCGAAATCTTTATCAAGCTTTGCTGCTGTGCAGATAAATCCGTATTAGCTGTTTTATTTGGTTGTGCATTCATTTTGATCATACTTATTGTGAGCACAAAAAATAGTATTCCCTTTAAAAATTTGCTTTTGCCCATCATTTTGATTGCTTAATTTTTGTTGGCTGCGTTGAACTCTTCATCAGTTACAGGGTTTAACCAAACTGCGTTAGTTTCACCTTCATAATTGGTAAGGGCAATATGTACCATTTTTGTGCTGGCGGTAGCTCCATGCCAGTGTTCCACATTTTCTGGAATATTGATTACATCACCTTTTTTGATGACTTGGGCTGTTTTCCCTTTTTCCTGGTAAAGGCCCTCGCCTTCGGTTATAATCAGTACCTGCCCTTTAGGATGTGTATGCCAGTTGGTTCTTGCCCCTGGTTCAAAAGTTACACTACCCAACACAAAATTGTTGTTCTTATCTTTTGCCAGAAGTGTCTGCAGATAAGCATCTCCAGTAAAATATCCATTGGTTAATTTTTCTCCTTTAGGGAAAAGAGCAGTGGTGTTTTCTGTTATCATTTTTTCTTGATTTTTATTGCTATTGCAGGCCATTATAGAGAATGAGATTCCCGTTATAAAAGCTAATAACATTATCCTGAAAATTGTTTTCATTGCAATGAAGTTTATTGTATTAATTCAAGGTTATTTTTAGTTTCAGATTGCATTTCTCACCAACGGTGCCACAAAGTTCGTCACTAAAGCTTGCAATGGGCTTATACAGAATACTGTTTTATTTACCAGTTTTACGGTTTTGAGCTAAATAGACATGGCTGTGGTCTGTTTATTAATTTGCATAGTACTTATTCACCTAATTATTTTGGTTACCCCATTAAAAAGAAGAAGCGGGTATTACAGCATAGGAATAATATTGGGACTGAAAAAATGAATGCTTTGGTGTTTTCAGCAAACGAAAAAGCCTGTAAACATTTAATTTACAATATTTTAGTTAAATTTAAAACTATTTTCGCGGAATGGACGGGACTCAATTAACCTTATTTGAAGTAATGATCAATTTAGATAAATATTTAACTTTTTTAGCATCCAATATTTTAACTGATTTATTCCCCAAAACTCCGCGGTCATCTATTTTTATGGATTTTATATGTTCTAAGTAGATATTTTTGACATCTAATGATGGATTTGACACCCACTGATGCAAGATGTGAGATAACAGCCAAACCACTATTATAACAATGATTACTAAAATTAATTTGATTTTGTACATGTCCTCTATTTTCTACGCGGTATAGATAATCCTGGTATTAGCTTAGATTCGGTAAATGAGTATTGAAGGCCAATGTCGCCTAAATCACCGAATAGAACCCATCCTACCAAAACAGTTAATCTTTACGTGCTCTCCAATCTTTAACTTTGAAAGAGGTTATTAAAGAGTCTTTTAATAGTTGAAACATTAAATTTTTGGTATAAACAGGATCAATGTTATGTCCATAGTCTACAACTACCCGATAATAAACAAAATTTGAATCCTTGCTGTCAGGAATACCAATCAATTTTTCCAGCTGACTATACTTTAGTCCTATTAGTTTATGATTATTCAATAAGTCATCTAGCATTCTTTCTCTCAATGCCGGGGGATAGAGTGGATCGTCAGTGGTATTCCAACCTGCCTTATCAAAACTGATGTCATTATTACATGATACAAATAGCATAAATAGGACAGCGCAAAATATCTGAGCACTTGTCCGTTTATTGTTTTTAATAATCATTAATAATTAAATTTATGTAAGTAGCCTTTATTTAACAACATGTCCAACATTTGACAAGACACATTCGCGAGCAGTCATATTGCCAATAGCATCAAGCTCCTCAAGGAATTTACTCAATTCAAAGGACTGAAGATTTGTTACAAAGGCACCTTTGAAAGCTGGGATAGCGAGATTAATATAAGTCTTTAAATGGTTACCATCCCAATAATCATCAGCATATGGATACGGCTTTCCTTCTATTTCGAATTCTACAAATTCTGATTGACTTTCATTTATTGATATTTTCATAAATTACTAATTTGATTTCGGCATTACTGTTATAACTTTTGTGCCAGAAGCATTAGTAACCACCTTCAAGTCGCCAGATGCGCTAATGTGCACAACTGTAGTCGCGGTATTTCCAGAACTGACACTCCCATTTTTTATCGCGTCTCTTACTCCAGCAGTAGATATAAATTCACCTCATTGAAATAAGATTTAACTCCTCATGCGGAATTGCAAATAACTGATATTGCCAAATAGCCATTTATGAGCAGTTTCTTTATAACTTTGGGATAATGTAACGCCTAGTCGATATAGGGTAAAAATCATTACGCTTTGATAGAAACTCTCCAACATTTATCGGAGTCACATGCGCTATTTCAAGCTCTCTTATAAATTCCCCCACGAAAGTACAGAATTTACCATCTTTTGTTAATTCTGGGGTGTAATATATATTTAGCGTGTTTTCTGGTCTATATATATATTCTGCTCCCTCTTGCACCCGCATCAGTTCCCCAACATATACTGATAACAGATAGGCCAAAGGGTAGTCCTTGCGTTTTGTACTAAATCTTTTGGTGATGACCACAGATAGTCTTTCGAGATAAATCGGGTCGAGGCTGACCTTAACATCAAAATCCAGTTTTTTGGATAACTCTGCGCAGTAATAAGGAATCGATTCTTTTAGGTTGGCAATCCTTGTCTTTTCTTTTTCAAAAAATGATCCATCGCCTTTTACCGGATAGACTCCAGATGCGATCATTGGCTCCAGATATTTAATATCATCGGCATATAGCCCTTCTCCACTTGATGCAGGAAACAGTGTCACCGTACCATCTTTATAAATGGTAACAAGCGCCATATTTGATTTCAGCTGATAGAAATGATCGATATTATCGAATTTTTTGTCGTTTATCTTACTCAGGGATTTAATATCCATAGCGCTGTAAAACTCCTTCTGGGCATTTGATTCTTCCATGCTTGTCAATAATATTAGGGCACTCAAAATAATCAACGTCACTTTCAAGTTCTCAAAATACCATGAGCCATATCTTTATAACTTGGGGATAATATAACTATCAGGGCTCCTTCTTATCGGATAAAAATCGTTACGCTTTGATAGAAACTCTCCAACACTGACCGGAGTGACATGTGCTATTTCAAGCTCTCTTATAAATTCACCCACAAAAGTACAGAATTTACCATCTTTTGTTAATTCTGGACTATAATAAATATTTAAGTTATGATTTAGACTAAATAGATATTCTGCCCCTTCTTGCACCCGCATCAGTTCCCCAACATATACTGATAACAGATAGGCCAAAGGGTAGTCCTTGCGTTTTGTACTGAATCTTTTGGTGATGACCACAGATAGTCTTTCGAGATAAACTGGGTCAAGGCTGACCTTAACATCAAAATCCAGTTTTTTGGATAACTCTGCGCAGTAATAAGGAATCGATTCTTTTAGGTTGGCAATCCTTGTCTTTTCTTTTTCAAAAAATGATCCGTCACCTTTTACCGGATAGACTCCAGATGCGATCATTGGCTCCAGATATTTAATATCATCGGCATACAGCCCTTCTCCCCCTGACGCAGGAAACAGTGTCACTGTACCATCTTTATAAATGGTAACCAGTGCCATATTTGATTTTAGCTGATAGAAATGATCGATATCATCGAATTTTTTATCTTTAAGTTTACTCAAAGATTTAATATCCATAGCGCTGTAAAACTTCTTCTGGGCATTTGATTCTTCCATGCTTGTCAATAATATTAAGGCAGTCAAAATTAAAAATTTATTTCTCATAATCATTTTATTAATGGGACCGCAACAGTTGTCAGATCTTGTTTGATTGGAATGCCGTTCTTTACCGACAACTTAAAATTGACGTTCATTCTTCCTCCATCCATACTGTACTGGGCCTTATACTGGTAGATAATTATATTCAGGGCACTAGCCGCCAAAAGAACAGATTTAGCAATTTTTACTTCTTTAGTGGTTATGAAGGTCAGCGACACTGCACTGGCCCTCATGCCTCCGTAAACCCTGTATTCCCTTGGAATTGACGCCGCAAGATTTGTTAAATGACCGAGCACTTGCCCTGTACTGGTTGAATTATAAATGTCCCCAGACTTAGCTTTTACTTCAAACCAGGCTGCCTCCTTAACCCTTATATTTGGTTCAAACCAACCAGTCTTTAAAATCCCGTCAGCAAAGCCATCTGGTTTTGTGGTCCTAGTCCCCCCTGACATTTTTCTGGTATCCGATGAATAATGGTCTGCTTCAAACCCGCTTGCTATAGCGGACCTATGCCACGAGTCTTCAAATATTTTGCCCACCCTATCTTCTAGGGCACCACCTGATAAGCCAGGATTCAAACTACTTATATAGTCGACCAGAGTCAATTTATCCAAAAAAGACCAGGATGTCATGCTGAGTGCGATTTCAGCTTTTTTATACTCCTGTTCTTCCTCAGTCTCTTCCCCGGCCATCCTCTTCAACCTATCATTACCATCGCTCATCGCAACCCCCATTCTCGCCCAGCCAATCAATGCCTCTGCCCCTGGAATTGGCTCCATTCCATCCGGATCAATAAACCTGATTGGATTATTAAAGGCATAATTATATGGAGAATGCCTCCTCATTTTATCGGCAAGAGGATCAATCACATTCCAACGCCCAATTACCGGGTCATAAAACCTTGCACCATAATCAAGCTGCCCGAGTTCATCCTGCAGCTCCTTACCGTTATACAGATATTTATTTACCCCTGCACTGGCAGCATTTCTCATCCCAAACGCATAATAATTATCAACTTGTAGGGGCTGTAATGCAAGCGTAGTTGGATGTCTATTGAACGTATAACGCACATTACCCAGATGATCGGTCAGGTTATGCTCATAAGTATAAGTACCACCACTGTTCCTGGCTATACCTGTTTCGGTATGGATGATATCGATCGAATTTCCATTGTACTCTATTCCATCAATGTAATTCCGGGTTGTCCCATTACTAACTTTGCGGAGTTTTTCACCAGTAGCGTCATAAGTATATGTTATACTTACAGATCCGCCAACTGCTGTTACGGGAAGATTCTGGTTATTATAGGTCAGGGCAAAACCATTCCGTCCATCAAAGGTTGCGTTCCCATTTAAGTCATATTGATAAACCCCTGTAGCCAATGGACCTCCTGTAATCTGGATCAATCTGTTTCCACTATAGTTGTATGTCCCCACTGTACCATTATCCCTGCTCAAGGTCTTAATATTGCCCATCTCGTCATAACTTAACATCTCGCTCATCGAAATCCCCGAAGTGGTGCTTCCGTTGGTGAGCCTGTTTAGATGATCATACTGGTAGCTGAACGAATTAGGAAAATTATTGGACGATCCCCAGCGTTGATAAGAGATGTTGCCGTTATATTGCGGCCTGTCAGAGTCGTCATAGTTCAGTTCTATGCTAAACTGATCTGACACATCTTTTTTCATCCAGCCCCGCTCATTGTAGCTTAAAGTACTCCTGTACAAGAAATTATCGCCACCAGTACCATGAAGGTTCTTATTGAGCAGTTGTCCAAGCTCGTTATAAACAAGCCTAATTAGCTCAAGTTCACCCTGTCCATTAATATTGGAAAAGCTTTTTATCTTTCTGCCCACATGATCGTAAGTATTCCTGTCAACAATCGATGTTTCAGCTGAACCCACATGGTGATTCCTACTGATTGATTCTACCGCCCCAGCAAAATCATAACTATTGGTAATCTCATCATAGTTGGATGTCTCCTGGTTACCCGAAAGGTAATGCTGTTTAAAAGCTTTAGCCAACATTCCCCTTTCATCGTAAAAATTCAAAGAAAGCATCATTACTGATGTTCCAAGCACTTTTACCTTGGTCCCAGTCAAAAACCCCTTAATTCTGGAACTAGCTCCATTGTAGACATATGTATTACCTTCTGGAAAAGTGTAGTCATCATAATAATTAACCGTATAGTTATCAGTTCCTGTTCTGGGAAACGCATCATTGCTATAGTCGCTGCCAATGTTTCTGGTCTCCCACATCAGGTGACTTACCCCATCAGCCATTACGGTTTCCTGCAGGGCACTTCGATCCAGGGCATTGTCATAAACACCGGTACACACATTTCGTCCGAACCTGTCATACTTGGTAAACATCCACTGGTTCTGTACACGTTGGTTGTTGTCCTGACTAAGCACTACCTGGTCGAGCCTATTGTACACCATATATTCCCAGCCTTTACCCGGAATCTTTTTTTCCACCAACCTATTATGGTTGTCATAACGGTACTGGTAACAGAAATCGTCCAGTTTTGCCTGGGTAATTTCTCCATCGTCCGGTCTGGCGCCAGGAGGAAGCACAAAACAGAGATTGCCCAGATCATCATAGATATAATAGGTCGAGAGCATCTGCAAAGCCCCACCGGTCGGCTGCTCGAAGTGCCGCTTCACAACGATATGGCCTTCCTTATCTTTATACTCGTAAATACTTCCTGCCTTACCATCTGCCTCAGTCCAGTTTTCATCCTTAACAATGGTCAGGAACAGACTACTATAACTCTGGCTCCCGTTTTCAGACAAAGTCCGCAGATGCTGCTGTCCAGGAGAAGTATTGATCACTGCATCATAACGCCTGATTATTAGGTCATGAATGCCCGCATAGTGGTTTCCGGTGAATTCACTTCTCACTGTATGGCCTGAGCCCGGCTGCCAGGTATTTCCTGGAGCTCCTTGTTCCAGCATTCTTGATAAAGGAGATTTCTCAAACTTCATTTCTGCAAAAGGATAGTCTGTAGCGACATGATCAGTAGCCAGCTGGGTATAAAAGAGTTTTTGTCCGCTATTCCCATATCCACCTGTACCGTTCAATGCATTTATCCTAAAAGATCCGGCTAGGCCATCAGCAGCTGTATAAGGAAGATACTTTACCGCTTCCCTTCCAAATTCATCGTACGCAATCGGTTGGATCACATCCCTTCCATATGGACTGGCACCAACATTAACTAACTGCATCGCTCTTCCAAGCCCATCAACATACTGGATATTTCTGTTCACATCAGAAATACTGCTACCAGGAAGGGAGGCAACGTCGGTCAATCGCGTCCGTGGCGTATAGGTGTAAATATAATTGTAGTCCGATGTGGATTCAGAAGCTGATCCGGAGACCTCAATACTTATTGCAAAGCTTCCGCTGCCCGAACTATTATAAGCTGTAATGGTATATGTCGTTGCTGAGGACGAGGTATTTGGTATACCGCTGATCATACCCGTATTGGCGTCAAGTACCAAACCAGATGGCAACGCAGGGCTGATGGTATAACCTACCATCTCTGCCAACTTGCGGATATTATGGGATCCGTTCTCAGCAACAAAGAGATATCCCTGTCCATCGATGCTCAGTCCGTAGACCGAATTGAAACGGATTACCGAACCCGTGCCATTGACAGTCCCCGCTGAGGTCGTACCGGCATAACTGGCTACCACACCCGAAGAGTTGATCTTCCTCACCGTATTATTCTGTTGATCGGCAACATATACATTTCCGGAGGCATCGACAGCAACTCCATTTGGGTAATTAAAGCTTGCTGCTGTCCCAGTACTGTTCAAAGAACCTATTGAGCCGCTTCCGGCCAAAGTGCTTACTACGCCTCCGCTGATCTTTCGGATCATATGGTTAAGGCGGTCCGCCACATACAGCGTCCCAGAAGCATCAAATCCAAGTCCCATCGGATTCCGAAAAGATGCCGACAGCAAGGCCCCGTTTGCTGAACCTGCTGCCCCTGAACCTGCATAGTCGCCCACCACTCCTGAGGGAGTAACCACCCGAATTTTATGATTACCGTAATCCGCTACATACAGATTACCAGAAGCATCAAATGCCAGACCGATCGGACTGCTGAAACTCGCCGCGGTTCCCGTGCCGTTGGCCGACCCCGCAGCCCCACTACCTGCAAAAGTAGTGACCACACCTGACGGGGTAATTTTCCGTATCCGGTGGTTCTGTTGGTCGGAAACAAAAACATTTCCAGAAGCATCCACCGCGAGAGCAGATGGGTGCTGAAACTGCGCTGCTGCCCCTGTGCCATCTGCATAGCCCCCATAACCTATACCAGCAAGAGTGGTAACCTCTCCCAAAGAACTGATCTTACGGATCAAATGGTTACCTGCATCGGCAACATATACATTGCCTGAGAGATCCACCGCAGTACCTAAAGGGTTGTTAAAATAGGCTGAGGAACCGTTTCCATTGGAAGCGCCCGAAGCATTTGCACCAGCAAAAGTAGTAGCGGTCACCCCCCCTGCTACTTGGCTTCCCGTATTTAGAGGCGAAAGGTTCACAGATGAACCCACAGCAAACACATTTACCGCATTATAACTAATCACAGGCACTCCTGAAGAGCCGCCTGAATCGAGCGAACTGATCTGCAGCGCTATAGTGCCTATACTACTACTATACCCCTCAACGGCCAGATAGTAGGTGCCAGTGGAAAGGGTATAACTCAAGTGAGACCTGGTTCCACAATCAGGTGAATCATCCTGAAAAGTCACTACTGCCCCACTGGAATTCAATATATGGATATAAGTATCAAAATCACTCGCACATAAGGAGAAATCCAATGTCGCAGCCCCCGTTACCACAAAACGGTAATATACCTCTGGACTGGACTGCCCCATATTGTTTGTATAGGTCGTCCCTCCATAAGAAGCGCTGTTACGGCTATCCGTAAAAACAGGGCCGCCACTACCGTTATAGCTGCCTACATAAATTGCCGTAGACATGGAGGCCCCTGTCTGTGCCCTACTTTCTAAATTGAAAAGGAGCAGCAAAAGGCACACGCATACCGAGATTCTGAGCATTAATTTTTTCATAACTTTACAAATAAAATGATGTTCAAGACTAATTATCCTTAACCATTTGCCCCTCACCTATACGTTCAGATGGTGGCACTAGCTTTTCCAGTTGGAGTGGAGTTAATATTGCTCTGAGTTTGATATTCCGCCCCTCCATTAATGCTTTTATTCTGCTCTTGCGTAGCTGACCAGAAACCGAAGTATCTCTTTCCACAGTCAGGAGACTCGCCTTATAATCTGTTTGAATTTTTTCCACTTGCCCTGCCTTCAACGAATCCACCAGAAGGGTTACTTTATAGAATGACTGTAAGCCCTGTTTATTTTTATTCTCTTTTTTCTGCTGTGCACTAACCTCAGCCCCACTGTACAGCATAAATATGAACAGGGCAAAGGCGATTATATTTTTTTTCATTTGAATTAAATTGAAAATTTTACAGACCAAACTATTATTCATTAAAAAGCACCACGGTATGTTCTGTATTAGGCTGTAAATTCAGCAGGTCACCGCTTCGTAATAGCGTGCTCCCCCAAACAAGCCTGGAAAGGCTTCCGTTATAATTATCTTCAAAACGAATACCCAACTTATATTCTCCAGGCTCTATGTATAGCTCGGCGAAGTTGTTGGTGGGTGTATTGTATGGTATCCGCTTACTCATCACAATCGAATTATTCCGGAACAGGTCAACATAAACCGCCCTTGGAATGATGCTGCCAGATGGCCAGGTATTGAGTTTAATCAATACATTTGCCTCTGGCTTTTGGGAATCTTCCCCTACAATCATGGAACTCCAGTAGGAATTGAGGTTTTGCTCAGCATAAGTATTTGCCGAAAGAGATGAAATTGGGTTAAAAAAAGCACCAGCTGGCTGAACGGAATTTACAACCCGACGTACATTATCACTAAAAATATGGTTGAAGGTCAACATCATAGGATTATTTACGGTGCTTAGCGTTTTTGCCAGTGCAGGGGTTTTAGCCAATACATATTCATGTTTTTTCACAATGTAACCCTGGTCATCCTTAACAGTAACCAAACGGCCATAATCGTCGTAGCTGAAATATTTTGATCTTCCGTCAGGTGAGGTTGTCGCAGCCACACCGATCATGGGGATATGGGCATATGTGCTGACCATAGCATTGGGAAGGGCAGCACTGATACTGCTCCCAATTGCCTTGATCTCAGTAATTGTGGTAGCAGTATATACCTGCGAAGCATTAAAAGATGAAGTGACATCATAATACCCGACACCATTTATCTCAGCTATAGGATACTGATCGTTATAGCCCCATAAATAGGTCTTGACCAGTTTACTTTTTTCAGTAAGCTGCAGCACATTTTCATGATCATCATAAAGATCAAAACTCATCAATACTTCAAGAGGTCCTGTACCTACCGACTTAAACAAAGTAACAGGTAGAATATGCATTCCCAAATGCAACGCTGCATAATCCGTCTTTGAACGTGCCGTTTCAACCTGAACGTTGTTGTCATTTATAGCGTAACTGATCTCCTCAATCACCTGACTGATCATATTACGGTTTTTCATCGTATCACATACAGCTACACTAGGATAATCGTAAGCATATTTAAGTACTTTGGATACCGTACCATTGTTCTTTCCGGAAGTTGTTATCCTGCTGATCTGTGGATAGGTCGGATTGTTATATTCATAGGCCGTAGTCTTTTCCACCACGTCATTCCCCTTGAGCCATTTCTCAGATTCTGAACTAAGCAATAACTTCGCCACCTGGATCCCATACTGACCAGCATTAAAAACATCATAAACACTTTGAGAACCATTGATGAATGAATTATTGAGATTATACAGTGAAGCATCCGAAAGCCCTGTGGGGTAGCCATTAAAAAAATGATAATCAATCTTGGGATAAGAATAAATTACCCTGATCTGGTCTGCCTTACTGTACTTGGAATACGTAAATTCCTTACTGTGTACCAAGTTAAAATTCCCAGATTCAAATGCATAATCTTCAATCAGCCGTTCAGCCCCCATCAGTCCGTCCGTCTGGAGTACCGGTATATTAGTTCCTTCGATCTTGGCATCACTGCTGAACGAGTATGGGCCAAATTGGCCGGGAGGATAGTAATTATAAACTTTTTTGCCAGTCATTCCTCCAAGGTCGCTATTGTATTCGGTCACTTTGGTATAATAAATCGGAGCACCGTTGGGATAGGTGTAATCCGTTGAAGAAGCAGGAACATAAGTAGTCCTCTTTTCCGAAAACTTAACCTGAAGGCAGCCACGGCTTCCACAGCTTGATGAGATCGGTGTAAAATCCTCCCCTATGTTGGTCGATCCAGGTCCTGCCATATAAGCTACAGTCTGACTATAGTTGTATGGCTTGAAGGTCTTCCGTGCCACATCATATTCGCGGTACGGGGAGTTGACTAGTATACCTGTCCCATCTTCCATATCCCCATATCTATAGTACTTATAAGTTGCCGGCTTGCTTGACCTTCCATCATAATGGCTAATGGTCTTTACCCTTAACCCACCTGTCATCGCATATAAGTCCTGATGTGGACTCACCGCCTGCCTTACAGCATTGGCCTCATACTCAAAATCAACATATCCGCCTGTTGGATAAATAATCCTTCTTAACATCCCTGCATTCAAAGAAACTTCATCCACAGCTTCAATATTCCTGTTCTGACTATTTGAAGTACCAAAAGTAAATACAGAATTGATCCCATAGCCATAACATGCATCTTGTGGAGAAGGATAAAACATCTGGCTAATCTTTGTTTCCGGAATGGCGGTAAAGCCGACATTTTCATTTACCTGCGAAGTAAATACATTGGCATAGCCCCATGCATCCTTGCCCTGCAGGTGATCGCCAAAACAGAATTTACTCCCATATAAGAATTTATAGGTTTCAATAATCGTGGTACTACCTGAACATTTTATTGAGTCCAGATAACGCGTGGCGTAGGCACTTCCATTTGCACTGGCAAAGGCGGCAAGATTTTCAGGCAAGGCAATCGACTGGAAAAAATCAAAGGACTTGACCTGTTGATTATCCGGCTTCTTGATTTTGATCGAGCTCAACTGTTCGGCTCCATTGAACTCTACATAGCCATTGCGGAAGTCAACTCTTGCCATCGCAATACCAAGAACAGTAGTTCCAGCGGAATTTGGCGTCTGTGCCGGATAGGTTTTTTCAACTACATTATTCGACTGATCAAGGTAAGGAAAGTGAAAAACCGATCTTCCGTTTGACAGATGTTCCATATATTTTGGTGAGGACAAACGATAAGAACGGTACTGGGACATCAGACTTTCATAGGTGGCGTAACTGGCGGTAATCTGATCGGCCCTGTAATAGGTATCCATTCCACACGGATTCTCATTCGTATAATACTCAATT
Organism: Pedobacter sp. Bi27; assembly: GCF_918698255.1. Classification (NCBI taxonomy): domain Bacteria; kingdom Pseudomonadati; phylum Bacteroidota; class Sphingobacteriia; order Sphingobacteriales; family Sphingobacteriaceae; genus Pedobacter; species Pedobacter sp. Bi27. The sequence goes on from NZ_CAKKMW010000002.1 coordinate 731,134, forward strand.
GATTGGTTATTCGCATTAAACATTACCGGTGCTTTCAATTGATAACTAAAATTCAAGCTTTCTGTCCTATTTACATTTTCTATTTTACGGCATTTAAATGCAGTTTTGATCAAACCTGTAAACTCGACACACTTCGCTGCCCTTTCCCCAACGTTCATCGCGCCCCTGGCGCCAAAGTAGTATGTCGTACCATCAGTGTCCGTGATGATAAATTCTCCGTCAACATAATTAATCCGAATATTATCAAAGGGCACTGGAACAATTGAATATGAACTGCCAGTGTCATTTTTACGAAAATAAAATGACCCGGATTTGGTTAGCAATTTATAGTTGAACTTATCAGGCATGCCGTCTTGCTCACCTCTTGCTATCTTGTGGTTATCCAATGCATCATTATCACTAATGGGATATTGTAAATCAGGGCTATTGGCCCTAAACACCTTTATGCCGTTATTCTGGATGTAGCCCCCAGCTTCAAGATCATCAATGCCGTTTACACTTCTGGTAATCTGGATATCAGAGCTTAGTGACCAGCCCATTCCCGCCCTGGTCGCTTTTTCCTGTATCTTAAAACCGCCGGCATGGTAGTTCAGGGTAATGGGCATATTGAGCCCCCCAGACTGAACGGTATATAATGGCACAGAAATATCCGGGATACCCGTATTGAAATTCACCGGGTAATTGACCATTTTGATGAGCGCCGCAGCTTCGGGCGACACCGGTACCTTTGGCTGGGCTTTAACAGAACTGCCAACCGCACACAGTACAGCCAAAGGCATAGCCAGTAGAAATAATTTTAATTTCATGTTCTATGAATTGATTAAAGAGAAGAGACCTTATAAGATATATTCAGCAAGGCAATACCGCTGTTGGAGATGGGACGTGACTTATGGGTAGTCATTGAATGTTGAGAGAGTCGTGTCATGAGACGTTGCTTTATTTGATGCTAAAAATAACCGGAAAATACAACTTTGTATTACCTCCATGTAACAAATGTAAATGGATTACTGCAGGAAAACAGGGGTTTAAATCATAAAACTAAGGGGGTAAATTGGGCATAATCTAAAAAGCAGGTCTGTTATCTATAATTATTCCTCAGATTTATATTCTGATTTTACCATTTATTAAACCTAGCGTAAGGGATCAAATAATTTGGTTTATGCAGCAAGTACAATTATCTTTTCATTTTTAACAGCGATTACTCAGTTATACATTTTGACAATTTCAGCAGGAGTGTGGAGCTTATATAGAAAAAATATCAGTTTAATCACATCGTATCTCGTTCTCAACCAACCATAAAGCATGAGCATTATTATTTCAACCGCGCGAGCGTTTTGATTTTCCAAAAGGCACAATAAATATTGGCAAACCACTTATTTGGGACCGCAGCTACTTCTTAAAACACCTTTTCAAAAGAATTTTTACGGTACCGGAAAGCAGGCTGAAAGAATTCTACCGTCATCATTTGCATTACTATTTAGCCAATAACGTCAGAAATAGTGTGAAACTGTTCTTTAAATTTGCGGGAGCTTTTCAAAAGATAATTAGAAGCATTAGCTGATAGATATATACGGCAAAAACCACGTTAGGACGCAAAGGAAATTCGATTCCCCCCAACTTTTCCGCTTGATCCCAACTTTTCCGCTTGATCCAAAAAATGAATATTTTAGTGTTTTCCAGTAAACGAAAAAGCCTGTAACATTTAATTTACAGGCTTTTAGTTAAATTTAAAACTATTTTCGCGGAATGGACGGGACTCGAACCCGCGACCTCCTGCGTGACAGGCAGGCATTCTAACCAGCTGAACTACCACTCCTTTTGCTCTCTTTAAAGTTCGAACCTCTTTCCCCTTTCGGGAGTACAAATATAGACACTATATTCAGTTTATCACTATAACAATCGACTTTTTAATCAATAATTACGTAACACGCTGAACCTCATTCTAAATATTTTGATCAAAACGATTATTAAACAAAAAAGCCTCAACTTTTTCAAGTTAGGCTTTTGTTGCGGAATGGACGGGACTCGAACCCGCGACCTCCTGCGTGACAGGCAGGCATTCTAACCAGCTGAACTACCACTCCTTTTGTTCTTCTTTAAAGTTCGAACCTCTTGTCTCTTTCGAGGTTGCAAATATAGAGACTATATCTTAATTTGCAAACTTTTTTTTCAAAAATATATAACTTACTATCCTACAGCACCTTCCTGCATCTTTTCTGCATTTTCTGCGAACTGAAGTGCATCAATAATCTCCTGAATATCGCCATCCATAATGCTTGGCAAGTTGTACATCGTTAATCCGATACGGTGTTCGGTAACACGGCCCTGCGGATAATTGTAGGTTCTGATCTTAGCCGAACGATCGCCGGTTGAAACCATTGTTTTACGTTTAGCGGCAATATCACCGTTCTTTTTCTGCAATTCGATATCGTAAAGTTTACTACGCAACATCTCCATTGCAATAACACGGTTACCCAATTGCGAACGCTCCTGCTGGCAAACCACCACAATACCCGATGGCTTGTGCGTTAACTGCACCTTGGTTTCTACCTTATTTACATTCTGCCCGCCGGCACCACCTGAACGCGAAGTTTGCAGTTCAATATCGGCGGGGTTAATGTACAGATCAATTTCTTCAGCTTCTGGCAAAACCGCTACAGATGCAGCTGAGGTATGCACACGGCCCTGAGTTTCGGTATCTGGCACACGTTGCACACGGTGCACGCCACTTTCGTATTTTAACTGACCATAAACATCATCGCCACTCACTTTGAGAATTACCTCTTTATAGCCACCTGCTGTACCTTCCGTTACATCTACGGTTTCTACCTTCCATCCCTTGGTTTCGAAATAACGGGTATACATGCGGTACAAATCGCCGGCAAATAAAGCCGCCTCATCTCCACCCGTACCACCACGGATCTCGAATACCGCGTTTTTGGCATCTTCAGGATCTTTAGGAATCAACATCAAACGGATATTGCTTTCCATTTCTTCCTGTTGTTTTAACAAAAGATCGAGCTCTTCTTTTGCCATCTCGCGCATTTCAGCATCTTTCTCAGTAGCTAAAATTTCTTTGTTGGCATCGATATTACTCATCACATTTTTGTAGATTTTATATTCATCTACAATCTTGCCCAAGTCTTTATATTCTTTGTTTAAAGCCGCAAAACGTTTCATATCCTGAATTACATCCGGATTGCTCAACGATTCTTCCACATCTTCCCAACGCAGCTTTATAGCTTCTAATTTATCTAACATATTTATTCTTGTTGAAATTTCCTGACGGTGGGTATAGGCCCAAAAATTCAGGAAATGCAAAAATAAGGAAAAAAGCTGAATTAGTTTGTTTAGGATTAGCGGTTAATTGGTTAACGGTTTGAACTGGTTAACTGTTTGGGCTTAACGTCTAAATCAAAATCTTGCCAGTAATCCGAAAATGCAAAAAAGTTGATGTTAAGGTTTTGAAAACGAAGGGTTCTGTACCTGTGGCAGCCGATAGTCCCGCTATCACTTCAAGTCCTCGCTACGCTCCGGGCTTTCCGTTTTATCGGGTTTAGGAACAAAGAATGGTGCATTTTAGGCATCATGCAACCTCAAATAGATGCGGGAATGATGTATCTAAACGGGATTAAAGTGGCAGCTCCCGATTCTTTACCGATAAATCGGCACTAAATTAACATCGGGACTATAACGAAAAGCCCGACAAACATTAAAAAAGCTACAGATACTGCTTTCCAAAAAACAAAAATATTACAGTTTTGGGTTATAGTATTCCAGTTTCAACTCCACACCATCAAAAACCCCATAAGAATTATAGTTGAGCCATTCGCCAATATTAACATAGCGGCTCCCATTACCCAAATCGATATCGAGCGGCAGGTGCCTATGTCCGAAAATAAAATAATCGAAATGTGCTTTCCGCAACTGCTCTTTGGCATAAATCGCCAGCCATTCTTTATCTTCTCCTAAAAAAACTTCTTTTTCGGTTTGTGCAGCCCTACTCCCCTGGCTCCATCCATTGGCAATACCGATCCCCAGATTTGGATGTAAACGGGCGAATAACCATTGACAAAACTTGCTTCTGAAAATCTTTCTTAAGAATTTATATTTGTTATCGCCCGGCCCTAAACCATCGCCGTGGTGCAGGTAGAATCTCTTACCACCTCTTTCAATGATCAGTTCATCGCTGATGATTTCCATGCCAATTTCCTTTGTGAAATAATCGCGCACCCACATGTCATGGTTACCTTTAAAAAAATAGATTTTTATCCCGGCATCGGCCATGGCTGCCAACTTACCCTGTAAACGGATAAAACCTTTCGGAATTACTTTAGCATACTCGAACCAGAAATCGAAAATATCGCCCATTAAAAATAGCTCGCTACAATTCGGCTCAATAAAACTCAGCCAACTTACAATACGCGCTTCACGGGCACGGCTTTCGGCATAATTTGGCGTGCCTAAATGAAAATCGGAAGCGAAGTAAATATTTTTTGACATGGATTTTCAAAGGTAAAAGAAAAAAGTGGAAAGCTTAAAGACTAAAGCCGAAAAGACTAAAGCTTAAAACGCCTTAATCTGTGAAATCCTAAAATCTGTGTAATCATCCCGTAAGGAAAAAAGCAGAAAGACCAAAGACTAAAGCAAGAACACTAAACTAAAATCACCTTAACAAATCGGTGTAATCTCTAAATCTGTGTAATCATCCCAAAGGAAAAAGCTTAAAGACTAAAGGTTAAAACGCCTTAATCTGTGAAATTACACCGAAAGGAAAAATCTGTAAAATCTCAAAATCTGTGTAATCAACCCAAAGGAAAAAAAGACATATATTAGTAAACAAATCTTATTAAAGATGAAAAAACAAATTCTATTAAGCTTATTTGCATTAAGTCTGTTTGCCTGTAACCAGGGCAAAAAACCTGCAGAAAAAATAACATTGATGAAATACCCTGAAACAAAAAAAGACAGTACAAAAGATAATTATTTCGGTACCATAATTGCCGACCCTTACCGATGGTTAGAAAACGATACTTCAGCAGAAACCAAAGCTTGGGTTGTAGCCGAAAATAAGCTTACTCAAAACTATCTCGAGCAGATTCCTTACCGTGCCGACATTAAAAAGCGTTTAACAGCATTATGGAACTATCCTAAAGAAAGTGCGCCATTTAAGGTTGGCGAATATTATTTCTTCATCAAAAATGACGGGCTTCAAAACCAAAGCATCTGGTTTATTAAAAAAGGGTTAGATGGCAAAGAAGAAGTTTTCCTCGATCCAAATAAACTTACAAAAGACGGAACGGCAGCCATTTCGATTTTGGGCTTCTCTCACGACAAAAAATACCTGGCCTATTCGGTCGCACAGGCAGGATCAGACTGGAGCAATATTTATGTAATGGAAATAGCCAGCAAAACCAAATTAGCTGATGAGCTGAAATGGACCAAATTCTCTGGCGCGGCATGGAAAGGCGATGGTTTTTACTACAGTAAATTTGATGAACCTATTAAAGGAACTGATCTTTCTGCAGCCAATAAATATCAAAAAGTATATTTCCACAAATTGGGCGATCAGCAGCAAAATGATCAATTAATTTTTGAAGACAAAACCAATCCGAACCTATATTTTGGCGCCAGTGTTACCGAAGATGAACGCTTTCTGGTGGTTTATGCCAGTGCAGGTACTTCGGGCAATGCTTTATATTATCAAGATCTAAAAGCACAGGGAAGCAAAATCGAACCTTTGATTAAGGGTTACGAAAATAACCACAGTGTTGTTGATAATATCGGTGACAAATTATTAGTAAACACCGATTTAGGAGCGGAAAACAAACAGGTAGTTCTGGTTGATCCAAAGAATACAGATCCTAAAAATTGGCAGAAAATCATCCCCGAATCTAAACTGGCACTAGAAGGTATTGGAACCGGAGGAGGATTTTTATGGGCATCGTACCTAAAAGATGCAAGTACGAATATTGTCCAGTTTGATTTGACAGGGAAGAAAATCGGGGAAGTAAAATTACCTGCAATTGGCACTGTTGATAGCTTTGGCGGCTACAAAGAAGATAAAGAATTCTTTTACAGCTTTTCTAATTTCACCACTCCAGGTACCATTTATCGTTACGACATTAACAAGAGCGAATCGATATTATATAAAAAATCAGGACTCCAATTTAACACCGATAACTACGAAACCAAACAGGTCTTTTATCCATCAAAAGATGGCACCAAGGTACCTATGTTTATTGTACATAAAAAAGGGATCAAGCTTGATGGCAACAACCCTGTTTATTTGTATGCCTACGGTGGTTTTCAGGTTAGTTTAACGCCTGGGTTCAGTCTTTCGCGTTTGTTGTTTTTAGAGCGTGGCGGCATTTACGTTCAGCCGAGCTTACGCGGCGGAAGCGAGTATGGCGAAGCCTGGCACAAAGCCGGTATGTTAGCAAAAAAACAGAACGTTTTCGACGATTTTATTGCTGCAGCCGAATACCTGGTTAAAGAGAAGTATACCAATCCATCTAAAATCGCTATTTCGGGCGGTTCCAACGGCGGCCTGTTGGTAGGTGCCTGTATGACCCAAAGACCCGATCTGTTTAAAGTGGCTTTACCTGCAGTTGGCGTGTTAGACATGCTGCGCTACCATAAATTTACCGTGGGTTGGGGTTGGGCAGTTGAATACGGAAGCAGCGACAACAAGGAAGATTTCGATTACCTGATTAAATATTCGCCGCTCCATAACCTAAAAAGCGGTGTTAATTATCCGGCAACATTAATCACCACAGCAGATCACGATGACCGCGTAGTACCTGCACATTCATTTAAATTTGCAGCAACCCTACAGGATAAATACAAGGGCGAAAACCCGGTTTTAATCAGGATCGAAACCAAAGCAGGCCATGGCGCAGGCAAACCAACAACGAAAGTGATTGAAGAAGCGGCTGATGTATGGAGCTTTGTGTTTCAGAATTTAGGAATGAGCTGGTAAAGCTATCAGCTATGATGAAAATACATAAAGAAATTAAAAATAATGAGCTGTATTTATATCAAAACGGAGCGCTTATCTATAAAAAATGGTTAGCAACAGGCGAATCAAAAGTTTTCGATTTAATGGCTTACGACAAATACACATTAGTAAGCTTTAATGAAGTAGAGTACGGAAATTCAAATTCATTAGTTTCAGTACAAGCAGAATTGGAATTACACCTAACAAATGACGGGGGAAGGAAAACGGGTATTATATCAGGATACAGGCCTAATCATGTATTCGAATATAAGCAAAGCCAAATATTACAAAGCTATATTGGTGATATTAATTTTAGTGAATGGCCTACTATAGAACCTGGAGAGAAAAAGATCGTAAAAATTAGATTTCTTGATTTTCCTTCCCTCCACCAATATTTACATGTTGGGCGGGTATGGCATATTCATGAAGGTGAACGGGTTATTGGCAAGGCTAGAATATTATCTTTTTATGATTCTGGAGATGGGGGGGCCAAATTTCCCACTAAATCCATAGACCAATTATAATTTGCTTTAAACTGCTAAAAACCCTTAACTTTTGTTTTTACCCAATGCAAAGCATATAAAATATTGAATACAACAGGATTACAAAATTATCTAGAATATTTCTAAATAGCAGGATTGATAATACTTTATTTTGTAACTTTGCGTCAAATTTTTTTTAATGATCACTACTGATATAGCCGTAATAGGCGCTGGTCCGGTTGGCTTATTCGCCATTTTTGAAGCCGGTTTATTAAAAATGCGTTGCCATTTAATTGACTACCTGCCTCAGGTTGGTGGTCAGCTGTCTGAAATTTACCCTAAAAAACCGATATACGACATCCCGGGTTATCCTTCTGTGTTGGCCCAGGAACTTATCGATAACTTAATGGAGCAGGCAAAACCTTTCCATCCAACGTTTACTTTAGGCGAGCGTATTGAAGGTTTAGAGAAACGTGGCGAAGCAGATTTCGTTTTAACAACCAATATGGGTACGGTTATCGAAGCTAAAGTTGTGGTAATTGCTGGTGGTTTAGGTTGCTTTGAGCCACGTAAACCTGCTGTAGAAAATTTAGAGAACTTCGAGAATGGCAAAGGTGTAAACTATATGATCCTTGACCCAGAGAAGTACCGCGATCAGAAAATGGTGATTGCCGGTGGTGGCGACTCTGCTTTAGACTGGACCATTTATTTAGCAGAAGTTTGTTCTGAACTAACTTTGGTGCACAGAAGCGAGAGTTTCCGTGGTGCTCCAGATTCGGTTGCTAAAGTAATGGCATTGGCAGAAAGTGGTAAAATCAATCTGATTTTAAATAGCAATCTTCAGGCAGTACAGGGAACTGACAAATTAGAACAAGTTGAAATTGTACAGAACCGTACCATGGAAAAAACTGTGGTAGAAGCCGATCACTTAATTCCTTTGTTTGGTTTGAGCCCTAAATTAGGTCCGATCGAAGATTGGAACTTAAATATCAACAAAAGTGCAATTGAGGTTAACGTTGATGATTATTCGACAAATATCCCTGGAATTTATGCTATTGGCGATATCAACACTTACACCAATAAACTAAAATTGATTCTTTGTGGTTTCCACGAGGCTGCATTAATGAGCCATAGTGCTTATTCTTACATGAACCCAGGTGTGAAATATACCATGAAATATACAACCGTAAACGGAGTTTCAGAATTTTAAGCTTTCTACTATATTTGTGAATCAATATAAGTAAGCTAAAAAATGGAAAACAATATTAATATATACATGCAAGAGCCGGATGGCTCGGTTACTGAACACGTTGCACCAACCGACATGGGTTTAAGCCTGATGGAGTTTTTAAAAGCATCAGAGTACGATATTCTAGCTACTTGTGGCGGAATGGCCTTATGTGCTACCTGCTGCGTTGATGTGTTAGAAGGCGAAGAAAAACTTAACGAAATGACAGACGATGAGTATGCCATGTTAGATACTTTGCCTGATCTGTTGCCAAATTCGCGTTTAGCCTGCCAATTGCAGTTAAACAACAATATGGACGGATTAAAAGTGAAATTACATGGCGTAAGCTAGGTTGTAAAAGATATTAAATGGAAAAAGGCTATACTTATGTATTGCCTTTTTTTGTTTTCAATAGATCCGAATTGTAAACGGCCAACCGAAGACTGCAAACTGATTTGGGCGTTACCCAATCCCGTGGAATACGGGAAGGGTCCGGGCTTTTCAGGGCTACGCTTCGCTCCGGTACCGATGAAAACCTGTGAAACAAGCAAGCATACCATGATTAAATAAAAACAGATGCTTAATCGGTACTGAACCCTTACAATCCCTAACGCGGACTCATCGCAACTTTAGACCTTTAAGGTTTTGGAGCAGCCCTTTGTTATTAAACCTGATAAAGCGAAAAGCCCGGAGCGCAGCGAGGACTTGCAGCGATAGCAGGGCTATGATCCGCCACGACAACAGAACCCAACATTTCCAAAAACGACGAAAATAAGCCTACGCTTCAGGACTAAAAATCTTTAATTTCTAACGCTGGGATTACAAATCCCGAATAACGGAATCTTGTATCAGAGACCTCGCAGGTTTTGAAACGGCGCAGCCCTCAATGAGACCATTGAAAACAATATAATTTACGAATTAAACCTACGAGGTCTAGATGGCAACTTATTGAATATTTACTTTCTGCTTTTCTACATTCCAGCCATACACTTCTACAGCTAAATTACTTTGTTTCCCTGTATATTCTACCGTTATCGTTTTACTTTCTCCAGGTAAAATACTCACGTAGTTATCGTCATAAAAAGCAGGAAGCACACGTTCGCCGGTATTGCCATTTATTAAAGCAACACGGTTAAAAAATGCCACTGGGTTTCCGTTTGCATTACTCAAAGTAACCGTTACCTTGCCGTTTTTCTGATCAACAGTTGTAACTTTTAACGGTGCCTGTTTGATGCTTTTTAAACCCGAATATTCGCCATCTTTACCTGGAAGCCAATAAATATTCTCGCTTAAAATATTTTGCTTCTGATCTAAAATCCTTAAAGAAACGAACACACCTTCTTTTTTATCCAGTTTTGCCAGGAAATCATTCAAAGGGAACAACCTTCTTACTGAAGACGGACCAACTGAGTTAAATACCTGAGAGTAGAAATAATCTTTGCCATCCATATCGTAAGCTTTCGCCTGTACCATCAGGTTGTTTTTAGTGCTAAACCCATTGTTTACGATGGTAACCATGCTATCCAAAGGATTCATCATCACATGCAAAGGTTCACTTCCTTTCCTTAAGCCATATAAACAGGCATTAGGATCAAGGTAATAATCGTACATCTGTCCACGCATGGCTGTCCAGGGGTTTTGGGTTTTCCAGATGATTGAACCGGTATACCAGTCCCACATTTTGTTCGAGAACCCCTCCATTAATGCCCTGTATTGATCGTAGTTGGCCAATTGAGCCTTCATCGCAAAATCTTCTGCACTTTTTGGCTTGCCATACGGATTAAGGTATTGCTCGTAAGAGATGTATTTATGATAATCCCATACCGAATCGGGCTTAGCTTTGTATTGAGGCGCAATCAGGTTTTCTTTTGGGATAAAACGGAGCAGGGAAGCGTAATCGCCTACCCCTACCGATCCTACTTCCGAATTGTAAGGAAATGTTCTGGTACCCCAAAAAGTTTTAATATCCTGTATACCGTAAGGGCCATCACCGTTCCCTCCAATGGAATTGAAAGACATTTCGTCGCTATTGGAGAAATCAAAAAGTTTTCTCGTTCCATCTAAGCGCGGCAGAATATCGTTCTTTAAAGGCTCCAAAATATCTTCCGGTGGTGTAATCTCATTTCCACCACACCAAAAAGCAAGTGAAGCATGGTTTCTGATCATTTTGATCTGATCTTCAATGGCTGTTAAGGTTAAATGATGATCATCAGGATAATTTCTCCTTGTCCATTGATCTTCTTTTTTCATTGGATCTACCCACCGCCCGTTACAATCGCCACTGAACCAGAAATCCTGAAAAACCAGCAAGCCATATTTATCGCAGGCATTGTAAAACTCAGGCCTTTCTAAAATTGCTCCTCCCCAAATCCTGATCAGGTTGAGGTTCATATCTTTATGATAACGCACTTCAGCATCGTAGCGGGCATCGCTAAAACGGAGCATTGCATCAGAAATAATCCAGTTACCACCCTTAATAAAAATCTTTTGCCCGTTTACCAAAGCGCCCATACTTTTGGTATGCTCGTTCCAGATATTATCTATTTGGCGAACCCCCACTTTAAGCTGTTCTTGATCCAAAACCTGATTGGCTGCTATAAATTCGATCTTCACATCATACAGGTTCTGCGGCCCGTATCCGCTTGGCCACCATAATTTAGGGTTGTCGAGCTGTAAATCCGGAAGTTTAACCGTAGTTGTCTTATTGGCTGCAATAGTAGTTGGCTGTTTAACCAATTTTCCGGCAATTTGATATTGTAAAATGCCAGAAACAGGCTTATCGGTCGGATTTTCAACTTCAACAGAAACTTTAACGGTAGCCGGATTCTGTTTCCCTTCTGGTAAACGTTTGCCTGGAACCAAGGTAATAACCTGTGGATTCAGGATATTGATGCTTTTTGTTTTCTCGATGGTCACTTTATCCCAAATACCTGTATTCCGATCACGTGTAGGCTGAATCCAATCCCAACCGGCTGTATATTGTGTGGTTAAACCTTTGGCAATGGTGCCATCACCACCCTGGCCACCGTTGGGGTTACCTGGAAAATCCGGAGGGTAAACAATTACAGCAATCCTGTTTTTCCCGTTTGAAGATAACAGTTTGGTAATGTTATATTGCGCCCTAAGGTGCATCCCAACCTGGGTTTTTGGATTAACTTTTTTTCCGTTTAAATAAATTTCGGCTTTGTAATTTATTCCCCTAAACTGCAACCAAACCTGTTCGTTACCCGCCGCGCGCTCTTCAAAATCTTTTACAAACCAATAGGTGTAATAATCGTTACCGGTTTTATACACATCAGGAATTTTCTCATTGTTCATTCCATAAAATGGATCGGGTACTTTTTTGTTGTTCAGCAAAGTCGTTAATACTGTGCCTGGTACAGTTGCAGGCATCCAACTGTTAATCGAAAAACCTGTTTTCGAAATTTCTGAACCAGTAGATTTAGCATCTTTGATATTGGTACATACCCAACCCGAATTTAGTTCATAGCGCTGTTGTGCATTTACGGTCAAAGCCGAACAGAGTAAGAGAAGTAGGAATATTTTCTTCATTATTATTAAATTATTGAATGAGTGATTTATTGAATGAGAGAATGTTTTATTTACTGAATGAGAATTTTCACTATTGGTATAGTAAGCATTCAATCATTTTCAATTTAATCATTACTTAGTTGAAACTGGTCTGTCTTCTTGTTTTACACCCCAGGTTGCTGATGGTTTATTGCCCATATAAATTTGCATATTTCCGCCCGCTGTTATGGTTTTATGCAGGATAAATGATTTAGTATAAGCTTTGCCATTCAGCACAATTTTCTGAATGTACTTATTCTCTGCACTATTACCCACAACCTTTATATTGAATTTCTTATTCCCATGCAGCGAAATGATTGCATCGTTAATTAATGGCGTTCCGAAAACGTAAGCCCCGTTTGCCGGATTAACAGGATAGAAACCCATTGCCGAGAAGACATACCAGGCGCTCATTTGGCCTACATCTTCGTTACCACACAAACCATCAGGTTTTGAAGAATAAAAATCTTTGTCGATTTTACGGATCAGATCGGCAGTTTTCCATGGCTGACCTGCGTAAGTATATAAATAAGGGATGTGGTGGTTGGGTTCATTTCCCTGTGCATAATTACCGATCAACCCACTAATATCCGGCGAACCGTTGGTTCCCAAATCTAAGGGTAAGGTAAATAGTGAGTCGAGTTTATTGATAAAAGCTTTATCCCCTCCAAAAAGATTGATCAGCCCTTCTACGTCTTGTGGTACCAGCCAGGTGTATTGCCAGGCATTCCCTTCTACATAGTCATCTTCACGGTGTTTGGATGAAAAGGGATCGAATGGGCTTCTCCAGTTTCCATCGGCAAGTTTACCACGCATAAACTGAACGCTCGGATCGAAATATAAACTATACAGTTTCGTTCTTTTGCTAAAGTAAGTATAATCTGCTGTTTTATTCAGTGCCTTAGCCATTTGTGCAATGCAATAATCATCAATAGCATACTCCAAGGCCTTACCCACTGATTCGTTTATTTTATCGGCAGGAATGTATTTAAGCTCTTGAATGTATTCGATGCCATCTGTTTTTTGCATAGCCGATTGTTTTATCGCTTCGTATGCCAGATTTACATCAAAACCCCGGTATCCTTTTAAATAAGCATCAACAATAACCGGAACAGCATGGTAGCCCACCATGGTATTGGTTTCACTGCCCATTAAATGCCAAACGGGTAGTTTACCCTGTTGTTTATAGATGGCCAACATGGTATTTACCACATCGTTTACTTTATCCTGGTGCAGAATGGTGTACAATGGATTAGCTGCACGGTAAGTATCCCACAGTGAAAAGGTAGTGAGGTTATTGAAACTGGCCTTTTTGTATACCTTTTTATCTGTACCGAGGTAATCTTTGTTTACATCGTTAAAAAGTGACGGGGCCACCATGGTATGGTACAAAGCAGTATAAAATATCTTTTTGGTCGTATTTGAAGCCTCAATTTTTACCTTGGCAAGTTCTTTTTCCCACTTCGCATCACTGTTTTTAACTGTAGCGGTAAAATCCCATCCTGGCAATTCTGTTTTTAAGTTTAAAATGGCATTTTCAATGCTTACCGGAGATAAAGCAACTTTAATCTGTAGTTTATCATGATTAATGCCATTAAAGTTTACCGCTGCTTTTAGTTTTTTGCCAGATAATGCCAGGCCGCTTTTAACGGCTGTGCTATCGTATAATGCAATACTTTTAATCGGTTGTGAAAGTTTGATTACAAAATACAAACGTTGATCGTTGGCCCAACCTTTCGAATTACGATGCCCTACAATAGTGGTCGCATCGAGCTGTTTAAATGATGCAGATACAGGTGCATCCCAGCCTATACCTTCTATCAAATCGATAATGACATGTGGGTTTTCAGCACCTTTTTTAAAAGTATATTGGTGAAAACCAACTCTTTCGGTTGCTGTTAGTTCGGCTTTAATCTGGTATTTATCAAGTAATACACTGTAATAACCAGCTTTGGCTATTTCATTTTGATGCGAAAATTTAGACAGGTAGCCGTTCTGGTCTTCGGCTGTTTTACCTTTCTCAAGCAATAATTTACCTGTTGCAGGCATGATCGAAATATCGCCCAGATCGCCGATTCCGGTACCACTTAAATGCGTATGTGCAAAACCGGTAATGGTATTACTAACGTAATTATACCCACTGCACCAATCCCAGCCTTCAAAAATGTTGTTCGGCCCGAGCTGAACTGCACCAAAAGGAACATTTGCGCCTACAAAAACGTGACCGTGTTTTGCTGATCCGATTAATGGATCTACATACCGGGTAAGTTTGGTGTTCTGCTGCGCAGCTGCATTAAGAGAGAATAGAGAGGCCGTTAGAAATAGAATAGACGAGGTTTTCTTGAACTGCATGTGTGCTTATAATTTCTTACATTAGAATTTAAAGCCTAAAAGTAAAACGTTTTACGTTTATTCTCTCATAAAGAGGAAAGAATTACATCAAAAGCATTGGATTTTGTCGATTATTGGGAGATAACAGGCTTTTGAACGCGAGAGATCGTCATTGCGAGAAGGCTTTTTCAGCTGACGAAGCAATCTTACAACTATCGCTAATAGCGAACGCATTAAGATTGCTTCGTACCTCGCAATGACGATTCTTTTATTGAAATCAAAAGATCCTTCACTGCGTTCAGGATGACAGCATATATAAACGTCCTGTTACCCAATCTCCAAAACAATTACCCGATCCGGTTCTGCACTATTTAAAGTTGCAGTAATGTTTAATGTTGATTTTTTAAAGGTATAGTTTACCGGACTTTTATCTTTCAATAAATATGCTTTTTTTATTTTCTTTAGCGGAACGTTTTCTAAGTTAAGTGTAGTGGTTTTTCCGTCAACCAGGTGGATATAAACTTTTTTGTCGCTTTGCGTAATGCTTCCCCAGGCCTGTGGTTTTATAAATCCGGCTTTAGTACCGTAAATGCTTTCGCCATATACTTTAAGCCAATCGCCCAAACCGACTAATCGGTCTTGAAACTCTGGTTGAATTTTACCACTCGGCATTGGCCCGATGTTCAGTAAAAGATTAGAACCTAAACTTGCTGCTTTAACCAACATATGCACCAGTTCTTTATTCGTTTTGTAATAGGTATCACTCAGGTTATATCCCCACGAATTTGAAATGGTTTCGCAGGTTTCGAGCGGTAGTTTATCTGATGCCTTTTGAAAACTTAAACCTGATTTATTCTCACCTGGAAGATCGCGTTCGAACATTTGAAAATCTTCTCCGGCAAAGGGTGTAAGGTGGTGATTGTTACCAATCATGCACTGTGGCTGAAGTTTGTGGATTAAACCATAAATTTCATTGTATTTCCAATCAATCCTTGATGTCCTGTCTTTTGATCCTTCTGGTTCAGTCTGATCCCAATGCCCGTCGAACCAGATTCCGCCAATTTCACCATAATTGGTCAACAACTCTGTTAATTGGTTTTTCATGAACTGCAAATAACTTGCATAATCGCCTTTACCAGTCCTACCTGAGTTCTGTCCGGTACGGCCGGTTTCGTGCGGATAGTCTTCTCTTCGCCAATCTAACAGCGAATAATACAGGTATAGTTTTATGCCTTGCTTATGGCACTCATCTGCCATCATTTTTACAATATCTTTTTTGTAGGGCGTATTCATGATATTGAAATCAGAATATTTTGTATCCCACATGCTAAAACCATCATGGTGCCTGGTAATCAGTGTAATATATTTCATTCCGGCATTCTTCGCCATGCTCACCCATTGTTCGGCATTAAACTCAACAGGATTAAAAAAATCTTTAAGGTTGGTATAATTATGAACATTCAACTTTCGTTCGTTCATTACCCATTCGCCGCTCCCTGGTATACTAAAAGGCCCCCAGTGGATAAATAAGCCAAAACGGGCATCGTTAAACCATTTACGGCTTTCGATATTTGATGGAGATGGGCTGTAAGTTTGGGCGGAAACATTGAATGCTACAAAGCCAAAGAAACACAAAAGCAGTATTTTTTTCATGCGAATATTTTCGATTTGATTAGAATTTGAAATTAATCATTTATTCACGTTAATCAACCATTAAGCTAATAGGGCTTAAGCTTTTTCCATTAAAACTTAAGATTCCACATTAAAAACCAAATTTAGGCGCAGTTGTGTTAAGTTAAGTAAAACAAAAAGTATATAAACAGCTATTTTGCTTTCTAACCTGGCAAGGTTGAAAAACTTACTATTTATTTTATAGTCAACCTATTAATCAACAACAGCAAGCGCTTTAACTGGCTTACCTATTACTTTGTAATTTCCATCGCCTTTTAAAATGGCCAGGATCTGCGATTGGTTCGTAAAAAGATTTTTTGCTGCAGCCAATTCTTTATCGTACTGGAAGCTCTGCTCAATTCTTCCTTTTTCATAAAAATATCGGCTTACGATCTGTGTTTCTAAAACTCTTTTTATTTCTGCTTTATGGCTAACCAGATCAGTTTTTTTAGAAGAGGTAAGTTTATATTTAAGATTCTCCAGATCGGTTTTTACCTCAGCAGATTTATTTTCCTTTTCGGCTTCTAAACGTAAATCGGAAAGCAACCTTTCGGTACGGCTTAGGTAGGTTAAATCTTTATCGGCCAAACTGCCAGAAAACGCAGCATAGTCCGCATCAGATAACTGGAAAGTTTTGGCCGAGGCCAAACTTGGTTTTTCTTTCCTGTATTGATTTGCGTAGTTAAAGAAAAGGTTTTTATTAAGCATTGAAATGGTAATCGGGCTGAGCTTTATGGCATCTACCACAATATCGGGATAAACACCATTACCACTGTACACGTTTCTTCCCGCTTTGGTTTGGTACATCACCATGGTCGAATCGGCAAAACGTTCTGCAACACCATCTGCATTTTTGTGTGCATAATCTAATTTTTGGATGCACCTGCCTGATGGTGTATAATATTTTGCCACAGTTACTTTAACCAAGCTGTTATAGGGCAGGTTAAAGGTTTGCTGAACCAAGCCTTTGCCATAACTACGTTGACCAATTACAATGGCACGATCCAAATCCTGTAAAGAACCCGCAACAATCTCTGAGGCTGAGGCCGAATTTCCATTTACAAGCACTACTAACGGAACCGAGGTAGAAACCGGGGTTAAAAGTGTTTTATAGGCAATGGTTTTCTCTACATTTTTGCCTTTTTGGGTCACAACAAGCTGATCTTTATTCACAAAGAGGTTCACAATTTTAACCGCTTCCTGCAAAATACCCCCGCCGTTGTTTCTCAAATCTAAAACCACACCTTTTGGGTTTTCTTTTTGAATTGCCAACAGGGCATCTTTAACTTCCTGTCCGGAATTTTCAAGAAATTTATCGAGTTTGATGTAACCGATGCCATCGCCAACCATTCCTGAGTAAGAAACGTTAGGCTGTTTTATTTCATCACGGACAAGTTTTTTAGTGATTTCTTTTCCCTCTCTGATCACCAACAAATCAACGGCTGTGCCTTTAGGGCCACGCAATAATTGGCTAACTTCTGAGCGGTCTTTTCCTTTTATAGCAGTTCCATTGATGCTCAGCACCTGATCGCCGGCTTTAATATCACCTTTATTTGCAGGATAACCTTCGCTCACTTCATTGATAAACAGTTTGCCATCAATAAAAACAGTACTTGCACCAATACCACCATATTGAGTGCTCACATATTTCAATTTGTAATCTTCAATCTCCGATTCTGGAACATATTCGGTATAAGGATCTAAACTATCTAACATGGCATCAATCCCCGTTTTCATCAATTGGGGGGCATTGGTGTCATCAACATAATTGATATTGATTTCTTTATAGAGCGAAGCAAAAATATCCAGATTTTTAGATACTAGGAATAAATCTTCTTTAAATGAAAAAGACAAAACAGCCAAGCCAAAGGCCGCTGCTAAAAGACCATATTTTAGTTTCTTCATTCCCTTATATATTTTAATTCCGAAGGGCAAGTTAAATGAAATACCGCTCTTTTTGGAAGATTATTATTGATTAAGTACAAACGTAAATGTACAAAAACCGATAAATATTAAAAACAGCTTATTTGGGCTAAGCGTAAATTAAGCGTTACGCGAAAAAGAAGAGAATGAAAACAAGGAAAATTTATTAAAGTCTGTTACCCTTGGTATCGGCAAGTGCTTTTTGAATAGTAAATTCGATGTAGGTGCGGTCGCGTTTTACCAAACGCATTAAATCTTCAATCAGTTGATCTTCTTTGCCTGGCGTAAATGCTAAAGGCTCGTTCGCCAGATCGCGATATTTCCTTAAGAACTTGGTTTTTACTTTAAATGCAGTTTCTGAAGTAAGTTGAAAATTAGCCATGGCATATTTTATTTGATGCAAAAGTAAAAAATATTTGCTCAGGTTAATACCTTTTTATGTGATGTGACAAAAAAAGTGGAGATTCGCGGATTCTTTTTGCACGATAATTGTGTTAAAAGCACGTTATAAAACCTAATCGGTATAAAAACCGCTTAATACAAATTTTTAAAAATGAAACCATGGCAGGTATCATTGATCGTTTATGGTTTTATAACCTTTAAAAAACAAAATTAAACAACATGAAAAAAATCATCTTCTCTATTGTTTTCCTAACCTTGGGTTGGGCAACATCAAAGGCACAAACGTTTAACCTCGGGGTTAAGGCAGGCGTAAACTTAGCAAAGTTAAATGCAGATTTTGCAAGTGAAGAAAACCGTTTAGGTTATCAGATCGGTGCCTGGGCACGCATTGGTGGCGCTAGTTTGTATGTGCAACCAGAGGCTTACATTGGCAGCAAAGGCAATAAATTTATCAGCATTACGCAAGATAATGGGAACGAAGTTACAGCTGAAGGAAAAGTAAAATTTACCACTTTAGATGTACCTGTTTTATTGGGAACAAAATTTGGTGCTAAAAATTTAAACTTCCGCTTAATGGCTGGTCCGGTTATTTCATTTATTCTGGATGAAAATTCGTCGTTTAGTTCTGCCTATCAACAAGCAACCGATTTCGACAACTACAAAAACCAGGCGCTGGGCCTACAGGCTGGTGCTGGTGTAGATGTGGGTAACATTTCGGTTGATTTACGCTACGAAGCTGGTTTATCCAACATCAGTAAAAGTGAAAAATACAGCCAAAAGCCGAACTTGTTTCAATTGAGTTTAGGATTTAAAATTTTGTAATTTTTTCAACAAAACGAGTAAGAGGCGGCCAATGGTCGCCTTTTTTTGTTTAATCCTTTTTTTGCAATTGAAAAAGCTATTTCTTAACCTGTTACAGCACACTTATTAATATGTAAAATTGGCATTACAGCCCTGTTTAAGCCCTAAAAAATGTCGATTTTTATAGTAAAACAATTAAACGAAAAACAAAATGAAACATCCTATTCTTTTACTGTTTGCTATTATTATATCGCTCTCTGTAAAAGCCCAAAATTTTAAATATGCTTTTGTAACTGATACCCATGTTGGGTCATCAACAGGCGAAGAAGATCTTAACCGAACTGTTGCTGATTTAAATATGCTGAATGACATCGATTTTGTGATCATTACTGGCGATATCACCGAAATGGGCACTAATAACGAGCTTAAACTGGCCAAAGATATCCTATCGAAATTAAATAAACCATACCACATTATCCCTGGAAACCACGATACCGGATGGTCGGAATCAGGAGGAGTAAATTTTATCAAAGCGTTTGGCGGCGATAAATTTATTTTCGATCATAATGGCTACCGTTTTATAGCATGTGCATCTGGCCCTTACGTAAGGATGAGCGATGGGCACATTCCAAGGGATGCTACCGTTTGGCTGGATAGTGTGCTTAAAGCAACACCTAAAAATATGCCCATTATTTTTGCCAACCACTACCCATTGGATAACAGTTTGGATAATTGGTACGAAGCAACAGATAAGTTAAAGAAATATAATATCCAGTATGCCATTTGCGGCCATGGACACAATAATCATCCTTATAATTTTGAAGGTATTGAAGCCACAATGGGCCGCTCTAATCTAAGGGCAAAGGATAGTATTGGTGGGTATAACATTGTAACCATGACCAAGGATAGTGCATTTTTTCAGGTTAAAAAACCAACCCGGGATATTCTTCCGGTATGGCGAAAAATTGCACTAAAAACTTTTCTGGCCGATTCAAAAAAATATGATCGTCCTGATTTTGCCATCAATAGCAAATACCCGGGCACAAAAGAAGTTTGGACTTACCACTCTAACGCAAACGTAGTGAATACACCAACTTACACATCGAACAATGTTATTTTTGGCAATAGCTTAGGTTTGGTTGAAGCCTTAAATAAAAATACCGGGAAGAAAGTATGGACATTTAAAACCAAAGGCGCGATCTATTCATCACCAGTTGCTGTTAACAATATGGTTATCTTCGGTTCAGGCGATGGCACCATTTACGCATTAAGTGCAAAAACAGGAAAGGAAATCTGGCATAAAGAAGCAAGCAATTCGGTATTAGGTTCGCCAGTGGTTAACGGGCAAAAAGTGTACATAGGAGGCAGCGATAATACCTTTAGGGCATTGGATATTAAAACGGGGAACGAAATATGGGCATTTAAAGAAGTAGAAGGTACAATTGTGGGCAAGCCACTTATTTATCAGGGCAAAATTATTTTTGGATCCTGGGGCAGGCATCTATACGCACTTGATATTAACAGCGGGAACTTGTTATGGAAATGGAACAATGGCCAGGGCAACAGAATGTTTTCGCCAGCTATGGTAACGCCTGTTGCTTATAACGGCATCGTTTACATTGCAGCCCCTGACCGCTATTTAACAGCCATTGATGCTAACAATGGCAGCACGCTTTGGCGAAACAAAGAAGCTACGGTTCGCGAATCGATCGGACAGTCCGCAGACAGTACCATCATTTATGGCAAAACCATGCAGGACGAAATCGTAGCTTATAAAGCGCAGGCACAAGATCCGGGTGTACTTTGGCGATACAATGTGGGCTTTGGATATGAACATGTACCATCCATGTTGATTGAAAAGGACGGAAAGGTGTTTTTTGGAACAAAGAATGGTGTTATTTATGCTATCGATCCTAAACAACAAAGCACGGTTTGGGCACACAAAATAGATAATTCGATGATCAATACCGTAAATGTGATTGATGGAAAAAATATACTTGCGAGTACAATGGATGGAAAAGTAGTTTGGTTAAGCACGAAATAACAAGCATAAAAAAACCTCCTCAATCTTATTAAGTTTGAGGAGGTTATATTAATTCAACAAATACTTAAAGCACTACCAGCCTGTAGTTTGTGTAAGCTTATAGCCCTTTTCCTGATATTGAATAATCTGCGCCTGCCCTACTGGTGCTAAATATGCCCTATCTGTAAATGCATTTCTATTCGCCGCATTGGTAACCATCCAATAACCTACCATGGCCGCAGCATTTGTGCCATCATAGGTAACAATGGTGCCATCAGTCTTTTTAACCTTAACATTTCGAGCGGTTGCATTAGCGGGAGTTAAATAACTTGCAGCCTCGGTTTGTACATTAACCCATGGCCCCAAAAAATAGTCAGGATTGGTACTGAAATCCATATTGTTTAATTTTTTCCAGCGTTTTAAATCCAACAACCTGGTATGCTCAAACACAAATTCCATGCGACGCTCCCTGCGGATTTCCCAGATCAAGTCTGGAACATCGGTATCTTTAGCCGGATCAACAGGAAGTGCCCCTAACGTTAATGGAGCTGTTTTTAATACCCCTTTTGCAGTTGCCGCAGCATCTAAAGGCCGGTTTCTGATCGCATTTACCGATTTGTTCAAATCAGCCTGCGTTACGGCTGTACCACCAAAATACTGAGCCAGCACTGCTTTGGCTTCTATCCAATTTAATACTACTTCTGCTAACCTCATTACAGGTGCATCGCTCGTATTGGTATTGCTGCCCCATGCAGCCGGATAAGTTTTACCGATATAGGTTAAAGCCTCTCTTGATGCAAATTTAAAACCGTAAAGCAATGTTGCCGAAGGAACCAGGGCTTTATCATAAAATGAAGCTTCAAAACGGGGATCTCTTGTTTTTACCAGATCGGCAATTGTAAATGAGTTGGCTCCGGCAACAGCAGAGTTTTGCCATACTTTACCATCGTTAAGGAGGAAAGATTTGATTAAAACTAAATTTGCATCAACTCCTACTACCTCTGTTCCATTTTGGTAAGAACCAATACTGTGTGTAACTGTTAAAGCAGCATCGTAAGTCCTATAAAGCAATACTTCCGGATGCCCTGCCAGGTTATCACTCGAAAACAATGATTTAAAATCGCGGGTGAAATTATATTTGTTGCTATTGATCACATAATCGCCTGTCTCAACAGCAAATTCTAAGTATTTTTTTGCTCTTGCCGCATCTAAACCATGGTAATGCTCATAAGTTCCTTCAAATAACATGAATCTTGAGATAAAAGCAGCAGCAATGTATTTATTTAAAAACTGAGCCCCGTCATTTTCACGCATATTGGCCATCACAAATTTAAAGTCATCATATACTTTATCCATAACCACCCCCCTGGCATCTCTATCTTTATATAAAGCAGCCAGATCGGTATCCGAAAGCTCTTTATCAAAATAAGGCACATCGCCAAAAACACTTACCAAACGACTGTATTCAAACCCCCTAAAAAAACGGGCAACTGCTGTCCAGTGGTTATAGGCTTCGGTAGTAATTTTAGGCTTTGCCACATCGTTTAAACGGGCAAGCATTACGTTCGATTTTCTGATCCAGGCAAAATCCCAGGTGGGGCCTGCATAGGTACCCAACCAATCAGCTGCTTCAGAAACAGACCCTCTTGTAGTAGGCACACTACTTTCAAAGTTAATCTGAACATTTTTGCCTGTTAAATCATCAGAGAAAGTATAACCCCTAACAGGTGTATAATCAACTCCAAAGCCAGTACTGTAACCGTTAAAATAGTTCGGGTAGTAACTGTTGGCGTACATGCGGATATCATCTTCACCACGCCAATATTGTCCATCAACATAAGATGTTAAGGGTGGACGGTCTAAAACATCCTTATTACAAGACACCAGAAGTAGGCAGGCCATAACCGGCAAACCATATATGTATTTAAAATATTTCATCTTCTTAATTTTTTAAAAATTCAACTGAACACCAAAAGAAATACTCTTGAAGGCTGGGATTCCGGTTCCTGTGCGACCGCTGTTATAATTTGATTGATCCCAGATCGAATAGCCGCTAACACTCTCCGGATCGATTGGCAAATCACCCAAATGATCCCAGGTAAAGAAATTCTCTAATGCAGTATATACCCTAAGTGAGCTGATACCTACTTTTTTGGTCAACATCTGTGGAAAAGTATAACCAACGGTTAAATTTTTCAATCTTAAATAAGCCATATTTAACAGATAGCGATCCTGAACCTGCATGTTATTGGTGGTTCCACTGGCTGCATTGTTATAAGCAGCAGGGTAAAAAGCATCGGGTGTTTGCGGCGTCCAGTAGTTACCTGCAATTGCTTCGGGCATTGCACCATCAGCCGAGTTAAAGCCTGGGATAGCTAAAAATCCAGCACCCCATATTTTACGGCTACCTACACCCTGGAAAAATGCACTAATATCAACCCCTTTAAAATCGGCCCCCAGCCTAAAACCATACTCGTAACTCGGGTTAGAATTTCCGATTACTTCTAAATCGCCGTGATTGGCCAATGTACCATCTCCATTACTGATTTCCCCATCGCCGTTAATATCTCTAAACTTAACATCACCAGGGCCAAAACGGAAGTTGGATGAATTTTGTAAAAATGGTTGGTAAACTGGTTTTTCGCCATTTGGTCCGGCTTTTAGTTTATAGGCCTGCTTACCTGCATTCAGCTTACTTTCAGCAGATGTTAAAGCAATCAAGATTGGTTTACCCGAGCCATCTAGTTCAAAATCGCTGGTTTGGTACAATCTATCGGTACGGTAGCCCCAAATTTCGCCAATATCCTTTCCATTATAGTTATTAAGTACTTGCGTTCCAGAACCATACTCGGTTAACCTTGTTTTGGCATCAGAAATATTTCCTTTGAAATTAATTCCTAAACCATTTTTAAACCTGTGGTTAAAATCTAAGGTCAATTCCCAACCTCTGGTTTGTAGCGAACCGAAGTTTCCCTGTGGCGCTCCGGCACCAAAAGTAAAAGGAATGCCTTCCTGTGGCACAATCATATTATTGGTGTTTCTTTGAAAAACATCAAAAGAAAGATTTACCTTATTATTTAAAAGGGTTGCGTCTAGTCCTATATTGGTAGTTACAATATCCTGCCATTGAATTGCTTCTTTAATTGCATCAGGCGTACCTACATAATTTACTTTGGCACCGTTTGCACCAATCCAACTCGACTGTCCGCTTGGCATAGTTGCAATGTATAAATTGTTAGGTACGGTCTGATCGCCTATTGAACCCCAGGACCCTCTGAATTTTAACTGATTTAGCAGTGGTTTAGTCCAGGCCATAAAACTTTCTTCACTGGCTACCCAACCTGCCGAGAATGAAGGAAACCACCTCCACTGCAAATCGGTTGGGAATTTAGAAGAACCATCGTAACGCAAGTTACCTTCAATAAGGTATTTGTTTTTAAAAGCATAGTTTACACGACCAAAATATCCCAATTGTGCTTCCCATCTTTTATCTGACCCAGGAATGTTTATCCCACCTGGGATAATACCCATCACTGCGCTAGATGGAAGTACGGTTTGAAGTCCGGTACCAAACCTAAACTGTGGGTTTATGATATCGCTTAAATTGGTGATTTGACCAAACTGTGATTCTGCGGTAGATGTAACCCGGTTTAAACCTAAAATAAATTTAAAATCGTGGCTTTCCTTAAGGTTTAAACTATAAGTTGTAAAAGCATTAATGGTATGGCTAAAATAGCTTGTAGCAGATCGTGCAAAATGATCTGGACTTGAGCCTGGTGTGGTATACATATCCATAGACAGATCATAAGCTGCAATTGCGCCGGCTGTAGTGCTTGATACCACCTGGCCCTGATCGTTTACATAAACAGGTGCACCACTTGCATCTAAACGCGCTTTAGGTGCTACCCACGAGTTTCTTGCGGTAAATCTAGTGCCCGGTCTTTTCCAATCTTCGTTCTGATTGGTAAAAGTATAATCAAAATCTACCTTCCAGTTTTTTAAGATATTAACGGTAGATCCTAAATTTACATTGGCATAATTTAACAATATATTAGCGGTATTTGCTGAAGCCACTTCACTTTCAGGACTGCGGATGGCATCTCCATTCTCATCTTTGCCCAATGGGTACAAGGAACTCCAACGATATAAATACAACCATGGATCGGCAGTTGTAGAGCTTGTGGTATAAGCATATTGTTTATTTCTCCGTGAATATAATGCGCCCCCACGTATGGTAAGGTATTTGTTGATTTCACTTGAAATTTTAAATGAAGCATTGTAGCGCGTAAAACGATCTTCTTTTGCCGGCTTTAGCATCCCACTCTGATCGAGCAATGCAAGTCCGATATTATAAGATGTTTTTCCGGTTGTACCACCAACTGATAGGTTATGTTGTTGGGTAGGTGCCCATTCTTTGATCATATAATCGTAAGGATCGTAAGTTCTTACGCCCATTTTCTGGTTAGCACCCTGAACGTACCAATCTCTACCAAATACTGTTGGGTCGTTTGGCCCTATTGTACTGCCGTATTTCTCTTTCCAGGCAACCGCCTTTTCATAACTTGCTCTATCTACATAATAAAATGCGCCAACTGGTGTGGTTACACCAATACGTTCAGCAGCATCAACCGTATATTTCAAACCGTTTACATCAGCCATCTTTAAGTCTTTCCAAACGTTTTGGAAAGAAAAGTTATTTGAATAATTAATTGATGGCTTATCAGTGCCTGAGCCTTGTTTAGTAGTAATTAATACCACACCGAAAGCGGCCTTAGCGCCATAAATAGATGCTGCTGCTGCATCTTTCAAAATGGTAATAGAGGCAATATCATTTGGATTAACCAATTGGATGCTTGGAATCTCTACATTATCCAATAAAATCAACGGAGAACTTCCCCCAGCAAATGATGCCAATTGTCCTCTAATTTTGATCACCGGGTCAGAACCAATCTCTCCACTGGGAACAGTTACACTTAAACCAGATGCAGCACCCTGTAGTGCTCTACCAACATCTGCAATTGGCCTGCCCTCCAGCGTCTTTTTTACATCAATGGTAGAAACTGCTCCAGTAAGATTGCCTTTGCGCTGAGTTCCATAACCCACCACAACTACATCATCCAGCCCCTGAGCATCTGTTTTCAGGCTAACATTGATTGTTTTACCTGCGCCAACAGTTCTTTCTGTAGTTACATAACCGATATAAGAAAACACCAATATATCACCATTGGAGGCTTTTATAGAATAATTTCCGTCGGCGGTAGATTGTGCAACGATAGTGCTTCCCTTTACTCTAACGGAAACACCTGGTATTGGTCCATCCTCAGATGTAACCTTACCTGTAATGGTAGTTTGTTGTGCAATGGCATGGGCCAGCAACACAAACGTACCAAGAAAAATTAATAGTAGTTTTTTTTTCATAAACGTAAGTTTAGAATTGTTTTGTAGTTTAGTCTTAATACCGCATAAAACAGCAATATTTAAGTAAATATCACTAATTATTTGATTAAAAAAAACAAATTTGGTTTTGCAACATCTATATTACCGCACAAACACGCAAAAAAGCGCATTATCTGATTATTAAGCAGTTATTGCATTATCTTTATTTCTTTCTATGCTGCTAAAAAATCTGGGAAATGAAAAAGCCAACCGCTATGGGTTGGCTTTTATGTCTGTAATTTAATCTATCTGATTAAAAAGAACGATACGTAAGGTCTACGTGGTGCCGTTGTGATGCCACTATAGCCACTGGCAAAAATGGTATAAACCCTTTTGTTTAAAAAAGTACTTGCACTGGTATAATTAGCAAGAACTGTTGCGGTTGTTATTGCTGCTCCAGCCGGCCTGATTTTCCAGGTTTTTGATTGCGCAGACCTTAATGTAATCTCGTTAGTAATGTTTAAATAATTTACGTTGCCTGCAATGAGCGAGTCTTTTGTATTATCGCTTGCACTGGTTCCGTAATATAGATCTACAGATGGTACATTTGGCATTAAGTTGATAAACCGGTATTTACAATAGGCCGTATCCGGCCTGGTAAAACTTTCCTGAGTTAAAACATTCTTGGTATTTGCAGCGGTATCGGTAATATGCGCAACATAATTTTTGCCTGCTTCTATCTGGAAGGTTGTACTATATAACACAACCGAATCAGTTCCATCATCCTTCTTTTTGGGAAGGATAATCGATAGTTTTAGATTGCCAGGACTTACAGCAAGGAAATCAGCCGTAGAACTGCCTCCTGTGTTATACCCACCACCAGGAAAAGGAGTACGTGCAGTAATTACACTACTAACTCTTTTATCGTTAATTTTAATGGCTATCGCCCTATTGTTATAATAGTAAGAGGCATAGTTCACCTTTAATAAAGCCTGGTCGCTGGTCAATTTTTCTGTTTCACCATAATCGAGTACATTTTTGGTGCAACCCGTTAAAGCCATTGCAATAAACAGACTGGCAAATAAGTTAGAAAATATTTTCATCTTGATATTTTTTAAATTAAAAATTATGGCTGGCTAAACCAGGTTTCTTTGGTCATATAATCAACATCTAGCCCGCCCCACTTGCGTAACTCCTCACTATTCCAAACATATTCAGAATTGTAACGTGGCCTGAAACGGTAAGCATATTTCCCGCCTAAAAGAAGGTCGGCTGTAGGAATTTGATAGAACTGCCTGAATACCGTTGCACTGTAATGATGCTTCCTGATATCAGACCATTGCTCTAAACCGGCCCAGCCCCATTGGGCAATATATTTTTGCCCCATGATGTCGGCCAATGTTAGTGTTGCGGCACTTTGGGCAACTTCATTAGAGGCCAAATAAGTATTAATTTCGGTATCAGTTATCAAAGGATCAGGGTTTTTAGAAGCCCTGCCATAAGTGTTGCAAAAAACCATATGGCCAGATATACCAAGCCTGTATGCAGTAAAAGCATCTGCTGTTTTTCCCTGTAAAAACAAGGCTTCTGCTTTTGTAAACTGTAATTGCGAATAGGTCATGATCGGATATCTCGCTGCATCGGCAAAAATATATTTCCCATTATAGGTAGTAGCACCAGCGGGGATGCTTCCGAAAACAATAGGAAGACCAGATGTACTGCTTCCCTGCGTTGGAACGCCGGCAATATACCTGCCCAAAGTAGCTGTAGCCGTACTTGCCGGCAACATCCTGCTCAACCGTGGATCGAGTGAGCTTGTTGGATTTGTGGTAGGTACTCCCCTCACTCCACCTGCAAGATAGTTTAAGATAGTGGTCGAAATCCGTCCATAATAGGTAGCTGTCGGTCCTGAAGGATTGATATAACCCAATGTGGGACCGAATGGATTGGTATCATCGGTACTTGCCGCAGAGAAATAAACCGTTGCTGATTCCGCTTCATTGGCAAAAGATAAATCAGTGTATTTAACAACACTATCAGCATACATGGCAGTAAATCCTGGTTTATTGACCAAATGACTGTACTGTAAAGCGTAAATAGCATACACAAATTTTCTCCATTTGGCCATATCTCCTTTATAAATCCCATCTCCGGTAACACTTGCCAATTGTGTAGCATAATTAAGTGGGCTTTTCATTGTAGAATACTTAAGCGATTGCTCGCAATAGTAACGCACTTTTGCATATACCTCTGGCTGATCGTGGTAAGGAAACCTTAACATTCCTGGTGTAAAAGCCTCATCCAGAATAATCGGGCCATAGAGATCCGTTGTTTGTTGATAGGCCCAGGCCTTAATTGCATAACCAATTGCAGCATACTCATATTTTTGATTGGCAACTGCATCATTAATTAAATTTTCCAGGTTCAAACCCAAATCAACATAGGTCATTCTCCAGATTACACCTCCATTATCGCTCGAACGTACAAAAGTGTGTTTTTCAAAAGCAATAGATCCATCATCAGTTGATGCACCAATAAGATTTTGCGTAATTTTCCAGATAAAGCGGTAATCCTGTGAGGTTCCGTTTGTCATTTGAAATAGAATGGGAGGAAGCAACAGTTCTGCTTTACTGGTTTGAGGCACGGCAGGATTTGTATTGATATCGAGGTATTTTTTACATCCTCCGGCCATTAATAATACTGCCGCAGCAATATATAGTTTATATAATCTTTTCATGTTGTTCACTATAATTTAACCCTAAATCCTACATTAAAACCTATCGGTTTGCCAACATTACCATAATCGATACCGAAACCACCAATACCCCCAACACCTGGCGAATTTGCATTACTCTCTGGGTCGCCACCTGAATAATTGGTAATCAATATCGAATCGGTTAAAGTAAAAAAGGCCCCGAAGCTCTGGATAAATCCGATGCGTTTAACCAGCGATGGGGGAAAATCATATGCCAGCGTAACATCCCTTAAACGCAGTGTTTTGATGTTCCGCTCTACGAACATCTCTGGCGATACGTTAAGAGAATAGTAGTTAGAAGCATAGAAAGGTGTTACTGCAATCGTATTAACCGTAGGGTTGGCCGTATTTTGCAATCCATCGGCTAAAACCCCTTTAATTACGCGCGGCAGCTCTCTATCGAGGGTTTTCAAACTAATCCCTTTAATGTAAGATGCGTACTCGGTACCGTTAACTACATCGCCGCCATATCTTAAATCCCATAGGAAAGAGAGATTAAAGCCTTTGTAGCTAAATCTGTTTACAAAACCCAGCGTAAATTTTGGATTCCTGTCGCCAATGGGATAATATTGTGTATCAGAGCTTGTTGGCAAACCAGAAGACGTATTAATCAAGATATCTCCTCTATTATTTCGATCAAACCTGGTTCCGCTAATCGCGCCCGTACTGTAGCCAGGATGAACTGCGCTTCTGATTTCACCAATTACCCAGGTATCAGATTCGTAAAGTTCCGGAAGCTCATTTGCCAGCGATAATACCACACCACGATTGCGGGTAAAGTTAAAAGTAGTGTTCCAGTTAAAATCTTTTCCTTTTATCGGGTTACCTGTTAACTGTACTTCGATGCCACGGTTACGTACCGTACCCCCATTCATCATCTCTAAAACGAAACCTGTACCATAGCTTAAGCGTGGGTTAATGATCTGATCTCTACTTAATAGGTTGTAATAGTTAAAATCAAGTCCGATCCGGTTTTTCAGAAATTGCATTTCAGTACCGATTTCGAAATTTTCAGATACCTCGGGCTTTAAGTCTGGGTTACCACCATAGTACGAATAGGCATAACCACCACCTGTAAATCTTTTAGCTTCGTAGTTTGTACCTGTAGAATATTCTCTCCAGGGCTCTTTACCTGTTAATGCATATGAGGCTCTTAACTTACCGTTATCCAGCCATGGCAAAGCCGTTTTAACGGTGGCCAGATCGGTAAAGTTAAAGGCCAAACTTGCTGATGGATAGGCAAAATATGGATTGTTTGGCATTAACCGCGAAGCGCCATCAACCCTACCCGACAGGGTTAAATACAATAAGGTTTTGTAGCCCATTATGGCCTGTGCAAAAGCACCAACTGTACGGTAGCGGTTTACATAGGTTAATGTACGCTGTGTTGTTGGCAGCGTATTATTGATACTGTAAAAATTTGGATCGTACATATTCGTACCACGCTGAGAATCGGTAGTAGAATTATAATCGTTAAAAGTAGCACCAATAACATAGGTATTGTTAAAATCTCCAAATTTATGCTTGGCACTGGCCGTTAACGATCCATTAAATACCTTGGTCAACTGATCATAGGTCATAACCGTTCCGCCTGTCGGGGCTGCGGCAGAACCCGAACCACGGTAAGATTGAGCATGATATACCGACAATCCTTTGGTATTGGCAATGTCGGCTCCAATAATCCCATTAATCCTTAACCATTTTGTCGGCTTTAGTTCCACATTCGTATTTGCAATTAACCTGTTAACCTTATCGTTATTCACATTTTTAACAACATCCCAAAGCGGATTATCGAATTCCGAATAGATGCTTGCCAGATGCAAAATCCTGTTTCCGTTGATATCTTGGTAATTCTGAACATCGTAGGCAGAACTAAACCGCATCAACTGAAGCAAAGATCCGTTAGCACCTTTATTTGCCTTATCGTTATTAGAATTGATGTAGTTGAAAGTGCTTGTTAGTTTCAGTATCGGTGAGATGGTACCAACAGCAGTTATCCTCGATGAGATCCGCCTATAACTTGTTGTAGGGATTGTTCCTTTAGTATCGGTGTATTCGTTAGACCAGCGATAAGAAAACTGCTCCGTTCCGCCTTCAAATGATAGATTATGCTTTTGCGTAAAACCTGTTTCGAAAAAATTATGGATATTATCGTAAAGTGGTGTACTTGGTAAAAATGCCGGCCCAAAAAAGTTAGAACTTCCACCATCGTAAACTCCATTAGAAAGCCCCGAGTTGTACTTAGTTTGTATCTCTGGAAACTTATTCAGCTGCTCTACCCTAAACGAATTATTGTAATTAATGCTTCCGCGACCAGCCTTACCTTTTTTTGTGGTAATCAAAATTGCGCCACTGGCACCGGCACTTCCATATAACGCTGTGGCCTCAGGCCCTTTCATTATCACATAACTTTCGATATCGTTTGGGTTAATATCCATCCCTCTGTTAGAGTAATCCTGGTCTCTGTTTGCGGCTCCCGAAACTAACTCTCTTGTTTGATTTAATGTACTGTTGTTAATCGGCACACCATCTACAACAATCAGTGCATTATTATCTCCGCTGATCGATACAAATCCCCGTAAAACAATCTGCGCAGAGGCTCCTGGGTTTCCATTGGTACTATTAATCGATAAACCTGGAACACGACCTTGCAAGCCTCCAAAGAAATCGTTTCTCTGGGTTTCGGCAACTTCAGATCCGGAAACTTTTGGCGTTGAATAGCCTAACGATTTAGCATCGCGATCAATCCCATAGGCAGTAACCACAACCTCATTAAGATTGCTGGCATCAGCAGAAAGGGTTACATTAATGATGCTATTTGCACCAACAGCTCTTTCAACACTTTTGTATCCAACATAAGAAAATGTTAATACATCGGTTTTTAATGCCTTTATCGAATAATTTCCGTTACCATTGGATTGTGACACCATGGTACTCCCCTTCACCCGGATAGAAACGCCGGGAATGGGGCCGTCAGCGGAGCTGACCTTACCGGTAATCGTTATCTGTTGCGCGAAAACCTGCGCACACAGCATAATCATACCGATAAAACTAAAGAATAGTTTTTTCTTCATAATTTGTTAGTAAGAAAGTGGTTATTAGAAGTTGTTGTTTGTATTCCGGTTTATCAAACGCGCAAATTACCGCAGCTTTGATGTTAGTTAAGTAAATATGATGAATGTTTTTGAAAATAAAAACAAATAGGAAAGATTTATTATGCTAACAGACAAAACTTTATCGCACAAACACGCATAAAAACGCAAATAATATAATTTTAAAATCTTTTTATACATTCGTAGAAAATCAAATGATTTATGCTGAAAAAAGAACGCCACGACTTCATCATGCGCCAGATTAACCTGCATAACCGGGTATTAACCTCTGATCTGGTTCAACTGCTTAATGTTTCGGAAGATACCATCAGACGGGATTTGCAAGAGCTTGTTGATGAAAACTTGCTTTATAAGGTTCACGGAGGCGCTTTATCGAAATCTTATCACAGTTCTTTTGACGATAGTACGGTTTATGCCAGAGATAGCAAGATTGCGATTGGCAAAAAAGCCGTTCAGTTGATAAAAGATGGCATGGTAGTTTTAACCGGAGGAGGAACAACGATTTTAGAATTTGTGAAACGACTTCCACAGGGCCTATCTGCTACATTTTTCACCATTAGTCCGTTGGTTGCAGTAGAACTTGCTAAATACAATAATATCGAAGTGATTTTAATTGGTGGCTTGTTTTCTAAAAATTCACAGGTTACTTATGGCGGACAGGTAATTACGCAACTTTCAGAAATTAAGGCTGATTTATGCCTGATGGGAACCAGCGCCATCCACCCAGATGAAGGCTTAACGGATACCTACTGGGAGATTAACCAACTTAAAAAGGCCATGCTGGCCTGTGCAAAAAAAACCGCTGTACTTTGTATTTCCGAAAAGCTGGATATTGCTTTAAGATTAAGGGTTTGCCCGATAGAAAGCATTAGTTATTTGATAACGGAGTTAGATTTAGATCATGAATCGCTTTCGCGTTACCGAGAAAAGGAATTGAATATTTTATAAAAAAGTCCCGACAAAAATCGGGACTTTTTCATCTGCTAGAAAATAGGATCTTTAGGGGTATTGGTATTATTATCTCTTTCTGCGAAAGGATAAGGGAAAAAATCACGCTTGCGATCAGCTAAAGGTTGAGCAAATCTTCTCATATCTTCGAGTTTTAAGCCCGACATAAAGAGTTCAATACAACGGTGTTTGTAAATCAGATCTAAAAGCTGTTGTTGTGTATAAGGGCCAGTTAATGCCGGCAACCCTGCTCCCATTCCATAATTAGGATCGAGCGCATTTCCTGTTGCCGGACGTGTTACTACTTTATTTAGTTCAGTTAATGATGATGCCAGATTAGGAGTTGCCTGTCTAGCATATGCCTCTGCCTTAATTAAAGTCATTTCGCCAGGTAGATAAACTGGAATTGATGTTAAGCTTGCCGCGCCAAAGCCATTAATGCGCACTGTAGTGCTAATTGCTGTATAAAATGGAATTCTTGCATCGCCTGCATCTGGAATATTAGCACCGGTTTGTCCTAAGTTTATATTTTTCGGTTGAATTACATTATTGGTAGAGGTGGCGACCTCAAAGATTGGATTGAGGTTTTGTGCATCAAAAGTCAGTGCCGACCTTTTGGTTAAATCAACAGCATTGGCACTACTTAAGGCAAGGGGATAATTACCAACAAACAATGCATAACGAGCCTTTAAGGCATTCAAAGTATTTGGGATATCTATTCCTGTAGGAATGTTGCCCAAAAACGAGGTACTTATTGGGTTTGCTGCAATTAAGGCCAAAGCATTATCAATAGTCGCAATAGCTTTGTTAAAGCCTTCAGCCCTCGTAATAAAAGTTACGTTCTGCCCAGTTCCGTTTGGAACTTTCTCCCAAAACTCTGACAAGTTACCTAACGCTAAGGCTTTAAATATACTGGCATGTGCAATTAGGCCCGAAGCCAACCCTTTATCAGCAAGATTAGCGGCATTCTTAATCACATTATCTGCGTCGAAAATGATTTTATTTGAACTGGTCCAAACATTCAGCAATACCGAATTTGTACCATCTACAAGTACTCCTCCAGTCATCAACCTATCTTCATTGGTATTTCCTGTATTAACAGAAATTAACTCGTTGGTAGTTATACCATTAACAGTAGTTGCGGCATAGAGAAGTCCTGCTCTGGTTGTAGAGAAATTTTTCTGAAGGCCAACCGTAATTCCGGTCAAACCTCTTGTAGAAAGGAGCACATCATCGGCTACAGCACCGTTAGGATTTAAGTATTCCTTTTTACAAGCAGCCAATGAAACTGCTAATGCAAAGAGAAATGTGTAGCGAATATATTTTGATCTTGAATTTTTCATCTTAATATAATTTATTTTTTCAATGAATTAAAACTTAGCTTGTAGACCGAAAGAAAATGTACGCGGAATAGGTACAGCACCAAAGTCGATATTTCTTAAAATTGTCGATTGCCCACCCGCATTCAATTCAGGGTCATAACCTTTATAATTGTCCCATGAAACCAAGTTTCTACCACTAATATTCACGGTAAGATCTTTAACAAACTTTACCTTACCAATATTATAACTTAAAGAGATTTCCCGCAGTTTAACGAAGGAACCATCATCAATGCGCCACTCTTCAACATTGTAAGCTCCGGCAACATAGCCACGTGGCAGCTGGCCTAAATATTCTGCTTCAGCTACCTTGCCATTACCCACTCCTTGACGGGTTCTCCAATCGGCATTCCAAACATCGCCACCCTGTACGGCATCTAACTGAATATGAAGACTTAACTTCTTATAAGTAAAATCGTTTACAAATGACCCTGTATAGTCTGGGTTTGGATCACCAAGAACCTTACGTAGCGGATCTCCCGTAGGCAATCCGTTCGCATCGCGT
Source organism: Pedobacter sp. Bi27 (assembly GCF_918698255.1). NCBI lineage: Bacteria > Pseudomonadati > Bacteroidota > Sphingobacteriia > Sphingobacteriales > Sphingobacteriaceae > Pedobacter > Pedobacter sp. Bi27. The sequence goes on from NZ_CAKKMW010000002.1 coordinate 766,641, forward strand.
TGTACAGTATATTCAGTTGGCGATTTTTGAACACCTCTTTCTGTTAATGGAATCCCTTGCGCATTGGTTAATAAACTTCCATCAGCATTTCTAGCAAAGAAAGTTCCATAAAAAACACCAACAGGATAACCGTCTGTTATAGAAACTGGCGCCCCTGCATTTGTATTGATTAAACGCTGCGCACCAGATCCGATAATTTTGTTCCGGTTTCTATTGTAAATTACTGTGGTGGTCCAGGTAAAATCCTGGGTTTTAACTGGCACACCCGTAAGCATAAGTTCAATCCCTTTGTTTTTAAGTGACCCGCCAATATTATCCAAAAGACTAGAATAGCCCGTAGTAGGAGCAATTATCACTCCCAATAATAGATCTTTAACGCTTTTATTGTACCAGCTAAAAGTCAAGCCTAAACGGTTATTAAAAAACGACATATCTGTACCTAATTCCAATTCTTTTTGACGCTCTGGTTTAACATCAGTATTAGCAAGTGTGCTGCTGGATGCTAGCGATGTTTTGCTATTTAACGCACTGGGTAAATAAACATTAAAACGATCATAAGCACCAATCCCCGTTAAATTACCCGATTCGCCATACGCTGCCCGAAGCTTGAACGCATTCCACCAAGATGAAACGCCAAGGCCCTTCCAATAATTAGCTGATGACAACACATAACTTACATTTGCTTTTGGATAAAATTGTGTTCCGTTGCCCTCACCAAAAACAGTTGATTGATCGACCCTGATTGCACCCGTAACAAAAAGATGGTCTTTATATTTAAAATTCTGTTGTAAATACGCCCCGCTTATTGAGAATTCTGACCGGTTATCATTATTTGGCAATATTGTACTGGCACCATTTACGGTTTGAATAAGCGGCGCAAGCCCTCTACCATTTAACAAACTGAACAAATCTTTCTGATATTGGTACGATCCACCCAATTGCGTTGTAGAACCTAACAGATCAGATATTTTTGCATCGTAGGTGAAATTTAATTCATTATTAAACAGTGTCGTTGTTGCATTTGCGGCACTGGCATAACCATTTAAGGATGGGTCTAAACCAGCTCCACCACCATAAAAACCAGTACTCACATTATAAGTAAAGGGCGGAATAAATGTTGTTCCGTTTTGGATTGAATTATCAACCCCCATGGTATAATCTATAGTCAGGTTTTTTACCGGATTAAGCTTTAAGCCTAAATTGGCAATAATTCGGTTGGTAAACTCGCGTTGTTTAATATCTTCGATAACCGATACCGGATTTACACGACCTCTCTCTCCAACTGCTTTTAAATTGCCTAATATATCTCTTGCAAAAATATCGTGAAAATTACCAATAATGGTGACTGAATTCATGGGTGAAAAAAATGAATTTCCATCCGGTTTTTCATTGGCATCGCTATGCACATAATTAAAGCCCGCAGTCATCTTCGCCCAGTTATTAATTTTTTGATCCAGATTTGCCCTAAAGTTCATCCTTTTGAAATCTGTATTTCTGATAATCCCCTGATTGGAAAAATAACCTGCCGAAGTGTAAAACTTGGTATTTTCGTTTCCACCAGAAAGTGAGACTGAATTATCTGTACCCACCCCGGTGTGGAAAATATAATCCTGATAATTGTATCTGGTAACCGGAGTCTGCCTTACATCTAACGCTGCAACAGTAGCTGGAGGAATGATAACGGTCTGAATGATATCTTGCGTTACAGAGTTTGCATTTTCCCCAAATCTGATGGGAGCTTGGTTTACTTCAATCTGTTTACGAAGCTCACTGATTGTTAAGCTGGTGCTAAAACTTACTTGCGGCTCCCCAGTTTTACCCCTCTTAGTAAAAATCTGGATTACCCCTGCATTTGCCCTCGACCCATAAATGGCCGCAGCAGCAGCACCATTTAAAACCTCTATATGATCAATATCAGATGGACTAATGTCAACCATTCTATTCTGCCCGATATTTCCAACTTGAACCCCATTATTAATATTATCGTAATTCCCTGATGTATTGGTTACTCTGGTTGTAGAATTGTTTACAATTACGCCATCAATGATGTAAAGTGGCTCTGATGATGAGTTAACCGAACTCACTCCTCTTAAACGAACAGAAATTCCGCCCGCTGGGTCTCCAGAATTTTGGCTGATCTGTGCGCCGGGTGTTTTACCTTGTAATGACGCCAGTGCATTTCCACTAGGCGCCTTGTTTAAATCATCACCTTTTACCGTGCTCACATAACTACCGAGCTGCTTTCTGGTCGTTCCCTGAGAGGTACCCGTAACAATTACCTCATCGAGCCCCACTGCATCACCACTTAAAGCACTATTTGCCTGAACTGTGGCATTATCCCCAAGTGTTACCGTTTCGATATTCGATTTAAAGCCGATAAAAGAAATCTGGATCTGATATTTACCAGGTGCTAAATCAACCGAAAAGCTATACGTTCCACCCGAACTTGTGCTTGTTACGAGATTTGTATTGATAATTTTCACAACAGCACCGGGAACAGGGCTGTTATTTGCGGCATCGGTAACCTTACCGCTTATGGTATACCGTTTGTTTTGTGCCTGCGCCATTTCTGTAAATAAGAGCAGCAGAAATGGGATCAACAAAATTGCGAAGAATCCTGGTGACCATTTTAGGTAACTTTTTTCCATAAAATTTGGTTTTGTTAGAAGATTAGTGTTAAAACAAATTTAACAAAATACCGCACAAACCAAATTTTTAACCTTTACAAACTGATTTACAAAATTGTGCTTACTTAAGCTGGTAAACTGATTTTGCCCATGCAAACCGAAGGCACGCCTTGCCTATCGCCAAAGTTTATCGGTTTGCCACAGAGTGTTTCGTTGGCCAACACAGCAAACAAAACAGCTTCTTTTGCATCGGGATCAATATTTAAGTCGTCAGTGGTTAGGAATTTGCAAAAAGGTAGCTTGCTTTTAAGAAGTTGTACAAGCAAGGGGTTATGCATTCCTCCACCACTCATAAAAACCTTTGCTTTAGCATCTTCGCCAAAGCAACGCTTAATGGCATTAGTAATGGTTTCTGCAGAAAAATGACATAAGGTAGCCATTATATCGGCTGCACTTAGACCAGTTGTTGAAGACTGTTCTTGTGCACTGATTAAATACTCCAGATTAAACAATTCCGGTCCTGTGGTTTTAGGAAAATCCAGATCAAAAAAGCTGCAATTTAACAACGCAGACAATAGACTGGGATTAGATTCGCCTGCCAAGGCAACAGCTGCATTTTTATCATAAAATTGATTAAAATGTTTCTGCATATACTGGTCCATCAAAGTATTTCCTGGGCCAACATCCGTCGAAAAAATTTCACTGGCATCCGTACTGCCCGGCAAATAGGTGAAATTTGCTATGCCACCTATATTTAACATCACGCGATCTTCACCAGCTTTCGAAAACATCAAATAATCGCCATAAACTGCTAAGGGAGCACCTTCGCCGCCAGCAGCCAAATGTTTTTGCCTAAAGTCAGAAAGTGTGATAATTCCGGTTTTTAGCGCGACATGGTCTCCATCACCAATTTGTAATGTCCCGTTTGGATAATCGGTCATTTGATGCAACGATTTTGGTGCATGAAATATGGTTTGTCCGTGGCTGGCTATAAAATCTATATCCTCATTTTTATAGCCCCATTCTTCCAGGGCTTCATTTATTAGTTGGGCATGGGTATTCGCAATATGCTCATTCATTAAGCACACCAACTGTAAATCGACTTCTTTTTTAGAAAAAACGGCCTTTATTTTGGCTCTAAAATCATCCGTATAATCGCCTGTTTTAAATTTTAAAATCCTGATATCCGTTTCAGCACCGCTTCCCTTTACCAAACAAAGCGCAATATCCAGTCCATCCATTGATGTACCACTCATCAATCCTATAATTAAGCGTTCCGATTTCCCTGCTTTCGAATACAACTTTTCAATCTGTGTGTTCATATTGGCTTTTTATCTTAAAAAGATCAAACGTTTGTCTGCCCCTTTAATCGAATTTTATATAAATACTTGCAATAAAAGTAAATATCCTTTGTTACAAATTGGGCATAACTCTCTATATTTACTGCTCCGTACATTAAAATCCATATAAAAAAAATGGCTAGATTAAATCTACTGGAGGAGACACGTTTCGAGAAATTACCGGTAAGCGTGTTCGAAAATCCAAAAATTGCTTCAATTAATGTTGCACACCGCATTGCCGAGCTCATTAAATCTAAACAAGCAAGCAACACACCTGCAGTACTGGGCTTAGCAACAGGTGTTACCCCAATTGCGGTTTATGCCGAACTGGTTAGACTGCACAAAGAAGAGGGCTTGAGTTTTAAAAACGTAATTACTTTCAACTTGGATGAATATTATCCAATGGCGCCAACTGCGGCACAAAGTTATGTTACGTTTATGAACGAAAACCTTTTCAATCATATTGATATTGATAAGAAGAATGTTCACATCCCTGATGGTACGCTTGCACTGGAAGATATTCCTGCATTTTGCTTAGAATATGAAAAGAAAATAGGTGATCTTGGTGGTCTTGATATCCAGATTTTAGGTATCGGCCGTACAGGTCACATCGGATTTAACGAACCGGGATCTGCACCAAATTCTGGTACCCGTTTAGTTACTTTAGATGACCTTACCCGCCGCGATGCCGCACGCGATTTCGGCGGAAAAACCTTTGTACCAACTAAGGCCATTACCATGGGTATCGGTACAATTTTCAAAGCAAGGGAAATTATATTAATGGCCTGGAGCCGTAAAAAGGCTTCGATTATCAAAAAAGCTGTTGAAGGCGAAATTTCGGGCGATGTTCCGGCAACATACCTACAGCTTTCTGACCATGTGGAGTTTATCCTTGATGCACCTGCAGCTTCAGAACTGACCCGCTTTGACACCCCATGGTTGGTGAAAGACTGTGTTTGGACAGATGCTCTGATCCGTAAAGCGGTGATCTGGCTGGCCAATACCTTGAAAAAACCGATCTTAAAGTTAACCGAAGACGATTACAACAATAATGGTATGGCGCAACTGGCTACTGAAAAAGGACCAGTGTACAATATCAATATCCATATCTTTAATAAATTACAGCACACCATTACAGGTTGGCCAGGAGGTAAACCGAATGCTGATGATTCGCAGCGCCCGGAAAGAGCAGAGCCTGCTAAAAAGAGAATAATTATTTTCTCACCGCACCCTGATGATGATGTGATCTCGATGGGTGGTACTTTTCTCCGCCTGGTTGATCAAGGGCATGACGTACATGTAGCTTACCAAACCTCAGGTAATACTGCAGTTTGGGATGATGATGCGCTTCGTTTTGTTGAGTTCAATGTAGATTTTACAGAGAAAATGGGCATGGACAATACCCATTTGAAGGATCTCTATAACAAAATGAGAACCTTTATTGAGCAGAAACAACCAAACCAGATAGATACGCCAGAGATCCAAACAGTTAAAGGATTGATCAGAAAAGGCGAGGCTATTGCCGGCGCGAGATATTGCGGTCTTGAAGATGACCATATCCATTTTCAGGCGCTTCCTTTTTACGAAAGCGGTAAGGTTCAGAAAAACCCGGTAACGGATGCTGATATCGAACTTACAATAGCGCTATTGCAAAAAGTTAAGCCTCAGCAGGTATATGCGGCAGGCGATTTTGAAGATCCGCATGGAACACATATCGTTTGTTTTAATATTATTTTAGAAGCATTAAAACGTTTACGCAAAACAGAAGCTTGGGCACAAGATTGCTGGTTGTGGATGTACCGCGGTGCATGGCACGAATTTGAAACATATGAAATCGAAATGGCTGTTCCAATTTCTCCACAGGAGCTTGAGCGTAAAAAATATGCGATTTTCAAACACCAGAGCCAAAAAGACAGAGCGGTTTTCCCTGGTGATGATGCCAGAGAGTTTTGGCAGCGCGCCGAAGACCGTAACCGTGACACGGCAAAAGCTTACGACGAGCTTGGTCTTGCAGAATATGAAGCAATGGAGGCTTTTGTACGCTGGAAATTTGTGGATTAATTTTTTTCACCTGCGAAGTCTCAATGGGCAAGAGCCTTGCAAGACTTCGCAGGTCTTTAGCAAAAGACATAAACCTCCAGTTTCTCTCCAATACACTTTTCATAGCTAAACTTTTAACGCGCTTTACTCGATTCTCAAAAAAAATATTTAACTTCTTCCTCAATTAGTCCATCCCTAATTAATTATTCAATCAAGTAGAATATGAAAAAGAGGAAGGCTGCTGCTACCACATTTACAATAGGGGAAACAATAAGGGTAAAATCTTTTTTGAAGATGGAAATTATATTTTCTTTTTAAGGCAATTTAAAAATTATGTCTTGCCATCAGTTGATGTATTTGCTTATTGTTTAATGCCAAACCATTTTCATTTTTTTATCAGGGTAAATGATGGGTTGAATTATGAAAAGGGAATTAAAAACATGCTTATTTCTTATACCAAGGCAATAAACCAAAGCTATAACAGAGTTGGAAGTTTATGGCAAGGACGGTATAAATCGAAGAAGGTCGATTCTGAGGCTTACTATACTCGGATCATCATTTACATACACCAAAATCCATTAACTTCAGGATTGGCAAAAAAAATGGAAGGTTATAAATATTCTTCTTTCAGTTCATATTTATCAGACGAACCAAGTTCAATCTGTAAGTCCGAAGTCTTAGAATGGTTTGGTGATTTAGCAGGTTTAGCAGGCTTTATAACTGGTCATAAGATTAACGAGAAGTGGGTTTTCGCTTTGGCCCAACTTCCGGAGTCTTGATGGCCGAGCGCTGCAAGACTTCGGAAGTTTTTCTAGACATCTCCATAGACTTACGAAGTTTCCCAAGCGCACCATGCCTTACTAAACTTCATAAGTAATTTCTCATTCTAAAAACAATACTCTAAATTAGTTTGCTGAACCCAAACAAGCTAATCATGACCGAACCTAAACCACGATTGTTATCTCTTGATTTTTTCAGGGGATTAACCGTAGCCGCAATGATCTTAGTGAACAATCCGGGCAGCTGGGGGCATATTTACGCGCCTTTGGAGCATGCGGAATGGAATGGATGTACCCCCACCGATTTAATTTTCCCATTCTTCTTATGGATTGTTGGTGTATCCATTGCATTTGCCATGAGCAGCAGCAAAACAGATCCGCCTTCACATCAAAAAACGATCATAAAAGCCATTAAACGTGGTATTATACTTTATTTACTCGGTTTCTTTTTGGCCATTTTCGGAAAAATTATCAGTGCCATAATAGATGAGAGATCGATTTGGGAAGCTTTTCAAACGGTTCGTCTTTTAGGCGTTTTACAAAGAATAGGCATTGTTTTTATCATTAGTAGTATCATTTTCATCAAAGTATCGAACAAAACCATATTCAAAATCTTAATCGTAATCCTTGCCCTTTATTGGGCCTTAATGACATTTATTCCTGTACCGGGAGTAGGCTATCCCAACCTGGAAAAAGAAACGAATTTAGCTGCCTGGATCGACCGCGGGATTTTAACCGAAGCACATACCTGGGCCTCATCCAAAACCTGGGATCCAGAAGGGGTTCTGAGCACATTACCAGCAGTAGGGACCTGCTTATTTGGTATTCTGGTTGGCGTTTGGATGCGCAGAAAAGATGTAGACAATGCAACTAAGGTAGCCTGGTTATTTACTACAGGTATAACCGCTGTTATTTTAGGTTTACTTTGGGATTTACAGTTCCCGATCAATAAAGCCCTTTGGACAAGTTCTTATGTACTCTATGCAGGTGGATTGGCGTCAATAGGATTGGCACTTTGTTACTGGATCATCGATGTTCAGGGCTACAAAAAATTTACCACTCCTTTTGTTGTTTATGGTGTAAATGCGATAACAGTCTTTTTCTTGGCAGGCTTAATGCCGCGGGTATTAAACCTAATCCAGATTACCAAATCTGATGGGACAAAAACAGGATTATTGGTGCACTTTTATGAAACTTGTTACACGCCGTTTTTTAGCCCCATAAATGCTTCCTTAGTTTGGGCCATAACCTATGTGCTCGGTTTTTATGTGTTATTATATTTTATGTATAAAAAGAACATTATTATTAAGGTTTAGTAAATTTACGCTATAATTGATCGCCCCCCATCTGCAATTGAAAAAGAAAACCACCATATACGATATAGCCAAGGAGCTTGATATTACTGTATCAACAGTTTCGAGGGCGCTTAGTGGCTTTCCGGCAATAAGTGATGCCACCAGAAAGGCTGTTGTTGAAATGGCTAAAAAATTAAACTATAGCCCAAATAAACTCGCCTCTGCATTAAAATCCGGCAAAACCCATATTATTGGTGTAATTGTACCAAGTGTACAGGCACATTTCTTCGCATCTATTATCCATTGCATAGAAGACGGGCTGAAAGACAGCGGCTACCGTGTTATTATCTACCAATCAAACGAATCTGTAGAGAATGAAATAAACGGCGTAAGAACCTTACTAGAGGCGCAGGTAGACGGCATTATGGCCTCCTTGTCTTTAGAAACAAAAGATGTTTCGCACTTTGCCGAAATTATTAAGCAAAATAAACCACTTATTTTATTTGACCGGGTAAATCTAGAACTAAAAGTTCCTACCATTACACTTGATGATTTTAAGGCAGGTTATATCGCTACGAAACATTTGATCGATCAGGGCTATAAAAAAATTGCATTTGTAACCACCGTTCATCAGATTAAAATATTTAACGATCGCTTAGAAGGCTACAAAGCAGCCTTAGCAGACCATAACCTTCCGCTAGTTGAAGAACATATTATTTTTGGCGGCTTATCCATTAAAGATGGTCGGTTTGGCGCTGGCAAGTTAATGCGCAGCAGAAACAAACCTGATGCTATTATTGCAGGTGATGATTTTACCGCCTTAGGCGTAATTAAAAAGCTTAAAGAGATTGATGAAACACCCCCTGAAGTTGGTGTAATTGGTTTCGCCAATGAAGCATTCTCCGCTTACATTACACCTAACCTATCAACAATTGATCAGCATGCGCCACAAATGGGCAAAGAATGCGCTAAAATGTTTCTGAAAATGATTAATCAGGAGAACCCATACGCCAATATGGAGCATATCGTGCTCGATCCAGCTGTTGTAGAAAGAGAATCAACCAATAAGAAAGATAAATAGCGCTTATTATTCTTTCGCTAAAGGAACTTCGACACCAACAGGCCCACTCGGTTCACTTTCATTTTTTAATCGGTCTAGCGCAGTTACAAGGTAGCTATACCGCTTTCCACTTTCTACATTGGTATCAATATATGACAGATAATCTTCAAAGCTTATTTTAACGATGTACTTAGGATCGAGTACCGAAATTTTTTCTCCTTCACTAAAGCGGTAAATTACAAATCCAGAGGCCGTTTCTCCATCTTTTGCCTTTAACGGAAGTTGCCATTTTAAATGTACGCCATCTTTTAGTGCATCAGCCGTTAATGCTTGAGGCTCGTTTGGCGGCACTTCATCCAGCCATGGCATTTGCGGTGGCAAAGCAGGGTACTTATAAAAATCATTTTTTAAAGAGTCGCCTACGGCTTTAGCAACTGTACTTAATGATTTAGAACTAAAAAACACGCTCCCTTGAATTCGGTTGTTATTTCTTATGTATCTAATTTGATTGGGTATTTCACTTAAGTTTTTCCATGCTGCTTCTGCCCTCGAATTTACCAGATAAGCACCCTGTCCGACATAAACATGCCTACCAAAGGTATTATTGCTCCACCAGTCGACTAAAATACCATAGGGAGCTACTCTTCTGGTAAACGTAAAATAAATTTGAGGGTTGATGTAATCTACCCAGCCTTCTCTAACCCATTTACGGCTATCGGCAAAAAGTTCTGCATAATTGGATAGGCCACTGGTAGCAGAACCTTCGGGATCTTCATTTTTATTTTTCCAGATACCAAAAGGACTAATGCCAAACTTTACCCATTTTTTATAGTGATGAATACTATCGTCCAGCTGCTTGATGAGCAGATCGACGTTGTTGCGCCTCCAGTCTTTTATATCTGAAAAATTATTGGGGTATTTGTAAAAAGTATTGCCATCGTTAATCGTTTGCCCCTCTACTTTATAAGGGTAAAAATAATCGTCGAAGTGAATTCCATCAATATCATATCCTTTTACTACATCTAAAATTACCTGAACAATATATTCCCTTACATCCGGAATACCCGGATCGAACTGCTTTTTGCCACCATAGGTAAAAAACCAATCAGGGTGTTTACGATAAGCATGGTTTTCGCTTAAAACAGCTGTACTGCTCATACTTGCCCTATAAGGATTAAACCAGGCATGAAGTTCCATCCCCCTGAAATGAGCTTCTTTAATGGCAAAGGCCAAAGGGTCGTAACCAGGTGCAGGTGCTAAACCTTGTTTACCCATTAACCATTGGCTCCAGGGCTCTCTGGATTTTGCGTAAAACGCATCGGCTGCTGGTCTAACCTGCAAAATAATTGCATTCATCCCTTGACTTTTATGTCTTTCTAAAATACCGATCAGCTCCTGCTTTTGTTGGTCAATGCTTAAACCTGGCTTCGATGGCCAGTCTATATTGGTAACAGTAGCCACCCAAACACCTCTAAACTCCCTTTTTGGTGCAATTTTTGATAAAGGTTGTGCATTTAATATATAAGGTACTACAATTAAAGATAAAAGTGCGTATAGGAAGTTTTTAAGCATTATTTCTGTCTTATTTTTTTATTCAGGCTGTGTGTTTGTGTTGATTTGAATACAAATGAACATTAGCAAGTAAACGATTTTTTTTAAAAACTCTTATAAGTTTTTAAAAAAAATTAATTTGCGCCCTACTAAAATTAATTGTGTAACCCCATTTACCTATGGAGAACAAAAGTATATTAATTTACAGAAGATACAGCGTTATTAAAAATGGAACCACAAAAGATTAATAAGGGTGATAGAAACAAAATTTACTTCCTGGTCATCGTTATTGCAGCTTTAATTGGCACAAATGCTTACTTGTTTTTTAAAGATCGACAGCAAAGTGAAAGATTTGTTACAGTTAGTACAGAGAAGGATAAACTGCGGCTCGAGGTAGAAAAAATTGAGGTAGAGCTGGATAAGGTCAATGCATTGAACTTGGATTTAAACGAGAAACTTGTTGAAGAGCAGAAACTTGCCCGGGTAAAAATCGAAGAACTTAAAGCAGCTTTAGAAAAAAACCAGATTACCCAGGGCGAACTCGACAAGGCCAATGCACAGATAAACGAACTGAAAACATTTGTAAAAAACTACAATGATCAGATTATTCAGTTGCAGAAAGACAATATCTTCCTAAAAAACAGTCGCGATAGTTTACAGAATACCCTAAGAAACATCAGCAGTAAGGCATCGAACTTAGAGAACGAAAACGCTAATCTAAATGCGAAAGTTAAAACTGCTGCGGTATTAAAGCTTCAATCTGCCGAAATTATTGCTTTCAGAACGAAATCAAGTGGTAAAAAAGTTGAAGTAACCAAATCGTCTACTGCCGAGAAGTTAAGTGTGCGCTTTAATGTTGTGCCTAACCAATTAGCAGAAAAAGGACATCATAACATTTATCTCCGGGTATTCGATCCAGCTGGAAACCTGCTTGCAGACGAGGAAAACCATTTTGAGGCTGATGGACAGGATATGCAGTTCAGCCATTCTATTTTTATTAACTACAATAACGATGACAGTACCTATGTTATCGACTGGGCAAACCCTAAACCATTTATAAAGGGCATATATACCGTAATTTTATATGCTGATGGTAATACCATGGGCAAGGCTCAAGTGGAGCTGAGATAAATCCCACCACTGATTAACCAATATCTACCTGTTTTTTAATTTAAGCTAAAGGAAAGTTCAGATAGAACGTTGTTCCTAAACCGCTTATTGAGGTAAACTTAATTGAACCTCCCGCATTTTCTACAGCCTGCTTAACAAAGGCTAAGCCTAAACCTGTACCTGATGTTTTTGTAGTGAAGTTCGGTACAAATATTTTATCGTGCAGGGCTGGTGGGATGCCTTTCCCATTATCTTTTATTTCGATATATGCATTTTTTGCATCTACATATATAATGATGGTAATGCAGCATAAAGTTTCCTCATCAATAGCTTCTATTGCGTTTTTAAGCAGGTTGTTAAACGTTCTCAAAAGCTGATCGTGATCGGCCATGATTTCGATGTCCTTCTCACTTTTATCAAGCACATCAATGGTTACATTTTCCGTGCTTTTAAATACTTCTCTCGCCTGTTCAATAATCGGAAGTAAAGAAAGGCGCTCCAGATTGGTGTCGGGCATTTTGGCAAAATTAGAAAACTCAGAAGCAATTTTCGAAAGGCTATCAATCTGTTCTATAAACGATTTGCTAAATTTATTAAACTTGAGTTCGAAGTTTGGATCTTTTTCTTTCCACGATTTTTCTAACAGCTGAACACCTAATTTTAAAGGCGTTAACGGATTCTTGATTTCGTGGGCAACCTGTTTCGCCATTTCGCGCCAGGCACTCTCCCGTTCTGATCTGGCGAGCTTAATCGCACTATCTTCCAAAGCCGCAATCATGTGGTTATACTCCTTAATTAAAGATCCGATCTCATCATGCCTACGCCATACGATGGGCTCGTTCTTTTGCCCGATTTTCGTTTTACTAATACTATCCTGAATAAAAGTTAGGGGACTGGTAATCTGATTGGCCAAAAATACAGCCAATACGCCAATAGCCACAAATACAAGGGCGTAAAGATTAATCAGGTTACTTACAAATAACGCCAGTTTATCTGTATATTCTTCTTCGGTAGAATAATTTGGCAGGCCGATATAGGCAATTGTTTTATTTTGTGCATTCCTGATGGGGGCATATGCCGCAGCGTAGGTTAAGTTGCCTATCTTTTCTTCAGTATTGATAAATTCTGATCGATGTAAGCCTCCTAAAGAAGCAAAGGCTGATGGGCCCATCTTTTTACCAATAATTTTATAATTATAGAGTTTTGGATAAGTGGTCATGATCAGGTTACCACCTAGATCGTATAGGTTCAGATCCGCATTATTGATATCTGCAAAATTGTTAAAATCTGCTGCTGCATTCTCGTCGTTTGCAATAATACCATTACTAAAAATCTGCTTTTCAAAATTCTGTTGAACCTTCCTAATCTTATCTTTTAATATAGTATCCTGCTGCCCACGGTACTCATTGTTCATGTAATAGTAAGTTCCCCAGCCTACAATAACCAACGTTGCCACAACTGCCAACACTATAGATACCTGGATTCTGGTTTTGTACAAAATTTTATTGGCATTGATCATTAAAGATCTATTGATACTAAACCAGCCCACCTTATCATCATCGAGATTTTTGATTAGCCATATTAAACCATAAAGTAACAAAGAGAAGATGATAAATATCAGGAAGAAAAACGATAGCGCAGCTAAACGTTCTACATAATCTACCTTCTCTTTACTGATTACAACCATTTTGCTATCAGTAGGCTTATAGATTAAATGGCTGTAACGAAGTTCATCATCATTACTGGTTATAAAATCATCCTTTTTACCTTTAAATATGCTTCCATCTAAAGGGTAGGTATAATTTCCAGATTGATTAAGCAATTTATTATTGCTGTACAAGGCAATAGAATAACCCTTAAAATCTTCGTCTTTGATCATTTTTTGATCCCCTAAGAGATCGGGTAGCCGATTGTTATAATTATACGGCTTCGAGCGGAGTTCGATAACGAGTGTACCTAATAAACTGCCATTATCTACAACGGAGATGATACCAAAGTAATCCTGATAACCAAATGTATTGTTAACCTGATAAAAAAAGTTAGACCCATCAATTTTAACAGAGCCAGCCTCAACCAGGTTTTTATATTTATCAATCGGCGGTGTATCAGCATTTTCTATCGCAGCACCCAATCTATCATATGGATAGATCTGATAATCGTAGCGGTTTAAATAGCCATCTAAATAATCTTTGATATGATTTTTGAGCACCGAGTAACTGCCTTTTCGGTTTTGAGTAAAATAGCTTGTCAGAAAATTATCTTTAACAATTTCATTCCCCAAAGTACCTAAAGCAATAATGGCATTCGGATCTTCTGACGATTGCACCTTTCTGGCCAGAGGCTCCCGCAAACTTCTTTCCTTAATATCTTTATACTTGGTGTATTTAATAGACGTATTAAAGGCCAGGCAGAAAAATACGATGGCAAACATGCCGATTGAGAAGTTTTTTTCTTTTAAATAAACAGCCCGTGCCACGATAAATAATACAAGAGCAAAAACGATAAAAAATGCATTAAAATCTACCACTAGCTTGTAGATAAAAACACCTGCAAAGCCAATTAAGAAAATAATAACCCGCTCTTTATTGGTAACATTTAATTGACTGCTTACCGTTGCAGAAACAGCCGTTATCAGGTAAATCTGAAACCAGGCCAGACATAAAATCACAATACCTACCCAACTGGTACCGCTAAGCTTAAGGATATTAACGATATCGAAATTAATTTTTGAGTTAAAAATCAACCCGAAGAAAATATCATCGGTATCCCAAACTATCCGCCCTATCAACACCATCAAGCCAGCCTGAATAACAATTCCAATTATTTTGCTCCGCTTAATCCATCCCGGAAACTTATATTGTTCCTTATGGTTGTACATAAACAGGAGTAGCCAGGTTAGTGCAATTACATTCAACAGAAAATCGCCCAGCGAAGGCATCAGAAAATTATCGGCATATATCCTTGGATCAAATAGATCTAAAGTAAACCTGTGGTTAAACCAACCATAATATAAATCTGTTAACCGAAATGCCAGGAAGAAAAACAACAATAAAAAGGTACCCCAGGCAATATGTCCACGCCGGGCAATAAACGAACTTAAAGAGTTAAAAAACATGCAGATGCACAACATACCGGCAACAAACAACCATAATTGCGTACCCGAATAATGGGTTTCTGCATACCCCGGCTTAACCTTAAGTCCGAATAAAAACTTATTATCCAGGCTTTTTATTACATATACATCCTTATCGGTAAAAGATGCAAATGTTAATATCTTGGTATTTGATAAAATTGGATCGATATCATTTTTAAAATACTTTGTTTCTTTAAAAGGATATTGAGATTGGATGGTGATCAAGAAAATAAGACTAAAATCGCCCTGGGTACTTTTAATCACCTCATACCAGCCGTTATAAAAAAACAATACCGAACTACCCTCTTTTATTGTAGTTGGATCTATTTCTGATATTTTATAGGTACTCCAGAATTTAAGCTGATTGTTTTGGTAGGTTAATAAATTTATACCGTTGTTTTTGCGATAGACAGTGATAAAATCTATTGCACTATTAGGATCGAGATGAAATTGTTTGGCCTTGGCAACCTGTTTTTTATCAGCCAGAAAACTTTGAACAGATCTTTCTTTGATTAAAAGGTTGTGCTGAATCTCTTGTGCATCGTGCTCCAGAAGCTCATTTTTGGTTGTAAACCTGCTTAACGAAATAGAAGTTGCAATGAGGCAACAGCCCAAAACAAGCAATAGAAATCTTATTTTTACACCAAAGCTCATTTTCATCTACGGATAAAGATATTAAATATTGATAAAAAACAACGCCATAAACAGCTGAGTTTATGGCGTTGGCACTAATATTCTATTCTGAATAAATTAAGCTATGGCAGCACTACTTGTTTGTACTTCGCGGCTTACCTTTTTAACCAATCCCTGTAACACATTACCTGGGCCAACTTCTACAAATTCAGTTGCACCATCAGCTAACATGTTCTCTACTGTTTGTGTCCAACGTACAGCACCCGTTAATTGTTTAATTAAATTGCCTTTAATTTCAGTTGGGTCAGTATATGGCTTTGCATCAACATTTTGGTAAACCGGACAAATTGGTGCAGAAATATGAGTGGCCTCTATAGCTGCCTGTAATTCAATTTTTGCAGGTTCCATTAAAGGAGAATGGAATGCACCGCCAACATTTAGTTTTAAAGCTCTTTTAGCGCCTGCCTCTGTAAGTTTAGCACAAGCCAGATCAATCCCTTCTATACTGCCCGAAATTACCAATTGCCCAGGGCAGTTATAATTTGCAGGAACTACCACAGCATCAATTTCTGCGCAGATTTTTTCAACTACATCATCAGCTAAACCTAAAATAGCGGCCATGGTTGATGGTTGTGCTTCACAAGCTTTTTGCATGGCATTTGCACGCGCAATAACCAGTTTTAATCCATCTTCAAAGCTTAATGCGTTTGCGGCCACTAATGCCGAAAATTCGCCTAAGGAATGGCCTGCAACCATGTCTGGTTTAAAATCATCGCCCAAGACTTTGGCTAAAATAACCGAATGCAAAAAGATTGCAGGTTGGGTTACGTTGGTTTGTTTAAGCTCTTCATCTGTTCCGCTAAACATAATATCGCTAATGCGGAAACCGATAATTTCATTGGCCTGTTCAAATAATGCTGCAGCTTTTGGGTGCTCATAAAGATCTTTACCCATACCTACAAACTGTGCTCCCTGTCCGGGAAAAATATATGCTCTCATTATAATTAGTTTGGCGTATCGCGTTTATCGGCTAGCGTTTTTATCTATTGCCCTATCTTGATACCTATTACTTTCTACCTGATACTATTAATCTAAACTTGCCGTAATTAACCTTAAAAACTCAGCTCTTGTTTTATCGTTACTTAAAAAAGTTCCTGTAAAGGCTGATGTTGTGGTTACCGAATTTTGCTTTTGCACGCCACGCATAGACATGCATAAGTGCCTGCATTCTATCACAACTGCAACACCCATTGGGTTAAGGGTATTTTGAATACAATCTCTGATTTCGTTCGTTAAACGTTCCTGTACCTGTAAACGACGGGCAAAAGCATCAACTACACGTGGGATTTTACTTAAACCTACAATGTGTCCGTTAGGAATATAAGCAATGTGTGCTTTACCGAAGAATGGTAGCATATGGTGTTCGCACATCGAATACACTTCAATATCCTTAACTACAACCATTTGGCTATAATCTTCTTCAAACATTGCGCCCTTCAGTATCTCATCGGGTTTTAAATCGTACCCATGTGTTAAATATTGCAGCGCCTTGGCCACGCGCTCCGGTGTTTTTAGTAAACCTTCGCGTTCTGGATTTTCACCCAACTGGCCAAGAATATCTTTATAATGTGTAGCTACAGCTTCAATTTTATCTTCGTTGTAACGGTCTATTTTTACATAGCCGTCTCTCGATTCGCCTTTCAATACGTCTTTATCGCTCATTAATTTAGGTTTTTAACCAAAGTATTCAACAAAATTATTTTCGGTCTCGTATATTTTTACGCAATGTAAAACTGCACCACTATCTGCAATCGGCGCCCATAATTGTTTCCAGATTTCTATGGCGAGATTTTCTGTTGAGGCCAACTTGCCTTTCATAAAATCTACATCAAGATTCAAATTTTTATGGTCAACCTTATCTACCACATAGTCATTCATTACGTCTTTCAGCCATTTCAAATCAACAAGAAAACCGGTTTCTGGATTAACTTCGCCTTTAACTGTAACATATAACCAATAGTTATGGCCATGCCAATTGGGGTTGGCACATTTACCATAAACTTCATTGTTTTTATCATCATCCCAATCGGTACGGGCCAATTTGTGCGCCGCATTGAAGGATGCTTTTCTCGTTATGTAAATCATTACTATAAAATAAAATGCAAATATACGGATAAAGGTTTAAGCTTAAAGACTAAAGACCAAAGCTTACATAAAACTTAAATGAAAACAATCTGCTAACTTTACGTTATGAAAACTTTAGTTGTTGCTGCTACAAAAGCCGAACTCACCTTCTTTTATCAACATTTTAATTTGCCGGAGGGAGATTTTGTAGAGAGTAAAAATTTCGATCTGCTGATCACTGGCGTTGGAATGGTAGCAACAGCCTTTGCCCTGGGCAAACATCTTTCATCTAAATATAGTCTTGTGGTAAATTTCGGCATTGCTGGAAGCTTCGATCGGGATATAGCTTTAGGCACCGTATTAAATATTACCGAAGATACTTTTGCCGAACTGGGCGCCGAAAACGGAGACGAATTTTTAACCATAAGCGATTTAGGTTTTGGAGAGAACCATTACACCTCCAAAACACACAAAAGCGTTAACCTACCCGTAGCAAAAGGGATAACCATGAACTGTGTAACGGGGAGCGAAAAAAGCATTAAAAACCTGATTAAGAGGTTAAACCCAACTACCGAAAGTATGGAAGGTGCCGCGGTTTTCTATGCCAGTAAACAGTTAAATATAGATTGCTTACAGATTAGAAGTATATCTAATTATGTAGAACCAAGAAATAAAGACAATTGGAAAATTGGCTTAGCTATTAAAAATTTAAACGATTGGGCCATTGCTTTTGTTGGAGAAATGAACTGATTATGACTGATTAGTTTACCACAGTACTTAATTTTGATTTATGAACCCGACACCATTAAAATAGTTATTTTAATTGTCAAAGGCTCCATCTAACAACTGAAAAAAAAATAAATAGATGAAACTTACACTAGGATTTTCTCCCTGCCCTAACGATACGTTTATTTTCGACGCACTAATTCACCATAAAATTGATACAGAAGGATTAGAATTTGAGGTTTCTTATGATGATGTAGAAACGTTAAATCAAAAGGCACTTAGGGGCGAATTAGATATTACCAAGTTAAGTTTCCATGCTTTTGCCTATGTTGCCAACCAGTATGCTTTACTCGACGCTGGGAGTGCCCTGGGTTTTGGTGTTGGACCGTTATTAATCAGTAAGAATCATTTCGATGGAGAAAATGACACTGATCTCCAAACGCCAGACTCCAAACTAAGGGTTGGAATACCAGGAAAATACACTACGGCTAATTTTTTGCTGGGAATTGCTTATCCTCATTTACAAAACAAACAGGAGCTTGTTTTTTCTGAAATTGAATCGGCTTTACTTAACGGGCAGATTGATTTAGGATTGATTATTCACGAAAACAGGTTTACCTATCAGGATAAAGGTTTAACCAAAATTGTTGATTTAGGCGATTACTGGGAAAAACTAACAGGTTGTGCCATTCCATTGGGCGGCATCGTAATCAACCGTAATTTAGATCGCGAGGTACAGTTAAAAGTGAACCGTTTAATCCGCCAGTCGGTAGAGTTTGCCTTCGCACATCCAAAATCGGGGATCGATTTTATCCGCCAGCATGCCCAGGCCATGGAAGAAAGCGTGATGTACAAACACATCGAATTATATGTGAATAAATACAGCATAAACCTTGGTGAAGAAGGCCGAAAAGCAGTTGATACTTTATTTAAACTTGCCCAGGAAAGAAATATTATTCCTGCTATTCAGGAGAATTTATATATCTAATTCATCGATCCGTCATCTCGGCCGTAGTGGAGAGATCTATAAAAGATTTCTCATTTCGCTGCACTCCAGTCGAAATGACGATAAATCGGCATCATGATAGATCCTGAAACAAGTTCAGGAGGACGATTGGTTTAATTAATCTAACTCACCAATAGTTTATAGCCTTTTCCGTGCACGTTAATAATTTCTACTGTCGGGTCTGCCCTGAGATACTTACGCAACTTGCTCAAAAACACATCCATACTCCGTCCGTTAAAGTAATTATCATCATGCCAGATACTTAACAATGCCTCTTCGCGCGTTAAAACGGTATTCTTTTTCAAGCACAATAAACGCAACAGTTCGGCCTCCTTGGTAGAAAGTTTTTGCTGGTGATCGTTATCGGTAATAATCTGGGTTGTATAATCGAAATGATATTGACCGATAGAAAACTGTGTTTCGGCAGCCTCATCGTTGTTATCTGTTTTATTGGCCACGCGCTTAAACATCGCATTAATGCGTAGTAAAAGCTCTTCTATACGGAAAGGTTTGGTAATATAATCATCACCACCTAAATCGTAAGCAGCAGATTTATCTTCCAGCATGGTTTTAGCCGTTGCAAAAATAATGGGTACCTGTGTGTTTACCTTCCTAATGTCTTTACCCAAGGTAAAGCCATCTTTTTTAGGCATCATCACATCCAGAATACATAAATCGAAGTTCTGCTTATTAAACGTTCTCAATCCATCCTCGCCATCGGTGCATAATACTACATCAAACTTGCCTTTAAGCTGCAAATAGTCTTGTAACAATAAACCTAAATTTGGGTCGTCTTCTACCAGAAGTATTTTTTTCATTTTCTTGTTTTTATTCACCTATGTAGCACTGGCCACACTGAAAGTTTGATTCTGAATATGCATAACGGTTTAATTTATGCTGTAGATTAAATTAATACTCCACTATTTTAGCTAAATTAAATCTGCTCTATTTTAATGTATCGATAAAGCAAGCTTTTGTACCGATGTTTAACTGTTTATAAAGGTAAAGATATTTCGAACGTGGTTCCTCTATCTTTTTCGCTACTTACCTTAACGGTTCCATTCAATTTTTTTATTATATCCTGAACATAATTTAAACCTAAGCCAAAGCCTTTAACATCGTGTAAATTACCTGTTGGCACCCTATAAAACTGGTCGAAAATCCGTTTAGACTGCTCCTTGGTCATTCCAATACCTTTATCTGCTATTTCGATAATTAAATTTTTACCTGTATTGCGGGTAGTAATGGTTATCTCTGGCGTATCGCTACTGTATTTATTTGCATTATCAATAAGGTTATAAATTACATTAGACAGATGCAGCTCATCGCCATATACAATGGCATTTTCTGCCTCGGTATGTACATTGATAATGGCATTCCTTTTCTGTAACTGCAATTCCATGCTATCCAGCACAATCACAATCAAATCGTTCACATCTACTTCGGTGTTCTCCATTTTAAGTTCACCTTTTTCTAAGCGGGCAATACTTAAAACACGTTCGATATGATTCCCTAAACGAACATTTTCATCATAAATAATCCCTGCCAGGCGTTTTAATCTGGCCTTATCTGCTGTCACCTCCGGATCTTTCAAAGCTTCACTCGCAATCATGATAGTAGCCACAGGGGTTTTAAACTCATGCGTCATGTTATTGATGAAATCTGTTTTCATCTCCGACAGTTTTTTCTGCTTTAAAATAGCGTAAAGGGTATAGGAGAAAATGAAAACAAGTACCAATAACAGGCCGATGGATGAGGCAAGTGTTGCACTTAGGTTAGAAATAATTGCCGAATTTTTATTCGGAAAACTGACGAAAAGCATCCCGGGATCGCGAAAGATATCGTTTCCAAACAAAGGTGTTTTGTAGGTGTTTTCGGGCAAAAACTCTCCTTTAACGTTAGATGCCGTCATATAAATGGTCGAATCTTTTCTCGCTAGCGAAATCCGGTAAGAAGGTTCTAGTGTAATATTATTGGCAAGGAGTTCTTGCTTTAATAAAACGCCTAACGAATTAAAATTGATGCGTTTATAGATTGGTACATTGGCTTCCTGCAATTCTTTAGATACATCCTCAACTACACTCGATCGGGTATATGAAAAAGTATCTTTGCCCAATGCTGCAATTTTAAGTTCTAATTTTTTCCGCTCAATCTCATCTTCGCGTTGAAATTTTTTCTGTAAATCGTTAGGGATCTTTGGAACATTTGCAAAACCGGGCGTGCCATCTCTGGGATCAAAAACCAAATACCTTAATGTATCGGGCAAACTTTGCAGGCTTTTAAATTCGAATGTTTTTGGTGGCGCCGTAAAAGGCTTGGAGCGCATGCTATAACCTTTTAAAATAAGGCTCTTGATATCAATAATCGCATCCATCTGTAAATCCAGCTTGTCGCCGTTCTTCGAACTCAACGAAGTATATTCCCTTTCAGAAATTACATTGGGCGCCCGATAAGATACGCGGATGATACTATCTTGTTGGTTCAGGTAACTTTCGATCTGATTTTCCCTCTCGGCTTGCCGCAGCTCTGCCTCTTGTACATATTGTTGCCGTAAATCCTTAATATCCAATGCCCGTTGCCTGGAGTCTTGTAACTGCTTCAGTTTATTTTCAGCATCTTTCCTGTTTAAGTGATCGGCAACATTTCTACGCTGTAGTTTATTTACTACCGATGTTAGCGTTTGGTTTACCTGCTCATCAAAAAGCTGAGATTTTAGTTTATACGACTCCCTGATGTAATACAGCTGCATTACAAAAACACCAAGCAAAGCCACCGTCATTAAAACGGTAATTAACCAAAAACTCTTTTTCTTCATGAACTAGATTGGTTTTAAAATTAAAAAAACCGGAGCATAATCTTCTTAAATCTAAACAGATATCAAAAATACTGATTAGCTAAGCGAAGTGTTTGTTTTTAACATATTTTAACAGCGCAGAGAAGACTTCTGAAGTTTTCGGAAACACGGGCCTGGTAAAATCGAAAGTCTAAGCGATGGAAGAACTTCGGATTCTGAGGTGGGCCAAAAAAAATGCCGAGACTAAAGCCTCGGCATGGTTCAAAATTGTTTGCTTAAAAAAGATTCTTTATTTAGAAAGGCAAATCATCATCTTCACCTGGTGCATTGCTTACATCAACCGGAGCTGCATAAGCTGGCGTAGCTGCTGGAGCACCTGCTGCAACTGCATTTATACGCCAAATAACCAAACTGTTAAAATATGATGTTTTACCTGCTTTATCTGTCCAAGGGCGACCCCGTAAATTAAAGAAAACCTCAACCTCATCGCCTGCTTTAAATGTATCTAATAATGCAGTTTTATCTTGTAAAGCCTCAAAACGGATATATTCTGGGTATGTTGGATTTTCTGCGTATTCTATTATTAAATCACGCTTTTTAAACGTTTCACTTACTTGTTGTGTGGCACCTACTTCGTGTACTTTTCCTTTAATTTCCATATCTAATACTACTTAATGTACTATAAACATCAAATCTCTATAATTTTATTGATAACTTCGCATATATTATGATGCAAGTTTTCCACAATAAAAGCAAGGTAATCATTACCTGCAACAAGCGCCTTTCGCCCTATTTACAAGATGAAGTTACGGCTTTAGGTTACACCATAGAAAGATCTTTCGCTACGGGTGTTGAGCTTAATATTACCCTTACAGAGTGTATAAAGCTCAATTTGAACTTGCGCTGTGCCAGTCAGATTCTATATGCCATAAAAAGTTTCAAAGCCATTACACCCGATGATTTATACAATGAAATTGCAGCCATTGAGTGGGAAGAACTGATCGATTTTTCGGGTTATTTCTCGGTAACCTCAAATGTTGATAACCCAAATATTACCACACCACTTTTCGCAAACTTAAAGGTAAAGGATGCAATTGTAGACCGCATGAAAGAGAAAAAGGGCATCCGCCCCAACTCTGGATCTGATGCAAATAAAACAGTAGTGCATTTATACTGGAAAGATGCAGATGCCGATGTTTTTATGGATACTTCAGGCGAAACCCTTGCTAAACACGGTTACCGTAAAATTCCCGGAAAAGCACCGATGTTAGAAGCCTTGGCTGCTGGTGTTATTTTAGCAACAAATTGGGATAAGAAATCGCCATTTATTAACCCAATGTGCGGTTCAGGAACATTAGCTATCGAAGCCGCGCTGATTGCGACCAACCGTGCCCCTGGATTATACCGCATGAATTATGGTTTTATGCACATCTTAGGTTATAATGAAGAAGATTTTTTCGCTGAGCGTAGAATTTTAAAAGATCAGGTAATTAAAAATGTTGATCTTAAAATCGTAGCTTCCGATCTTTCGGAAGATGCAGTTGAAGTAACCCGGAGAAATGCTAAAACTGCTGGTGTTGATACTTTAATAGAATTCGAAGTGTGCGATTTTGAGTTAACACCGGTTCCTGAAGATGGCAAAGGTGTTGTTGTTTTTAACCCTGAGTATGGTGAGCGTTTAGGTGTGCACAGCAAGTTAGAATTGACTTATAAACGTATGGGCGATTTTATGAAAACGAAATGCAAGGGCTATTCTGGATATATTTTCACAGGAAATCCTGATCTTGCAAAAAAAATTGGATTAAAAGCTGCTAAAAAAGTTGAATTTTATAATGGTAAATTAGACTGTCGTTTACTAGAGTATGAATTATATGATGGCTCTCGCAGAGCACCGTTAATTGAGGCCTAGTCTTTTTCATTGAAAATTAATATATTACGCTCTCTTACGTACCATAACGTAGAAAATTTTGAAGAATATGGAATTTGATGACATGGACCATATGCCCGAATGGGAGCATTTTAGCCGATTTGGCCGAGATGATGAGGATGAAGAAAATCTATCAAGTGTTGATGCAGAAAAGGTCAGACTAAAAGTGACCAGGGCTAAAAGCCTTTACAACCAGGCAAGAGCCGTATATAAATATGCCGCCCTGTTCTGCGAAACACTGGAAGGAGAGATGGCCGAAATGACCGCTAACTTAATTATGCAGAATGCCCTCATGTTATGCCCTAAAATTGTTGGGGCAGAAGGTGCAGATATGTATATTTTAAGAATGGAAAACGCCTCTATTATCCGAACCAATTGCCGTGAATTAGAAACCCAGGTGAGAGCAGCAGATATGTTCGAAATCTGCACTCCAGAATATAAAGACATTGTTTTAGACGAAATTGAAAAATTTCGTCTACTCTTCATCGAATGGGTTAAATATTTCGAAAAAGACGAATTTGAAGATGACTGGGGGCTATATTAAGCCTTAATAATTAATTTTTCTGCGTTTTCTTACCTCCCACCTTTTCTCTTGTTGATTTGAGCTGCATCACGCAATAATATTCTAAATGTATCATATCGCTCCTTCCACCTAAAGCACAACAATCAATACAAAAACCTGATTATCAATCAAAAACAGAACCCTTAAACATTTAGGTTATTTTTTTGTTGTAACAATTAGTTCATTAATCCGTTTCGCGTAATTCCCAATAGTACTAAAATTTATAATTTAAAATCTGTTGCGGTGAAAGTTTCGTACATAATGAAAAAACATTAAAAAAATTTATCCCTTTTTTATGGAAGATGTATTGGCTTTAAAAACAAAGAATGTTGCCGGCAATATTAGAAAAATTAGAGAATACAGAGACTATACTCAAGATTATCTGGCAGCGAAATTGAAAATATCTCAAAATGCCTATAGCAAAATTGAGCTCGGTTATAGTAAATTAACGATCGATCGTTTGTTCCAAATTGCAGCAATTTTGGAGGTTGAAGTATCTCATTTATTAACCCTTAACCACAATGATTTAATTAAAATTATTGCTGATGATGAGAACCGGACAGCAGCCGCGAGTTAATATCCATGCGCTGTTGATATCATTTCTTTTACCCTGCAAATAATTCCAATACCTTTGGAACAAATTTAGAACGATGCAGGCTACCATTCAAAAAACTATCGATTTTGTTCAGAAAACACTAGCCAATGCCGAGGCAGGGCACGATTGGTTTCATATTGAGCGTGTTTTTAAAACCGCTCAAACCATTAATCAACAAGAAAATGGCGACGAACTTGTAGTCGCCTTTGCCGCATTGTTGCATGATATTGCTGATCCTAAATTTAATAATGGTGATGAAGAACTGGGACCGAACATGGCTGCTTCATTCTTAGCATCGATAGCTGTTGATGCTGAGGTTATTGCCCATGTTAAACTGATTATCCAGAACATGTCGTTCAAAAATAGTTTTGATGGCACAGGTTTCACCTCAAAAGAAATGCAAATTGTACAGGATGCAGATCGTTTAGACGCCATAGGAGCCATTGGTATTGCAAGAGCATTTACCTATGGCGGATTCAAAAACAGGGTACTTTACGATCCGGCTATTTTACCCGAAGAACACCTCACTAAAGAAAGTTATAAAAATACCACTGCGCCTACCATTAACCATTTTTACGAAAAACTGCTGTTGTTGAAAGACATGATGAATACTGAAGCAGGGAAAGCAATAGCCATAGAAAGACACAATTTTATGCTTCTATACCTGGAGCACTTTTATAAAGAGTGGGATGGTAAATAATCAGCAATAAGCCATAAAAATACCTAATAGTAAGTATTCCGAAACCATGCATTTGGGCTTAACTTTACAAAAATTAATCCTCATGCATCCTTATAAACTAAAATACCATAAAAATAGTGTTTTGTTAATCGCGATGGTTGGCATTCCTGTGTTTTTCATTTCTTTAATGCTGTATTCTCTTTTTAGTTTACCTTCGTCGCTTTCCGAAACATCCACGTTGATATTTGTTTCGCTATCGATTATTTTAATGGCACTTCTTTTATTATGGATTACCAAAACACAGATTTTTGTACATAGTAAAATTTTAATCAGTGAAAAAGGTATAAGTTTTAAATTAAAAAGTACTTCTTTCTTATACCGGAGAACCGAGTTTTTTTCTGGATGGGAAAATGTAACCAGCGTAACCGAAATGTTCGATAACCACAATGGAGGTTACTTTTATCAAATTGAATTTAAAGACCCCGATTTCGTGGCCAACTTTAGTCCGCTTAAAAACCACGAAATAGAGGCCGACCGCTTCTTTTCAGAACTGCAATACTATCAGGAAAGTTATAATATTGCGCATCAACTCCCAATTAGCAGAAAGCTTAACCCTTCGAACAGTTTTTAATTAACATTATTATTCCAAAATAGAATAGGTTAGACAAATCTATTTGCTAATATTTTTAGTTATTAAACTATCTTTGTTAGCAAATATATCCCTATGTTCGACCGAATCCGTGAAAAATTAAATATTCTTGCTGACGCCGCTAAATATGATGTTTCTTGTTCATCAAGCGGCGGCACGAGAAAAAATACCAATAAAGGCCTTGGCGATAGTCATACATCCGGCATTTGCCATACATACACTGAAGATGGCCGATGTGTTTCGCTTTTAAAAATCCTCCTAACCAACCATTGTATCTACGATTGTTTATTCTGCGTTTCGCGGAAAAGCAACGATGTAAAACGTGCGGCCTTTACCGTAGATGAAGTGGTAGAACTGACCATGAATTTTTACCGCCGCAACTATATTGAAGGCCTGTTCTTAAGCTCAGGAATTTTCAAAAATGCCGATTTTACCATGGAACGGCTGTTGCTAGTGGTTAAAAAACTCCGTTTGGAACAGAACTACAACGGCTATATCCATTTAAAAACCATTCCGGGTGCCAGCGATGAACTGATTAAGGAAGCTGGCTTATATGCTGATCGGATGAGTATTAATTTAGAAATGCCAACTGAAGCCGGCTTGAAACTTTTGGCTCCCGAGAAAAACCACGGGGAAGTAATTAAACCTTTGGCTTTTGTGCAACAGCAAATCAGCCAGTTTACGGCCGATAAAAAACTGATCAAACATGTGCCAACGTTTGTACCTGCGGGACAAAGCACACAAATGGTTATTGGCGCCACACCAGAAAGCGACAAAGATATTATGTACACCGCGAATACCTTTTACAAAAATTTTTCTCTGAAAAGAGTTTATTATTCGGGTTATGTACCCATTAGCAACGACACTAGGATGCCTGTACTTGGTACACAGCCGCCATTGCTGAGAGAAAACAGGCTGTATCAAACCGATTGGTTAATGCGCTTTTATGGCTTTAAAGTGCAGGAAATTTTAAACGATGCCAACCCGAACCTTGATATTGATATCGATCCAAAATTGAGCTGGGCGATTAGAAATATGCAGCATTTCCCTGTGGATATTAATACGGCAGATTATAAAATGATTCTCCGGATACCGGGTATCGGCGTAATGTCGGCCCAAAAAATTGTGCAGGCCAGAAAGTTCGGAAAACTCAGGATTGACCAGTTGAAAAAAATCGGCGTAGCTTATAACCGGGCCAAACACTTTATTGTTTGCCTGGATAGCCCTTATCAGCTGAAAGATTATCAAGGCACACAGATTAAAGCTTTTATTTTGGCCGAAAGCCAGAGCAAATGTTTAAAAACAGATAGCAACCAGATGATTTTGTTTTAAAACCCTACGATCGTCATTCCCAACTTGATTGGGAATCTCAAAGCTACGGCATTAAGATTCCCGCCTTCGCGGGAATGACGGACTAAAATAAAACCCAATGACCTACATTTTCGATGGCACTTTTCAAGGTTTATTAACCGCTGTTTTCGAATGGTTTGAACGTAAGCCAGGAAAAGTTGTGCTAAAATCTATTTCAATTTTTCAACCCGAAGCTTTTGCAGAAAGTTTTACAGTTAGCACCAGTGCAGAAAAAGCAGATCGGGTTTGGGCAGGGCTGCAAAAGAATCTCAAAAAGGATTGGCAACGCAAATACTACTGCGCCTACTTATCAGAAATACCCGAGGCTTACAACCACCTCTTTCAGTTTACCGTATACATTTTTCAAAATCAAGTTGGTGCAGAGAGTAATTATGGCAATCCGCATGTAATTGCACTGGCTAAATATGCCAAAAGCGTAGAAAGGGAAAAACACAGAATGGAAGCATTTATCCGTTTTCAAAAAACTGGTGATGGGCTATTTTATGCCAATATAGATCCTGATTTTAATGTATTGCCTTTAATATCCAATCATTTTAAAAACCGTTATGCCGATCAGTCTTGGGTAATCTACGATTTAAAGCGCAAATATGGCCTACATTATAATTTAACAAGCGTTGAAGAAATTACGATCAGCTTTAGCAACGGTGCAGATAAGCAAAATCTTGCACCAGTTTTAATGGATGAGCGTGAGGGATTGTACGCTACCCTTTGGAAAGATTATTTTAAAAGTGCCAACATTGTAGCGCGGAAAAACACCAAACTGCATTTGCAGCATGTACCTAAAAGGTATTGGAAATATTTAACGGAGAAAGTTCCAATTTAGCGAACAAGAGTTGACATCTCTAATATATACAGGTTAGTCAGTGGTCAACTCTGAATAAATCTGGCTAAAAAAATCAAAACTTACTGCCATGCTGACACCCACATTCTCAATTAGCGTAAAAAGTTTGACAGTTTGGTGAAAATTTGTCCCGCTAAACCTCTTGGCATAAAAAGTGTTAATTGTAAGCTTAGTTAAAAACTCAAATCAAAATAAAAAATAATAAAAGTTATGGCGTTAAACCTTAAACCAATTGCTGGCAGTTCGAACAGAGTAATAGTTGAACCGGCTGCGGCAGAAGAGAAAACTGCATCAGGTTTGTATATCCCTGATACTGCAAAAGAAAAACCATCTAAAGGAACTGTAGTTTCTGTTTCTGAAGAAGATGCTGAAGGTAAAAAAGCGAGTGTAAAAGTTGGCGATGTTGTAATTTATGGTAAATACGGTGGTACCGAATTTCCTTACGAAGGTAAAGATTACTTAATTATGCGCGAAACAGATATTTACGCTGTTGTTGGGTAATAATTTAGGATTGAATGACTGAATACCTCAAATGAGTGAATTCAGCATAAATCAACAAATAAAATAATAATGTTAGAATGAAAAAGCAGAAACTCAATCATTCTCTCATACAATCATTCAAAATTTAAAAAATAATGTCAAAACAAGTAAAATATAACGTAGAAGCTCGTGATGCCCTGAAAAGAGGTGTTGATATTCTTGCAAATGCAGTAAAAGTAACTTTAGGTCCAAAAGGACGTAACGTAATTATCGATAAAAAATTCGGTTCACCAGCAATCACCAAAGATGGTGTTACAGTTGCAAAAGAAATCGAATTGAAAGATGCCGTTGAGAACATGGGTGCTCAAATGGTTAAAGAAGTAGCTTCAAAAACAGCTGATATTGCTGGTGATGGTACTACTACTGCAACTGTATTGGCTCAGGCAATTATTACTACAGGTATTAAAAACGTTGCTGCTGGTGCAAACCCAATGGATTTAAAACGTGGTATTGACAAAGCGGTTGCTGCTGTTGTAGAAAACTTAAAAGCGCAATCACAAACTGTAGGCGAAGACAACAACAAAATTAAACAAGTTGCGTCTATTTCAGCTAATAACGATGAAGTAATTGGTGCTTTAATTGCTGAGGCAATGGGTAAAGTTGGTAAAGACGGTGTAATTACCGTTGAAGAAGCCAAAGGTACTGAAACGGAAGTTAAAACGGTTGAAGGTATGCAATTTGACAGGGGTTATTTATCTCCATACTTTGTTACCAATGCAGATAAAATGGAAGCTGAATTAGATAATCCTTACATTTTAATCTACGACAAAAAAATCAGTAACATGAAAGAATTGTTACCGGTTTTAGAAAAAACTGTTCAAACTGGCAAACCATTGGTTATCATTTCTGAAGATTTAGATGGAGAAGCTTTAGCAACATTGGTCGTTAACAAAATCCGTGGTTCGTTAAAAGTTGTTGCTGTTAAAGCTCCAGGTTTTGGTGATAGAAGAAAAGCAATGTTAGAAGACATCGCGATCTTAACCGGTGGTATTGTGGTATCAGAAGAAAGAGGTTACAAATTAGAAAATGCTGATTTAACTTATTTAGGTTCTGCTGAGAAAGTTGTTGTTGATAAAGACAATACAACGGTAATTAACGGTGCTGGTAACTCAGACGATATTAAATCGCGTGTTAGCCAAATTAAATCTCAGATCGAAACGACTACATCTGATTACGATAAAGAAAAATTACAAGAGCGTTTGGCTAAATTAGCTGGCGGTGTTGCCGTTCTTTACGTAGGTGCAGCCAGTGAGGTTGAAATGAAAGAGAAAAAAGACCGTGTTGATGATGCTTTACATGCAACCCGTGCGGCTGTAGAAGAAGGTATTGTTGCTGGTGGTGGTGTTGCTTTTATCCGTGCAGTTGAAGCTTTAGCTAACCTAAAAGGCGCTAACGAAGATGAAAACACTGGTATCCAGATCATCCGTCGTGCTATCGAAGAGCCATTACGTCAGATTTGCGAAAACGCAGGTATTGAAGGTTCTATCGTAGTTCAAAAAGTTAAAGAAGGTAAAGCTGATTTCGGTTATAATGCACGTACTGATGTTTACGAAAACTTAATTGGTGCCGGTGTTATCGATCCAACTAAAGTAAGCCGTGTAGCGTTAGAAAATGCAGCGTCTATTGCAGCGATGTTATTAACTACCGAAGTTGTTTTAGCAGACGAACCTGAAGAAGGTGGTGCTCCAATGCCTCCAATGGGCGGCGGTGGTATGGGTGGTATGATGTAATACCATTCTATAGCGAAACTATTTCGTGTAAAAATACACCCTCAAGGTATAAGGCCTTGGGGTTTTTTTTATGCCTTATTACAGCAAAAACGAAGCTTTACCAAAGCTATAACCCATTCATTTAGTTGATGTTGGTGTAAAATTTTGTTACTGTAATGCAAAAATTACGTTCTTTGCAACGAATATTTATTGACGCGTCTTAGGTCGAATGCTCATCTCTGAGATTGGATTAAAGCAAGTTTAACAACAACGCTTCCAGAACGCAATAAAATCATTCCCTAGTGTTAGAGATTTATGAAGATTCGTTGTAAAAGGAAATGGCTTTCTTTTGTCCTGTTTTTTGGGGCATTTTTGTTCACGTCAAATGTTTTCGCCCAAATTACCATAGGCACAGTCGATGCAGGCCCCTTTACCCCAGGTAGTACCATTGCGGTTCCTTTTAATATTAGCGCAGGCTGTGCGGCTCAAGGAAACCAATTTCAGTTGTATCTTTCTGATCAGAATGGAAATTTTGGCGCCGAAACACTTATTGGCAGTTACACAGGCTTCTATAGTACTTATATAAATGGTAAACTTCCTGTAACTCTTACTCCTGGTACAGGTTATCAGGTTAGGATAAAATCAACCGCTCCTGCATTCACAAGCACACCATCAACAGCTTTTGAAGTAAAGGCGGGGCCACCAGTTGAGGCTAAATTAACATCAACATTATTAAATGCGACAAACGATGAAACTTTTGGTACCTGCACCAGTAAGGCCAATAATTCTTTCTTCCTTACTAATGCATCTACAGCAAACAGTACGGTTACCGCGAGCATAACCGATGAAGTAAATGGCGGGGGGCCAACTTTAATCAATTTCCCTACTGCAATACAACCTTTTACCGCTCAACAGACACATTATACCATTTATACTAAAGCCGTGATGCCAGATGGTACTGTGGCGACCAAGGCCTATTTACTGATCAATAATAAAGCCATAACAGCTTTTGCCAATTCGGGTAATACAGTAGTTTGTTTGCCTTTAGGCACCCTAACATTTAGCGTAGATATAAGTTCTAGCGCAGGTATTCAAAACAATTTTCCGGGAGATATTTATACGATTACCTGGGGCGACCAAACCACCTCCACCTATACCCTTTGCGAGATTGTTGCCAATGGCGGTAAGGTTACCCATGCATACACCAGATCATCTTGCGGAAGTGTTTCTACCTCAAGTGCAGGCACAATTTACAATGCTTTTGATGTATCCATTAATGTATCGAATGCTTTCTGTACCACAATGGGCACACCCGTTTCCTCTTCGGCAAAAGTGGTGGTAAAACCGGTAAATTCGTTTGCTTTCAATACGCCGGGCTGCACCAATGCCAACATCACGTTTGTTAATACATCTGTTTTGGGCGAAAACCCAAACACCAATACAGCAGCCTGTACACCAAATAATGTAACCTATAACTGGTATGTTGATGGTGTGATTAAAGAGGTTGACAAGCCCAAATCATACAATTTTGTATACAAGTTTCCAACTCATGGAGAGTATACTATCCGGTTAGAATCTAAAAATATTACAGGCGAGTGCGATGCCGATCCGGTAGAAATGAAAATCTGTATCCAAGATCCGCCGAAGCCTGATTTTAGTCTACCCTCAACG
Organism: Pedobacter sp. Bi27; assembly: GCF_918698255.1. Classification (NCBI taxonomy): domain Bacteria; kingdom Pseudomonadati; phylum Bacteroidota; class Sphingobacteriia; order Sphingobacteriales; family Sphingobacteriaceae; genus Pedobacter; species Pedobacter sp. Bi27. The sequence continues at coordinate 799,403 of NZ_CAKKMW010000002.1, forward strand.
ACCATTTGCTCCGGAACAACTTTAAAAGCTACAGACCTTTCTGTTTTAGATAATACCTGCAATGCAGCCAATAACTATTCATGGTCAGTTAGCCCAGCGGTGGGCTTTGTTGGTGGTACAAATGCAGCAAGCAAAGAACCGGAGTTCAATTTTACCAGTCCTGGCACCTATACTATTACTTTAAGCATCAGCACGCCATCATGCGGCGTAATTATCAGCCTCCCACAAACTGTTGTGGTTAATGTGGGGCCTGTAGCTACTCTATCGCCTGATATTACCCTATGCAATCTGGCTACTTACGATTTTAACAATACTACAACAGGGCCAACCCGAACATTAATTACAGGTACCACAAAAGATTTACCCGATAGTTATACCTGGACTGTTACCCCTGCCGGATCGGGCACCTATAGCTTTACTGGTGGCACAACCTCCAATTCTAAATATCCATCGATAAAATTCGATAGTTACGACACTTATACCGTAACTGTTGTGCACAAAAATAATTGCGGCACCGCAACCGATACCCAAATTCTAACCTTCAGTACAGCACCAGTGATTAGTGCAGGGCCAGATCAAAATATCTGTTTTAACGACCCCAGTTTTACACTTAGCGGAACTATAACTGGCGCGACCATTACGCAAACCTGGATTGGCGGATTAGGAACATTTACACCCAGCAGAAACGATTTAAATGCAACATACACGCCAACCGCAGCCGAAAAAACAGCGGGCACGGTTACTTTGAGGTTAAGGATTACCACCGCACTCGCCGCCCCCTGCAACCAGATTGACGACGATATTATTCTAAAAATAAAACCCAATATCAGTTTAATCAGTGCAGCAGCTAAAACCATCTGCACAGGCAATAGCGTTGCATACACCCCAACTTCTGCAGTAGCAGGTGTAACTTATACCTGGACGGCGACTGGAACTGCAACTGGTTATACCACCAACGGAAGCGGCCCCATTAACGATATCCTAACCAATACTGATCTTAATGCCGACGCAAGCGTAACTTATATCATCACTCCCCATTTTGATGGCTGCGATGGAACCCCATTTAATTTAGTGGTTACTGTTAAACCTAACCCTATTGTAACACCAACTGCAGCCAATGCGACCATCTGTAATGCCACCTCATCGGCCATAACCTTATCAACAAACCTAGCAGGTGTAAACTATACTTATACCAGTGTGATAACCGGAGCAATAACCGGAAATAGCAATAGAGCAGTAGCATCGGCAGGAACACAGATCAACGATATTTTAACCAATTCTGGTACCACCGCAGGTACAGTAACCTACACCATTACACCTGTATCTACAAATGGTTGCCCAGGTACACCAGCCAGCATTACCATTACGGTTTTGCCAAGCGCAACACTGCCAAATGCCGGCCCGGATGAAGCGATCTGCAACGCCAGCACTTATACCCTAAAAGGAAATACACCAACAGTTGGCACAGGCAAATGGACAATCGTTGCTGCACCAACAGCCGTAACTTTTGCAGATGACACAAAGGGCAATACAACAATTAGCGGTTTACAGGCCGGAAATACTTATACTTTTAGATGGACAATAAGTGACACCAACTGTTCTACATCCAGTGATGATGTTCAGGTTACCATTAACCCGCTCAGTATTGGGGGCACAACCACTGGCGACGTAAACGTATGTGCGGGTGCAAATAGCGGAAACATCAATTTAACAGGACAGGTTGGAAATATTATCCGCTGGGAAAGATCTATTGATAACGGGGTTAACTGGTCTACCTTAACCTCAACAGCAAATCCCTATGTGTTTTCTAACCTCACCATAAGCACACAGTACCGTGCAATAGTACAAAGTGGTAGCTGTGCAGAAGCCATATCAGCCTCAACTACCATCACAGTAAATCCGGGTACCGTTGCAGCAAATGCAGGCGCAGATCAAAACTTATGCAGTGGAAATGGCATTACCTTAAATGGCAACAACCCTTCGCCTAACAGCGGTGCGTGGACTTTAATATCAGCACAAACCGGCATTACCATAACCGACCCTACACTGTACAACACCACGGTTACTGGTTTGGTACCAGGGCAAACTTATGCCTTCAGGTGGACCATTTCTGGTTTTAACGGCTGCCCTCCATCTGTAGATGATGTAACGGTTACTTATTACTCACCTGTTACCAATAATATTAGTGCATCATTAGCACCAGTTTGCGCAGGCCAAAGCATCGCTATTACAGGCGATACGCCTACTGGCGGAACGGGAACATTTGCCTACCAATGGCAGAGCAGCGCCGACGGAAATACCTGGAGCAATGTACCTTCGGCCATCAGTAAAGACTTAAGCCTAATTGTAAGCGCTTCAACCTATTTCAGAAGATTAGTGAACAGCACCATCTGTACTTCAATTAGTAATTCGTTACAGATTACTGTTTTACCAGGCCTAACCAACAATACCATTTCTGCCGATCAAAACATTTGTATCGGCACGGCTGCAGCAGCTTTAACAGGTACTACGCCGAGCGGTGGTAGCGGAACTTACGTGTACCAATGGCAATCGAGCTTAAATGGAACAGCCTGGAGCGATGTATTGGGTGCAAACAGTCTAAGCTTTACACCTCCAACACCAACCGTAAGCATTTACTACCGTCGATTGGTAGCTAGCGGTGCTTGCAGCAACAATTTAAGCAACCAGATTAAGATAACAGTTAATCCACATGCTAAGGCAGAATTAGTCTTTAATACAGATAAAGGTTGTTCACCCTTTGTTTTAACGCCAACCAATATATCGGCCACGCCTTATACAGACCGCAACAATACTTACACCTGGTTTGCTAATGGCGTACAGATTGGTACAGGAATTACCTTTCCTGGCTATACCATTGCAACAGATAACGAAAGTGTTATTATCAAATTGGTCGTAACTAGCGGCCTTGGCTGTAATAACGATGAAACCAGTCATACTTTTAGCACAATACAAAATGTAACCGCCGCCTATACACAAAATGCAACATCTGACTGCGGACCTTTAAACGTTGTTTTTAGCAATACTTCCAATTCACTAACAGCAGCTACCTTTAACTGGGATTTCGGAAACGGCGCTACTTCAAATTTGGCTCAACCGCCAGCGGTTACCTACCAGCCAGACCCAACAGGAAAGGATCTTACTTATAACGTTACTTTAAAGGCAACTACCGCTTGTGGCACCACCACGCAAACCTCAACCGTATTAGTAAAAGCAAAACCGGTTTCTGTTTTTTCTCCTGATAAAACAACAGGCTGCTCCCCTCTGCCTGTTACCTTTAGCAATACTTCCCCTGGAAATTATACCAGCTATACCTACGATTTTGGTGATGGTTCCGCACCTTTAACTGTTACCGATAAAAATAGCGTAAGCCATACCTATACCACTTTGGCCGTGAGAGATTATGTTGTAAAAATGACCGCAACCAATGAATGTGGAAGCAATGAATCTCAATATTCTATCCGCGTTTCGCCTAATGACATTACGCCAGAATTGGTCGTAAACAGCAACCAACTTAAAGGTTGTGCACCTTTAAAAGTCGATTTCTTTAACAATACCAAAGGTGCCGGCACTTTTGTTTACGATTTTGGCGATGGAAGCACTACGGTTACCCATACTGCACCCGAAACTATATCGCATACATTTACCCAACCCGGGAAATATACCATTACTTTATACGCATCAAACAACTGTTCTAATGCCTCAACAACCGAAACTGTTGAAGTTTTGCTGCAACCTTCTGTGAGTTTCACATCAGATAAGACAAGTGGCTGTGAGGGTGTTACCGTAAAGTTTAAAAACACCAGTACAGGTGCTATTGGTTATGTTTGGGATTTTGGAGATGGTTCTCCAATATCCAACGCTATAGAGCCTACGCATACTTTTAATGGCCCGGGGAAAAATTATACCGTTACCTTAACAGCAACCAATGCACTAGGCTGTACAAACAGCACTACCATAGCCGATTTAATCCATGTTGTCGCCCTACCCGTAGCAACTTTTACCGTTATTCCAGGCAATGAAGTATCCATTCCCAATTATTCATTTGCCTTTAAGGATATCAGTACCGATGCCGTAAGCTGGGAATGGACTTTTGGTGATGGATCGGGATCAACCCTGCAAAACCCAAACCATACCTATGCCAATGAAGGCACTTATAATGTAACCCTGAAAGTACTGAACAAAGAAGGCTGCTCTTCCACTACTTTCCAATCAGTGCGGATTATTGGTGTACCGGGTTACTTAAATATCCCCAATTCATTTATGCCCGCAAGTGCGAAAAACGAAATTAAAATCTTTAAAGCAAAAGGCCGCGGCATAAAAGAGTGGCAAATGTCAGTTTTTAATAAATGGGGGCAGTTACTTTGGGAAACGACCAAATTGGATGATGGCGCCCCGCTAGAGGGCTGGGACGGCACTTATAAAGGACAGGAACAACCGCAAGGTGTTTATTACTGGAAAGTAGATATAAAATTTATTAATGGCAGCGATTGGAAAGGGATGACTTACGATTCATCTCCTCCAAAGAAAACGGGTGTAATATATTTAATAAGATGATGAGGAGAGGGATAATATTATTTGTGTTTTGGTTGCTGCCGATGGTTTCGTTGGCGCAGGACCACATTTATTCGCAGTTTTACAATGCGCCGATTTATTTAAATCCGGCTTTAACAGGTCAGTTTGAGGGCGACATCAGGTTTAATGCCTTATACCGCAACCAATGGACGGGGTTAGCAAGTGATTTTTCGTACATGAGTGCTTCTGGTGACCTCAATCTACGGAGATTAAACAGCGGCATTGGTCTAATTTTTAACCGCAGCAGCGAGGGTACTGCTTACCTGGTAAAGAACAATATTGCCCTAAGCTATTCTTATATCATCGGTGGAGACGATTTTGCCTTGTCATTTGGCTTGCAGGGAGGCATTACCAACCAAAAGCTAAACTGGGATAAACTTGTTTTTGGCGACCAGATCGATATCAATACAGGGTATATTCCCGGTAGTATTTCTGGCGCCGAAAGACCAAGTGTAGACAGTCGGTATTATTTCGATTCCAATGCAGGCGCCAACCTGGTGGTGGGGAAATTCATGATGGGGTTAGCAGTGCATCACCTTAACCGTCCGGATGAATCCTTATCAGGTTTTCAAGCCAAATTGCCGATGCGTATCTCAGGCAATTTAAGCTACAAGTTAACCTTGGTACCAGATGAGTACGATCGCGATGGAAGTTACCTCATCCCATCTATTGTTGCCTACAAACAGGGCAACGTAAAATCGTTCAGTGTGGGCATGCAATATAAATATGCGGGCATAAACGCAGGCATATGGTACCGCAATGATGGCAATTCGAATGGAAATGATGCGATTGTTTTTTCTGTAATCTTCGATATTTTTAACCGCAGAACGAACGGCGAAAAATTCAGGTTAGGCATCAGTCATGATGCTACAACTTCTAAAATCAATTACAGCAACACTGGCGGAACATCCGAAATTGGCGTGGGTTATGAAAAATATTTTCCAAATAGTTCGAATGGTGGCAGGGCAAATGGCCTAAGATGTTACGATTTTTATTAATTTGCCTTTGATAATTCAAGGCGATGAACGAGATCATAGACCAAAACCATTTCATTACACAAAGTGAAATCAATAAATTTCTATTGGCTACCCTGCTTTGTGGCATAATCGGAGCAGAACGAGAATACAGAAGTAAATCTGCAGGACTCAAAACCATGATGATGATTGGTTTGGGTGCTACTCTATTTACCATCCTTTCCATCAAAATCGGTCCAACCAGTCAAGACCGCATTGCCTCGAACATTGTTACGGGAATCGGGTTTTTAGGCGCTGGGGTAATCTTCAAGGAAGAAAACCGTGTTAAAGGGCTCACCACCGCATGTATCATCTGGATTGTTGCTGCAATTGGAATGGCCGTAGGCTCCGGTTATTACGAACAGGCTATAGGGGTAACCATTGTGGTTTTATTGGCGCTGATTATTTTTCCCTTTTTAGAAGAAATTGGCGATCGTCGTTTTACCAAAAGGCTTTACCGCATTGTTAAAAAACAACATACCCACGGCGATTTAGAAAGTTATGAAGAAGTTTTCCGCGAAAGTAAACTCAAACCACAACGAGGGAAACACCAATTGGTAGATAATATTATCACAGGAAACTGGATTGCTACAGGCACACCTAAAAATCATCAGAAATTTGTGGAACGCATGCTTAAAGACGATGAGATTATTGAATTTGATTTTTAACTGTGGTCAACAGATCATTCTCCTGTTGCTGCAGTATCACTTTTTTCTCTTTAATCACAATCGTAGCCGACCAGCTGTCGTACCATGGTGGTTTAGATTAACTTCCTGATAGTTGTTTTTGAGCGTTTATATCCAATATTTCTAAGGTAAAATATTTTCATCTCCAGCCAAAATTAATTTATCCAAAATCATAAAACAATCATAGCTTTGTGTAACTATATTCATAATGATCAAGGAACAGATTTCAGTTTTCGATATTTTTAAAATAGGCATCGGCCCATCCAGTTCACATACCTTAGGCCCATGGCGGGCCGCACAACAGTTTACAGCTTCGCTTGCCCAAAACAATTTGATTGATGAAATTGAGGGTATAAAAATACTGCTTTATGGTTCGCTTGCCAAAACAGGTAAAGGCCATGGAACTGATGTAGCTATTCTACTCGGTTTAACAGGAGCTGATCCGGTAACTTTTGATGTAGATGCCGTTACACCAACTTTCGAAAGCATCCAAAGAGATAAGAAATTAAATCTTGCTGATCATTTAATTCTTGATTTTGATTACGATAACGACCTTCTTTTTCTTTTTGCCGAAAGTTTGCCCTTTCACCCAAATGCAGTTACTTTTCAGGCATTTTTAAAGGGTGGAAGAGCTTTTTCAGAAACCTATTACTCTATTGGTGGCGGTTTTGTAGTTAAAGAAGGAGAAGACAACAGTAAAAAACCACAGGTAGACCTTCCGTTTCCTGTAGAAAAAGCAAAAGACCTTTTACACTGGTGTTTATCTACAGGTTTAAAGGTGAGCGAAATCGTAATGGAGAACGAACTGGCCTGGCGCACTGAAGCAGAGACCAAAAAAGGCATCCTGCAGCATTTTGCCGTTATGCGCGATTGTATTTATCGCGGCTGTCATACCACAGGGTTTTTACCAGGCGGTTTAAATGTGGCGCGAAGGGCATTTCCGCTAAACAAACGATTAATTGATAAAAGTGAGTATTCAGATTATAATAGCTGGGTAGAAGCCATTAGAAAAGGTGGAAACGGCTTTAATTATACTTTAGACTGGGTAAGCTGCTTCGCGCTGGCTGTTAATGAAGAAAATGCATCTTTTGGTCGTGTGGTAACTGCCCCTACCAATGGTGCCGCAGGCGTAATTCCAGCTGTATTGCAATATTTTATTACCTTTTGCGATGGTTACAGCGAAGAAAAAATCATTCAGTTTATTGCCTGTGCTTCAGAGATAGGCAGTATTTTCAAAAAAGGAGCAACCATATCAGCCGCCATGGGCGGATGTCAGGCCGAAATCGGCGTTTCTTCGGCCATGGCTGCAGCAGCGCTAACCGAGTGTTTAGGCGGCTCTCAAAGACAGGTTTTAATGGCAGCAGAAATTGCCATGGAACACCATTTGGGTTTAACCTGCGATCCGATTGGCGGTTTAGTACAGATCCCTTGTATCGAAAGAAATACCATGGGCGCCATTAAAGCCATTACGGCCAGCCAGTTAGCATTACAAAGCAATCCTGATAAGGCAAAAGTAAGTTTGGATGCAGTAGTAAATACCATGTGGGAAACCGCCCTCGATATGAATGCCAAATACAAAGAAACATCTGACGGAGGATTGGCAACCAATATCCCAATTAGTTTGCCAGAATGTTAATTCAACATTGTTGCAATAAAATGACTAATGTTATCGATTTACTACAAATTTTCTAAGGCCAAATCAACAAGTATTTTTACATTCGCTGACTTTATTAATTATTCATAAAAAAATGATCAACTACACAAAAATCAGTGTGATTGGTTTGGCTTTGTCGTTATCTATATCGGCGACTTATGCGCAAGACAATCTCGTTAATTCTTTAAAAAACAACCAAAGCGAAAACAGTGCTTCTTCTTTTAAATTCACTGAAGTGATTAACCTGGCCAATACACCAGTTCAGAATCAAGGATCATCAGGAACCTGTTGGAGCTACTCTACCAACTCATTTTTAGAATCAGAAATGATTAAAGCTGGTAAACAGCCCGTAACGTTATCTCAGCTTTTTTCGGCCCGTAACGCTTATGTAGAAAAAGGTAAAAATTACGTGCGTATGCATGGTGCGGTTTCATTAGGTGATGGCGGTGCTTTGCACGATGTAATCAACATGTACAGAAAATACGGTGCAGTTCCGCAAGAGGTATATACCGGATTAAATTATGGCACTAAAATTAATAAAACTGCAGAGCTTGGCGATATTGAAAAAGGTGTTTTAGAAGCTGTTGTAAAGAATGCAAATGGCGAGTTAACCCCAAACTGGTTAAAAGCTTATAGTGGCGTAATTGATGCTTACCTAGGTGCTGTACCAGAAAACTTTACGTACAATGGCAAAAAATACACACCAAAAACTTTCGCTCAGGAAGTGGTGGGTTTAAATGCCGACAACTACGTAGAACTTTCATCGTTCAACGACCATCCTTTCTATAGCAAATTTACTTTATTGGTACCTGATAACTGGTCTTTCGATCAGGTTTACAACGTTAAAGTGAACGAGTTAACAGATATTATAGATAACGCTTTAAAAGGCGGTTACACTGTTGCATGGGCTACAGATGTAAGCGAAAAAAACTTCAGCTGGAAAAACGGTGTGGCTTTTGTTCCACAAACGCCTTTCGCTGATATGACCGTGAAACAGAAAGCAGATATGTTTAACGGCCCGCAGCCAGAGATGGAAATTACGCAGGAGAACCGCCAGCTTGCTTTCGACAACTATCAAACTACTGATGATCATGGCATGCACATTGTTGGTTTAGCCAAAGATCAAACAGGTAAAGAATATTATATCGTTAAAAACTCTTGGGGAGCAACTAACGATTATAAAGGATATTTATATGTAACCAAAAACTACGTAAAATATAAAACAACAGCAATTTTATTGAACAAAGCAGGTATCCCATCTGCAATTGCTAAAAAATTAGCTTTGTAATTAAATCTAAATCGTTAAAGGAGCCGCAGAAGAAATTTTGCGGCTTTTTTTGTTAACCACAGAGTTCACCGAGCTTTACACAGAGGGACACAAAGTGATGGAAGATAGAAGTCACCTTGTCAAGTAGACCTTCAACTCCACTCACGGTGACGTCTCCTAATTAAATTAAAGTTTTATCTGTGTCCATCCTTTTTATCTGTGGTTAAAACATGTAAGCCTCTGTGATCTCCGTGCCTTCTCTCTGTACGCTCTGTGGTAAAAAAGCAAACATTAAACCAGCCCTGAATAAGTCAGCACCAACCACCATAAACCCGTGGTGATAAAACACAATAAAATTCCGATTCCAACCACTAAATTAGAAAGCTTCGGATTAAGATTATACTGATCGGCTACTACACCAGCGGTTACCAGTGTTGGCATAGCCATTTCGAAAATTGTTATTTTGGTAATCATTCCGCCCATACCTAAAACAAGTGCTGTAACCAAAACTATCAACGGCGCTAAAATCAGTTTGTATAATAAAGCAAAGCTGATGTGTTTCAATTCGCTAAACCAACCACCGAATTTTAGCTGTAAACCTATTGAAAACAATGCCAATGGACCAACCGTCCCCGCTAGTTTCTCGAATAATGGATCTAGTGAAGAAAGGTCAATAAAATGTGGGAGAGTCAGCGCCAAAACACAACCTATAAGCGGCGGAAACGTCAACACTTTTTTCAGCACCAATTTTGCGCTTAGCTTCTGATTCTGCGAAGAGCGGATGGCCACAATAACGCCAATGGTAGATAAAAGCATAAAGGTAGCCTGATCGCAGATAATGGCAACAGCCAGTTCCTTTTCGCTAAAATAAGCCACAATTAAAGGAAATCCTACAAATGAAGTATTACTTAAAGAACTGGTTAGTTTTAACCCGCCAGCAGTGGATTTATTAATATTCTGGATGCGACTATACAGGGTAATAAATAACCAACCAAATAGCCAGACACAAATTGGTGCCAGTACAGGAAAGAATAGGTCCTTAGTCCAGGTAATATGTGGCAGATATTTAAAAGAAACTGCTGGTAGTGCGATATAGATAATCCAGGCATTAATGCCTTTGTGCGCATCTTTGGGTAGCGATTTGCTTTTTCTAAAAAGAATCCCGGCTAAAATGCATAAACCTATAATAATGAAGTTTGCCATTGTTAGCGTAAAGATAATTTATAAAAGAAAAACGCCAATAAGAAATGTACTTATGGCGTTTTTAAGTAATTTATACAGAAGGTTTTGGTTTTTTCTTTTTGTTCCAAACCTTTTTCTTACCCTTATGTTGAGGTCTCTTTTCTTCCACATGCGTAATTTCCATTACAGCTATGCTTTCTGGCAATGGCATTCGGGGAACTTCCTTTTCGATTAATTTTTCGATGTTATCGAACTTGCGTTTATCTCTACCGTTAACCAATGTAATGGCCGTTCCTTTGGTTGCAGCTCTTGCTGTACGGCCAATACGGTGCACATAATCAGCCGGATCGCCAGGAACATCATAATTGATTACCAGGTCTATTCCCTCTACGTCGATTCCGCGAGATAACACATCTGTTCCGATTAAAATTGGCAATCTTCTATTTTTGAAAGCCAGTAAAATATCTTCACGTTCTTTCTGCCCTAAATCGGAGTGAAAAGCTTCTGCTTTAATACCCAATCCTTTAAAGGTTTTATACAACGCTTTTACTTTTTCTTTTGTCGAAACGAAAATGATACTGCTTTTGTATTGGCCACTTTTAAAAATATCGGTTAATAAGGCCTGTTTCTGTTGGTCGTGAATGTTATAGGCTTGTTGATCGATCCCCTCAGCAGGTTTAGCAATTGAAATGGTAATCTGCTTCGGTTCGTGCAAAATCTTACCCGCCATGGTTCTTATTTTCGGTGCCATAGTAGCCGAAAATAAAAGTGTTTGCCTTTTCTTTGGCAGGTAGCTAATAATTCGGATAATGTCGTCGTAAAAGCCCATATCCAACATTCTATCTGCTTCATCTAAAATTAAATGCTGCAAATGTTCCAGTTTTAATACACCTGAAGATAAATGTGCCATTAGTCTACCAGGAGTGGCAATAATAATATCCACACCATTGCGCATAGAACGTTTTTGCTGTTCGTAAGCGATACCATCTCCCCCACCGTAAACAGCTAAAGAGCTGATATTGGTAAAATAAGCTAGCGCTTCAACCTGTAAATCAATCTGTTGCGCAAGCTCGCGTGTTGGAGCCAATATCAAGGTATTGTTGTGCCTATCGGCAGCTTTACTAATTTTATCCATTACGGGTAAAAGGTAGCTGGCCGTTTTTCCTGTACCGGTTTGAGCGCAGGCAATCAGATCATGATTATCTAAAATTACCGGGATGGCTTGTTCTTGTATTGGAGTAGCGCTTTTATACCCCATGGCCATTAAGCCTTCGTATAAATCGGGGTTAAAATTAAAATCGTTAAAATTCAATCTATTGTGTTTATGTCTTTTAGCAAAAGTACCTTAAAATACCGCGAATAGCAAACCGCATTTTAATATCGATATATTAAATGATTTTAAACGGCATATGTGGTAACGCCTTAGGTGGTATAAAAACAAAAAAGCCCCGATTGTAATAAACAACCGAGGGCCTGGAAATTATAATAGACGAAACTTAGTCTACCAGAATATCTTTTTCTGGTGTATTCGTTTCAGGGTTTTTAGGTAGGGTAACCTTCAAAATTCCATCAGCATAACTCGCTGAAATATTTTCTACTAAAACTTTTCCATTTAGGCCAAAAGCCCTTTCGAAAGTGCCGTTGCTATACTCTCTGCGGCTATACTTTTTAGCGGAATCGGCTTCTTCTTTAGCTTGGTAAGAAATGGTTAATACATCATCTTTTGTAATTACCTTTAAATTCTCTTTAACCAAAGCTGGTGCAAAAAGCTCAATAATAAAGCTGCTTTCTGTTTCTTCTATGTTAACGGGCACTTTTCTAAAGCCCTGGTTAAACATGGCATGTTTGTGGTGACCGAAAGGACCACCAAAGTGCCTTCCAAATCTTCCCTCTCCTGCGCCAAAGCGACTATGCATCTTGCCCGAAAGGCATCTATGTTCGTTGTACATTTTGTTTAATTTTAATTGTTGTTTATTCTGTTAATTTATCGGCTTAAGCCAATTAGTTGTAAGCCGCCTGCTCCGTTTTAGGGATACCCAATAGCTGTGTAATGATATTTGCATAGGGATATGAAGGCGAGAAAACGGCGTAATCAAATCTTACCCCCCTTATCTGAACCAAAATATCATCGATAAATTTCATTGGCTCAAGCAGGGCGCTGATTAATCCCGATTTAGGTTTTTCTTCTTCATCAATCGCCTTTTTCCCTTGGAAAATATTCAATTCCCGATTGTAGGCTTTAAAGTCAGCACCGATTTGTTCTATAGGAACCTTAAATTCGTCCGAGCTAAAGAAAGTTACCTTCTCCCCTCGGGTAATCAGCTCGGTTGCCATACCCAAAATCGGACTAACATCGGCCAGAGATGGATCGCTTAAAAAAAGTACCTGTGACATAACGTTATCTATTTACTTTGTTTACACTATCAACAGGACTAATCACGGCATTATCCATTTTTCTGCCATGGTGACTGTAACTATGGTTTCTATGATGTTCTTGCTGGCAATCATCCTGATAATGCCTGTTTTTAAAATCTAACCGATCGCGGTATCCATTCTGAACGGCCAGTACATTTAAGCTGTAAAAAGTTCCTGCAGCAACAGCCAATGCCAATAATATTCTAAATGCTCTCATGGCGGTTAATAATTTACGTTAATGTTGTTAACTGTTCCATTGCCTTGTACGGTTGGCCTGTACCATTGGTTATCGATTGGCACAATTGGGTTGTAATGATTTTCGAAACTGTTAAAGCGGTTATGGAAATAACGGTGGCGCCTACCGATAAAAATCCTGAACATTAAACCGATCAGCATGATGGCCAATATAAATTTGAACACAAATGGTATGAAGAAAGCGACTGTACCGAGTACAATCCCGAATCCTATGGTTTTTAATATCTTTTTCATCTTCTATATTTTTTTTACGGTAACCAATTCATCATAAACAAATTGACTAACACATCTCTGTTTTTGTTATTTACATAGGAAGACGGAGCAACTTTATTTTTACTTTAAATTATTTTGTTTTTTTTATTTACTAAGGATTTTGTCATCCTGAACGCAGTGAAGGATCTTTCTAAGTGATTAATCATCCTTTCGTTATGTCATCCTGAGCGGAGTCGAAGGATCTTCTAATAGATCGTCATTTCGACTGAAGTGCAACGGAATGGAGAAATCTGTCTTGATAGATCTCTCCACTCCGCGTTGCTGCGGTCGAGATGGCGATTTGCGAAGAGGCTTTCAAGATGTTCAGAATAACGGAGAAATAGATCAAACAAAAAAGCCCCGAATTTAATCGAGGCTTCTAAATTATTCCTTATTGCGATAGTGGCCCCATCCGCCACATCTCCGTTTATATTCTTCTTTGAATTTTGCCCTTTCCTCATCGTTCATCGTCTCCCATTTGGCACGCATGCTTCTTGCCCGCTCGCGGAAGCCATTATGTCCTCCATGCCCACCTTTATTAAAGTTTCCAAAAAGCAACCTACACAGCACAAGTAAACCGAGGGCTTGCCAATAATTAAGTTTGCCTGCATGTGCCACCTCAGGTAAAATCCAATTCCATAAAAACATAACCACATAACCCAATACCGCTGCAATAAGCACCGCCACGGGTAAAAAGAAAATAAATTTCTTGCGCCGATTAAAATTTCTATTCATCATGTCTGCAAATTTAATAGTTAATAAATTCCTGATATAAATTTTGTAAACGGTTACGCAGGTGTTTTACAGCATAACCCTTTCTTGATATTAATGTTTTGATATTCTCACCGCTTTCATCTGCCAGTTCCTGAAAAGTGCGTTCTTCCAATTCGTTCTGAACAAACACATAACGCTGATTCTCCGGCAGTTCTTCCAAGGCCAAAAACAATTGATCCCAGAATAGTTTTTTTAAACTTTCTTCTTCTGGTGAGTAGGCCTCGGCAAGTAAAATCTCTTTAAAATTGATTTCGCCATCTTCACCTTCGAAAGTGAAATCTTCTAACGATTCTTCTTTTTGTTTACGGTATTTATCGGTGATCTTATTTCTTGCCACCCGATATAGCCAACCACTAATCTGCTCGATGGCGCCAGCCTCGGGTTGATTGCTGAGCTGAAACCAAACATCCTGTAAAATATCTTCAGCGTCCTCATCCGTATTCACCCTTCCGCGGATGAAACTGAATAAGCGCTTACCATAATTGGCAACCGTTGAAATGATATTTTGAGGTTCGTTTGTTGGCACTAAATTTTGCTTAATAACCCAGTAAACGGATGAAACTCAATATTACTTTAAATTTTCTTTACTTTTTTCGGAAAATCGATTTTTTCAGTCAAAACACCCTGATTTTTTAACGACTTATAGCAAGCCTTTTTTGAGTAATCCTTCGTACAGTTTTTGATAAGTTGGCGCGGCAATACCAAGTTTTCCGGCTTCCCGTACAATGTAGCCTGTTAACGACTCAACTTCTGTTTGTGCTTTTTGATTGAGATAATCGCGGTGCATGGATGAGGTAACCTCGTAGGGCATCGATTTCATCGTATTTAATGTTTTGTCTGAAATGTCATCACTGATGGTTACGCCTTTAGCCAGGGCAAGGTTTTTCACTTCTTCAATTAACTTCAGAACAGTTTCAAGATTTTCTTCCAATACCTTTCCAATAGCGCTATCGAAATAAGATGTAGCGGTAGCCGTAGGAGAAATAAATATAAATTTTTCCCAGATGGCGGTGGAGATTTTATTCGAAACCGTTACATCGATTCCTGCATCAAACATTAAATCTTTCAGCTGTAAAACCGCTTCGCCTATTGGTCCATCCATACCAAAAGATAGCTTTTGAATATTCCCTGAATTTTCGATTATACCTGGTGATTTAATCTTGGAAACGATAAATGCACAACCTTTTAAAACATTTGCATGGGGCAGGATTTCTAAAATTTCGTCACTTGCACTAACACCGTTTAAAAGGGGTAATAATATCGTTCTATGGTTGATTAAGGGCTTTAACTTTTCGATGGTTTGTTTTAAATCGTAGCTTTTCGTGCAGATTATAATATAATCGGCCACGCCAATTTTACTATAATCATCAGTAGCCAGATATGGCTTTGTTACAAAATTTTCGTCCCCTTTTATTACAGTTAAACCCTTGTTTTGGATCTCCTTTAAATGTTCGCCACGGGCAACAAAAACAACTTCTACATCATTTCCGTTGCTGTATTTCTTAGACAGTAAGCCCCCGAAATATCCACCCACCCCACCAATCCCTACAATAACGATTCTTGTTTTATTTGGCATAATAAACAGATTATTTCAATGCACCCGTAGGGTTATTTCCTTTATCCACTACCGTTTTAATATTCCCCTCTAAATCAGAAACATATATTTTGCTTTGTGTAAAGGGTTTTTCAGCTCCGCTATAAAAAATCCGATCATCGGCCGTAAGAAAAACATAAGGAACATTTATACCTTTTGGCGAAATCCGTTGTACTTTTTTACTGGCCAGATCTAAAATATAAACTGCTTCACTTGGCCCCGTTAATCCGTCTAAACTATCAGCATTTCCTGCATTAAAAATCAATTTTGCCCCATCTTTTGTATAAAAGAAACGGTTGCTACTCGCAATGGAAAATTCTTTCCCAATCAAATCGGCTATTAATTTAGTATCGATTAACTTTCCGGTACGGTCAAAGGTGTAAAGTTTGGTAAGATCCTGTCCGATGATTTCCTTTTCATTTTTCCAGGTTGGCGCGTAAACATTTATTTTAGATGCACTATCGAGCATCACATATCCAGAATTATCGGTTTTTATAACACCTATCTTCCATAAGTTTTTACTGTTAAAAATATTGAAAGCGATCGCAGCTCCATCAGGCGACCACATGGCCTGATAATAATTATTACTATTTACCTGCAATTTACCCTGGCTCTTGTTTTCCATATCGGCAACCCAAATGGATCTGTTCCCGGCCGAATCGCTCAGGGTATAGGCCAATTTATTTCCATCAGGAGAAATAGCCGGGTCGGTAGCACCGCCGAACGAAATCTGTTTCATGGTATCGATACTCGTGGCTACAATTTTATCTCCGTCCTGATAGGCTAACGCGAAATTTTTACTACTTAAAGAAACAGTATCTAAAACAGCTTTCGCATTTTCTGCCTCGGATTTATTGCTATTGCAGGAAGTAATTAATGCAACGCAGGAAATTAAAATAGAAACTAATGTGGTGCTGATTTTCGTCATGTACAATTTTACAAATAGTTTTTGTGTCTGCGGTTTTTGAAGGGAAGCAGAAGCTTTATTTTACTTAATACAAACTTTGTGCTGATCGATTTTATCCTTCGCTCTGGTTCCTGTATCCACGAGCAACAATCAATACCTACACTTAAATCTAATTCAGTCTGTGAGGACACAGACCAAGGAAGAAGACCGAGGCAATTGATATCTTTCTGCCGTGGTTCGTGTCTTCACGAACCACAACTAAACAGATTAAATCTTTTTCTTATCCGCGTAACCAAATACTTTTTGCAACAAGGTTGTACTTCTTGAGCTTAAGTTTCCCCTAATTTTGAGTTCTTCCTTCGCAACTTCAACAAATAAACCATCTATCGCTTTTTGGGTAACGTATTCGGTTAAATTCGTATTTACAGGCTTAACCAAAGGCAGGCGATTGTATTGTGTAGTTAAGTCGCTATAATATTTGGTGGCATTTACCTTATTTAAACTTGTGGTTACAATCGGGCTAAATTTTTGCATCAGCTGAGAAGTAGTTACCCTTTTAAAGTATTCGGTAGCCGCGTCTTTGTTACCCAGTAAGATATTAGTCGCATCGGTTAATGTCATTTGTTTAATGGCTGAGATAAAAATAGGCTTTGCTTCGGTAGCAGCATCTTCTGCGGCCCGGTTTAAGCTTACAATCACATTATCACAAAGTTTGTTCAAGCCTATGCCACGTAATGTTCTTTCAACTTTTTGTGCTTCAGGAGGCATCAAAATTTTAACAGCCAGATTGCCTAAAAAACCATCTTTAAGCGAAAGCCTATCGGCACCTGCAGAAACACCGATTTGTAGCGCTTCCTTAATCCCTTGCCCTATTTCAAAAGTAGACGGCGTTCCGGTGGCAGCTGTAGTAGTGCCCTGTTTTTCGGTTACTTTTTTAAATATATCGCTCAGTTTAATCTGTGCGCTAACATTTAGGCTTGCAAATACCAGCATGGCCAGTGATGCCGATAAAATATTGATCTTTTTCATTTTGTGTGTTTAATCCTATTTAGCAAAACAACTGCCATAATTCTTATTTACCCTCAAAGATAAGCCTTTGCACATGCAACAATGTTAAACCACTTAAAAAGATAAGGAACAATGTAAAATATTTAGGCCCTTCTCTTCCTAAAAAATTAGTTTATATGCCATCACTCAGAAATATTTTTTATACTTGAAAGATAATTCGAAATAGCTACCATTTTTTTGAGGTTTATAAAAAACACATCTGGGAACGCCCAGCAAGACGACGCCAAACTGATTGCCAAGTATAAAAATACGGGCGATTTAGACGCGTTGGGTACGCTTTACAATAAATACATGCATTTGGTGTTCGGGGTTTGCTTAAACTACTTTAAAGATGAAGAGCAAAGTAAGGATGCGGTAATGCAGATTTTTGAAGAACTGGTAACGAAGCTGAAAATACACGAGGTGCAGAACTTTAAAAGCTGGCTTCATGTTTTAACGCGGAACCATTGTTTAATGGCACTACGTAAATCGGCGAAGCAAAATAATGTCTCATTAGACGATACTTTTGTGGAAAATAGTGAGTTTGTGCATCTGGATATAGACAACACAAAAGAAACGAAGCTTACCATTATGGAAAAGTGTATGGAAACTTTGCCCGAAGAACAGCGAAAAAGCGTAGATTTATTTTATTTACAAGAAAAATGTTATAAAGAAGTAGCCGATATTACGGGCTACGACATGCTTAAAGTTAAGAGTTACATCCAAAATGGTAAGCGGAATTTAAAGATTTGTATAGAGAAAAACAGTAGTGAGTAACGATTGGTTAGATATTGATGTTCTGGAAGATTACCTGGATGGTAAACTTGATGCTAAGGCTATGCACTTTGTAGAAAGACAGGCTTTGGAAGATCCTTTTGTTGCCGAAGCATTGGAAGGACTGAAACAATCACCTAAACGCAAGCAAACACTTTCTATTTTACAAAAACAACTGTACGACCGTGTTTCTGAAAAACCTATAAAACGCAAGCTTTGGGGCATTACCACACAAAGATTAAGTATTGCAGCAACAGCAACTGTAGCATTTATTGCGGTAAGCATTTTATTCTTTATGCGTGAAACGAACCGCAGGAATGCAGAACTTGCTGCACATAAACAGGGTGGTGTAATGGTTCAGTTAGATAGTACAACAAGTATTGCTTCAGTTCAACCCAAACCTAAAGAAGATACGGTTACGCAAAACTCAACAAGGGCAGCTTTGGTAGACAAGGCAATTACAGCCGCAAAAACAGGTGATTTAGCGAAAAACACTAAAGCAAAACCTGCATTAGAACGGGCAGCGCAACAAATGGCCGAGGTAAAAGCTGCCTCAGATTATAATCGGGCTAGAGCCGCAAAAGCAGAGAGCTTCGACGCATCCGCTTATAAAGCAAAGGCAGAACAAAGTATACAAAATGAATCTGTAGTGGCAGCAGCAGCGCCTGTTCCGGCATATGGCTCAAGTAAAATTGCGTTTAGCGGCAACGTTGTAGACCAAAGCAATGGCCAACCTGTTCAGGGTGCTGTGGTAAAGTTAGCGGGCTCTAAAAATGTAACCGCAACTAATGCTAAAGGTTATTTCTATTTACCTGCCGATAGTAACGCAAAAGATAAGGACTTATTGATTAATGCCATTGGCTTTAAAGAATTGCCTGTAGCTGGCCTACAAGATCCTAACGCGATAAAAAGTGCCTTGAGTGGGAATAAATCGCTAAACGAAATTGCATTAATTACAGGTTCGAACGGGCATAAGAAAGAAAATATTGCGGCACCAAAAATTACATTGCGTGCAGAACAAAACCTGGATGGAAAATCAGTTGATAGCATTACAAAGCCTATTCCGGTTTCTACCATTAACTATAACCAATATTTAGAGAATAACAATAAACTTTATAACCCTAAAGGCCCAGAACAATTTGTGATTTTAAGTTTCAAAGTTAAAAGTAACGGACGCCCAACAAATATCAGCGTTATAAAATCATTGAACAAAAAAGCCGATGCGGAAGCCAAAAGACTGATTCAGGAAGGCCCTGATTGGGTATTGCCTAAAAACGGCACTGATTTAGTAGAACTAAGCGTTAAGTTTTAAGTTTCAGCTATTTATTACGGTTCAGCGAAAGGTTTCAGGCACCCAATATTTTCTAATAAACTTTCTATTTTTTTAAAATTCCCTCGCATTTCAGCTTAAGGGATAAGTTATTTATAAAACGTCAATGGTAGAGGTTAGAACTTTTCAAATACATCGGAGTGTTGATGAAAGATTCGTAAATTATTAAGCCTGATGCTTCTGTCAGGAAATAACACAAGGCACTTACTAAACACATCATTTAATAACTGAAACGGAGATTTTGGTTACATGTTGGAAGGTATCGTCATCTCGACCGTAGTGTTCCAAAGGAATTCCTTTGGAGGAGAGATCTATTAACATAGTTCAAAGATTTCTCCATTCCACTGTGTTCCAGTCGAAATGACGACCGTCCCTGCAATCTGTCATTGATATCCTAGCCGAGGAAAACCACTGAGGACATGAAGTTAGGTCCAAGAGCTCGGTGTTACTCCGTGTAAAACTCCGCGGCCTCTGTGGTAACACCATAAGCCTAAATGCTATCTGTTGTAAAAAACAAACCCCCAACAAAAAAGACCAAGGCAATTAGCTTTGGTCTCTTAAGTATATTAAAGGATTTTGTTTTTATTTTAAGTAATAGATCACGGCATAAATAATTGCCGCTAATGTAGCCGAAACCGGAATGGTTAAAATCCAGGCCCAGATTAAGTTGATGGTTACACCCCAACGTACTGCTGAAACGCTTTTTACTACACCTACCCCTACAATCGAACCTGTAATGGTATGCGTTGTAGAAACCGGAATGCCAAAATGCTCTGTAATACCTAAAGTTACTGCTCCAGCGCCTTCGGCAGCAACACCTTCCAGTGCGGTTACTTTGGTAATTTTGGAACCCATGGTTTTAACAATTTTCCAACCGCCGCTCATTGTACCTAACGATATTGCCGAATAACAGGCAATTGGCACCCATGCAGGCATGGCTTCGAAATTAGGAATTACTTTTGAGGCGATTAAAGCTGTTGCAATGATCCCCATTACCTTTTGAGCATCGTTACCTCCGTGAAAGAAACTTAATGCAGCAGAAGAAAGCAATTGCAGGCGTTTAAACCATTTCTCAGCAGTTGCTGGCTTAGCATAACGACAGATGTTGATAATGATCAGTGTTAATACCACTGATATAACCATACCGATTATTGGTGCCAGTACAATGAAGGAAACAATTTTTATTACATAACCCGTGTTTACAGCATCAAGCGGACTAGCGCCTATAAGTAATGCATGTGTCATACCTGCACCAGCAAAACCGCCAATTAAGGTATGTGATGAACTTGAAGGGATACCATACCACCAGGTTAAAAGGTTCCAGATAATTGCAGCAACTAAACCTGCAAGGATAACTTCTAAAGTGATATAATTTTCAATTACCGTTTTAGCAACTGTATTGGCTACTTTGTGATCGGTAAAATAAAAGTAGGCAGCGAAATTGAACAACGCAGCCCACAAAACCGCCTGAAAAGGCGTAAGAACTTTTGTAGAAACAACTGTTGCAATCGAGTTAGCGGCATCGTGAAAGCCGTTAATGTAATCGAAAGCAATAGCCAGAATTACAACAACAACCAATAAGGTAGTTACCATGTTTGTTTTTTATTAAGCGTTTTTAACCAAGATAGTTTCAAGCACATTCGCCACATCCTCACACTTATCTGTCGCTTTTTCTATCGTTTGTAAAACCTCTTTTTGTTTAATTAATTCAATCGCATTGGTTTCGTATTCGAATAAACGGGCTACCGCTAATGTAAATACATAATCAGCCTGATTTTCGCCACTATTAATACGGATACAAGCATCGGCAATTACGCGGATGTTTTTGAAACTGCGTAATTCTTTGATTGCTTTATCAATATCAGTACACATTTCTACCAAAAGCTCGGCAATTTTAACAATCGGCTCGTTAATGGTATTCATGTTATACATCTGCATACGGTTTGCAGTACCATAAATATAATCGGCAACATCATCAACAGCAGTAGCCAATGCATGGATGTCTTCTCTATCGAATGGCGTAATAAAGTTCCTGCTCAGTTCAAGAAAAATTGAATGGGTAATATCATCACCTACATGCTCCAAGCGCTCAATTTCTTTAAAAATTGTTTTTCTGCTTTCAGCATCACCTGTGCTAACCATTTCTAAAAGGGTTTCTGCAATTTTTAATGCATTGCTACCTGCCTGCTCGAAAAGCGGATGAAACTTTTTGTCTTGAGGTGTAAAGAACTTAAAAATATTGTTCATGTTAATTTTTAATATGTTGCAAAGCTACAAGCCCAATGTTAAGTTAATGTTAATTTATTAATTATATTAACTAATTATCTCCTTATTTAGTCAGGCGTGCGTTATTTCTATACTTTCAGGTAGCTGACAATGAAATAAATAGGTTATCAACAGCGGTAAATTGCTTTTCGGAATGAAATCGGATGCCACATTTTACGTGCGTCCCGTGTTTCCGTGGCAAAAACAGAAGAATGATTATCGGCGCTCTAAGGCTACCCGCCTTTTTGTAGCGTAAAAGCAAAGGTTGTGCCTATGCCTGGCGTACTTCTTACCGAAATGGTTTGTTGGTGTGCCTCTAAAATGTGTTTTACAATGGCTAAACCTAAACCTGTGCCTCCAACTTCTCTCGCCCGGTGGGTATCAATGCGATAAAAACGCTCAAATAAACGCAACAAATGTTTTTCTTCTATACCGATGCCGTTATCGGTAACTTCGATCAAAACCTGATCGTGCAGTTCAAAAATTTTAATGGCTGTTTCGCCACCATCAATGCCATACTTAATACTGTTTACCAGCAAGTTAATTAACACCTGCCTAATCTTTTCGCGATCGGCCGAAACCAATGTAATGGCAGTATATTTATCTTTAAAAAAGAGTTTAATGTTTTTTGCTTCAGCGCGGTCTTCGAGGTTTTCCATTACCTCTTTTGCCAATTGCACAAAATCGAATTTTTGGTAGTTAATTGGCGATTCGCCTGTTTCTAACTTTGAAATAACGTCTAAATCATTAATTAAATAACTCAGTCGCTCTACATTGTTTTCAGCTTTTTTTAGAAACAATACAGCCTGATCCGGGTCATCTACCAAACAGTCCTGTAGCGTTTCGATATAACCTTGAATGGCAAAAAGCGGGGTTTTAAACTCGTGCGAAACATTTGAAAGGAATTCTCTTCTAAACTGTTCCTGTTTTTTTAATAAATCTATTTCTTTTTTCTTTGCGCCTGCCCACTCCTTTACTTCTTGTTCTACATCATTAATCGGATCAGAACTCACGTACTCGCCGAGCGCATCTTTTAAATCTTTACCTAGTTTAAGGTTATGGATGAGCTTATAAATGAGTTTAATTTTGGTGTAAATATATTTCTCCAGCAAATAATAAAAAACCAAAAAACTGCACAGAAACGATACGCCAAAAGAAATAGCCATGTAATACAGGCTATGCTGAAAATAAAAATTAACCATCCCGATGGAAAGACCAACGGCGAGAGCAGTAAATAGAACCAGCACACTTAATTTCATGCTGCAATTTAAAGCTTTTTATGTTAAATGTGTGTTAAGAGACAAAGGGTTGATTCATTTTTTACGGAATGTTAAAAAACAAAAAAGCTTTCCCTTTTTGAGGAAAGCTTTATAAAATACGGGTAAGTATTACTTATTTCTTTGTCGAGTCTGTTTTAGCCGGAGTCGTAGCAGCAGGTTTAGTGCTGTTTAAACTTCCGCCAAGTGGAGATGGTGATGGTGTTTTATCTAAACGCTCTTGTATAGCTGAGTTTCCAACTGCTGCAGTACCACCGCTGGTTTTAGCAATTGTAGTAACGGCAAGGGTTAACACTACGATCAGAGTTAACAATACCCACGATCCTTTTTCTAAAACATCGCCGGTACGCTGTACACCAAACATGTTACTGGTGCCACCGCCTGTAGCTAAACCTCCGCCTTTAGGGTTTTGTACTAAAACAAATAAGCCTAAGGCCACACACGCAATAATTAATAAAATGATTAAAAAGGTTACCATGGTAATATTATATTTTAAAATTTCTTTTCTATAGATTGGATAAGGTCGGCAAAGTAACGGCTTTTTTCCGGATATTTCAAACTTAATTTTTTATAAGTATCTATGGCTTTGTGATAAAGCATTTGCTCGATATAAATTTTAGCTAAAGTCTCCGAAACAAGGTCGTAATTGTCTTCTGCACTTTTCTTTGCCTTATTTTCATTGTCTATCTGTTCTGGCTTCGGCGGCTTGATTGTTGGATCTTCTTTTAAGAACCGCTCGATAATTTCAGCTCCCTTTGCATCTTTAATTTCGGCAGAAGGATATTCTGCTAAATGATCGGCTACCTCGAAAGGCGTTTGAATGTGAAAGATGTGCTCTACATATTGTTGTTGAAACTCAGCTCTTTCTTGCTGCTGGTTGTTCTGCGGCTGTGGTTTTACCTTACCAGCGTTAGGGCGGGCATAAGGTTGAAAAATCTGCTCGTGCTCTTTACGGGTTTTAGCCAACCACCATAAAAACGTGTACGGAAGCTTATCGTCGTTATATTGCGAAACAAAATTCCTTTCGGGCTCATCAGGAACAACCGTTTCAATTTCTGGTACGGTCGTAACCACATCGGTACTTAATTTCTGTTCAAAGGCAAAGAAATCGGTAGCAGCTACACTTTCAATAAAAGAATCATCATCTGCAGGTAAGTCCATTAAATGACTATCAATACCCGGCAGGTGATTTGGCGTTTCTATAGGAATTACCGGGTTTTCTGAGTGAAGATCCGGAGCTAATTCTCCTATTTCTTCAAAAACTACCTGTTCATCCTGTGTATTTTCAGCAACTATCTCGTTAATTTCTTCTTCTTCTGTTGTTTCGCGGACTGAAACCATATTTAATACATGGAACAGTACATGCCCCTGGCTATAAAGTGCTGCTTTTGGCACAGCTGATGCACTAGCCTTGGCTAACAGTAAATGAATGGGCTGGGCATATGGAAATTGCGCCACCATTTCCTGCAACATGGATACATGCTCTGGTCCAACCTTTCCAGGTTGCGCAAGTAAATCTGCCAGTAGCTTTTTGTTATCCATTATCGAGGTTTGCCGCTAAGTTAAAAAAATGTAGACGGGTTTTGAAAATTTTGTCTTTTAGAATCCTGCTTTATTTACCACTGCGCAAATGCACGGTTAAAAATATCTTCCGATAATTGTTTGTTAATATTTTCGATGGCTCCAGGCAATAAGGTTTGAATTGGTGCCCCATTGATCGGAAAATCGAAATATCTGGTAAAGCTTTCTTCAAAACTTTCTTTTTCGTGTTCTTTTATATTGTTCTTATACTTTACCGAAACGGTTATGGTTAATCTGTTTGCACCTGAAGTAGGTGTAGCACTATTTTGAAGCGCAACGGGTTTAATATCATAGCCCGTTATTCTTCCTTCAAACGATGCATCGCCTTCGCCTGTGGGAGAAATAATCAATTTGGTCTGATTGCGGATCCGGCTCTTTAACGATTCGGTAATCTGGTTACTTAGTGTTGGTACCACTAATGGCGCATTATTTTCGAATACCCGAACAACCACCGTTTTTAATCCTGTTGTTGATGCCCCACTGAATTTATAAGAGCAAGCGCTCAATATTGAAGCAACAAGGATTAAAGCAAATATTTTTATTTTCATCAGTATATAAATATATAATTTGTTTTAAGGCGATGAACTTATAAATTTAATTCTTTAATTTTTCTGTACAGGGTACGCTCTGAAATGCCCAGTTCTTGTGCAGCAAACTTACGTTTACCCTTGTGTTTTTTTAATGCTTTTTTAATCAGATCCGATTCTTTATCCACTAATGATAAAGATTCTTCTACCTCTTCGGCCTCATGTGCAAAATAATCAGCATTGTTATTGTTGTTGTTGTTATTATTATTGCTTGGTGTAGGTTGTTGAATGGTAAAGGCATGCTCTTGCCCTGCGGGCAGTTCCACATCGCGATATAGCTGATTGATATACTGAGGATTATCTGCCAAAACGGTAGCGGTATTTCCGCCGTGCTGAATAATTTCGGCAACAAGTTTTTTAAGTTCAACCATATCCTTTTTCATATCGAAGAGGACCTTGTACAAAATATCTCTTTCTGTAAAATCTTCTTTCGACTGAGAATTAATCGTCATTGGCAGGTTACTTCCGGCCTCGTTCGGGATATAGTTTAAAATGGCTTGTCCGGTTACATTCCGGTCTTTTTCCAATACGCAGATCTGCTCGGCAATATTTTTTAACTGACGAACATTACCCGGCCAGCTATAATTGGTTAAGATCTGAATGGCATCTGGCTCCAAATGTAATGCAGGACTACGGTATTTATCGCTAAAATCGGCAGAGAACTTTCTGAATAATAAATAAATATCTTCTTTACGCTCTTGCAAAGCCGGTATGCGCAATGGAACGGTATTTAACCTGTAATATAAATCTTCGCGGAATTTTCCGTTTTTAACGCGGTTATATACATCAACATTGGTTGC
Source organism: Pedobacter sp. Bi27 (assembly GCF_918698255.1). Lineage (NCBI taxonomy): Bacteria > Pseudomonadati > Bacteroidota > Sphingobacteriia > Sphingobacteriales > Sphingobacteriaceae > Pedobacter > Pedobacter sp. Bi27. The sequence goes on from NZ_CAKKMW010000002.1 coordinate 825,656, forward strand.
CGCAATAATGCGGACGTCTGTTTTCTGAACTTTAGATGAGCCTACGCGCAAGTATTCGCCGCTTTCTAAAATACGCAGCAAACGTGCCTGTGTACCCAAAGGCAGCTCAGCAACCTCATCTAAAAAAATGGTTCCACCGTTTGCTACTTCAAAGTAACCTTTACGTGCCTCGTGTGCACCTGTAAAAGATCCTTTCTCGTGGCCAAACAGTTCAGAATCAATGGTTCCTTCGGGAATGGCGCCGCAGTTTACAGCAATAAAAGCACCGTGTTTACGGGCACTCATTTGATGGATAATCTGCGAGAACACCTCTTTACCACTACCACTTTCGCCTGTTATTAACACCGACATATCAGTTGGTGCTACCTGGCTTGCAATATCGATGGCACGGTTAAGTAATGGCGAATTGCCAATAATACCGAACCGTTGTTTAATATTTTGTGTATCCATTCTTTAGATTTGAGTATTGAGATTTGAGATATTAGACCTTACGCCTCTTGCCTTCTACCCTCTACCTTTTTAAACTATTTTACCTATTAACGTAGCTGATGTACATTTTTCGATAAATACATTTGCATACTGGCCTGGTTTAACGCCTTCAATTGCAGGAAAAATTGCCATGGCTCCGCTATCTCCTCTTCCGCAATAATCCAGATCAGATTTTTTAGAAGTGCCTTCAATCAAAACACGAACAGTTTTACCCACCCACTCTTGTAAGCGCATTAACGAATGTGCCTGTTGCTTAGCTAAAATCTCAGCTAAACGGCGTTTTTTTACTTCCTCGGGAATATCATCTTCTAATTTACGGGCAGCTAAAGTTCCTGGTCTTTCAGAATAAGTGAAGTTATATGCAAAATCATATTCTACGTAATCCATCATACTCAGGGTTTCTTGATGCTCTTCTTCTGTTTCAGTACAGAAACCAGCGATGATATCGGTAGAAATTGCACAACCCGGAATAATGTTACGGATAGCATCAATACGATTGATATACCATTCGCGGGTATAAGTCCTGTTCATTAGCTCCAATATGCGGGTATTACCCGATTGAACTGGCAAGTGGATATAGTTACAGATGTTATCGTATTTAGCAATGGTATGTAAAACCTCGTCGGTAATATCTTTTGGATGCGAAGTAGAAAAACGTACCCTTAAATCAGGGCTAACCAAAGCTGTTTGCTCCAAAAGTTGCGCAAAGTTTACGGTTTCTGTTCCATCTTCCGATGTCCAGGTATATGAATCTACGTTTTGGCCTAAAAGTGTAACCTCGCGATAACCGGCCTCAAATAAGCCTCTTGCTTCTTCTATAATGGAATGGGCATCTCGGCTGCGTTCGCGGCCACGCGTAAAAGGAACCACGCAGAAAGAACACATGTTATTGCAGCCGCGGGTAATGGAAATAAAGGCGGTAATTCCATTGCTGTTTAAACGCACCGGACTAATATCTGCATAAGTTTCTTCGCGGGATAAAAGTACATTAACCGCTTTATGTCCACTTTCCACCTGTTCAATTAAGTTAGGCAGATCGCGGTAAGCATCAGGGCCTACTACTACATCAACCAACCGCTCTTCTTCTAAAAATTTAGATTTTAAACGTTCTGCCATGCAACCCAAAACCCCAACAATTAATTTCGGGTTACGGCGTTTTTCGACACCAAACTGCGATAAACGGTTCCTAACCCTGGTTTCAGCATTTTCGCGGATAGAGCAGGTATTGATGAAGATCACATCGGCCTGGTGATAATCCCCTGTGGTTTCAAATCCTGTTTCAGAAAGAATAGAGGCAACAATTTCACTATCAGCAAAATTCATTGCACAACCATAACTTTCGATGTATAATTTACGGGCGTCGGCTTTAATTGGTGTATCTAAAATTAAAGCTTCACCTTGCCTGGCTTCATCGTGCGTCTTATCCTGTACTTGTAAATCAATCATTATTTAAAAACATTTTGGGGATTGCAAAAATACATAAATAAAATTAAAAGTGACAAATTGACATATTTTGTTTAAATGTTTACAGTACGATTATGATAATCGTTATTTAGTTGACCAGATTGCGTTGGCGGGAAAAACTTTCAAGATAGGGTTTTGGAAAGGGGTGGTTCGATTATTATGGCGGGGTTCAGCCCCGCCCCCGCTTCTGCCCCAATTGAAAAAATTGTGGCATCCCGCTACGGTCGGGTTTAGATTACAGCTGTTCTTGCTACTATGAGGGGTTTTCCGTGCTGCCGTCCTAACCCATCTAACCCTTGGCGAAGCGGTACCCTGCAGGCTGGAGGCACGACGGCCAAAGCGTACAAGCGAAGCAAAGGAACAAACAATGTTTCTTGTACTGCCCTTGCGCTCCAAAAAATTAATAATTCCTTTTTATAAAATAAGTCAGGATGTTTTTGAAAATGTATGCTTCGGTGCCCATGGAGGACTGCAGCCCCGCTATCCCTACTGCCGATAGAAAAAATCGGCATTCGTACTATCGGGTTTAGATTACAGCTGTTCTTGCTACTATGAGGGGTTTTCCATGCTACCGCCCTAACACACCTAGCCCTTGGCGAAGCGGTATCCTGCAGGCTGGAGGCACGACAGCCAAAGCGTAGAAGCGAAGCAAAGGAACAAACAATGTTTCTTATACTGCCCTTGCGCTCCAAAAAATTAATAATTCCTTTTTATAAAATAAATCAGGATGTTTTTGAAAATGTAGGCTCCGGTGCCAATGGCGGGCTGCAGCCCCGCTATCCCTACTGCCGATAGAAAAAATCGGCATTCGTACTATCGGGTTTAGATTACAGCTGTTCTTGCTACTATGAGGGGTTTTCCGTGCTGCCGTCCTAACCCATCTAGCCCTTGGCGAAGCGGTACCCTGCAGGCAGGAGGTACGACGGCCAAAGCGTACAAGCGAAGCAAAGGAGCAAACAATGTTGCTTATACTGCCCTTGCGCTCCAAAAAATAATTTCAACTATAAAGCATCCGTAGTTTCTCTTTGGTCTTTCTGCTTGAGTCTTTTGCCTTGCCCCTAAAAAACCTTTCGCGCTTCTATCTGTTACCTATCGATAAGCCATAACAAATGACAGCTCAGCATAGAAATAAAGTTTGGATCTGGATAGGAAGCATATTCGGCATATTGATTTTAATTGTTGCATTTGGCGCCATGTTTTTAAGCGCCCGATGGAAACCTATATTGACCGAAAAAATTAAGTCTGGGGTTTATAATGGCTCGCACCATTTATATCGGATAGATTTTAAAAGCATTAACTTGAATGTTATTACAGGTAGCCTGGCACTGCGCAATGTTACGCTAATACCCGATACGGCTGTTTTTGATAGCTTAAAGAAAAAACAACTGGCACCTGCACATACTTTCGAGCTTAAATTAAAGAAACTGCAGATCAGCCGTGTTGGAATATTGACGGCCTACTTTAAAAAACGAATAGATGTAAATGAAATCCTTTTACAAAAGCCATCTATCAATATGATTTTTAACAAGGTAACCAGGAAACCCGATAGCATAAAAGATGAAAAATCACTTTACGAGCAGATTTCGAAAACCTTTAAATCGGTACATGTTAAAAGCATTAAAATTATAGATGCAGATTTCGATTACATCAACAAAACCGCAGCAAAAAAAACCAAAAATTCAATCAAACACCTCGATATTAACATTAAAGATTTCCTGTTGGATTCACTTTCGGGCAATGATACAACTAGGTTTTACTATATAAAAGATGCATCTTTTCAGATTGCGGGTTATAAATCGATAACGAAAGATAAAATGTACGCAATGAAAGTTGATACCATTAAAGGCTCTACTGCATCAAAAAAAATAACGGTTAAAGGATTTAAACTTACACCGTTGTACGATGAGCTTACTTTTGCCAGAAAATACAAGATCCAGAAAGACCGGTATAACCTCAGTTTTGATAAAATTGAATTTAACGGCGTTGATTTTATTGGTTTAAATACTGACCAGAAACTGCATGCAAAATCGTTGAGGATTGGGCCAGCAAATGTAGAAGTTTTTATGAGCCGAGAATCGCCGCCACCAGGTTTTGATAAAGGCCGAAACTACCCGCATATGGCCCTAAAAAGATTAAACATACCTACCCTGATTGATACGGTAAAGCTGAGAAACATTAATGTTAAATATGCTGAATTTAACCCGGCGAGTAAAAAAATTGGATCGGTTGACTTTAAAGCGCTAACAGGAAACATTTTAAACGTAACCAACGATAGTTTACAATTGCGCAAAAAGAGCCATGCCCTGGCAGATTTAAACTCGCTTTTAATGGGTACCGGAAAGCTGAATGTAAAAATCGATTTCAACCTTACCGATAATAATGGCGCATTTACCTATAGTGGGAATCTGGGTAAATTTGATCTGAAAAACTTAAACCCGCTATCGAAAGCCCTGGGTTTAATAGAGATAGAAAGCGGCGATGTGAAACATATCGATTTTAGCGCAAATGGAAATTTAAGATCTGCATCGGGCAAGATGAACATGCTGTACACAAACCTGAAAATAAAGCTCTTATCAGACAATATTGATGGAGAGGGAACCAAGGAAAAAGGTTTTTTGTCGTTTTTGGCCAATGCCATTTTAGTTAAAAACGAAAATCCACAAAAAGGCGAAGCGCCAAGAACAGCAAGCATGGCCAATACCAGAATTAATTCGGCCTCCTTTTTTAACCTGATGTGGAAAACCGTTTTTGTAGGTATAAAGGATATTGTAGGGGTTGGTGTGGTACCTGAAAAGAATCCGGTAAAACAGCAAAAAGTAATCGCAAAAAAAATAAGGGAACAAAAAAGGGCAGACAGAAAAGCAGCGCGGAAGGCCCGGAGAGAAAAAAACTGAACTTACATTTTTCAAATATATGTTTATAACCGTATATTGCTAATAAAACCACAGCCGCTCATTTTTTAATGCCTGATACCAGAAGATACCGTTACAAAGTTTTTAAATGGATTGCGTGTACATTACTCAGTGTTTTTATCGTACTCGCAGGTATAGCCTGGCTGCTAAATGTTAAGTCTCGCCCTATTTTAACCGATAGGATCAAAACACTCCTTTATAAATCAACAGATAGTTTATATACTATTAGTTTTACCAAGGTTTCTACCAATGTTTTTACGGGTAATGCCACCTTACAGAACGTAAAAATAATACCTGACACCAATCGGTTTAAGCAACTCATCGCCTTAAAAAGAGCGCCAAATAACTTATATACAGTTTCTTTAAAAAAACTGGTGGTGAAGCGCTTCCACCCGTTAACCTTGTACCGCGAAAAAAAACTGCAGTTAGAGGAAATCATATTTGATAAACCTGAGGTAACAATGGTTAACCGGCAATTTGCTTTTAATGAGGGGCGTGCTCCCAGGCCCATTAAATCACCTTATGCTATCATTTCTAAAAACCTGAATGAATTTAGCATCAAAAGCATCCGGTTTAAGGATGTAAGTTTTAAATACATTAATAAAAATGTACCCAATTCAGTACCTTTCTCTATTGACGACCTCAACATTACCTTAACCGATTTGCTGGTAGATTCTACATCTGCTGAAGATCCTACAAGATTTTACCTGCTTAAAGATATTGTGATCAATCTGAATAACTATGTATACCGTACGCCAGACAAGATGTACGATATCCAATTAGATAAGCTGGATTTCAGGGCAACAACGGGTAAATTAAGGATTAACAGTTTTGCTTTAGTACCACTGCACGATGAGATGAACTTTGGCAAAGTTGCCGGTTTTGCGAAGGAACGTTTCAACATCAAGATGAGCGACATTATGCTTAATGGGATTGATTTGCCTTTATACATTAGCAAACAAGAACTTTGGGCAAAGGAAATGGCCATTACCAACGGTTTCGTTTCAGTATTTAACCATAATGGCCTCCCAAAAAAACACCAGGAAAACAAAGTCGGAAAGTTTCCCCATCAGCTTTTGCAACTTCTTGATGCGCCTATTCTGGTCCAGAAAATCCAGCTGAAGGATATCAACGTGAATTACGCGGTTTACAACAATGAGAGTAACCAAAAGGGGCAGATTAGTTTTGAACATACCTCGGGCATTATAAAAAACGCCACCAACCTCGAGAAAATTAAAGCCATAAACCCCATTATGGAGGTTAACCTAAACACTTACCTATTTGGGCAGGGAAAGCTTGATGTAAACTTTATATTTGATCTTACCGCTAAAGATGGTGCCTTTTCTTACAATGGGGTTTTACACAATTTTAATGCGCGGGTTTTAAATCAGATTACCAAACCCTTGGGCTTGGTCCGCATTAACCGTGGGAGTGTAGATAAATTGAAGTTTAACTTTAAAGCGAACGATTTAGGCGCAAAAGGTACAGTAGCGTTCTCCTACTACGACCTTTCTGTAGCGCTGATGAAAAACGATCCTGAAAAAGATCACCTGGTTACCCGCGGTTTTCTTTCTTTCTTAGCCAATGCTTTAATCATTAAATCAGAAAACCCCGGTGTAGACGGAAAGCTGGTACCTGTAACCGTTAATTACAGCAGGCCGGCAAATACATCTTTCTTTAACATGATCTGGAAGAGCCTTTTTACGGGCATAAAATATAGCATTGGTATTACGGAAGAAAAGCAGAATGAAGTACGTGAGCATATTGCAAAGTTTAAGGCCATGCGGGCCAATCATATGCATAGGAAACAGAAACGCTTAGAGCGGCGGATAAGGCGTGAACGGCAACAAAATGAAAAGCGATAACATTTTGTAACCTTTTCTTATCTTTATTCTCTAAACCTTAAACTAAAATTATGATTATTGCCCTCGTTATTATCGGATTTATATTCCTTATCGGGATTTTCTTTTACAACTCGCTTATCGGGAAGAAAAACCAGGTAACCAATGCCTTCTCGGCCATTGATGTAATGCTTAAAAAACGGTTCGACCTTATTCCAAATCTTGTTGAAGTGGTAAAACAGTACACTACTTACGAGCAGGGAACTTTGACCAAAATAGTTGAACTAAGAGCTAAAGCAGGCTCACCAAACATCAGCAATGCAGAAAAAGCAGATTTAGATGCCCAATTGAGCAGTAGTGTGAAAGGTTTAATGGTTAACATCGAAAATTATCCTGACTTAAAGGCCAATACCAATTTTATTAACCTGCAAACCACCTGGACTGAAAGCGAAGAACAGATTGCCGCCGCCAGAAGAACTTATAATGCTTCGGTAACCGATTACAACAATGCGATTATGATGTTTCCGGGCAGCTTATTTGCCGGAATGTTAAATTTCCAGCCCATTGCCGTTTTAGAAACCGCAGCTGAAGAGCGTAAAAATATTAGCGCAAAAGAGCTTTTCAATAATTAATGTCGTTCGATATTGCAAATAATGTAGCCTTACAGCAGGTTTTGGCTACAATGGAGGTAGAGCGCAAAAGAATTGCCGGTACCCAAACCAAAGGTTATATTTTTATTGTTGCGGGCATTCTGCTCTCTGTTCTAGGCTTTTTCTTAGGTTTTCCTATTCCTGGTGTAATTGGTGGCTTAATACCCCTTATTTATGGTGGTGTTTTGTTATTTAAAATCAACGATGCTTTAACAGCTTACCAAAATGCCTACAAAACCAGTGTAATTGGTGCTGCCCTTAAATTTTTAGACGAAAGTTTATCGATTAATCCTTACCAGGGAATTGAAGCCTCGGAGTTTATGTACACACAGTTGTTTAGCACTGAGCCTGATCGTTATAAAACAGAAGATCTGGTAACTGGGTGTGCTGATAAAACCCGGTTTTATTTTGCTGAGGTACATGCCGAATATAAAACAGTAACCCAAACAAAAAACGGAACCCGAACAGAGTGGCACGACATTTTTAGAGGAATTATCTTTACTGCCGATTTTAACAAGAAATTTAATGACGTAACCATTGTAAGGCCAAAAGATTTCGGGGCAGCTTTTGGTGCATGGTTTTCAAAAAACCTGTTTTCTTTTGGTAGTAACGATGTTATTCAACTGGAGAATATAGACTTTGATAAGACTTTTGTGACTTATGGCTCCGATCAGGTCGAATCCAGATACATCCTTACGCCTGCCATGATGGAGCGGATATTAAACCTCAACCATCAAACAAAATATAACATCAGTTTATCCTTTATTGAATCGAGGATGTATATCGCTTTCCCGCTTAACCGGAACTATTTCGAAGCACCTGTTTTTAAATCATTGCTAAGTCCGGATACCGTAAATGAAGATATCTCCACCATAAAGTTTATGTATGATATTGTTAAGGAGCTGGATCTGAATACAAGGATTTGGGGTAAGGAATAACAGATTTCAAACAGAAATTCGTTATCTCGACTGAAGCGGAGCGGAATGGAGAGATCTATGGAGACAGATTTCTCGACTTCGTTGCACTCCGCTCGAAATGACGATCTTTCGAGCCCTAGAACTTCGGAAGTTTAGCAAAGCCCAGGTATAGACTTACGAAGTTTTTCCTGCGCACCAGCCATTTGAAACTTCGTGAGTCTTAGGCGCTAGCTCAAGTGTTTTTTCACAATTTCTTCGAGTGCAGCAATATCAAATGGTTTCGATAGGTAACTATCAGCACCAGCTTCATCGGCTAATGAAGATATATCATTATTGGCCGAAAAATAAATTACGGGAATATGTTTTAAATCAGGATGGTTTTTTAATGCCTTGGTAGCTTGTATGCCACCCAGATCGGGCAACCAATTATCCATAAAAATTAAATCAGGCATATATGCGGCAACCTGTTCTTCTATGTTATTGGCATTTTCAGATGTTTTTATCTCATACCCCGCATCTTCCAAAATAAATGTACAGAGATCAAGGATATCCCTATTATCATCAAAAACAAATATTTTTTTTGTAACTATCATATTAACCTCCGAAAAGCAATTAACCATTTAACTTATTTATATAATCAGCCATATCGTGGCTATCCAATATCACATGCGGCTCAACATTCAGCACTGCCTGTTGCGGCATATACGGCATTATGGCCGTATTTGGATTCTGTATAACCACTCTACCTCCAAAATTGTTTACACTTTTTAATCCCTCTACTCCATCTGCATTAGACCCTGAAAGTAGAATACAGACTAGTTTTTCTCTAAAAACCTCGGCCGCTGATTGAAAGGTAACATCAATTGATGGTCGGGAATAATTTACTTTTTCCGAATAATCTAAAGATATACTTTGGTCTTCCTCTATCAGCATATGGTAATCTGCAGGCGCAATAAAAACTTTGCCAGGGCTTAAAAACTCTTTTTCTTCTGCTTCACCAACCGCTAGTATAGTACGAGATTTTAACAAATCGGTTAAAAGAGATTCGTTACTTGCTTTACGGTGAACTACTAATATAATAGGGAAATCAATATCTTTCCTTAGGGCTGGAAAAATTTCGAGCAACACATCTAAACTACCGGCCGAGCCGCCAATAATTAATGCTCCGCAAGGCGTAGAATCTAAAGTTTCCGCCATATTTTTTCCATTTTAACCCTTTTGTATTCTTTGGCTTTTGGCCAAAACTCCAAACTTTCTTTACTTCCTAAAGCAAGGTATCCTAATTTCTCGATGCTACTATCAAAAAGGTTAAATACTTTATGCTGCAAGTCTTTATCAAAATAAATTAATACGTTTCTACATAAAATCAGCTGAAACTCATTAAAAGAATGATCGGAAACCAAATTATGCGTAGAAAAGATCATCTTCTTATTTAAGCTTTCATCAAATTTTGCCAAAGAGTAGTTCGCCGTATAATAAGCAGAAAAATCTTTTAAGCCACCCGATTGCAGGTAATTTTCCGAATACTGCTTTAAATAATTTAAGGGAAACATCCCTTTTTTTGCTTTATCTAAAACCGATGGATTAATATCAGTAGCATAAATAAGCGATTTATTAAGCAGATTAAGTTCTTTTAAAACAATGGCAAGCGAATAAGCCTCTTCTCCGGTAGAACAGCCTGCCACCCAAATGCGGATAAACGGATAGGTACCCAGCACGGGAAGGACATCGTTCCGCAAAGATTTATAAAAAGAAGGATCGCGGAACATTTCGGTAACATTAACCGTAATTTCCTCTAAAAAACGCTTAAAATATTGCTTATCTGTTTTAACCGTGTAACGAAATTCGGCGAAACTCACAAAATTATCCAGTCCGTAAAGACGTATAATTCTCCTTTTTATTGATGCATGAGAATATTCCAGAAAATCATACCCATGGCTTTCCAAAACATCATTCAACAGGATTTCTACCTGTTCATTATCTATCGCATCACTGATCACCTGTTATTTTGTAAAATTTTCGATTTGCATTAATAACTCGTCAACATTTATCGGTTTTGAAACATAACCCGATGCACCTGCACTTAAGCAACGTTCCTTATCGCCAACCATGGCCTGGGCAGTTACCGCTAACACAGGGATATTCTGCATTTTAGCTGATTTTTTCATCGCTGCAATAGCTTGATAGCCATCCATGTCCGGCATCATCATATCCATTAAAACGATGGCAACATTGTCATGTTTCTCCATAACAGCAAACCCCTCTTGGGCACTTATAGCTGATAAACAATCGAAACCTTTGGCCTTTAAAACAGCTTTTAAAGCAAAAATGTTTCGGTTATCATCATCAATTATGAGAATTAATTTTTGAGGCATAAAAATAAAAAATGGTTTATGATTTATGATGATTTTCGTATAACCAGACCCTTAACAACGATATCAACTGATCCATATCTACCGGTTTGCTGATATAATCGGATGCACCTGCAGCAATACACTTTTCGCGATCGCCCATCATGGCTTTTGCCGTAACGGCCAAAATAGGCAGGTTCCGGTATTTGATATCCTGCCTGATGGCTGTTGTAGTTTCATAACCATCCAGTTCTGGCATCATCATATCCATTAAAACAACATCAATTTCAGGGTTTTCATTTAATAGCTTAAGGGCTTCCTTCCCATCGGTAGCTGCTACCACTTTCATCTGGTGTTGCTCTAACATTTTGGTTAAGGAGAAGATATTACGCACATCATCATCCGCTACCAGAACCGTTTTACCAACCAATACATCCTGTAACTCGGAAAACTTTTTAGGCGTTTTGCCTTTCTCCTTGCTTTTTTCTTCTACCAGATGAAGGAACAAACCTGCTTCATCCAAAATACGTTGATAAGAATGCGCCGTTTTTACAACGATAGAATCAGCATATTGCTTGATCCGGTTTTCTTCACCCTTTGAAAGGTTTTTACCGGTGAAAATGATGATTGGTAAATTCTCTAAACCAGGTGTTTTCTTTACCACTTCGAGGGTTTCGTAAGCATGTTTATCAGGAATACCCATATCCAAAATCACGCAGTTAACCTCTGGCTTATGCAGGGCTGAAACACCTTCGTTTACCTGGTTAACAATTTCTGTCTGGATATTAAAATTGCTTAAAAAATAACTTAGTGCCTTGGCGTGCTGTTCATTTTCTTCTACAATAAGTACCTTTTTAGGGTGACGGCTTAAAGCATGCTCTAGTTTTGAAAAGATCTCTTGCATGTGCTCAAAGGCAAAAGGTTTATTTATGAAATCTATCGCACCTTTTAACAAACTTTCCTTCTTAACCTGTAAAGAAGACATGATGTGCACTGGAATTGGACGTGTTGAAGGATCCGATTTCAGCTCTTCCATTACCTGCCAACCATCTTTAACAGGCAATTGGATATCGAGTAAAATGGCAAGTGGTTTAAAGGTTTTTGCCATTTCAATACCAACATCTCCACGAACGGCAACCAAACCTTTATAATTTCTTTTTCGGGTAAAATCTAAAAGTGTTTTGGCAAAAGGGGTATCGTCTTCAACAATTAAAATTACCTTATCATCAGGCTGAATATTATCCCGGTCATCTTCAATCTCTTGCGGAATATTTTCGACCGTTAAGTGGCTCACTTTTTTTACCGGAGCCTCTAAAGCAATTACAGGCTTCTCTACATGAGGTACAGCGCCATCAAAACCTTTATTTCTATCAATGGGCAAGGTAAGTGTAAAAATACTTCCTTCGCCCTCTGTGCTTTTTAAATCTATATATCCGCCCAATAGTTTTGCCAGCTCTCTACTAATTGAGAGTCCAAGGCCTGTGCCACCAAATTTGCGCCGTGTTGAGCCGTCGGCCTGTTGAAAAGCTTCGAATACCATGCCTTGCTTTTCGGGTGCAATACCTACGCCCGTATCGGTAACTTTGAATACCAGCGCCCCCAACTTTTCATTTTTAGCAATATTTAGGGTTACCGCACCTACGGTAGTAAATTTAATAGCATTTGATAGCAGGTTTTTAATAATCTGCTCTAAGCGCATTTTATCGGTATGAAAAAACTCAGGAACATCTGCAGATTTTTCGATAACAAAGTTTAGGTTTTTATCTTTAGCCAAAGGATTAAACAGCGAACGCATGTTTAGGATAATCTCATCAACCTTAATATTTGCCCGATCGAGTTCCATTTTGCCAGCTTCAATTTTAGAAAGATCTAAAATTTCGTCTATTAAACTTAAAAGACCCTGACCTGAACTTTGGATAACCTCTGCATATTCCTGATGCTCGCGATCCATCGCCTCATTTTCGGCCATTAATCTCGATAATAGCAATATCGAATTGAGTGGTGTTCTTAACTCGTGCGACATATTGGCCAAGAACTCTGATTTGTATCTCGTACTCAGTTCTAAAGCTTCTGCTTTTTGCTGAATTTCTATATTACGTTCTTCAATCAGTTCATTCTTTTCTTCCAATAGGCTGCTTCTTTCTTCCAGCTCCTGGTTGCTTTGCAACAATTCTTCTTGCTGTACACGCAATTCTTCTTCGCTGGCCTGAAGTTTCTGTGCCTGTGCTTCTAACTCGGCATTTAAGCCTTCTAACTCATTGTGCTGAACCTGCAATTCTTCTGATTGCGCCTGCGTTTCTTCTAATAACTGCTGAAGCTTTTGTCTGTTCTGTGCGCCCAACAATGCGGTACCCACATCAGATAAAACCAAGTTTAAAAAGTGTAACTGCAGGTCGCTGTATTTACCGATAGTGCCTAATTCTAAACCACCTATTGAAATTTCATTTCTAACAATTGGAAGCACAATTAACTGGGCTGGTTTTATATTCCCTGTAGCGTGTGTAATGGTTAATTCGCTCTGTGGAACATCATCCAATAATATTGGCTTACCTGTTTTAACCGCCTGGCCAATTAATCCTTGGCCAAGTTCTAAGGTTTGGGTTAAATTTTGTCCTTGCAAAGCATATTGCCCTTTTAAATGCAGGTATCCATCATCCTTAAATAAATAAAGGGCACCAATCTGGCTTTTGGTATAATTGGCCAGAAACTCAATAATATCTTCTGCTAAATGGAAAACATCTTTTTCGCCAACCATTTTTACGTTTAAGTTAGCTACACCGGTTTGCAACCATTCATTCTCTTCTAAAGTATCGAAAGATTTTTTCAATGATGATGACATTGCATTTAGCGATTCGGAAAGCTCGCCAATCTCATCCTGGGTTTGGCTATCGAGTTTAATGCCATAATTTCCATTAGAAATTTGATAGGCAATTTCTTTAATGGCAACAATACGTTTTTCCATCTCGGATTTTTTATCTTCAATTTCCTGTTGAAGTTTAACACGTTCATCGAAATCGACTGATACTCTCCGGTAAAAAAACAACGTAATCAGAATGGCAAGGAGCGCTGCAATTAAAATCAGTATCGGGGTATAAGATGTAAGTTTATTTAATTCGTTAGTTCTTTCTTCAAGCAGCCTTTTCTCTTCAGTTATAATGTTGCTTACAATTGATCTGGCATCATCCATATAAACCTTGCCTTGAAACAAAACCGTAGGATCAATAACACCGCCTAAAGTTTTAATCTCTATAGTCGATTTAATGATATCCATTCTTTTAAAAAGAATTTTTTTAAGCGCTGCTATATTTTTTTGCTGAACACTATTATGCCTGGTATCGAGTTCAACTTTTTTTAGTATCGAAGCGGCCGAATCGCTGGCACCATAATAAGGTGTTAAAAACACCTTGTTTCCAGTTAATAAAAAGCCCCGCTGACCAGTTTCGGCATCTTTTAAATAGGATATTATATTCTCCGTATTTAAAATAACCTCATCACTGTGTTTAACCAGCTCGGTACTTTTAATAAGGTTGCCAATACTTACATAAGAAGCCAGCGAACTGATAAATAGAATAATTAGCGATAAGCCAAGGCCTAAACGTAAATTATTTTTAAGAGTTGTTTTCATTATATGGATTAAGGATAATTAGATTTGATTTTTAAGGATTTCCTCTTCTGTGGTGGGGATGATAAAATAAAACTCAGAACCTTCATCCGGCACACTTTTCACCCCAATTGTGCCTCCGTGGCGGTTAATAATTTCCGAACAGATATACAAACCTATTCCCAGACCATTAAACCGGTTGCTGTTATCTTCTACCCGATAAAATTTATCAAAAATCTTATCTTGCTGCTCTTTTGAAATACCAATACCAAAATCTTTTACAGCCAGATAAAGTTTTTCGTCTTTAATATTCGTGGTTACATTAACCTGATTGGTACCCGGAGCATATTTAATCGCATTCGTAATAAAATTGATGACCACTTGCTCCAAGCGCATTTCATCACCAAATATCATTTCGTCTGTTTTGCCCAGTTTGCTGATTTTAAAATCAGGATTAGATTGCTGCAACATCTCGATGGCATTGTTTACCATGTTATCAGCATAAAAACTTTTCATGTTAAACTTCATCTTTCCACTTTCAATTTTTGAGATATCGAGCAGATCGACAATTAATTCGTTTAGTTTTTCGAGCTGGGTACTCGCTTTTTCGAGATGGTTCTGGGCCATGGTTTTATCATCTCTGTTAAGGCTGCGCTGTAGCAACTGAATGTACCCTTTTACGCTGGTTAAAGGTGTTTTTAGCTCATGACTGGCAATGCTGATAAATTCGTCCTTTTTATGTTCGGCCTGTTTTCGGAACTCGATTTCTTCAAGCAATTTTTCCTGCACCTCGTTAAGTTTTCTATTCTGCTCGTAAATGCGATAAAACGTTTTTATTTTGAGGAGCAGCACATTAATATCAACGGGCTTGGTAATGTAATCCAGTCCACCACTCAGGTATCCTTTGGTAATAAATTTTAACTCTGTATTTACAGCAGAAAGAAATATAATGGCGGTATCTTTTGCCTTACTAAAACCAGAAATGGTTTCGGCTACCTCGAAGCCATCCATATCTGGCATTTGTACATCGAGAATAATCAGGACGTAATTGTTTTTTAAAACTTTTTTCAGCGCCTCTTCGCCAGACGATGCGGTATCAACCTCAAAACTGTGTGCCTGTAATACTTTCTGTAACGAGATCAGGTTTTCTGGCCTGTCATCAACTATAAGGATCATCTTTATTAAAACAAATAAGAAGCCGGGATAATTATGTTTGGTTTTGAGATAAAAACCTCATTAACTGTAAACAAACAATGCGCTTTTAAAAAAGTTTTTATTTTTTATAAATTATTCGAATTAAAAGTATCGCCCTGTCTAATATCGCCTGTTTCGAAGCCTTTTTTAAACCAATACATCCGTTGTGCGGAGGTACCATGGGTAAAAGAATCTGGCTGAACATCGCCTGTAGCCTGTTTTTGCAATTTATCATCACCTATGGCATTGGCAGCAGTTAATGCTTCTTCTATATCTCCTTCATCCAATTTAAAATCTTTAAGGTTTTGAGCATTATGCGCCCAAAGTCCAGCAAAAAAATCAGCTTGTAACTCTAATTTCACCGATAAACGGTTATATTCTTTTTCGCTCACCTGGCCTCGTGCCTGATCTAGCTTTTCCGAAATTCCCAATAAATTTTGAACGTGATGGCCTACCTCATGTGCAATTACGTAAGCCTGTGCAAAATCTCCGGCAGCACCGAAACGGTTTTTTAAATCATCATAAAATGATAAATCGATATAAACTTTATGGTCGCCAGGGCAATAAAATGGCCCTACGTTAGCTCCTGCATTGCCACAGGCGGTTTGCACAGCATCTCTAAATAGCCTGAGCTTAGGATACTCATATTGTTTGCCCATCGCCTGAAATTCTTTATCCCATACTTGCTCGGTTGATTCCAATACACCCGCTACAAACTGTGCCTGCGGATCGTTAGCTGGAACGCCCTGCTTAACTTCTTCGGTGCCTGTGGTAGCCGGGAGTTGACTAACTAAGCCAGTTAAATCTTTGCCAAAAATTAGGCCGAGCACCACGATTATTATACCTACGCCGCCACCGAGGATGGTTTTCCCTCCGCCACCGCTTCTTCCGTCTTCTACATTATTACTGCCTTTACCAAACCATTGCATAATTTACTTTTTTAGTTTAATGAATAACCTTAATTATGGGACAATTGTTATACTAAAGTATAAATTATTTTTATTGATTTATTCTTTTGGATTATTGCAAAAAAAAGAAGTCAGGTTTTAAACCCGACTTCTCCATATTATCTTCTTGCATTCGCAGAATGAATGCTAACTATTAAAAACGGCAATTGCTTTTGCTATCCTGGTTTTAGTTTCTGTTAGGCCCAACAACACAGCAATCTCAAAAACACCGGGCCCAAATTTACCGCCCACCAGCATAATGCGGAAAGGCAACATCAATTCGCCTGGTTTAAACCCTTTTTCTTCGGCCAAGGCTTTAAAAGCTGCTTCGGCAGATCCCGCATCGGTTAGTGCTAAACCATCAGCAAAAGCATTAAAAAAATCAGCTTTTTCGGCCGTCCATTTTGGTTTTACCGAGTTTACATCATATTCTGTCGGCGAAGTAAAAAAGTAACTGCTCTGTGCCACAAAATCAGGCAATAAGGTACAGCGATCTTTAATTAAATCAATAACGGTATTTAAATAAGCATCATCGTTTATTTCAATGCCAACTTTTTGCAACTCCACTTTAACGCTTGTCGCCAAGCGCGCTGCGCCCTGCGATTTAATCCACTCATGGTTATACCACTTGGCTTTTTCGAAATCGAATTTTGCGCCTGCTTTACTAATTCTTTCTATCGAGAATTTTTCTTCCAGCTCTTTTAACGAGAATAACTCCTGATCGGTACCATCATTCCAGCCTAAAAGTGCCAGCATATTGATAAAAGCTTCGGGCATAAAACCCATTTCCTTAAATCCTTTGGTTACATCCCCAGTTTTTGGGTCGGTCCAGTTCATGGCATATACCGGAAAACCTAATCGGTCGCCATCCCGTTTACTTAATTTTCCATGCCCATCTGGCTTTAAGATTAAAGGTAGGTGTGCCCATGCAGGCATCTCCGCTTCCCAACCTAAATATTTCCAAAGTAAAATATGGACCGGTGCTGAAGGCAACCATTCTTCTCCCCTAAAAGCATGACTAATTTCCATCGCCTTATCATCAACCACAACGGCTAAATGATAGGTTGGCATTCCATCAGCTTTTAATAATACTTTATCATCAACCAACGAGGTTTCGAAGCTTACGTCACCACGGATTAAATCGTTAAAATGTACAATTTCATCAGTCGGTACTTTAATACGGATAACATGTGGTGTTTTGGCTGCCAATAACTCTTCAACCTCGCTAATGGTAAGGGTTAAAGAATTACGCATCTGCATACGTGTGGCCTGCCCGTATTGGAAATTTGGAATTTCTTTACGTTTGGCATCTAAATCTTCCGGGGTATCGAAAGCGTAGTAAGCGTAACCATCGCTAATTAACTGTTCGGCAAATTTACGGTAACTGGGTTTGCGCTCGCTTTGGCGGTACGGGCCATAAGCTCCTGGGTTGTTAGGGCTTTCATCAGGTGTAATGCCACACCAATCTAAACAGTTAACGATATATTGTTCTGCACCTTCTACAAAGCGATTTTGATCGGTATCTTCTACACGAAGTACAAAAGTTCCATTATTTTTTTTTGCAAATAAATAATTGAACAAGGCAGTGCGCACACCACCTAAATGCAAACCTCCGGTTGGGCTTGGGGCAAATCTTACTCTAACTTTCTTATCCATAATTGGTTTGTTGAGCGCTTGGCGTTAGGCGTTGGGCGCTCTAGCGCTTACCGCTCTGCGCAAAACGCAAGACGTTGCAAATATATGTTTTTCATCCATTTTATAGCGTTTCATCTGCGATGAAGCAATTAGGCATTCGAAATGATTACTTTAAGGTTTGTGAAAAAGCATAATGGTTTTATGTTTTTTTCGTTTTGTTATTGTAATTTGGCTAGCTAAAGCATGAATCCTTATCAAAAGAAACGCCGCTGGAAGTTTTTCCTTCTCATTTTTGCCATCTTAATTGGCATTGCTTCAGTATTTTACACCGATTCTTTTGTAAAAAAAATGGAACGCGAAGAGGCAGACCAGTTTCACCTTTGGGTGAAAATTCAGGAACGGGCCATGTTTCTTTACGATAATGACGATTATCGTGTAATTGTAGAAACGGTACGTGCAACCACCAAAACACCTGTAATCATGGTCGATTCTGCAGGAACGATTACTTCTTTCTTTGGTTTAGACAGCACTAAAACCAATTATCCCGTTGCAGATGCCAAACTCACTTACGATAGCTTATATTTTGTAAGGCAGTTAAGGCAGATGAAAGCGCAGCATCCACCAGATGAAATGAATTTTTTGGGCAAAAAGTTTAAGGCATATTATCGCGACTCTTTCATTTTAACACAATTGAGGTATTTTCCATACATCCAAATGGGCGTTATCTTCCTTTTCCTTTTAACAGCTTATGCAGCATTCAGTTCGGCCCGGAAAGATGAACAAGACCATGTTTGGGTAGGTTTGGCCAAAGAAACGGCTCACCAGCTGGGTACACCAATATCATCACTCATGGCCTGGACAGAATTGATGAAATCGAAATTTGATGCAGAAGATGATCCGCTGATTGCCGAAATGGAGAACGATATTAAGCGCCTGGAAATTATTACCGACCGTTTCTCGAAAATCGGTTCTAAACCTATACTCGAAGATCATACGGTTTACATTGTAATCAGCGATTTTATCCGCTATTTTAAAGTACGCACCTCAGATAAGGTTAAATTCAGCATTACCGGCGATGAGCAGGTAAGGGCCATGCTAAACGTTCCATTATTTGATTGGGTAATTGAAAACCTTTTAAAAAACGCAGCAAACGCCATCGAAAACGAAGGGTCGATCTCCATCAACATTATAGAAAATTTAGCCAAAGAACAGGTGTTTATTGATGTGAGCGATACCGGGAAGGGTATTCCGAGATCTAAGTTCGATGCGGTTTTTCAACCGGGCTATACTACACGTAAACGCGGCTGGGGTTTGGGTTTATCGCTTACCAAACGTATTGTAGAAAATTACCACAGCGGAGAAATTTTTGTAAAAGACTCTGAACTGGGTAAAGGCACAACTTTTAGAATAATATTAAAAAGCAGTTTAAGATATGAACCGACCACAGCCTAACGAATATCCAACTTGGGGCGAAACCTATATCAGTAAAGTAGATCGAGATATTTTCGAAATTTTAAACGATCAGATGCTAAGTCTGCCGGTCTTATTTAGGGCAAACGCCGATAAAGCTGATTACGCCTATGCTGAAGGCAAATGGACACTAAAAGAAATGTTAGGTCATATTATTGATGCTGAACGTGTTTTTGCCTTTCGCATTACCTGTTTTGCCCGAAAAGAACAGCAGCCTTTACCTGGTTTCGAGGAAGGTGACTATGTAACCTATGCCCGCTTTGCCGAGCGAGATCTGGAAGATCTGATTGAAGAGTTTATTGCCCTGCGTAAAGCCAATTTATACCTTTTTAAATCTTTAAACGAAGAAGAACTGAACAGAAAGGGAATTGCTTCGGGCAGAGAAATTAATGTAAAATCTATTTTATTTATTGTGGGCGGCCACATTATCCATCATGTTTACATTTTAAAAGAACGTTACCATGTGGTTTAAAAACTTTACAGTTGACGAGCTGAACAACCGCCCTAAAAATCATTTAGGTGCGCTGCTCGATATCCGCTTTACTGAAATTGGTGAAGATTTTATTATCGGAACCATGCCTGTTGATGAACGTACACATCAACCTGCAGGGATTTTGCACGGCGGCGCCTCGGTGGTTTTGGCAGAAACCTTGGGCAGTATAGCTTCTTATATGTGTATAGATCCTGAGAAGTATGTTGCTGTAGGTTTAGAAGTAAACGCAAACCATTTACGGCCAGTAAAAAGTGGGTTGGTAAAAGGCATTTGCAAACCTTTACATATTGGGGCCAAAACCCAGGTTTGGGAAATCAAAATTTACGATGAACGTGGAAAGATGAACTGCATTAGCCGTTTAACCGTAGCGATTATTAATAAGCCGCAGTAGATGTACTGTCAGATGTTTCCATCTGACTGTTATTTAAATCTAAAAGCAAATTATCTATTGCTGACAATACAAGAATAAAGAGAAGTCAAGTTTTTATAGCGATGTGGCCATTAAACTTGACTTCTCTGATATTAAAGCATTTTATTGCTATCCAGCCATTTCTTCTCTACAAGGTAAGAAACAATTAAGCCCAGTCCGCCGAAAATTCCGATGAAACCAAAGTAAATGGCTACCGATTGTCCCTGCTCACTACGTGTCATGTCGCTGCCGAACACTCCTCTAACTGTAAATAGCGCTACCAGCAGGCCGATTCCTAAACCAACCAAAAGCAAACCGAACTTTAAACTTAAAAACGGTTTTGGTGTGGCCTTATGCACACCCGGATCGATCCCCCTTTCGATCATTGCCATTTTCTCTTTGTTTGATAGGTAGCGGATTCCGAATACCATTGCGAATGCACCTAAAAAAAGCGAGATTGGGACTAATATACCTTCCATGATTATAATTTTTAATTTGTAAATATTCTATTGTTTAAATTGAACCGTGTTCTGTGTATTATGACTACATACTTTTTAACCAGGTTACACCCTTGCTGAAAAAAAATCGATAGCTTTATCAAACATTAAAAATTCACTTGTACAGTCTGTTAAAAAATATAGAAATCTTTAAGCCGCTCAGCAATAAAGCTTTAGAAAGGTTAGCTGCTGTTTCTAAGCGGGTAGAACATCAGAAAGGAACGATTTTAATCTATGCAGATAAAATAGAGCCTTATTTCTATATCCTCGAAAGTGGCATTGCCAGAGCCTATTCTGACGGAGAAAACCAGCAGGTAACCTTTTGGTTCGGACAAAGTGGTGCCGTTCTTTTTTCTTTTAACAGCTATATTAATAATAGCCCCGGGTACGAGAACATTGAGTTATTGGAAAACTGCAGTTTAATTCAAATCAGGTTAACCGATCTTTTTTCGCTTTACGATCAACATTTAGAAATTGCTAATTGGGGCAGAAAAATTGCAGAACAGGAACTAATTGCTACTGAAAGAAGATTAATAGACCGGGCTTTTAAAGGGGCAGCAGAACGTTACCAGGATTTTCTAGATCAATCTCCCGAACTGATTAAAAGAGTAGCCTTAAAACATATTGCCTCATACCTGGGTGTAACACAGGTTACCCTAAGCAGAATAAGAGCAGCTCATAAATAAATTCATTTTTTAACATTTGTAAAATGTTGCCTGATGAATGTGCCTTAAATTTGCAGAAACACATTTATCATGAACTGGATTATCTTAATTATTGCCGGCCTTTTTGAAGTTGGCTTTACCACCTGCCTTAAATTATCGAACAATTTTTCGAATATAAAATGGAGTACGGCTTTTTTTGTCTGTATTATTTTGAGTTTCTTATTACTAAATAAAGCAACCCAAACTTTACCAATGGGAACTGCCTATGCTGTTTGGACGGGTATCGGTGCCGTAGGAACAGTAATTATCGGAATTTTTTATTTCAATGAACCAGCAACCTTCTGGCGGATATTTTTTATCTGCACACTTATAGGATCAATTGCAGGATTAAAGTTTTTCGCTTCACATTAGCGAGCACTTGCGAAGTTAATTATATTCACTAGCTGGTGAGCAAAAAATGATTAATTCCTTTTTTGGAGCGCAATGTCTGTGCAGTTAATCAAGTTGGTTCCCGTGTTGCGCTTGTACACTTTCCCGAAAAATCGGGATTCCTCAGCCTGCAGAGTACCGCTTCACCCAAGTCTAAATGGCCAAAACAGCATTTCATTTTTAAGGCTGCAGGGCGCACCCACGTTGTTCATAAACCTGATGGCAGCGGCAGCCCCGAAGCATGAGGGCTACAGCGAACAGCAGGGCTTCAATTTCCTATTAAAAACGGCCCTTTCATTTCCGAAAAACTAACCTATTACATTATTCACCTGCAACGGATAAATAATAAACCTTCTTAATGATGTTTCTCGTGTAACCTACTTATCTTTAATGTAGTCTTATTGCTAAACATGGAGCAAAAACCTACAGATTTAGAGCTGATCCAAAAAGTATTGAACGGCGAAACCGATCAGTATGCTTTATTGGTAAAGCGCCATCAGCGATTTGTATTTACGCTTGCTTTAAGGTTTTCGAAAAACAGGGAAGACGCCGAAGAAATTGCGCAGGATTGCTTTGTAAAAGCATATAAAGCATTGGGCACCTTTAAACAAACAGCTAAATTTAGTACCTGGCTGTACACGATAACCTATACTACGGCGATGACTTTTTTAAGGAAAAACCGTTTAGATACTACGTCAATACATGATGAAAGCACCATTTTACAGCTCGAAAACCATACCTCGGGTTTTAATGCAAATGGCTATGAGCGGCAGGATAGCCATGCTTTTTTAAATATTGCCATTACCCAGCTTTTACCGGATGATGCGGCTATTATTACCCTATTTTACAAAGGCGAACAGAGTTTAGAAGAAATTGGCGAAGCGCTGCATATGGAACCCAATACGATAAAAGTAAAGTTGCATAGGGCCAGGCAAAGACTTAAAGAAAAATTACAATATTTGTTAAAAGATGAAGTAAAGGAGTTACTATGAATACAATAGAACAACAGCTTTGGGATTATATTGATGGGAATTTGGATGATGCTTCAAAAAAAGCCATCGAAGAAAAAATTGAATCGGATGCCGAGCTTAAATCGCAGTACGAGGATCTGCTTAAGCTTAATTTAGTTTTTGATGGGCTCGATCTTGATGAACCCTCTATGTCTTTCACCAGAAATGTGATGGAAAGTGTTGCCTTAGTTCCTGCCCCTATGGCGATGAAAACAAAGGTTGATAAAAAGATTATTTATAGCATTGGAGGCTTTTTTGTGGTCTCGTTACTCGCCTTATTGGGTTATGTGTTTTATAACGCTAACCTTGAAATGCCTCAATTCGATTTAAAAGTGAATTTCGATTTCAATTTAGAGAAATACATTACGCCTACAACTATTTATGCCTTTCTTTTTGCAGATCTGGTGATCGGATTAATTTTTCTCGACCAGTTTTTAAGGAAGAAGGTTGCGCAGAAGTAAGAACGCTTAAATTATTCCCGCAGATCAAATTGGTTTACGCAGATTTATGCTCATCTGCGCTTTCCACGAAATCTGCGCCTGAATTACCCAAACCAGGAACAATAAAATAGTAGGTCATAAAAAGTGAGAATAGATCCTGAATGAATTCAGGCAGCGAAAAATAAAACAAAAAAAGGCCGCCATCGCAAGAAAGCAGCCTTCTCTGTAAATATGATAAATAAATTAAATTACTTTCACATTAACGGCATTTAAGCCTTTTTTACCGTTAGCAACTTCGTACTGTACTTTGTCGTTTTCACGGATTTCGTCGATAAGACCTGTTGAATGAACAAAAATTTCGCTATCGCCATTTGCAGGTACGATAAAGCCAAAACCTTTAGTTACATTGAAGAATTTTACTGTGCCTTCTTGCATTGTATTAAATATTAAAATTAAGTATGCAAGGTAAGTTTTAATTTTTAAAATCAAAATAAATTTTAACATTTTTTTAACGTTAAAATTTTGTAAATAGCAGATTACTAAGGCTTTTTAATTGCCTTCCCAATTATTGTTAAAGTAATTTCACTATTATGCGGAATCCCGAGTGTCGTTCCGGGAGCCACATCAAAAAGGTTTCTAACATAGATATCTGCTATCCCCTGAGCCACCTTTTTTTTAGTTTCAACGTTCTCGGGAAGCACATTATAAATCGTTTTTACGTGTATCCTTCCCTGAAAATCTACAACCGCTGCAACCTGGTAAGCAAAATCTTTATAAGCCCGATCTATCCTGATAATATACTGCGGAAACATATAATCGTAAGCTTCGGTCCTGTTATTGGCCCGATCAACCGTACTGATTTTTTCTACCCTTACAATTTTACTTTTTGGTATAAACTGAACCGGATCTGTTGCAGCAAAAGCACTATCGCTATTTAAATTAACTTTGGCAGCACGCTTCTCTATAAAAGCAGTATCGGCCTTGCTTGGTTTTTGCAGATCGGCAGCCTTGGCCTTCAATTTGTTTTTAATATAATCCTGCGCGTAAAAAGTCATATTTACATCCGAGCGAACATCCGAAGCAATTACTTTTCCATCAACCTGAATCCGCTGAAAAACCAAACTATCCTTACTGATGTGTTTTACTTTAAAAAATTCCGCAGCAAAATTATATACATTCCCGTGATCGTACTGCATATAGAATTTTTGCATTCGTTGTTTCTGTGGACTCCAGGCCGACATGGTATCTTCCTTAACCACTTCAATGATCCAGGATGGTTTTTGCATAAAACCTTCCGTATTAAAAGAAAGTCCGTTTTTAAAACGGCGTTTTACCTCTTGATAACGGATGCCTTTTACAGGCTCGAAAGTAAAATCTCTTAAAGTTGGGTCGCTGGTTTTAGTGCCAAACTTACAGGCAGAAAGCATCAGTACAAAAAAGAAAAAGTATATCGTATTTTTAATCATTTCAACAAAAATCTTTGGCTAAAATAAGTTTTTTTAACCAGAGCTAAACATGCTGTAATAGATACAGGTTTATCTCCGTACTTGTTTTTTCACCAAAATGACGTTAGCTACTTTGCGCTGCCCTTCATGGTCCCATTTTTTATTATCAGTTGGATAGTTGACAACACCATTATCGGGCATTCCGTTTACCCACAAAGTTGTAGAACCTCCACCATCAAAATTTAGGGCACTGGCGCAGCCTAGCCAACGCATTAATTTGGTTAGCTCAAACAAACTCATACCTGCCGAGTTTTCATTTCTTCCATCAACAGTTAACAAAATCACCCTGCCATTAGGCTTTACGCCTAAGCAAGTACGCGGATGGCGCAAACGGCTAAATCCAGTCGTATCCAGCTTTTCATCAATATCGTTTAGAGTTAATAAGGGGCCGTTTAACAAAACATCTTTAGCGGCCAGTTTTGTTTCCCAGTCACTTGTCCCATCCCACTTTTGGATCGAAATTTTTCCGTTCTCAATTACAACCGCCGCTTCTTGATGCCTTGCCCGATTTCCATTTTTATCCAAGCGGTTAGTATTAATGGTTTTTCCATTAACACGAACAAAATCTACTGAACCTCCATTTTTTACATCGAAAAAGTTACCATTTACCGCAGCAATTGCTGTATCGCGTAATCCAAAATTACTGGTAGTAATTAGTTCTCTCTCTTCTGCTCCAATAGCAAAAACCGCCTTCCGGCCTGTATTTTTTATTTCTAAGAACGAAATGTTTTCGTTTGCAGCGAAAAGGTTTTTCTGATCAAAATGATGCTGGAATAAAGTCACCTGTTTGGCAATTCTGTTTTTATGCCATTTGGTTTTTATAACCGTTAACGAATCTGCACTTTGACCAAAGGCAGATAAACTGTATGTAAATAAGGTAAGGGCAAATAATAATCTTTTGAGCATAATAGCTGTTTTAACCATAAAATTAAAAAACTGCCATGTGTTTAGCTTAAAGCATCAAAAATTATACAAAGGGGATTAAATAGATTCGTCATTTCGAGCGAAGACGACGATCTTTTGATTGTAAACCTGCTAGGTTTGACTTATAAAAAAACGGAGCAATCAATTTAATGACCTGCTCCGCTTTTTTAATGATTGAATGAGTGAGTTATTGAATGGTGCATTGCTTTTCATTCAATCACTCACTCATTTTATCATTCAATCATTTATTTCTTAGGATCTAAAATATCTTTAATTCTGATATTCAAATCTTCATAATGTGCCTTGGTAATGGCATCACCTGCTGCTGCTCTGGCTTTTGTAGTAGCCAATAAAGTTTTTAACTCTGCTCTAACCAATGGTCTGATATCAGATAAGCCAACATTGATTGGCGTTAAACCGTAACTTGCTGCATAATCTACAGGAAACCCAACCGGAAGTTCTGATTCTTTGGTCATTAAATCCTGTAAACGGTCTACATAAGCACGTTGTAAATTACGTTTAAATGCATCTGCTCTTCCTGCAACAAAAACCGACGATCTTAAGTCCGTAAATAATTCAGGTAAGGTGTATGCTTTTGCTGCACCGTTTTTAGTTTCGTTGTCTAACAAACGAGCAATACGTGAAGCGGATAATAAATTACCTAAAGTATTCGCTTGAACACTTTTAATGCGGTTTAACAATACACCATTATCAAATTTACTGAGTTGATCATTGCTGATTAACCAAAGTGGGGTAGTAAATAATTGTTGATTGAAAAAAGCAACGGCTTCTTTTTGCTTTGTTTTAGGCAAATAGGCGTAAACTGGCCCTTTTTGCTCGTAGGTTTTAAAGTTTTCGCTTAATCCACCAACGTTTGTTGCCACGTGTCCCATATAACGGTTAAACTGGCCAACAATTTCGGTGTAGATTTCTTTTAAATCACTGTAATCTTTTCCTTTTTGATAGGTCCATTTTTCTACGTTAGGCAAAATACGTTTTAAGTTGGCAATGCCATATGTACTTGCTTTCATTGCGTTGTCGCCCAAATCTTCGCTCTGCAAACGAGGATCTAATGAAGTTCCCTGACGGCCATAGAAATACAAAGGATTACCTGCATTTTTCAATGTCCACTGGTCTAAAATTTCTTTTTCCTGTTCTGCAGTTTTGTTTCCAGGAATCCAAGAATAACCCCATTTCACTACCCATTTATCATATTCTCCAATTTGGGGGTGAAGCTTGGTTACACCATCGCCAGGTTGAGCGATGTAGTTAAAACGCGCATAATCCATAATAGATGGTGCAGTACCATGTTTATCTGTAAATGCTTTTGAACGTAATGAATCAACCGGGTAAGCATAGCTCGAGCCAAAGTTGTGTGGTAAACCTAAAGTGTGGCCAATTTCGTGTGAAGAAACAAAACGGATTAATTCGCCCATTTGCGCATCCGTAAATTTAGCTTTACGAACTTCAGGATTAATGGCTGCTGTTTGTACAAAATACCAGTTACGCAATAGATTCATTACATTATGGTACCAACCAATGTGCGTTTCTAAAATCTCTCCGGTACGTGGGTCGCTAATATGCGGGCCGTAAGCATTGGCAATATCTGATGCAAAATAGCGAACAACTGAATACCTGGAATCTTCTACACTGAATTGAGGATCTTGTTGAGGCGTTGGCGCTTCTTTACCTATAATGGCATTTTTAAAACCTGCAGCCTCAAAAGCTACCTGCCAATCATTAATCCCCTGGATTAAAAACGGCACCCATTTTTTAGGCGTTGCAGGATCGATATAAATTACAATCGGTTTTACCGGTTCTACCAGTTCGCCACGTTTATAGGCATTGGTATCTTTTGGAACCAAATTCCATCGGTGAATGTAGGCTGTACGCTCTGCCTTTTGTGCGTTGCTTCCATAATCAATTTGAGATTGACCAAAAAAACCAACCCTGCTATCCATTATCCTGGCTTTCACAGGGGTTTTTGGCAATAATAACATCGACGTATTGAATTCGAAAGTAACAGCTCCATTACTGTTATCGGTCGGAGATTCTGCTGCCCGGTATGTTTTAGCGGTTTTTACTTCAACGTTGATCGGGAAAGTTTTTACCGTATCGATATAAGAACGTGTTGCATCGTACATGGTAACTTTATAAGCTTTACGGATCTGATCGGTAGCACCAATTGCCATTACATCACCGTTATAAAAATCAGTAACATCAATCACAACACCAGTAGTATCCTTATTATAGGCTTTAATTTCAAAACTGGCTAAAATTTGTGCAAGATTAGAGTTTTGCACCGATTCGTACATATCGCTGTTCGGATCAGCCTTTGTTGCATAACTTGGTACGCGGATGTAAACTTGTTTGCCTCTACGCTCCCATTTCCATACCTGCTCATTTAATTGTTCCCCGCCATATTGCTGGTTACCAACTTTTACCCCTGCTGGCACCTTTGCCAATCGGGTAACTACAAGCATTTCGCGGTTGATCATTGAATCTGGTATCTCAAAATACCATTTATCGTCTACCTTGTGTGTTTTGAATAAACCGTTTGTTGTTCTGGCTTTTGCGGTAATTACTTCAGAAAATGGTTTAATTCCTTCTTTTTTTGGTGCTGCTGCCGGGGCTGCAGTTGGAGCTGCAGGAGTAGCTCCTTTTGTTGTTTTAGATTTTTTCTGCGCATATACCGAACCTGATCCGGCTACACCAAGTGCTACGATACCTGCGAGGGCAAGTACCTTAAAGTTTTTCTTCATGTGTATATAAAAGTTAGTTTGCTTGGCAATAAGAGGTTAAAGTTAGAACCTTGTTACACGACAATTCTTTTGTAACTGGAAAATTACGCTTTTTAGATCCTCTTTTCAAGGCGAACCACTTTAAAATAGACTTGATTATCCCTAAAAATCTCAAAAATTACATTCCTATCTGCTTTTGATTTAAACATTTCGGTAAGCTCATTTAAAGAATAGGTATCTATACTTTTGAAATTTACCGCGATAATTTCATCATCAGGGCATAATCCCGCTTTTTCTGCCGGACTATTTTCGTCTATTTCACCAATCAGAACTCTTTTATACTCTTTCTGATCGAGGTAAATTACCATACCTACCATATCATGCTCGAAAGGAGTTTTGCTTAAACCATTAGGCTTAACATAAATAAAACCTCCCTGGTAGTTAAACTGGATATTAAATTTCCGCAGCAAATCCGCTCCCACATTACCGTTCCGTTTTGATAAATCGATCTTATCCGCAATACTCTTAAAATCAGGAAATCCTGCAACAACGTCTTTAAAAACATGGCCGCCTACATTAAACTTGCCTACACGGCCAATATATCCCTTAATCTGGCCGCTAAGGCTCATTCCTAAATTTGCTTTGATTTTTTTTTCGGGCAGCGGGAATTCGGTTCCATGGAGCATTTCGAGCGATAAAGCATGGCTAGCTCCTGTGTCCATTAAAAACCTAGCCTCAACGGTTTTACCGCCAGGAACATCAACAGTACCTAAAATATACGGTTTCTGATTCTGAATCTCAATGGGTATTTTTTTGCCAAGGTATTTGATTTTGGCATCGTGATCATAAATAATCAGCCTATTTTCACTGTATCTTATATCAACAATAAAGCTGTTAAAAAAACTGAAGCCCAGCAAGCCGTAAATTTTCAGTCCCAAATGCCCCGACAGGTTAAAGAGATCTTCTTTTAAGATTGCCGTTGGTATATTCTTAATGCTTGTACTGCCTACTTTAACATCCAGACTTTGAGAAACATAGGCCTCAACTGTTTCAATGCCCAAGCCAGATACTTTAATTTTACGGAGTTTACTAAAATTCAAAGAATCGATAATCGATGGATCGGTAATAATCATTGGTCCGACTCCGGTATCAAGAACAAAATCATACGGCCCCTTACCATTTACATACACCGGAATAACCATCAGGTTTTTGATGCACTTAAAAGTAATTGACTGTTTTTGCCTGTTTCTTTTAAAAAGGAATTCCTGGCCAAATCCAGAAAAAGCAAGAAATACCAACCCCAAACAAATTGTTAGTTTGCGTAAACAGATTATTACACCGGGGTTATATTTGGTTAACATTAAACTAAATTTAATAAATTAGTTGATAATTATGTCCCCTAAATTTAGAACATGTTTACTTTAAAAAATCATAATTTTATTTTTCTTGCATTTGCACTATCTATTTGTTTGTTAACAAGTTGCTCAACCAATAAAATCATTTCAAAAAAAGTAGCTAAAGAATTTAAAAATTCGCAGGTAATCAAACAATATCAGGTTGGTTTCGCCCTTTATAATCCTACAGATAAAAAAATGATTTTTCAGAAAGATGCCGGTAAATATTTCACCCCAGCGTCTAACACCAAACTTTATACTTTTTTTGCAAGCTTAAAAATGCTGCCCGATTTAATGCCTGCCTTAAAATATATTGAACGGAATGATTCATTGATTTTTTGGGGTACAGGCGATCCATCTTTTTTACAGTTTGCAGTAAAAGACAAATCGGCTTACAATTTTCTTTTGGCTTCGAACAAAAAACTATTCTTTTCTCCCGGACGATATTCGGGCAGTTTTTTTGGCGATGGCTGGTCGTGGGATGATTACGATTATTATTATCAGCCAGAAATTACCGAAATGCCAATTATGGATAACATGGTTACTTCTACTTATGCCACTCCAAATAAAATCAATATCGAACCAAAGGTGTTTGCCTCCTGTTTCGAAATAGATTCTACAAAAAAAGCAGGCAGTTTTCAGGTAAGCAGAGATTTTTTAAGCAACCGCTTTCATTATCCTGCCGTTTCAGTACAACCGGGCTATAATCAGCAAAACCCATATAAAACCAGTGCACAGGTTACCGTCGAAATATTATCAGATACACTGCACAAACCTGTCGGCATTATAAACTTAAAAATACCATCGTATGCTATAACTTTATCGGGCGCAAAGCGTGATTCAGTTTTAAAACACATGATGCTACCCAGCGATAATTTTATCGCCGAACATTTGTTATTGGTTTGCTCCAATCAGATTGGCGATACATTGAGCACAACAAAAGCCATTGATTACATTACGAAAAACTACCTTTCTTTTTTGCCTGATAAAGTAAAATGGGCTGATGGATCTGGTTTGTCCCGTCAGAATTTATTTACGCCGCGTGATAATGTATACCTCCTTGATTCCATTTACAGGTTGGTGAACGATCCCGAAAAGCTTTTTGGTCTGCTGCCAGCAGGCGGTAAAAGTGGCACATTAAAAAATGCTTACCCCAAAACCGACAAACCTTTTGTTTTCGGAAAAACAGGTTCGCTCGGTGGCGTTCATAATCAAAGTGGGTATGTACTCACAAAAAAAGGCAAAACGTATATTTATTCTTTCATGAACAACAGTTTTGTAAAACCAACTGCCGAGGTACGTGCAGAAATGGTAAGGATAATCACTTATATACACAATACTTTTTAAGCATATGTAACATCAAATAACACCTAACCTATGAAAAAAATCTACCTATTGATTGGCATCTCTACCATGCTGATTATATCAGCTTGTAAGAAAAATGATCCCATAACCGATCCTATAGAACCTCCTATCCCTACTACACCATATATACCCGACAATAGCTTTAAAATTGTAAGCTATTTCCCAAGTTACCGAGATCCAGCCAGTATTGCAGATTCGAAGTTCAAAATGATTACGCACCTCTTTTATGCTTTTCTGAACCCCAATACCGATGGAAGTTTAGCTGCGTTGGAACAATCCGGTCGATTTACAACCGTAATGCAAAAAGCAAGGGCAAATGGCGTTAAAACAGGCATTTCGATATCGGGTACGAAAAGTATTTTTGTAACCATGGCGGCATCTGCAACGGCCAGAAACCTGTTCGTAAAAAATGTGCTAACTTTTGCCAAAACAAATAATCTGAACGGCGTAGATATGGATTGGGAATATCCAAGCACCAGCGATGGATCTGCAGATAATTACGTGCTGTTAATGAAAGAGCTTTCAGATTCGCTACACAAATACCATAAATTTTTAAGTGCGGCCATAACCCCTGGTGTATATGCCGGCAGTATCCGGGATGGATTAAAATCGGAAGTTTTTCCTGCTGTAGATTTCTTTAATATTATGGTGTACGATGGCATTGGCTGGGATAAAAATGAGCCTATACAACATGCATCCTATAACATGGCCGTTGCCAGTTTAAATTATTGGCTAAGCACACGCGGTATGCCAAGAGAGAAAGCCGTTTTGGGTATCCCGGCTTATGGTAAAAATGCCAATAACTCGGCCAAGGCCTATCGCGATTTTGTAACAGCGGGGGCTGATGTAAGTTTAGATAATGCATCAATTGATGGCGTTCAATTTTACTTTAATGGAACCATAACCACCAAGAAAAAAGCTAAACTCGCTAAAGATATTGCAAATGGAATCATGTTCTGGGAATTTTACCATGATGACAATGGCGATAAATCTATTATCCGCGCTGCAAATGATGAGCTTGGACGAAACTATAATTAATATGAAGCCTAATTTTAAATCGATTGATCAACCTTTTTCTAATAACATAAATATTGAAGGAAACACCTATTTATATTTCGGGGGGACGGCTTATCTGGGCATTCCTAAAAATCAGGACTTTATTAATCTATATGTCGAAGGGATTAAAAATTTCGGTTTAAACAACGGAACAAGCCGTACCAACAACATTCAGCTTGGCATTTATGATGATGCTGAAAAAGTAGCAGCAGCACGATATGGAGCAGAAGCTGCGCTGATTACTTCAAGCGGATATTTAGCTGCGCAGCTTACCGTTAAGGATTTATCCGGATTAGGAAAAGTAATTTATGGCCCTGCAGCACATCCTGCACTTTGGTTGGTAGAAAATCAAACCAAAAACGTAAAACTATTTCGAGATTGGGAACTAGAAACGATTGAAAGAATAAATTCATCTGAAGAAAAAACCTGGATTTTGATTAGTAATTCCATGAATAATCTCGTCCCCGAAATTTATGACTTCGACTTTTTAAAAGAGATCAGTAAGGATAAAAACATAATTCTTGTTGTTGACGATTCGCATGGAATAGGCGTAAACAACGATGGTATGGGTGCCATCGTAAATCTTCCCAAACAAGAAAATATCGAAAATGTAGTGGTTGCCTCTATGGCAAAAGCACTGGGTGTAGATGCGGGCATTGTTTTGGCCTCCAATAAAATAATCAATAAACTTAAAAGTACAAATACCTTTATTGGCGCTTCTCCGTCAAGTCCCGCCGCACTTTATGCATTTATCCATGCTGAAGATATATATAGAAAGGCCCTAAATAAACTGAAAAACAACATGGTAATGCTTGAAAAAGCATCAAATCTTACCTGGAAACACGAATGGGATTTCCCTGTGTATCTACTGGGTGATGTAAATTTTTCACAACGTCTTTTGCAAAAGCAGATCCTGATTTCGTCTTTCCCTTATCCGAACCCTACCGACGAAACTTTAAACCGTATAGTACTTTCTGCCTGGCATGAAAAGGAGGATATTGAAGAGCTAATCGCTGCCATATCTTTTTAAAGCTTTTCTTATCCAATTAATTTTTGAATATTTATAACATGAAAAAACTGCTTGTATTACTGTCGTTAACGCTTCTCTTTGCCAACATAATTTCTGCACAAACTACCACGGTTTGGATTGTTAGGCACGCAGAGAAAGATAAATCGAACCCACAGGATACCAACCCCAATCTCTCTGATGAGGGAAAAGTTCGTGCAGGAGATTTAGCAACTTACCTAAAAAAGGTAAAATTTGATGTTGCTTTTGCCACGCCGACGAAAAGAACGCACCAAACATTGGATTCATTAGTGGTTCCGAAGGTAATCGATTATAAAGACGTTAAATCGCTTGTAGACAGCATTAAAACCAATTACGTTGGCAAAACCATTATTGTAGCAGGCCATTCTAATACCGTACTCGAGATTATTGAAGCCCTTGGCGGCAAAAAGCCTAAAGAGGAGTTAACAGATGATGATTACGATTACATTTTTGAACTGGCTGTAAAAGAGGATAAAGCGAAGGTAAAAATGGAACAATACGGGAGGCCGCATCATTTGTAGTTTGTAATGTTAGGCGTTACCACCTGACGATTGAAACGCTAAATTTAGTGTAAGATGGCAACATCTTACACCACGAAAATGCTCCAGAAGTCTTCGACTACGCTCAGACTGGCAACCGCTTGGAGAGAGTGCAACCAAGCTCCCTGCCTAATGAACCCATTAGCCCTTAAAGTTTTTCGAAGGGAATATCCATTAAATCGTACTTTTTCCAACCGGCAAAATCATAGTGCCACCATTCGTTCTCCAGTACATTCATCTGATATTTACCCATTATTGCAATTAAAAAATCGCGGTTCTTTTTAGCCTCTGGCGATACCTTCTCATATTTTGCCGCAGCAGATGCCAAAAAACTATCGTAAGGTGTCGGCATTGGTATTTCTTTGCCTGTTTTCAGATCAATCAGGGTTAAATCTACCGCACAACCTCTGTTGTGTTTAGATCCCTTTGCCGGATTAGCCACAAAGTTTTTATCACTGGCCTTTTTATAAAACTCAATGGTAATAGCGTAAGGCCGGTATCCATCGAATATTTTCAAGCCATAGCCTTTTTTATTTAATTCCTTTTGGATTTTTTTTAACGATTCTACTACTGGTTTTCGGGCAAAAGCCCTTGCCTGTTTATACATTACCTGCTGCATAAAATTATTCTTAGTGGCGTAGCGGATATCTAATTTGATATTGGGAATGGCTTTTTTAATTTCAACCAATTCGTTATTCGGATCCGTTTTTACCGATGCCAGATATTGATTATAGGAACTCACCACCACCAGTTTTTTTATCGCGGAAGGTTTATTTTGGGCGCTAACAACCACTGAGAGGAAGAAAAATAACGTAAAGAGATTGAGTTTCATATAATTGGTATTTGGTATAGGTCATTACCGCTGTTAAGTCAAAACGGTTGTCAGTCTGAGCCTGTCGAAGACCTTTACATTTGATAACCAACAAAATGTCCTTCGACAAGCTCAGGACGACATTTCGTTGATTTATCAGCTAAATTAATAGTCTCGTTACTGCAAAGTTTTATTGATTCGAAACAACCAATAATTCAAGATCCTTAAACGGCAGATTAAACATATCAGCCAGATCTTTATTGGTACAGTTTCCCTGATAAATATATAATGCTTCGCGGATACCGGGCGTATTCCATACCATGTTCATTAAACCTCCAAATTCACCGATATCCAATAAAATAGGCGCAAAAATGTTCGTTAAAGCGTAAGATGCCGTTCTTGGCACACGCGAAGCAATATTTGGCACACAATAGTGGATTACATCGTATTTTCTAAATACCGGATTGGTGTGGTTTGTCACTTCAGAAGTTTCAAAACAGCCTCCTTGATCAATGCTTACATCAATTACCACCGAATGTGGTTTCATCCGGGCAACCGTCTCTTCCATTACTATGCACGGACTCCGCCCGTGGCTAGCTCTGATGGCGCCTATTACTACATCGCAGGTTACAATAGCCTTATTCAACACAATAGGTTGCATTACCGAAGTGAATACCCTGCTTCCTAAATTATTCTGAAGGCGGCGTAAGCGGTAAATGGAGCTATCGAAAACTTTAACCTCGGCTCCTAATGCCAAAGCTGTTCTGGCGGCATATTCGCCCACCGTCCCTGCGCCTAAAATTACAATCTCTGTTGGAGGAACGCCAGTAAAGCCGCCAAGCATTAAACCTTTTCCGCCTGTTACATTGCTCAAATATTCTGCAGCAATTAAAATAGAGGTCGACCCCACTATTTCGCTCATGGCGCGTACCACGCTGAGTACATTACCTTCATCGCGAAGATTCTCAAAACATAATGCGTTAATTTTTTTATGCATCAGCGCTTTCAGATAATCCTGCTTTAGCGTTCCGGTTTGCAACGAAGAAATTAATGTTTGCCCTTTATGCATCATCTCAATCTCTTCCAACATGGGCGGTGCAATTTTCACCAGGATATCGGCATCGAAAACTTCTTTTTTGTTATAGGCAATTTTAGCCCCCTGTTCAGCATACTCGGTATCAGAAAAATTAGCCCCAATGCCAGCGCCACTTTCCAGCACAACACGGTGCCCATTGTTTACCAATAATGCAACAGATAAAGGGGTTAATGCAATTCTATTTTCCTGGAAAGAAATTTCCTTGGGTATTCCTATATATAGACTGTTTTTTTTATTTCTGGTTTCAAGCTTTGCCTCTTGCGTTTGTAGTAAACCCTGACGAGCTATATCGGCCATTCCTTCGCGTAATCCTGTAGCCATGTTGAATTTAAAATTTTGATAGTTTTAGGTTGTTCAAGATAAGGAAAATCTGTTAATTTATTGATAACTAATTGTTATACCTTCGAAAACCTGAATAATCTGCGGTTTTCATCCAGCACATTTATCTCAATTTTAATATGTTTTTCGGGTAGTAACTCTTCCACTCGTTCAGGCCATTCTATTAAACAAACTCCACCACCATAAAAATATTCTTCATAGCCCAAATCATAAGCTTCGTGAATATCTTTTATTCTATAAAAATCGAAATGGAAAACCGGGCCCTTAGGACTTTCATATTCATTAACGATAGAATAGGTAGGACTCGAAACCACATCATCAACACCTAAATGTTTACAGAAATTTTTAATGAAGGTTGTTTTCCCAGCACCCATATCACCTTCAAAAATGAAGACTTTTTGGCCACTGGCAAAATCTGAAAGCTGTTGTGCAACAGCAGGTAAATCAGCTAAACTGTTAACTTCGATATCCATTTTAAAAAATAAAGGCAAAAGTAATACATAATTGCATTGCTTTTGCCTGATTATTTTGTGATTTGTCAGTCTGAGCCTGTCGAAGACCCTACCATCATAACAGATCCTGAAATAAATTCAGGAGGACGGTCTTATTAAAAACGACTGGGCTCATATCTCAAATCTAGTATCTCAATTCTCTTTTATTACCTCGGCGAATACGTCACCACTGGAATAATCATTTCCTCGAGTGAAATACCTCCATGCTGGAAGGTTTCGTTATAATAATTCACAAACTGATTGTAATTATTCGGATAAACGAAATAGCTATCTTCTCTTGCAAAAATATAACTGCTGCTGATGTTGATTTTAGGCAACAATGCATCATGAGGATTTTTAATCAAAAACACTTCTTTTGCATTAAAATTAAGGTTTCTACCTTGTTTGTACCTCAAATTGGTGTTTGTGCTTCTATCGCCTATTACTTTAACCGGTTTTTTAACACGGATGGTTCCGTGATCGGTTGTAATAATCACTTTTACCTTTTTCTGTGAGATTTTTTTCAATAAGTCCCAAAGTGGCGAATGCTCAAACCAGGATAAGGTTAACGAACGGTAAGCGGCATCATCATTAGCCAGCTCGCGGATCATCTGCATATCCGTACGGGCATGACTTAACATATCAACAAAGTTGAATACAATGGCATTGAAATCGTTCTGCAACAAGTTATTGGTCTGATCAACAAGATCTTTCCCCTGCTCAAAAGTGAGGATTTTATTATAACTGAATTTACAATCTTTTCTTAAACTACGTTTAATGTTATCGGCCAGAAAAGCTTCTTCGTGCATGTTTTTCCCACCCTCATCATCATCGTTCTGCCACAGCTGTGGAAAACGTTTCTCCATATCCAAAGGCATCATGCCCGAAAAGATGGCGTTACGGGCATATTGTGTTGCTGTTGGCAAAATGCTCGTGTACATATCTTCTTCATCGATCCTGAAATATTCAGAAATTAGCGGATTAATGATTTTCCACTGATCGTAACGTAAATTATCAATCAGAATAAAAAAGACAGGTGTGGTATCGTTAATATGAGGGAAGGCTTTTTTCTTTAACAGCTCATTAGAAAGCAAGGGGGCTTTATCTTTTTCTTTAATCCAACCTAAATAATGTTCTTCGATAAATTTAGTAAACTGTGTATTGGCTTCCTGTTTCTGCATGGTTAAAATTTCATGCATTTGCGGGTCGTCAAGTTTTTCAAGTTCCAGCTCCCAAAAAACGATTTTTTTATACACATCCACCCACTCTTCGTAATTCAGCCTGTCGCCCAGTGTCATACCCAATCGGCGGAAATCCTGTTGGTAAGCCATAGAAGTTTTCTCGCTTACCAGGCGTTTGTTATCAATTAGTTTTTTAATGGTTAACAACACCTGTTTAGGATTTACAGGTTTAATCAGATAATCGTCAATCTTACTACCAATCGCATCCTCCATTAAATTTTCTTCTTCACTTTTGGTAATCAGCACAACAGGAACATCCGGATTCAGGTTTTTAATGGCCGATAAGGTTTCAATCCCACTCATCCCCGGCATATTTTCATCCAAAAAAACCAGGTCAAAATGAGCTTTTCCAAATGCCTCCAACGCATCGTTCCCATTGGTAAATGTAGTTACATGGTAACCTTTATCATTGAGCAATAATATATGAGGTTTTAATAAGTCGATTTCATCATCGGCCCATAATATTTTAGTTTCTTGCATGTTATTGTAAAAATAGGTAAGTATTGCCTTTTAATTTTGGCAGGTAAATCAAACTATAAATAAAAATAGCAATTTTTGTACCGTATCTATCTATTTAACTATTTTTAACGATTGAACAAGAAGAAAATAATCAATGACCCGGTATACGGTTTCATCAGCATTCCGTCCGAATTAGTTTACGATGTGATCTCACATCCTTATTTCCAACGTTTGCGTTACATCAAACAGCTTGGAATGACTCATTTGGTTTATCCAGGTGCATTACACACACGTTTCCACCATGCTTTAGGGGCCATGCATTTAATGAGTTTGGCCATAAATCTTTTAAGAAGTAAAGAACATATCATAACCGATGGCGAAGAAGAAGCCGCCATTTTGGCTATTTTACTGCACGATATCGGCCATGGTCCCTTTTCTCACGCATTAGAACATTCTTTAGTAACTGGAATTAGGCACGAAGATATTTCGGCAAAACTAATGCGCGATTTAAATGTGCACTTTGACGGGCGGTTAACCCATGCCATCGAAATTTTTAATGGCACCTACCCTAAAAAGTTTCTTCATCAACTGATTTCCGGTCAGTTAGATCTCGATAGAATGGATTATTTAAACCGCGACAGCTTTTTTACAGGCGTTAGCGAAGGCGTAATCAGTTTCGACCGGATCATTAAAATGTTTAACGTTTACGATGATGATCTGGTGATTGAGGAGAAAGGCATTTATTCTATAGAGAAATTTTTAATTGCCCGCCGGCTGATGTACTGGCAGGTTTATCTGCACAAAACTGTTATTGCTGGCGAGATGATTTTGGTAAAGCTATTAGAGCGTGCAAAAGAACTATCAGCCGCTGGAGCCGATTTATTTGCTTCACCATCATTGAATTATTTCTTAAAAAACGATATCAACGAGGCCAATTTCTTCTCTCAACACGAAAATCTCGAGCATTTTACCAACCTGGATGACCAGGACATTTATGCAGCAGTTAAGGTTTGGGCCAAACATCCCGATAAAATTTTGTCTACGTTATGTAAAATGCTTACTTCCAGAAATCTTTATAAGGTAGAAATGGGCAACGAAATGGCCAATCCCGACCGCGTAAATTTTTTACAGGATGCAGCTGTTAATTTATTAGAAATCAAACCCGAAGAAGCAAGGTATTTTGTTTTTACCGATTCGATTCAAAACCGCGCATATAACGCAGGGGTTGGAAATATCAAGATTTTGATGAAAAATAACGATATTGTTGATATTGCGAAGGCGTCTGATTTGTCTAATCTCGAGTCGCTGCAAAAAACTGTAGAGAAATATATCCTCTGTTACCCCAGAGGGATTTAAGGTTATTTAACAAAATATTTAACTTTTAGTGCCGTTTTAAGTCTTATTATTGTGTAAAATATACACCCTTTAACCCGAGCAGGTTTTTTTGTTCATATCAATTTAACATATACCTTTGTACGATGCAATTTACTGCCACGCAGATAAGTCAGTTTCTAAACGGTTCCATTGATGGTAACCCTGATGTAGCCGTTACCGAACTTTCTAAAATAGAAGACGGAAAGGAAGGCTCTTTGTCTTTTCTTTCGAACCCTAAGTACGAAAACTTTTTGTATTCCACTCAGGCCTCAGTCGTTATCGTATCAAAGGATTTCGCCCCTACGCAACCCTATACCAGTACATTAATACGTGTAGAAAATCCATATAGCGCTTTTACAATCTTGTTGGATAAATATAATGAAGCCGTTAATGCCCAGACTGCACAATCTGGAATTGATAAACTTGCATTTGTTCACCCTACGGCGAAAATTGGCAAAAACGTGTTTATAGATGCTTTTGCCTATGTAGCCGAAAATGTAGAAATTGCAGATGGCTGTAAAATAAATGCGCAAACCTTTATCGGCGCGAACTCTAAAGTCGGCGAAAACAGTACGTTTTTTCCCGGTGTAAAAATCTATCACAATTCAATAATCGGCAACAGGGTTGTTATTCATTCCAATACCGTTATCGGAAGCGATGGTTTTGGTTTTGCCCCGCAAAAAGACGGCACTTACAATAAAATCCCCCAGATTGGAAACGTTATAATCGAAGATGACGTAGAAATTGGCGCAAATACAACTGTAGATCGTGCAACAATGGGGTCAACAATTGTAAAAAAAGGTGCAAAAATCGATAACCTGATCCAGATTGCGCACAATGTAGAGATTGGCGAGAACACGGTTTTAGCCGCACAGTCGGGCATATCAGGAAGTACAAAAATTGGCCCTAACAGTGTTGTTGGCGGGCAAGTTGGTATAGCTGGGCACTTAACATTAGCTAAGGGCACTCAGATTGGTGCACAGGCCGGTATTAATTTTAATATTACAGAAGAAAATAAACAATGGCATGGCAGTCCGGCGCAACCATTACGCAACTGGATGCGTGCCTCAGTAATTTTCAAACATCTTCCCGATGTAGAAAAAAGAATAAACGCGCTCGAACAGGAATTGAAAAAGCTCACAGCTGAACTGGAAAAGAATACAATACACAATGAACGTTAGACAAAAAACGATTAAACAAGAAATATCAGCATCTGGTGTTGGTTTACACACAGGCGCTAATGTTACTTTAACATTTTGCCCGGCCCCCGAAAATCATGGCTTTAAATTTCAGCGTATTGATTTAGATGGCCACCCGATTATCGAAGCCGATGCAGATAACGTTACAGACACTTCGCGTGGAACAACACTTACCCAAAATGGCGCCAGCGTGAGCACCGTAGAGCACGTAATGGCATCGTTAGTGGGTATGGACCTCGATAACGTACTGATTAAATTAGACGGACCCGAAACCCCGATTATGGACGGGAGCTCTATCCAGTTTGTTGATTTACTGGAAGAAGTTGGTACAGTTGAGCAAAATGCAGATCGCGAGTACTTTACTATCCCCCATAACATTACCTATACCGAAGAAGATAGAAAGGTAGAAATTGTGGCAATGCCGCTTGACGACTATCGTTTTACCTGTATGATCGATTATAATTCTCCTGTTTTGGGCAGTCAGCATGCTGGCATTAATACCATTGCAGAGTTTAAGAAAGAAATTGCTTCATGCCGTACCTTCTGTTTCTTACACGAATTGGAATATCAGTTATCGCACAATTTAATTAAAGGTGGCGATTTAAATAACGCCATTGTAATTGTAGATAAAGAGGTTACCAAAGATGAATTGAGCCATTTGGCCAAATTATTTAACCGTAAAGATATCGATGTTGCCCCACAGGGAATTTTGAACAACATGGAATTGCGTTACCAAAATGAGCCTGCCCGTCATAAATTATTAGATATGATTGGCGATTTAGCTTTGGTTGGCATGCATTTAAAAGGCCATATTATGGCTGCCCGCCCAGGCCATGCAGCAAACGTTGCCTTTGCTAAAAAAATTAAAGCAGCGATTAAAAAAGAGAAAAACAAAAAAATACAAAAGGTTTACGACCCAAGTGCAAAACCATTATATGACGTTGTTCAGATTATGGATATTTTGCCTCACCGCCAGCCATTTTTATTCGTTGATAAAATATTAGAACTTTCTAAAAATCACGTGGTAGGTGTTAAAAACGTAACCATGAACGAAGAGTTTTTTAAAGGTCACTTTCCTGGTGCACCGGTTTTTCCGGGCGTAATTCAAATTGAGGCTATGGCTCAGGTTGGTGGTATTTTAGTGTTAAGTACCGTTCCAGATCCTAGAAATTATTTAACCTATTTCTTAAAAATAGATAACGTACGTTTTAGGGCCCAGGTTCTTCCTGGCGATACTATTGTTTTCCGCTGCGATTTACTTGAACCAATCAGAAGGGGTATTGCCCAGATGAAAGGTGTAGGTATGGTTGGCGAAAAAATCGTTGTCGAAGCCGAAATGATGGCTCAAATTTCAAAAGTTAAACAAGCAGAACCCGCCCAATAATGATACAACCTTTAGCATACATACATCCCCAGGCAAAGATTGCCGAAAACGTGGTAATCGAACCCTTTGTAGTGATACATAAAGACGTTGTAATTGGAGAAGGAACCTGGATCGGATCGAACGTAACCATTATGGATGGCGCACGTATCGGCAAAAACTGCCGTATCTTTCCTGGTGCTGTTATTTCTGGCGAACCACAGGATTTAAAATTTGCAGGTGAGGTTACCACTGCAGAAATCGGCGACAATACGACTATCCGCGAATGCGTAACCATTAACCGTGGTACAAAAGATAAATGGAAAACTACTATCGGTAGCAATTGTTTAATTCAGGCGTACTCACACATCGCGCACGATTGTGAAGTTGGCAACAACTGTATTTTCTCGAACAGCACTACTTTGGCTGGCCACATTACCATTGGAAACAATGTGGTTTTGGCAGGTTTGGTTGCGATACATCAATTTGTTAAAGTGGGTTCCTATGCTTTCGTTACTGGTGGTTCATTGGTACGCAAAGATGTTCCCCCTTATGTAAAAGCAGCCCGTGAGCCACTTTCGTATGCAGGAATTAACTCTGTTGGATTGCGCAGAAGAGGTTTTACCAATGAGCAGATTGACGAAATCCAAGAGATTTACCGTGTACTTTTTGTAAAACACAATAACGTAACCAAAGCTTTAGACATGATCGAAGCCGAATTTAAACCAACGGAAATCCGTGATGAAATTGTAGATTTTATCCGTAATTCTAACCGTGGTGTAATGAAGGGCTTTGGAATGGGCAGTTAAGCTTAAAGCAGAAAGACCAAAGCTTAAAGCAAAATAAATATTCATGAGTGATTTAATGCTAATCAGAACCGATTCAGACAATGCCGATTTTAGAACATTGGTCGCGTTATTGGATAAAGATTTAGCTGTTAGAGATGGTGACGATCATTCTTTTTATGCTCAATTTAATAAGGTTGATGCCATTAAAGAGGTTGTTGTAGGTTATCAAAATGGAGCCCCAGTTGGCTGTGGCGCTATAAAGCCTTTTTCAGCAACAGAAGCCGAAGTTAAAAGAATGTTTGTACATCCGGATTATAGGAAGCAAGGTATAGCTGCTAAAGTTTTAAATGAATTAGAAATCTGGGCTGCTGAACTCGGTTTTACTTCATGTGTTTTAGAAACAGGCAAAAAACAGCC
Source organism: Pedobacter sp. Bi27 (assembly GCF_918698255.1). Taxonomy (NCBI): domain Bacteria; kingdom Pseudomonadati; phylum Bacteroidota; class Sphingobacteriia; order Sphingobacteriales; family Sphingobacteriaceae; genus Pedobacter; species Pedobacter sp. Bi27. Next base: position 869,217 of record NZ_CAKKMW010000002.1, read on the forward strand.
GGAAGCCATTGCACTTTACCAAAAGGTGGGTTATCACATCACGCCCAACTACGGACAATACATTGGTGTCGATAATAGCGTTTGCATGGTAAAAACGATCACCGTCAAACTCCAAACGCCTAGCGCTTAAACCAAATGAATATCACTTTACAAAATGTTGGCAGAAGGTTTAATAAGGAATGGATTTTTAGAAATTTAAGTACTGAATTCACCTCTGGCAATAGTTATGCAATATTAGGACCCAATGGCTCTGGTAAATCGACATTATTAAGCGTTTTAACGGGTAGCTTATCTCCTTCGGAAGGAGAAATTTCATTCTCAGACATCAAAGAGATTTCTGTAGAAAATATCTATAAATACATCAGCCTGGCTGCACCGTATCTCGAACTGGTTGAAACATTTACCTTAAGAGAGAGTATAGATTTCCATTTTAAGTTCAAAAATTTTGCCTCAGGACTTGATTCAAAAAAGCTGATCACCATACTGGGATTAGAAAAAGCAGCGAACAAAGAAATCAAGTACTTTTCATCGGGAATGAAGCAAAGAACCAAACTAGCTTTGGCATGTTGTACCGATACACCAATTTTATTTTTAGATGAGCCAACGAGCAATTTAGACGTTCAGGGAATAAATTGGTACCGCGAACTGATTGAAAATTTTGGAAAGGACCGCCTAACGATAATTGGCTCCAACCAAATACAGGAATACGATTTTTGCACAAATCAGATACAAATATCTGATTACAAGTAGGTTAAACACAAAATCCACTCCCTACAAAACGTCTGTTTTGTCATACATTTGTATTAAAAATAAATTTTTTAAGAAACATTTTGTAATTCACTAATTATACTTACCTTTGCACCACCAAAAAGAGAAACATTATTTAATTTATCTCTTCAAGTAAAAGATCATATTTTCCGTATTTCGGAATCAAAATATATAGCCCGTAAAAGGCAAAGAGTTTTTCATAGTTTAGTTTGAGGTTTAGGTTGATTATGCCTTTGGAGTGGTTCCCAAAGGCATTTCTTTTATACGGGATTTTTTTCGGTGAATAGTCAATAAGACAAAAATCTGAATCATCATGCGAATGCATCAATACCAATGAACTAATGGCTACTGAACCAATGAACTACGGTTTTTCCTTTCAAAATCATCATTCCTTTTTTTAACTTTGGTGCTCAAAAATTAACAAAACTAGATTTCATTATAAAATGGCAAAGGCATCAGAAGTAAAAAGCGGAAATGTGCTTCGTTTTAACGGAGAGTTAGTAAGTGTAGAAGAGTACATTCACCGTACTCCAGGAAATTTAAGGGCTTTTTATCAGGCCCGCATGCGCAATGTAAAAACCGGAAAAATTGTAGAATACCGTTTCCGGACCGATGAAGAGGTGACCATTTGTCGTGTAGAAACCAACGACTATCAATATCTTTATGAAGACGGCGATTATTTGGTGGTGATGGACAACAATACTTTTGAGCAGTACAATATCCCCAAGCTGCTTTTCGGAAGCTCAATTAAGTTTTTAAAGGAGGGCATGAATGTAACCATCGCTTTTGAAAGTGACGAACCGATTGTTGCACAGCTCCCTAATAGTGTAGAGCTAGAAATTACCTACTCTGAGCCCGCTGTAAAAGGCGATACCTCTACCAGTGCACAAAAATATGCCACTGTAGAAACCGGCGCTGAAATTAGAGTGCCTCTATTTATTAACCAGGGAGATAAGGTTAAAGTTGACACTAAAACCGGCGAATATATGGAGCGGGTAAAATAGCATAGTTGAGGGTTTAAATTTCCTTAAACACTAAGCCTTATACCTTAAACCTTTATAGGTTTTTATCAAAATAATTTTACCTTTGCCGTCACGAAAAACTGAAATATAAATCCAATTTAGGATAACACAATATGGCAAAAGCATCAGAAATTAAAACAGGTAACATTCTTCGCATAAACAACGAACTGGTTACTGTTGACGAATGGAATCACCGTACACCAGGAAAAGGCGGAGCATTTTACACCGGTAAATTCCGTAACATCAAATCGGGCAGAATCGTTGAAGCACGTATGAATACCGACGAGGCTGTAGAAATCTGCCGCGTTGAAACCAATGATTATCAATATTTATACGAAGAAGGTGATTATCTGGTAGTAATGGACAACAACAACTACGAACAGTTTAACGTTGAGAAATCACTATTCGGTTCGGCTATTAAATTCTTAAAGGAAGGCATGAATATCATCGTTTCTATGGAAAGTGAAGAAGCGATTATGGCTCAATTGCCAAACTTTGCTGAATTCGAAATTACCTATTCGGAACCAGCTGTTAAAGGCGATACGTCTACAAACGCATTAAAAGCCGCAACATTAGAAAACGGTGTTGAGGTGAAAGTTCCGATGTTCGTAAACCAGGGAGATAAAATTAAAATCGATACCCGTACCGGCGAGTACGTTGAGCGTGTAAAATAATTTTAAGCAAAATAAATCGAAGCCTTTGAAGTGAATTCTTCAGAGGCTTTTTGGTTTATAAACCTGTGAGGTTTAAACCCATAATGTCAAATAACAGTATTTCTTAGATGTACTAGGATGACTAAGGTGGTCATTTTTTAGAAAAGCAAGGTTCGTGCGCTTGGGCTACGACAGTCCCGCTATTCGCTTCAAAACCTTGGCTCGTGCCTCACCTTCGGATTTTACGCTGCTATCGGGTTTATTTAACCAAAGCCTTTAGATCTTAGGCCACAAAACCTAGCGAGTTTTCGAAACCTGCGAGGTTTGAAAAACATTATCTTTGTTATTATGTTAAAAGCCGAAATCAGAAAGCAAGCGCTAAAAGAAAGGTTATCGCTGAGCGATACAGCATACGAAAGTCTATGCAAAAGCCTCTTAAATGAGTTTAAATCGATCGATTTTAGCCAAATCAAAACCCTCCATATCTTTTTGCCCATTACAGAAAAAAAGGAGCCCAATACTTTTTTACTGATCGAATGGCTTAATAAAAATCACCCAGAAATTAAAATCATTGTACCTAAAGCCGATTTTGAAACCGCTTTAATGACCAATCATGAATATTTAGGTGTAGGCGATTTAAGGAAAAACCTTTATAACATCTTGGAACCGCAAAAAGGAAACCTACATGAGGGCGAAGTAGATCTTGTTGTTATTCCGCTTTTAGCTTTCGATAAACAAGGCTACCGGGTGGGCTATGGCAAGGGCTTTTACGATCGTTTTTTACAGGATATAAATGCTCAAAAAATAGGCTTATCTTTGTACCCTGCTATTGAAAAAATCGATGATGTAAATGAACACGACATCAGGTTGGATTTTTGCATTACGCCAACAGAAATCATAAAATTTTAAGCTTACCAGCATGCCACAGGAAATCGTTATCAAAACCGAAAAACAATACGAAGACAATATGATTGCGGTATTCGAGTTACAGGAAAAGGAGGAATTAACCGCTGAAGACCTGAAACAGATTGAATTAATGCTGAAGGCTGGTGAGAAGTACGAAGCTGAGCACCTGTAAGGGCTCAGTAGTTCAGTGGCCTTTAATTTTTTGGTCTGGGTGCTTTATAAAAAAGTCTTCACCCTTCCCCGATTTTTCGTCATCTCGACTGGAACGGAGAGATCTAAATCAAAAGTAGCTCGAGACAGATTTCCCGGTTACGTTACACCCTGCTCGAAATGACGGCTTTGGCGAACAACTCACCACAGGAATAATCCGTGCGTTCTGTGCCTCCGTGGCTAAGGATAAAAGGCCTAAGAACTCTGTGCTTTAACAAAATCGCTCACCAGATAAGCAACCAGTTTAGCGGTTAACCTACTCACCCTCCCGTCCAACATTCGGGCTGCGCCTTCACTTAAGTGCAAATAAGAAAACTTCTTTGCGCTAGTCAAAATTAGCTTTCTAATATCGTTAACTGCCAAACCAGATGGTGTTTCGGCACTGGAAAGTACATTTTGAACGCAGTCCAGATCGATTTCCAAACCCGCAACTGAACCTATTTCATTCACCAGGTCAGTAAAGTCAGCCCCGGTTAAAATATCGTCAAAAAACACAGCCTTAAGCTTTGGGTTCGTATCTATTTGATTTAAAATAGCCTCATTATTATAGTTTTGATGCAAGCCATACATGAAATAACTATTCAGGTAGTTTTCTTTTAACGCATAAGAAAATCCGTTCCCGCTATGCCTACCTTCCAGTTCTCTTAAATCGGCATGCGCATCTACATTTAATACATCAATTGGGCCTTTACAGGCTAAGGAGGTACCCTTAATTATTGGGTAGGCATTATTATGACCACCACCAATTACAATAGGTATTTTGCCTGCAGCCACAATTTTTTCAATTAGGGGATAAACCAGCTCATCAATCTGCGCTACTTTGTTTCTTAAACCTTTTAAAGAAGAATCTTCGGGCTCATCGATTTCCAAATGACCTAAAACCAAAACCTCCTCGCCGTTTAAAAAGCGGTTGCTCTGGGTATTTAAAAAAGCCACCAAACTTGGCCGCCACATAGAGGCCGCGCCCGCAATACCTAAGTTTGCACGCACGCCTATGTCTTCTGGAATCCCCAACAATACAAATTTCGCACTTGCCCCTTCCAGTTCATCCCATGAGGATAGGACAGCAACTTTTTCACCCAGTTTGGTTTCGCCATTACGAGTAATAATTAAACGGTCGATATCGCCCTGCGAATATATTTTAAGGTTATCCATTATAAATTTCACCGTTTAAAATAACTGTCTCTATTTGAGTTTCACCAAAACTATATGGCAAATAGGCAATTGAAGGCATCGGTTTGGTTATAAACAGGTTCGCTTTTTTACCAACGGTAATGCTTCCATAATCTTCACTCATCTCCATTGCTGCCGCACCATTTAATGTTGCAGCATTTATCGCCTGTTCAGGAAACATCTTCATTTTAATGCATGCGAGTGACACCACAAAATTCATATTTCCTGAGGGTGTTGAACCTGGATTGTAATCGGTAGCCAAAGCAACCGGCAAATCAGCTCTTATAAAGCTTTTGGCATCAGCAAAAGGAATACCTAGGTAAAACGAACAAGAAGGGAGTAATGTTACAATGGTATCAGCATTTCTTAACGTTCGGATCGTTTCTTCATCACTTTCTTCGAGGTGATCAACTGAAATGGCGCTATTTTGCACAGAAACCTCTACTGCCCCCGAAACGGAAAGCTGATTGGCATGTACTTTTGGTTTTAATCCATATTTTGCACCCGCCTTTAATACCTGATCGGTTTCTTCGACAGAGAAAAACCCTTTTTCGCAAAAAACATCAATATAATCAGCCAGTTTTTCTTCTGCTATTTGAGGTAACATTTCATTAATAATTAAATCGATGTAACCTTGATGGTTGTTCTTAAATTCAGCCGGATAAGCGTGAGCGGCTAAGAAAGTTGCTTTTATAGGAATCGGGAACTGATTTTTTAGCCTGCGGATCACCCTGAGCATTTTGATTTCACTCTCTTTGGTTAATCCATATCCGCTTTTAATTTCAACGGCACCGGTTCCCAGATGGATCATTTGCTTTAACCGCACAGATGCGCTTTCAAACAATTCATCTTCTGAAGCTTTTTTGAGTTTATTAGCCGAATTTAGAATCCCGCCACCCGTCGCAGCAATTTCTTCGTAGCTTTTGCCTTGGATTTTCATTGCAAATTCTTCCTCGCGCGAAGCAGCAAAAACAATGTGCGTATGGCTATCGCACCATGAAGGGAAAATATACCTGCCTTCTGCGGAGACATGGGAGGAGAGATTTGAGATATGAGATGGGATTGAATCCATCTTACCAAAATCCTTGATCAGATCATCTTCAATTAAAAGCCAGGCATTTTCAAGAACTGGTAACGAATCTAATTCACTGCCACGCAGCACTAATTTATCTTTAGAATGTAAGCCCACCAGGCCTTTTATATTTATGATTAGCATTTGGTTAGATTAAGGTTAATTGTTTAAACTGTGCAAATTGGTTAATTGAGTTTTGGTTACAGTTAACCGATTTAAACAATTAACCAGTTAACCAAATACCTAATCGATCTCTAAAAGAACCGGACAATGATCTGAATGTATTGCGTCGGGTAAGATTCTAACATTTTTCAATCGGCTTTCCATAGGCCTGGTGGCCAAATGGTAATCGATCCGCCAACCCAAATTCTTTCCTCTCGAACCGGCACGGTAGCTCCACCAGGTATAATGGTGTGGGTCTTTATTAAAATGACGGAAAGTATCGATAAAACCATTATCCAAAAATAACTGCATCCACTCCCGTTCTTCTGGCAAAAAGCCCGATGAATTGGCGTTTGATTTTGGGTTGTGAATATCGATGGACGTATGACAAATATTATAATCGCCACTTACAATTAAATTTGGGATTTCTTTGCGCAATCCCCCAATATACACGTCAAAAAACCGCATAAATTCGTACTTTTTAACCTGACGTTCATCTCCGCTTGAGCCAGATGGCATATAGAGACTCATTAAAGAAAAATCATCAAAATCTGCCCTTAAAATTCTACCCTCTTTATCAATCCATTCTTCACCGCAGCCAAATTCGATATGATTCGGTTTAATTCTGGTCAGAATTGCCACCCCACTATATCCCTTTTTTTCAGCGGGGAACCAATAATGATGGTAGCCAAGTTGCTCAATCAGGACAATAATTTCAGGAATCTGCAATGGCAAGGCTTTTACTTCTTGCAGGCAGACCATATCAGCATCCGTAGCCTGTAGCCAACCAAAAAAGTTTTTGGTACTTGCCGCCCTAATCCCATTAACGTTATAGGAGATAATCTTCATTCAGTAAATTTCAATTGTTGTGGGCGGTAAATTTAGAAATTAATTAAATAAATGCTTAGTAATCCAATTAATGATATTTATTAGCAACCGTCATCTCGACTGAAACGCAGTGGAATGGAGAGATCTGCCTCAATAGATCTCTCGACTACGTTGCACTCCGCTCGAGATGACGCCAACCAGGGAAATTATCATCTAAATGAAGATTATCTTTGATCAACCAATCAATAGTCGTTTCTCTAACTTTTTTGCCGCTCTTCTTTTCAAAACTGTAACTTCCATCTTCACATCCTGTTTAGGGCGGTTGTTTTTATCAGTTGCCAGAACAGCTATTCTATCAACCATATCCAAACCAACTACTATTTCGCCATAAACGGTATAGTTTCTATCCAAATGAGGCGTGCCACCTATCGTTTTATATACCTCACGCTGCCATTCAGGAATTTTGAATTTAAGTCGCTTTTCTTCAACATTGTCCAATTGCTGGTCGGTAAAAACTTTTCCCTGAACCAGGTAAAACTGGCTACCGCTCGATGCTTTGGCCGGATTAACATCATCACCTTCTCTGGCCGCAGCCAGAACGCCTTTTTTGTGGAACAAGCTATCATTAAGCTCTGCCGGAATGGTATATTTAGGTCCACCCTCACCCAACAAGGAGTCTGGCTTGGCATTTTTAGAATCCGGATCACCACCCTGAATCATAAAATCTTTAATTACCCTGTGAAATAAAACACCGTTGTAATATCCCGATTTGGTTAATTTCAAAAAGTTATCGCGGTGTAAAGGGGTTTGATTATATAGCCTAACAATGCATTCTCCAAATTCGGTTTTAATGCGTACATATTGATTTTTGGGCTTTGCGGCAAAAGCTGAAAGTATCGAAAAGGTGCAGAGGAATAATAATATTTTCTTCATTTAATTGGTGTTTAAGGCTAAAGTAAGCTAAAAAATGAAATTCAATAAATAATTACCGGCATTATTCGATATTTTTTCCTTTACCTTTGTATTAATGAAGTTAAAACAAAAAATAGCACTTTCTTTGGCTGTATTCTATGCAGTTAGTGTTATGGGTTTGGCTTTAAGTCTCCATTTCTGTGGAGGCAAATTAGAAAACGTTAAACTTTTCAGCAATGAGGTTTCCTGCAAATTCTGCAAAGACATTCCTGCAGAAAAGAAAAATGATGGTTGCTGCAAAAATACGCAGGTAACGGTAAAAGTTAAAGATAGTCACCAAACAGCGGCACAAGTACAAATACCTAAGTTGTTTTCGATCCAGCTTTTTCTTCATCCACCTGTTTTAGAATTTCTTACTAATATTACCCCGCAGTTTTTCAGTAAAATATCGAATAAAGCTCCTCCACTCTCCTCGCGGGTTGCCTTGCATATTTTCAATTGTATTTTTAGGAATTAGGATTTTAAACATCGGCTCGTCAATGCATCGTTTTGCATTTCGACAGGCTCAATGTGACATTTTCTTAAATTCTAATTCAAAAAAATCATGAAAACAATAAAAATATTCAGCATCATTATGCTATTTTTTGCCGTTAAGGCTTCGGCACAACAAATATCTACAGCCGATTTACAGGTAACCGGTTTAACCTGTTCCATGTGTTCTAACGCAACGCAAAAATCGTTAGAAACGCTAAACTTTATCAGTAGCGTAAAACCCGATCTGAACAAAAATATCTTCGTTTTAACTTTTAAGAAAGATGCCAATATCAATCTTGATCTGGTTCGCAAAAAGGTTCAGGATGCTGGTTTTTCGGTTGGTGGTCTAACCGCAAGTTTCAATTTTAACCAGGTAAAAATAGACGATAAAGGTCAGGCAGTTGTTGATGGCAATGTATATCGTTTTGTAAATGCGAAAAGCAAAACACTTAATGGGACTGTAAAAGCCAGTGTTGTTGATAAAAACTTCATTTCTGGTTCAGCATTTAAGAAGCAAGCCACAACAGCTAATTCTGATGCCTATGCGAGCGGCACAGGAGTGGTTAACGGCAAAAAAACACGTATTTATCATTTAGTTCTTTCTTAAAATGAAAAGGATACTCGTATTGGCGCTGATGATTATTGGCGCCTATACAAATGGTTTTGCACAAGAACTCTATGTATTTACCGAGCCTGCCAGTAATATGCCTACCAAATCAATAGGTGTAAGAATTACGAATGAAGGCATGTTTAACAATCCAGATTTTGTTAGCAGGACCATTCCGGAAGTAATGATTGGCTTTAATAAAAACCTGATGATGCATGCACAAGGTTTTTTATCTGATATGGACGGAAAATACCGTTTAGAAGGTGGGAGTCTTTACGCCAAGTATCGGTTTTTATCACTGGATGAAGCACATAGCCACTTCAGGGCTGCAGCTTTTGGGAGAATAAGTTCAAGTAATCGCCCTAATTTTACGAGAGATATTAACTTAGAGGGGGATAACAGCGGATGGCAAACAGGCTTAATTTTCACGCAGCTTTTGCACAAACTAGCGCTTTCGGCCACATTGGGTTACGCTGATGCCATCATTACTGATAAGGTTTTGAGATTAAATACACCTCAGCCTGACAAAATGCTTTCTTACAGTTTATCATCGGGTTATCTGGTTTTGCCAGTGGTTTACAAGGATTACAAGCAGCCAAACTTTAATGTATATTTAGAGTTATTGGGAAAAACAGATCCAAGTAGCGGCCAGTCTTACTTGGATATAGCCCCAGCCATACAGGTGATTTTAAATAGCACAACCCGTATCGATTTGGGCTACCGTTTTCAGGCGACTGGAAATATGGATAACCGATATACCAAAAATATGTACCTGCTTAGGGCAGAATTTAATTTCTTTAACGTTTTAAAATAAAATAACAGATGAAAAAAATATTAGGAATAGTTGCCATCATGACAATCGCAACAACAGCTTTCACTTACGCACAAAGCAAAACAGATCTAGCTTTAAATCAGGTGCTAACAGCTTATTACGATGTGAAAAATGCTTTAGCAACCGACAAAAAAGACTTAGCCATCGAAAAAGTAAAGGTTTTATCGGCAAAAGTAAATGCGGTGAACCATAAAGATCTACCTGCAGATCAGCATAAAACATTTATGGAACAAGCGGCCATCATCAAAAGTAAAGCCGCTCAACTTGCAGGTTCTAATGACATTAAAACACAAAGAAAAGCCTTTGAAGGAATTTCTTATGCGATGATCAAAACCTTAAAGGGTTTAAAGTTTAATAGCAAGACCGTTTACATTCAACATTGCCCAATGGCAAAGGCAAGCTGGTTAAACGAAAAAGAGAACATCGAAAATCCATATTATGGAAGTATGATGTTTGATTGCGGTGACGTTTCTGAAACCATAAAATCGAACTAATGAAGCTGCATATCAAAAACATGGTATGCAACCGTTGTAAAATGGTGGTTAAAGCTGAGCTGGAAAAGCTCGGCTTTAAACCATTATTGGTTGAACTTGGCGAGGTTACCTTGGCTGAAAACATTTCTCCAGAGGATAAAATCAAGATATCGGATAATTTGACTCATTTTGGGTTCGAATTACTTGAGGATAGGAAAACCCAGATTGCAGAGCAGATTAAAACCGCCATTATTAATCTGGTACACTATACCCAAGAGCCATTAAAAATCAATCTTTCTGCCCATCTCAGCGAGCAGTTAAAATTGGAATACACGAGCTTAAGCAGCATTTTTTCAGACGTGGAAGACCAAACCATCGAGAAGTATTTCATTGCTCAAAAAATAGAAAAAGCAAAAGAGATGCTTACTTATGGCGAACTTACCTTGAGCGAAATTGCCTATCAACTTAACTACAGTAGTGTTGCACATTTATCGGCACAGTTTAAAAAAGTAACCGGAATCACACCCTCAGCTTACAAAGCAGCATCAATGGATAGCAGAAAAACACTGGACGAAGTGAAATAGTTGATCGCTCATGGTCGATAGTCTATAAGACGCCATATACTCACCCCAAATTTCTTATCATACGTCAAGACTGATTGGCTGATACTCAACTACATTTGTATCTAAATAAATTTACTAGTATGAAACCATCATGATTTTTCAAACCACATTGGTGAAAAACCTGATAGCTTCATCACAGTTAAAACTAAATTATAAACTTATGAAAAAGTTATTCTTATTTCTGATCGCTACCTCAATCAGTGTAGCATCATTTGCACAAACAAGCTGGAAAATAGATCCGATGCACTCGTTTGTTAACTTTTCGGTTAGACACATGGGTATTTCTTTCGTTGACGGTTCTTTTAAAAAATTCGACGGAACGGTTACGGCTTCTAAACCAGATTTGACGGATGCTAAAATCAGCTTTAGCGTTGATGTAAACAGCATTACTACAGGTGTTGATATGAGAGACGGACACTTAAAAACTGACGATTTTTTTAATGTGGCGACTTACCCTACGATGAAGTTCGAAAGCACTTCTTTCAAAAAATTAAGTGGAAACAACTATGAGTTAAGTGGAAAGTTAACCATCCGTGATGTAACCAAAGATGTAAAATTTGCTGTAGTTTATGGTGGTACGGCTAAAGATCAACAAGGAAACACTAAAGCCGGATTTGGTGCTACAACGACCATTAACCGTTTAGATTATAACATTAAATATGATCCAACTGGTGCCGGCGTTGCAAAAGATGTAGCCATTAAATTAAACCTTGAATTTGTTCAGGCAAAATAATTAAGGAGATCGTCATTCCGGGCTTGACCCGGAATCTTTCTCATCAGATCCTGAAACAGGTTCAGGAGGACGATTATTTAAATTTCTATCAGGCAAACCCAGTAATCATGTCTACACTATCTCAATTCAGAAGTTTTACTCAGCGCTTACCTCAAACCGAGCTGATGCCTGCACTTTTCATTGGTCACGGCTCCCCAATGAACGGTATCGAAAATAATGAGTTTAGCCAGAGTTGGGCAGAGCTGGCAAAAAACATTCCCATTCCAAAAGCCGTGTTGGTGGTATCGGCACACTGGTACACACACGGAACCTTCGTTACGGCTATGGATTTCCCGAGCACCATTCACGATTTTGGCGGTTTTCCACAGGCATTATTCGATGTACAATATCCGGCACCCGGCGATCCAAAACTGGCTGCAGAAATTCCGAATTTAATTCACTCCACTCCCGTTGGTTTGGATCACGATTGGGGTTTAGATCATGGTACCTGGACAGTGGTAAAACACATGTACCCAAATGCCGATATTCCAGTTTTGCAATTAAGTATCGATTATACCAAATCGCCTGAACAGCATTACGAAATCGCCAAAGAAATTTATGCGCTCCGTAAAAAAGGGATATTGATTTTGGGCAGCGGAAACATGGTACACAACCTCCGCATGTTAAGCTGGGAAATGATTAATGGTGGTGGTTATGATTGGGCAATTGAAATGAACGATAAATTTAAAAATTTAATTGCCAACGGCGACCATAAACCTTTGATCAACTATCGTAACCTGGGTACCGATGCGATGTTGGCCATCCCTACACCAGAGCACTATTTACCCCTGATTTATACCCTCGGAATGAAAAACGACAAGGAAGAAGTTTCTTTCTTTAATGACAAAGCTGTTGGCGGTTCGTTAACCATGACTTCGGTTTTGGTGGGATAAGAAGGGGTTTAGGGTTTAGGGTTTAGGGAAACAACTTGTCTAGTGGCTTGTTTGCTTTGTTTATAAACTGTTGATCAAACCTTAATGACCTTAATTTCTTAATGATAACTATTTAAACGGTGAGGGAATTATCGCACAATCACAGAGAACCGCCCGCAGCAGATAGAGATTCTTTCCTGCGTTCAGAATAAGAGCAGCCTAAAATTCTATAAAACTTTATGATTATTCTGTAACGCTTATGGCCCTATGAAGCGGTAAATTTGTATAAAGATTTTAATCATGACACATACCTATCAACTTACCGGCATGACTTGCGGCGGTTGCGAAAATAAAGTAAAAAGTAACCTGCTCGTTTTACCAGATGTAACTTCTGTTGAGGTTTCGAAAGATACCAATTCTGCTACCATTAGCATGGATAAACATATTGGCTTAGATACACTCCAACAAGCTTTGGGCGGATCAGAAAGCAAATATCAAATTTCTGCCACCCACCATAGCGAAACACTTGAAGAAGCAAAATCGTGGGCCGAAACTTATAAACCCATTTTATTGATATTCGGTTATGTTACTGCCATATCGCTTGTGGTTTCGTGGCAATCAGGCGGAATTAATTTCATGGTGTTCATGCGCGTTTTTATGGCGGGTTTCTTCCTCACCTTCTCTTTCTTTAAAATGCTTAATCTGAAAGCTTTTGCCGAAAGTTATGCCATGTACGATATCGTAGCCAAAAAATTTGGTGCGTGGGGTTACATCTATGCTTTTATCGAACTTGGATTAGGCTTATCTTTTGCTTTAAACTTATCTCCTGTTATCGTAAACTGGGTTACGCTAATTGTAATGACGGTAAGCATCCTTGGTGTTTTGGAAAGTGTTTTAAACAAGAAAAAGATTCAGTGTGCCTGTTTAGGTGCAGTTTTTAACCTACCCATGAGTACCGTAACCATTGTTGAAGATGCCATTATGATTGCGATGAGTGCAGCGATGCTGGTTTTGATGTAAGCCTATTGCCGCTTATACCTAAACTCCGATTTTCGGCTTTTACCATTAAGCTCGCCTTCAATCCAGGCGAGCATTTCGGCTTTACCTTGATTTTGATAAACTATCCGCTGCGGAAAATCGTGTGTTTTGTCTTCGAAAACATAGGTCTCATCTTTTGTGGCAATAAGTTTGAAACAAGTCTCTTTTCCTTCGTTCTGTCCTGTTACAGTTGAACAATAAAAAGTATCTTTTCCAATCTTTTTGATCTTAAGGGTTTCGGTAAGCGCACTATCACCTTTGGCATTTATTCGATAGCTTTTGCCGCTGAATGTTTTATCTGGATTTTGCACCCACTGTTCTACTATTTTACCCTTGGCGGTTTGCATTTACCAAGAGCCTAAAATAAAAGCAAAGGTTTTTGAAGGTTTTTTTTGTGCGTTAACATCAGTGCAAAACCCAATAAGGATTAAGGCCATAAAAATTAAACGAGTTCTTTTCATTTTGCTATTGTATTTGTAATGTGTGCCAAATGATGTTTTCCGTGCCAGGCGTACATGCCCAACATGTTTGCTAATGTAAGTTCTTTTCCCTGAGCTGGGTGAATGTACTTTCGCTGATAATCTTCTTGTTTCAATGTTTTTAAAAAAGAAACCCAACGTTGGTGCAAAGCAGCCAATAAATCAACAGATAATTTGATATCACCATTTTTTGCTTCCCCGGTTTCGGCCCAGCGTTCTTCGTAATAAGGCCTGATTACGGGAACATCTTCGGTAATGGCTTGTTTAAAACGGATATAAGCATTGATATGGCTATCGGGAATATGGTGAACAACTTGCCTCAACGTCCATCCTTCCGGGCGATAAGTTTGGTTTAATTCTTTTTCGGTCAAATTTTCGGTAGCTTTCCTAAGCTGATTAGGCAAAGCCTCTATTTCGGAAATCCATACGTCGATTTGTTTTTGATCGAAAATTTCGGGCATCAAAAATTGACCGATCGGGTATTTAAGCTGTTCTAAATCCATGAACCCAAAATAAGGAGAATTATTGGGTTATTAACCGCAAAGATCACAGAGAGGAAGGCAGCGTACGCAGAGGTGGTCGCATACTGTAAACACAAATCGCGTATATCTCCTCACATCTGCTGGATACTAAATCTACATCAATTTCTTCAGCCATTTTAACAAGCCTATTTTTTTTTCGTAAGGCGGATAAATCATTTTGGTTAACCCCAACTTCGACTGGAAAACGACTGCCCTTTCGTGCGAAAAGGTTTTAAAACCAAAAATACCATGACAACTGCCTATGCCGCTATTGCTTACCCCGCCAAAAGGCAAATTAGGATTACCGATATGGACCAATACATCATTTACGCAGGTTCCGCCTGCACTTGTTTCAGTAATAATTTTATTTTGGTTCTGTTTATTGTCTGAGAAGATATAAAGCGCCAAAGGCTTTTCTTTCCTGTTTACAAAATCAATTGCCTCCTGTAGATTGTTGTAAGTAATTACAGGCAAAATTGGTCCAAAAATTTCTTCCTGCATAATCCTGCTGCCCTCGGCTACCGAAGTTAAAAGCGTTGGTGTAATGGTTAAATCTTGCTCATCCGATTTTCCACCTAAGGCTAGCACAGCACCATCATGAAGGGCTTCTTCAATCAATTTATTTAAGCGCAGATACTGTTTTGTGTTGATGATTTTAGCATAATCTTTTTTGTTAATTTCCGCTTCGCTAAAGAACATTTTTTGAACCGCAGACTTGTAGTGCATTTCAAAATCGGCCAGCTTATTTTCTTTAATTAATACATAATCCGGGGCAATACAGGTTTGTCCGGCATTAACCAATTTGCCCCAGGCGATTTTTTCTGCGGCTCTTTTTAGGTCACAGGGTTCATCTACAATAGCTGGTGATTTACCACCAAGCTCTAAGGTAACCGAGCTCAGGTTTTTTGCCGCAGCTTCCATCACCACTTTACCAATTGCAGTGCTTCCGGTAAAAAATATATGGTCAAACGGAAGTTTTAACAGCACTGTCGAAACTTCGGCATCACCTTCAAAACAGGCAATTTCTTTTGGATCAAACGTATTGGAGATCAGTTTGTTCATTATACCCGCCGTCGCAGCACTCAATTCAGACGGCTTTAGGATGACGCAATTTCCTGCTGCTATGGCAGAAATCAACGGACTCATAATCAATTGTAACGGATAGTTCCATGGTGCAATAATCAGGCAAACACCTTTTGGTTCATAATAAATTTTATTGCCGGCAAAAAGATTGCTCATGGTCCTGCCTGCCGATTTTGGTTTCATCCAGCTACGCAGCTTTTTTATGGCGTGATCTATTTCGGCATAAGTAAAAAACAGTTCAGTTACTGCGGTTTCGAAACGGTTTTTGCGCAAGTCACTCTTCAATGCGACAAATATTTCTTCCTCGGCATTTTCTAACGCCTGTTTAAGCTGCCTTAGTTTTCCAATGCGCGTTTTAGCATCCGTTTTGCGCAACCCGAATTTATGTTGCTGCTGTAAAGCGAAAACTGATTTTATCTGTTCTTCCATAATTACCAAAGCCTCATAATTTTTATTGTTTAAGCAATTTAAGAAAATATAAGGTTCGTAAGGTTATATGAAAATTAAGTGATTATTTGAGCTGGCTAGCGTTGTGCGTTAATTTTAGTTAAAATGCACCCATTTCATTAAAAATTCATTCATTTAAAGCATATTGCAGCAAATTTTAATATTCAAGATGAAAAGATTGTTTTTTGTTTTCGCATTCATAATTCCGATGGTTATACATGCCCAAACCTTAAAAACAGATGTATTGGTTATTGGTAGTGGCGATGCCGCTTATTCAGCATCTTTTCAATCATTCAAATCAGGTGTTAAAACAATTCTGCTTACGCAAAAGGAACAGCTTGATCTTAAGAAAATTTCTGAAAGCAAGCCCAAAGAAATAACTCTTTTTTATCAAAGCTTTTTAAAAAGGGAGATTGAAAACGCTAAAAACTTAGATGCACCTAAACCAAAGCCAGACAAAAAGAAACCACTAAAAGTGACAGTTGATAGCACTCAGCTTTTCAATGTAATCAATGGTATTCCTTACATCGAAATCAAACGATTAGGCAGTGGTTGGGAAGTGAAACTCACGAAAGACAAAAGCATTAAAGCAAAAGTTCTGGTCATGGCCGATAATCCAGAAAAATTAATGACTGCATTAAAAATTACGGGCTTAAATCCTGCAACTTCAAATCAATTAAATTATAGTAAGAATTTATATAGAACAACAGTAGCAAGTGTTTCGTCCAAAGGGGCCAGTTTTTTATCATTATACAGCTTGCTCATCCCAAACCAAGAAAACCTTTTATATATTTCTGCCGATCAGTTCGAAATTGGCCCTGCTGCTGGTGCAATCGCAGCCTATGCTGCATTTTTCGACACCAAAACCAGTTTATCAAATTTAAAAAGGATCCAGGGTGAGTTATTAGCCTATAAACATACGTTAATGCCTTTTGAGGATGTAAAATCAATTGATTCTAACTGGCTGGCCATCCAAAAAGTGGGTATAACGGGAATTATCAAAGCGGAAATAAAACAGGATAAAGCATATTTCAATCCCGAAAAAGATGTTACCTACGATGAAATTAAGCAACCGATCAAAGATTATTATTACAAAGCCCAGATCTGGTTCGATGATCATCAGCATATTCCCATCAATTTAGAAAATACCATTGCGATGGTTTGTTATGTGGGCAATAAATCGGTTGAGGCAATCAAAACCGAACTGCAAAAAAAGTGGAACAAAAACTACAAGTTTACTTCTAAATACGAGCTTAAAAAAGTATTAACCAGACGAGAATTTGCAGTAATCATCAACGAGTACCTAAAGCCTTTCGATGATGTGAATGTAGATAAAACCGGAGGAGTAATCCGCTAGGACTAAACCACAGATCTGATATCTAATTTAAAATTTCATCTGTGTTCATCCTTTTTATCTGTGGTTAATTAAAAACGGCACTTGTAACATTTCCATTTCCTGTTAAAATTAGCAAGTCCATTCCCTAAATTGCAGCCAAACCTAAAATTCATGAAGAAATATTTACTTTTCCTTTTGCTTTGCACAGGCGAATATGCTTTTGCGCAACAATTAGTACCTTTAACCGTCGAAAAGATAATGCGCGATCCAAAGTGGATGGGCGTTGCACCAACTAATTTCCGTTGGACTGCGGATAGCAAAACCCTGTACTTCAACTGGAACCCTGAAAATAAAGCTAAAGAAGAGTTATTTAAAGTTTCGGCAACAGCTACCAAACCCGTTAAAGCGGCAGAAAAGGAAGATGAAAAGCTTTTAAGTTTAAACTATACCTATAACACTGACCGCTCGCTCGGTTTAATCGAAAAAAGTGGCGATATCTATTTACAGAATTTTAAAAACAATAAAGAAACGCGGTTAACCAGCACACAAGAGCGAGAGAACAGCCCTGTTTTTTTAACCAACGGAAATATCGTTTATCAATTGGGCGATAATCTTTTCGAAGTGGACCTAAAATCTGCCGAAACCAAACAACTCACCAATTTCGTTAAAGGTAAAAAAGCAGGCCGACCAGAAACCAAGCCGCTTACCGAGCAGGATAAATGGTTAAAGGCACAGCAAACCGAATTGTTTGATATCATTAAAAAAAGAAATGCAGAAACCAGAAGTGGCGCCCGTGGTGGTAGAGGCCGTTCTGGCACAACATCTGCAGATTCAAAACCATTAAAAGAGCTTTATACAGAAGATAAGTTTTTAAATGGTGTAACCATTAGTCCTGATGGCCATTTTATTACTTATAAGCTAACCACGCCAGCCCAAAATAACCATAGCACTGTTGTTCCGAATTATATCACATCATCAGGCTATACCGAAGATATTCCTGGCAGAACAAAGGTTGGGGAAAATGAAAATATTTCGCAGGGCTTTATCTACGATACTCAAAAAGATTCTGTTTATGCCATTCAGACTGCTACCATACCGGGCATTAAAGATCTACCCGATTACCTTAAAGATTATCCTAAAGAATTGGATACACTAAAAAAGAAAAATGCAGACAGACCTGTAAATTTCTTCGGCCCACTTTGGAACGATAACGGAAATACAGCAATTGTCGTAGCTACGTCTACCGACAATAAAGACCGCTGGATCTTAAAACTAGATGCATCTACAGGGAAGTTTTCTCTAATAGACCGTCAACGGGATGAAGCCTGGATTGGTGGCCCGGGTATTAGTGGCTTTTACCAAGGTAGCACCGGATGGATAGACAATAACCGCTTCTATTACCAAAGCGAAGCTACCGGATTCTCACACCTTTATGTAGCCAATGTTGCCACAGGCGATAAAAAACAACTAACATTTGGCAAATGGGAGGTACAATCTGTTCAGCTCTCAAAGGATAGAAGTACATTTTATCTTAAAACAAATAAGGAGCACCCAGGGATTACAAACTTGTTTAAAATCAGTGTAAACGGTGGTGAGCTTGTTCAGATTACCACCATGAAAGGCTTAAATGATATCACCCTCTCTCCTGACGAAAAATACATAGCCATTAATTATTCCTTTATGGATAAGCCTGGAGAGTTATATCTTCAGCCAAATAAGGTTGGTGCCAAAGCCGAAAAAATTACCCAATCTACCTCTGCCGAATTTAATTCTTACAAGTGGCGTCAACCGGATATGGTAAGCTTTAAAAACCGTTATGGCGCAGACGTGTATGCAAGGGTGTATAAATCTGATAATCCACATGCTAACCATCCTGCAGTAATTTTTGTTCATGGAGCAGGCTATCTTCAAAATGTACATTTCGGCTGGAGCACCTACTTCCGTGAGTTTATGTTCAATAATTTACTAGCCGATAACGGTTACACAGTAATCGATATCGATTATACCGGAAGTTCTGGTTATGGTCGCGATCACCGTACAGGCATTTACCGCCATATGGGTGGAAAAGATTTAACCGATCAGGTTGATGGCGTTAAGTTTTTGGTAGAGAAATATGGTGTTAATCCTCAGCACGTCGGTTTATATGGCGGCTCGTACGGCGGCTTTATTACTTTGATGGCAATGTTTAATGAATCGGATGTTTTTGCCAGCGGTGCAGCATTACGTTCAGTTACCGATTGGGCGCACTATAATCACGGCTATACTTCGAACATTTTAAATGAACCATTTAACGATCCTATTGCTTACAAAAGAAGTTCTCCGATTTATTTCGCCGATAAATTAAAGGGCAACCTTTTAATGGCGCATGGAATGGTTGATGTGAATGTTCACTTTCAGGATATTATTCGTATTAGTCAACGTTTTATAGAGTTGGGCAAAAACAATTGGGAGCTGGCCGTTTATCCTGTTGAAGACCATGGTTTTATCGAGCCAAGCAGTTGGACCGATGAGTATAAGAGAATATTTAAGCTGTATGAAAATACGTTGAAGAAGTAGCCTCCCATAAATAATTCGTCATTGCGAGGAGGCTTTTTCAGCCGAGGAAGCAATCTTACAACGACCGCTCCTAGCGCGTTTACATTAGGATTGCTTGCTACCTCGCAATGACAACATTGCATTTAATCGCCTAGGGTAGCCACAAAGCATCTTCAACCTACGAAAGGATGCTTCGTACCTCAGCATGGCAGCCAAGAACCCAAATAGCACACAACTATATTTCACCCTAACAATATAGTTTTCATCTATATCGTTATCAATAAATACAATTAACAATTAGTAAAACTGGGTTGCTTAACACCTGTTTTAGCCTTACCTTTGTGGCATAAAATTAAAGACAAAAATTATGGCAATAGTAGGCAAAAAATTCCCAAGTGTTAGTATTGATGCAATGTCAGACATGGGTGATGACTTGAAAATCAATGTATTTGAAGAGGCTGTAAATAAAAATAGCAAAGTGTTATTGTTCTGGTATCCAAAAGATTTTACTTTCGTTTGCCCTACAGAATTACATGCTTTCCAAGCTGCTTTACCTGAGTTTGAAAAAAGAAATACAATTGTAATCGGTGCATCTTGTGATACCAACGAAGTTCACTTCGCCTGGTTAAATACACCAAAAGATAACGGTGGTATTGAAGGTGTTACTTATCCAATCTTAGCTGATACCCACAGACAGTTATCTGGCATCCTTGATATTTTAGATCAGGAAGTTAACTATGACGAAGAAGGAAACGAATCTTTCTCAGGATCAAATGTTTCTTTCAGAGCTACTTATTTAATCGACGAAACTGGTAAAGTTTTCCACGAAAGTGTTAACGATATGCCATTAGGTAGAAACGTTAAAGAATATTTACGTTTAATCGATGCTTACGCTCACGTTCAAAAACACGGTGAAGTTTGTCCTGCAAACTGGGAAGAAGGAAAAGAAGCAATGAATGCGAACAGAACTGGCGTTGCTGAATATTTAGCCGCTAACTAATTAAACAAAACGTTATGTTTTTAGAATTAACAGAAGATAATCTTCAACAATATTTGGCCGATAACTCAAAGGTTATGGTTCAGTATGCTGCATCATGGTGTGGAAACTGCAGAATCATGAAACCGAAGTTTAAAAAATTGGCTTCAGAAAATGAAGATGTAGCTTTCTTGATTGTTGATGCCGAAAAACTTCCAAACTCGCGCAAATTTGCAAACGTTGATAATTTACCAACTTTCGCAGCTTTTGAAGGCGGTAGCTTGGTAGATCAGGTGCAAACAAACAAAGCAGAAGGTTTAATTGAACTATTTAACAAGATAAAGTAATGAAGATTCCGGTTATAAGACAATTATTTCAAAACACCACTCCAGCACAACTGGAGACCACTTTGGAGGTTTTAGAGGCTTTTTGCGAGTTTAGAGGGGTTAGTGAGCACGAGGTTGATGTTGCAGGTGAAATGATTACCAATATCTGTGGTGCCTTAGAAGTACACCAGATGGTAAGCGAAGGTGCTGCCGAAAAGGACGCATTAAATGCTTTCGGCCAAAAGGTAATGGGATCGATTGATCGATAATCGTTTTAAAGCTTAATCTGACTTTTATAATATAAAATCCCTCGCTGATGAAAATCAGCGAGGGATTTTTGTTTGTTAGCAATCTGTCATTCTGAACGCAGTGAAGAATCTGCTAAGCAAACTTGAAGACGATTAAATTAATTATACTTTTGGATATGAGCATGCTACTCAAAATAGGCAAGTGGTACTGGATGGCAGTTTTTATAGTTGTTGCGGTTTTAGAAACTATACATGCATTTCAACATGAAAGTCTCTTAAAATGGACATTATATTACTCACATATTCCGCTAATGCTGTTTATAACTCTCTTAATTTTCCATCGCAATTGGCTATCGTGGTTGTTTATGATTACCCTATGTGCTTTCGGATTATATAATTTATTTACATGGGGTCTGATTGCTAGCGGTCCAACAAGTATGGATTTTGGTTTTTGGCCATCTTATCTTTCTAATATATATCCATACAGAAGGATTATTAAAATTTCAACAAGCCCAGAATTTTTCTACTTCTTTACCCTAATTCTGTATTTAACAAAACCTGTTAGAAAAAAATATTTTAACCCAGAAAAACTAGCCAGTGAAGAATCTATCTTACCGCAATCTTCATAACCCATCACAGTAAGATTGCTTCGTAGCTCCTCCTCGCAATGATGAAATTATTAGAACAGTAAAAAAGGTCCGTGAGGACACAGACCTTGGATTATATTTCAAAACCTGAAGGTTTCGCTTAATTAAGCCAAATTCCTACCCGCATTTACAATACCGAATACCGTTCTTACCGCCAACTTTTCTAAAGCATGCTGATCTTTCTCGTTCTGATCGTGTTGCAGTTTTTCTAAAGCGAAATGCTGAATCAATACCAATGGCAAGATGATTTTTTCGCGGGTGGCGATTGATTTTTTATCTACAGGATAATTAGCCATTAATGTTGGCTGTCCGGATAGTTTTAAAAGCATCTCCTTAGCTAATTCGAATTCGTTATGTAATTGAGTCCAAAAAGCACCAAACTCCTTATCTGCGGCCAAATGCGCTGTAATGGTAAAATCTGATTTACTCATGCTCATCATACAGTTATCTACAATCGTTTTCAGATAATCAGAATCTTGATAAACTTTAAGCACTTTATCCCAATTCCCAGCTTTTTCCTGATTTTTTAAAGCTGTTCCCATCCCATAGAAACCCGGAACATTCTGTTTCAGCATACTCCAGGCGGTAACAAAACTGATTGCCCTTAAATCTTCGAGTTTCATTTCGCCTCCACCGTTTCTTTTAACCGGGCGGCTACTAATGTTAGCTTGCGACAATAGTTTTAAAGGAGATAATTTCTCTAAATAACTCACAAATAATGGGTGCTCGCGCAAGTCGACAAAAGCCTTGTAGCTTTCTTCAGCCATTTCGTCAAGCAGCGTTTTATTCTCAGAATCTAACAGAATATTGTGTTTCTCTTTTAATCCGGAAGTAAGTCCTGCATTGATTAATTGCTCGATATTAAATTCAGCACTTTCTATCGAACCATATTGAGAACTGATGGTTTGCCCCTGAACGGTTAACTGCATGTTCTTGTTCGCAATTTCCTTACCCATAGAAGCATAAAAACGGTGTGTTTTACCTCCACCGCGTGCAGGCGGACCACCACGGCCATCAAAAAATGCCAGCTGAATGTTGTGTTTTGCAGAAACCGCAGATAATGATGTTTTTCCGTTAAAAATAGACCAATTGGCCATTAAGTAACCACCATCTTTGGTGCTGTCAGAATAACCAAGCATAATATCCTGCTTATTTCCACGGCTGGCTAAATGTGCCTTATAGAATGGATTACTATAAAGCGTATCCATAATTGCAGCTGCTCCCTTTAAATCGTTAACGGTTTCAAAAAGCGGCACAAAATCAATAGTCAACGACTCTTTACTCCAGCCATTCCAAAGGAAAAGCTCAATCAATTGCAAAATATCGCTCGCTTGCTGGCAATTACTGATGATAAAACGGTGACAAGCTTTTTCGCCATTACGTCTTTGAATGCCTTTAATTTCTTTGATTACTTCAATGGTATCTTTTGTCAAAGCATCAGGCTCACTGGCGTAAACAACTGTTGCCTCTTTAAAAGAAATCAAAGCTAATTTCTCTGCTTCCGAAAGTTTATCATAATCGGCAGGATACAGCGAAGAAATCGGCTTATTTGCGCGGCAATAAGTATGCACGTTTCTGAGCACGCGGCTGTCCTGACGAATATCTAGCGACGCAAAGTAGTTACCATATAAATCTATCTTACGGATCAGATCATTAACCAGGTCAACAAATAAACCTTCATGTTCGGCTAACAATGTTTCTTTAATTTTATTCAGGTTATCCCTTAGTTCATCAGAAATATCATGAAGTTCACAGGTCTGGTCGAAAGCATTCAGATACAGTACATCGTGCAGTTTTGCGATATTTTCTTCAACACCTCTAAAGGTGATACGGCGTTTAATTACCCTGAAATCGCGGTAATAACAACGGAAAAGGATCTGGCGCAACATTTTAGAAACTTCCAAGGTGGTATCAGCATGAATGTTCGGATTTCCATCTCTATCTCCCCCCGGCCAGAAACCCAGCTCTAAAATTTTCTTGGTCTCCAGGTTGTATTCATCAAGGTTCTGGTCTATCTCTTCCTGAATATTCGCCGCAGCAAAATAAAATGTATTCTCTAAAAACCAAGCCAGGTTTAAGGCCTCATCAACCGGGGTTGGCGATTTTTTATTAAAAAACGGCGTTTTACCCAATTGCTGCAATAAAGAGTTCATCGAAGTAAGGTCGTTATCACGAATGGCCTTGGTTAAATCGGTAATAATGGCCAATACACTTCCAGGATAAAACTGGGTTGGGTGCGCGGTTAAAACCAAACGGAGCGAAAGTTCATCAATCAACTTCTCAATTTTTGATAACATCGGTTTGTTATCGGCATTCTTTTTTAAGATAAATGCCAATGTACTCTGTTCATCAGTTGTATTTAACTTGGTAAAAGAAGCATCTTCTACGGCATCAAAAAGTACCACCTGCCGTTCGATATACTGGATAAAACGGAAAAGCAGGTCAACAATATCCTTAGGGTCGGTATAACTGGTATACTTGGCAAAAAATTCCTCGATAATCTGTGCAGGTTTTTCTCCGTTTGCAATGCCTTCTTCACAGCTCTTAAAAAACAGCGGAAGCAATGTTCCGGTATCTTTAATTTTGTAGAAAGGCAAGGTGAGAAATAAACTGTTAAATAGTTCGAATTTTGAGATTACCTCATTATTAAAAATAGATTCTCGTTGCGTAGTTAAACGAAGTTTAGGCATAGCTTATGCAATAGTTTTGTATACCGTAATACTACAAAAAATGCGTAAGGTATTAAAATTCTAAGGCTTACAATTTGGAAAATTGTAGAATAAATTTTAATTTTAGAATCTTATTTGGCCACTATGTGGTTAAGTAAGAACATTTGCAATGTTTAAGGGCATTGCATTGATTGTTAATTTTTTGGGTTAAAACAGCCGATGTAATAAAATACACCGGCTGTTTTTGTTTTTTGCCATTTTTAGGGCATTTCTTTGCAAATTTTAGTGCGCATCTGTCACAATGTTTGCATTCTTCTTAAATTTCTGAAGATACAACAAAGGTATAGAAAACAACATGATCAGTCCTGCAACCCAATAGGCATCGTTATAAGTAAGCAACATAGTTTGTTTGGTTACCGCACCCTCTATTGCTTTCATTGCCATTAATTTTGCATCCATAAACGAAGCGCCTTTAGCCATAAAATTACTGGTTAAGCCATTTACCCGTTGCATAAATGCAGCGTTGAATTCGTTTATGTTCGCCAACAGATTGCTTCTGTGAAAACCTGAACGTATATGGATCAAGGTGGTTAACGCAGCGATTCCGAAAGAACCACCTAATTGTCTGCTCATATTGTTTAATCCAGAACCTTGTCCAATTTCAGGGCCAGATAAATCCTGCATAGCCAATGTTGTTAACGGAACGAATAGCAAAGCCATTCCAAACCCTCTGATTACCAAAGGCCAGAAGAAATCGCCCGTTCCAGATGCCAATGTTGATTTACTCAACATCCAACAGAAAACGAAGAATAAAAACATCCCACCTGTAGCCATAAACTGAGCTGGTACGCCCTTCTTAAGCATTATACCAATAAACGGCATCATAGCAATGGTACAAATACCTCCGGCAATAAATAGCTTTCCGGTTTGTAACGGCGTAAACCCTAAAAGATTTTGGGCAAAAACCGGAAAAACAAATACAGATCCATAAAGTCCGAATCCTAAAATAAATGACGTAAACATTCCGATAGAAAAACTTCGTTTCTTCATGATCTTAAGGTTTACAATTGGATGGTCGGTACTTATTTCTCTCCAGATAAACAGAAGCAATCCAAAAACCGATAATACAGCCAAGGCGACAATGTAAGGTGTAGAGAACCAATCTTCGCTTTCACCTTTTTCTAATAAGGTTTGTAAGCTGCCTACTGAGATTGCCAATAATGCAATACCCCACCAATCAACGGGTTTTCCTTTTCCATCTTTCGGTGTCTCTCGGATAAAAGTTATGGTACAGTAGGCCGCGAGGATTCCGACGGGAATATTTACATAAAATATCCAAGGCCAATCTGCTATCTCCAAAATATAACCGCCAATCGTTGGACCCACGGTTGGACCAACAACGGCACCTAAACCAAATAATGCAGTTGCAATACCCACATCTTCTCTTGGCCAGGTTTCGATCAAGATTGCCTGAGCGGTAGAAATTAAACCGCCACCGGCTACACCTTGTAAAATCCTGAACAAAATAAGCTCGTTTAATGAAGTTGCGTTACCACACAAAAATGAAACGAGTGTAAAAACAATAATTGAGGTTAAGAAATAATTTTTACGCCCGAAACGACTGCCCAACCAGCCCGACATAGGCAGGATGATCACGTTCGCAACGGCATAACCAGTAGATAACCAGGCGATATCCTCAAGGGTAGCGCCCAGGTTTCCCTGTATTTGAGGGATTGCCACATTTACAATAGTGGTATCAATCAGCTCCAACAAAGAAGCTGTGATTACCGTAAACGTAATAATCCACTTTTTTAAACCTACTTCGGCCATTTTAATATTATTTAGTAGATACTGATGCTTTAACGCTCATTCCTGGGCGCAACTTAGCCAACAGTTCTTTTGATGGATGGATTTTGATTTTTACCGGAACACGCTGTACCACTTTAACGAAGTTACCAGTCGCATTATCGGGAGGTAATAAAGACCCTTTTGCACCAGTAATCGGAGAGAAATTATATACTTCGCCTTCAATTTTTTCGTCTGGATAAGCATCAACCTCAATTTCTACTTTAGAACCTTCTTTAATTTTCTCTAACTGCGTTTCTTTAAAGTTTGCCGTTACATAAATGCTTCCGTCATTCACGATAGAGAATAAAGATTGACCAGCCTGAACCAGTTGTCCTTTTTGAACATTCTTTTTAGATACAATACCGGTTGCGGGGGCTTTAATATCAGTATATGATAATTGAAGCTTTGCAAAATCGATATCACTTTGACGCTGGCTGATTACATTGCTACTCACTGCCAACTGCGATTGTGTAGTACCAACTTGTTTAACCGCAGCATTATATTGATCTTGTGCCGCACGATATGCTGCCAGAGCAGATTGTCTGGCCGCTTCTGCTGATTCCTTACTCGCCTTAGCCTGATCGAAAGCTTGTTGAGTGATTGAACCGTCTTTCACCAGGTTTTCGTAACGATTGTAATCTTTCTGCGCTAAATTTAATTTTACATTTGCAGCTTCAACATTTGATTTTGCAGCATCAACGTTTGCTTTTGCAGTACCGGTATTTGCCTGGGTAGCTACAATTTGCGATTCGGCAACACCAACACCCGCACTTGCACCTTTCTGTCCAGATTCTGCCTGCTCCAACTTAACTTTGTAGTCTTTATCATCGAGCTTCACCAAAACCTGTCCTTCGGTTACATGTGTATTCTCTTCAAAATTAATCGCTGCAACATAACCACCAACACGGGCAACAACAGGACTGATATCGCCATCAATCTGAGCATCATCCGTATCTACGTGTTTGCTATAATAATTCCATTCTGTAATCCCGAAGATTATGCCTATTACTAGTAAAACACCTAAAATGATGGGTACTACTTTGTTCTTTTTTTTCTTTTCAGTTGTCATTGCTGTATTTATTGCGTTATTTTTCCTGTTGATTTTAATAGGGTATAGTAAGCCAAACCTGCGTCTGCCTTAGCTATCTCTAAGTTAATTTTTGCCTGGTACAATAAGGTTTCAGCATCGATACGATCGGTAACCGAAGCCACATTGTTTTTGTATTTAGATGCCAATAACTTATCATTTTCTGTTGCTTGTGCAATTGAAGTTTCCAATACCTGGATTTTGTTCATCGCCACCTGGTAACCTTGAAAGTTTTTGTTGATATCTGTTTTTACCTGATCAGACAAAATGTCTTTCTGAATGGTGATTGCACTTTTCTGAACCTTCGCTTCGCTTACCTTGTTCTTGTTTGTCCAAAGGTTGCCGAAATTCCAGGAAACCGTTGCGCCTAATGTAATGGGCATTAAATACTGGTTGGTTGGCGGGATAAAATTGCCGCTTGGATTAATGTAATATAAGTTTGCACCAACACCAACGGTAGGCAATGTATTTGCCTTGATTGTTTTAATGTTAAAATCGGCAACTTTGTTCTGCACATCAAGTTGTTTTAACTCCTGGCGGTTAGCCATTGCTTGATTAATGTATTCATTTAACGAGCCTGGCGTTTTTAAGCCAGCCGTTGGGTCAACAATTTTAACTTCAGTATCTTCTGGTAAACCCAACAAGATATCCAGGTTATAATTAATCACTTTACGGTTGCTCTCGATATCCATTTGTGTTAGCGTAACATTTGCCTGTTGCAATTGGAAACGCAACACATCGTTTTTAGTTACAATGCCTTGTTCGAAGAAACGTTGTGCCTGTTTAATCTGTGCAGCAATTGATTCTATATTCTGATCAACCACTTTTCTGCTCTGCAATACTTTGTATAAAGCGTAATAGGTATTAATAACAGCATAAGTAATTTCCTCTTTGCTTTTATCCGCATCTAAACGTGCCACATCGGCCAATAATTTGGTCGATTCTTTTGCATATCTTAATTTACCTCCACCGTACACCAATTCTTGTACCGCTGCCGTTCCTACAAAAGCATCGGCTCTTTTAGGCAAGTGGAAAGACGATTCGCTACCGGGTAATGTAAAAGTAGTGGTTGGTATTTCAGCGTGATTGTACATAAAACTTGCGTTTGCCGTAGGCAAAACATTGTCTTTTACAACCTCCAGCTGTGCAACAGCCTGATCGATCTTGTTTTGAGAAAGTTTTAAGTTTTTACTATTGGCTATGCCAAGTTCTATTGCCTGGTTGATATTTAATTCTTTCTGGCTCTGTGCAAATAAAGCTGTCGGAATTAATGATGCCGCAAGCATTAATCTTATTGATCTGGGTATCATTTTTTTGTTGTTAAATAAACTGTTGTTAGATCTTGTAAGTGAGCAATTGTCCGCTCCTTAATCATTTTTTTATCTTTCGGATTGTTCAAATCGAAGTTGGAGCACGATATCACCTTGTGGGGAGCAATAACAATGTTAGTTATGGTGCCCATAATGGTGGCGATTACCATCCGAACGTCTACCTTGTTAAAGGTCCCATCTTCAATCCCGTCTGTAATAATGCGATCGATAAGCTGCATGTTGTGGCTCATGGCGTCTTTTATCTTATCGTACATTTCTGGCCTTTGGGTTAAAGAAAGCTCTCTGTGCATCATTTTATGAAATGCCGTGTTATTCAGTATTCTATTTACATAGCCCTCTATAACCCTGTGCAATTTTTCTAATGCCGAAATCTTATCTTCATTGATGATTTTTAACTGAGAAGCAAAACCTGCAATGCGCTCGTTCATGATCTCTACAAAAACCCCTTCCTTAGAACCGAAATAATAATTTATCATCGCCATGTTTGCTCCAGATTCCTTGGCAATCTGGCGGGTGGAAGTACCTTCGTACCCGGTCTCGCAAAACAGCTTTTCAGCTGCCTCGAGAATGGCCTGTCTTTTATCTACTTTTTCTGTTTTCATTTCTTTTTGACGGCACAAAATTAATCAAACGATTGATTAATTTCCAAATGTTTACCTACTTCTTTTACATTATCTTGATAAAACCCTATTTTTAAATGAAATAATCATCAGTCACAATGAAAAATAAGTTCTTTTTAGCCTCAACTTTCTCATTTGCCCTATGGTTCTTTTGTTCATTTATTGGTAGCCAGAGAAAAATCCAACAGAGTTGGATCAGAATTAATTTGCTCGGTTACCCCACCGGGGGCATTAAAGTTGCGGTATGGGCAAGCAAAACAGGCGAAATTCCTACCCAATTTGAAATTATAGAAAAGGAAACCAATAAAATTGTTTATACCTCGACCAATATTAAAAACTTCGGCAGCTATGGTCCTTTTAGTCAAACTGCCCGATTAAATTTTAGTGATTTTAAAAGCACAGGGCGTTTCTACCTCAGGGCAAATGGTATTGTTTCTCCCCTGTTGTTGATCAATAACGATGTGTACAAAGGTGCAGCAGATTTCTGTTTACAATATATGCGCCAGCAACGGAGCGGTTTTAATCCGTACTTAAAGGATAGCTGCCATACCCACGATGGCTTTGTTTTATATGGCGCCAAAGCTGGCATTAAAGACAGTACACATTTTGATGCTTCTGGTGGTTGGCACGACGCCAGCGATTACCTCCAATATTCAACTACTTCGGCAAATGCAGCCTATCACCTACTAATGGCCTATCGCGACTTCCCTCAGGTATTTAGCGATAGGCAAACGGCAAATGGTTTGGATGGAAAAAACGGCCTTGCTGATGTTCTGGACGAAGCTAAATGGGGATTGGATTGGCTGTTGAAAATGCACCCACAAAAAAAGATCATGTTCAACCAACTGGCCGATGACCGTGACCACATCAATATGCGGATTCCAAAAGAAGACAGTCAATATGGAAAGGGTTTTGAGCGCCCGCTCTATTTTATTACCGGCGAGACACAGCAACGGGGCAAATTTATGAACAACACCACCGGTACCAGCTCTACTGCAGCTAAATTTACGAGTGCTTTTAATTTAGGATCCGTTTTATTTAAAGATATAGATCGTAATTACGCCGAATTACTTGTTAAAAAGGCCAAAACAGCCTATAAATTTGCATTACAAAAACCCGGGGTAACGCAAACAGCCGCTGTAAAATCGCCGTACATTTATGCTGAAGACAACTGGGTTGATGACATGGAGCTGGCCGAAACATCATTCAATTTCGGAAGAGAAAAGATCGATCAAAAGAAAATAGCACAGGCCTTAAGCTACGCCCAACAAGAAAGTATCACGCCCTGGCTACAAAAAGACACCGCAGCGCATTATCAATATTATCCTTTTATCAACCTTGGTCATTACGAAATCGCTAAGCAAGATTCAACAGACAAAACAGCCATCAACTATTATCAACAAGGCATATCGCAAGTTTGGAGCCGTGCGAAAAACAATGCCTTTTATCGTGGTATTCCTTTTATTTGGTGCAGCAATAACTT
The DNA here is from genome assembly GCF_918698255.1 of Pedobacter sp. Bi27. Classification (NCBI taxonomy): domain Bacteria; kingdom Pseudomonadati; phylum Bacteroidota; class Sphingobacteriia; order Sphingobacteriales; family Sphingobacteriaceae; genus Pedobacter; species Pedobacter sp. Bi27. Next base: position 900,310 of record NZ_CAKKMW010000002.1, read on the forward strand.
AACGGTTGCCTTTGCCATGCAGTGTAGCTGGTACTCGGCACTAAGCGGCGATAAAACTTATGCGGAACTGGATCAGGCTAATTTCGACTGGCTTTTTGGCTGTAACCCCTGGGGAACGAGCATGGTTTATGGCTTACCTCAATGGGGAGATACACCAAGCGATCCGCACTCGGCTTTTACCCATTTAAAGAATTACCCCATTAACGGCGGATTGGTTGATGGACCTGTTTATACCAATATTTATAAGGGTTTAATCGGGATCAAACTCAATGACGTTGATGAATATGCTGACTTTCAGAGTGACCTGGCCGTTTACCACGATGATTATGGAGATTATAGCACCAATGAACCTACAATGGACGGAACGGCATCTCTTATTTACTTATTAGCGGCAAAAGAAGCACAGGCTAAACCCTTACCCAACCATAAAACTTATAGCCTGGGTGCGAACATTCGGGGCGATTCTACCCAAAAGAAAATCTACCTGGTTTTTACAGGTGACAAATATGCAGATGGCGGCGAAAAAATAAGCAAGGTGCTGGCACAGGAGAAAGTTAAAGCATCCTTTTTTCTTACCGGAAATTTTTATCGGAATCCTAATTTCCAGTCATTGATTAAAAAACTAAAAAACGACGGGCATTACCTGGGTCCACATTCTGATAAACATTTATTGTACTGCGATTGGAATAAACGCGACAGCCTCTTGGTTACAAAAACAGATTTCGAAACCGATTTAAGCAACAATTATCAGGCAATGGCCGGTTTTGGGATTAACAAAGAAGCGGCGGGCTATTTTTTGCCGCCTTACGAATGGTACAACCAAACCATAGCCAACTGGACCAAAGCGCAAGGCTTACAATTGATTAATTTCACTCCTGGAACACGCGCTAACGCTGATTACACCTACCCCGAAATGGGAAAAAGTTATCGGTCGAGCGATGAGATATATAGGTCGATTACTACTTTTAACGAAACAAAAGCCAATGGTTTAAATGGTTTTATCTTGTTGTTGCACATCGGTACCGATGCCAGAAGAACTGATAAATTTTATAACAGGCTGGCAGAATTGATTACTTATCTGAAAAAGGCTGATTATAAATTGGCTAGAATTGATAATTAATTAGAATATTGGCTACAATGACAAATTAAAATTTAAAATAAATATTAACTTTGCCTCCAAATAACAAAAAAACATGAGTGTACAAGAGAACAGCAGCAATAATTTCAACTGGTTATATTATGCTTTAGGTTTATTCTTCGGAGTTTTAACTGGAGCAATCATTACGCAAAACTATATTTTCGCTTTGTTAGGTGGTGTTTTAGGTTTGTTAACAGCAGGCTTATTTTTAAACGCTATCGTAAAAGGAAGAAAATACTAGTTTTTAGTCCTTTTATACAAATTAGATCCTTTTAAGGATTAAAAATTTAATTCCACAGCACATGAGGCCGTTATGATTTTACCGATAGCTGTAAAATCATGATTGCTCATCGCTACTGAAAACAAAAACCTACAAATGAAAAATATCTTCATTGTTGTTTTCGCTCTTCTTTGTTTTAGCGCAAAGGCTCAACAGGCCCCTACCGCTGAAGTAAAATTTCCTGTTGCAGACCCAAGTCCTGCAGATATTGTTTATTTTCCCCTTAATGCTCCAAAGGCAAAGGCTGGAGATCCAACAAAACCGGTTATAAAGATTGTTTATTCGCGCCCACAGAAAAAAGGACGTGATATTTTTGGCGTTTTAGAACAGTACGGAAATGTTTGGCGTTTTGGTGCCAACGAAAGTACAGAGATTCGTTTCTTCAAAAAAGTAAGCATTGGCGGTAAAAAAATCAAAGCAGGTACCTATAGCTTATTCGCTATTCCAAACAAAGATACCTGGACGATTATTGTAAATAGCGAAACCGATAAATGGGGTGCTTTTACTTACAATCAGGCTAAGGATATTGTTCGTGTAAATGTTCCGGTTAAAACCTTGGCTAAACCGATCGAATATTTCTCCCTAACCTTTGCAGAGATTACTGGAGGCGCTAATCTGGTTATTGGCTGGGATAGAACGCAGGTAGAATTACCAATTAACTTTTAAGTCGAAAAGAAAGAAAAATATAAAGTCCAGGTTTTGCCTGGACTTTATATTTTAATCGCTTTTTATCTTCTTGCACCTATTAAACAGATTATAAAAATCAGTTGTCATTTCGACTGAAGCGCAGTCCCGAACATTGGGAGATAAACCTTTTACTTTTTAACGGAAGCTGGCCAACGCGAAAAAGGGCTTTAAGGTTAATTTGAAACGAGCTTTTTAGCCTCGCTTTCGCCAGTGATGAATACTTTGTAAACCTGGGTAATTTTCCATTCGCCTTCTTTATCTTTCTCGATGATCACAAAGTTTTGTTGTGCGCCATCAAACAATTCGTAATTAATATCTACGCGTGCAATTACCAGGGCATCGGTTTCAGAAACAATTGAAGAGCTGATGTTGCAGTCTTTCTGAATTACGCCTTCATTTTTCTTCATTTGATTTAACACATCACTTGCTTTATGTTTAATTACCCTCACATCTCTATTCGACGTAAAAACAGCATCCTCACTTAAAACAGCTCTTAACTTTTTATAGTCAGAATTCATATAGCTGTCCATATAATAATTGATAACCGATTTATGGCTTGCGGTTGGTTTTTCAGCTGCAAAAACATTATTTGTGATTGTAATACCTAGTAATAAAATCACCAAAGCTTTTAGTCTCATAACTATCTGTGTTTTTTTATTAAAGGTCGGCTGGAATAAAAGAAAATAATATGCCGATAACACCATAATGCTGAGGTAACTAAAATGTGATATTAAGCAGAAAGCCCTTTCAAAATGAATTGAAACGGCTTTCTATCGCTTAGATTTTGTTTGTTAAAAAGAACTAATATCCAGGGTTCTGTTGTGGTTTCAACACTGGATTTGCATCTAATTCTGCTTGTGGAATTGGAGAAACCAATCTGTTATCGCCAGACGGAAAGTTTACAATTTTCCAGTGTACAGTAGAGCCGGTTCTGTCGACACCTTTTTTCGTACGCAACAAATCAAAAAACTTATGTCCTTCACCATATAACTCTTTATTGCGCTCCGTTAGTATCTCTTCAATTAAAGCATTACCTGTGTTCACAGAAACAACTGTAGCTATCCCAGCGCGTTGTTGAATAGCCAATAACGCCTGTTTAGCTGCGGGTTCGTTACCTAGTCTTGCTTCAGCCTCTGCTTCAATTAAATACATCTCTGAAGAGCGAATTAGCACCTGATTATTAGCAGGCGTAGTTGTAAAGTCGAACTTATTGATCAGATACCCCTCACCCCTTCTTCTATATGCTGCGGTACTTGCAGCTGCCGTTGGGCTACTTTTAACCAGAAATTGCTTTTTACGCTCGTCGTTTGCTGCAAAAGAATTAAAGAAATCATCAGTAACCCTAAAGCTTGAGTAACCTGAATCGTAAGGGTCGTAAAATGATGATACCGCAAGGAAACCCTGGTTATCATCTGTTCTTACATTGATGGCGTAAATCCACTCAGAAGTTGGATTATTAAAACCTGTTAACAATGCGGCTGCCGTACTTAATGGTTTGGCCGCACGCGCTAACTTAGCATAGCGACTAGCTTCGGCCCAATTACCCATGTTTAAATAAACACGAGCTAACATACCTTGTATAGCAGGAACACTCATTCTATAAATACTGGTCCTGCCTGTTGTTGGTAAGTTTGTTTCCGCATATTTCAAATCATCAATAATAAAAGCGTATACATCTTTTACTTTATCCCTTGCCGGAGATGTTTCATCTGGTCCAAGTGGTTTTCTTAAAATGGGTACACCAAGGGCTTCAGGATTTACGCTGTAAGGTTGGGCAAACCAACGCACCAGCCAAAAGTAAGTATAAGCTCTCAATGCACGTGCTTCCGCTAAATATTCTGTTTTTAGGGCATCGCTTATAGGAGCATCCGGAATATTAACAACAAACTGATTTGCATTTGAAATCACTTTATAACTGTACTGCCACCAGGCATAGGCATCGCCGTTGTTTACTGTTTCTACAAACTGATATTGTGCTACAAAACGGTTATAGTTTCCAGCACCGCTGACAATCATTACATCGTTACCCTTAACATCGGCACTTAATATCATGTTATTAGTATAGCCCGAAAAGGTAGTAAGATCGTAAATACCAGTCATGGCTGCCTGTATTTTTGCTCCTGATGAAAAAGCATCTTTAGCATTTATTTGTTGTGTTGGGGTTACTTGCAAAAATTCTTTCTTGCAGGATGTTGCCCCAACAAGAAGAAGCATTACTCCAGTATATAAGGCCGTTTTATATGTTTTTATCTTTCTCATTACTTTATCAATTAAAATCCAACATTAAGACCTAACGTGAATGTTTTAACATTTGGAATATCGTTATCAGTTAAACCGGTAAGGGCTGATTCAGGATCCATACCTTTATGTTTAGCCCATGTAAATGGATTTTCAGCCATTAAATACACCCTAACATTCGACAAATGGACGGTTTCTAACCAGTTTTTCCTTAAAGAGTAGCCTAAGGTGATATTTTTAACACGCATAAACGATCCGTCGTACAAGAAACGGCTTGATTGGTTGTTTCCTAAATCAGTATTATTGATTACAAAGCGGGGCACATCGGTTATGTCACCTGGTTTTTGCCAGCTGTTAAAATTATCTATTGATAATTGCTTACCTACAGAACCCCCACTATGCATCAGATTACCATATAAGGTGTCGTAAATTTTAGCACCGGTAGAAAAATAAGTGAATACGCTTAAATCAAATTCTCTATATCTAAATGTATTGTTAAAACCTCCGGTGAATTTTGGTAGCGAAGAACCTAAACCATCATAACGTGTTGCGGTTGACCAGTTTTTTGTGGTAATTCTGTTGCCTGTAGCCTGACCATTTACAATTTCGTCGGTATACCACATTGGCCGGCCATCTGCCGGATCAACCCCTGCATAATCGCGTAGATACCACTGATATCTATCTTCACCCACTTTCCATCTTTTGGTACCATCAATTACCTCATTTTGGGTCATTGCATTGATTTTGTTTCTATTAGAAGTAATGTTAAAAGAGATATTCCAATCGAAATCTTTGGTTTTAACCGGGTTTCCGTTTAATAAAATCTCTACACCGTAATTATCCATTGAGGCAAGGTTTGTAGTCAAATTATCAAAACCAGTCAATCTTGTAAGAGGCTGATCAAACAATAAGCCTTTAGATCCTCTTTTATAATATGAGGCTTCACCGCTAATTTTTCCTTTCAGGAAAGCGAACTCCACACCAATATCTAAAGTTGAATTCTGTTCCCATTTCAGGTTTACATTTTCGAGTTGAACGTAGTTAATACCCGATTGTCCTTCGTAGTTTTTACCCAGGCCATATAAACCTTGGGCTGCATAACGATCAATTCTGTCATTACCTGAAGTACCATAACTGGCTCTTAACTTTAATTCATCAATCCAGTTTACATCTTTTAAGAAATTCTCTCTGCCGATGCGCCATCCACCACCAACAGAATAAAATGTTCCATATTTATTGTCATTTCCAAAAACAGATGAACCGTCTCTTCTTAAACTCCCAGATAGATAATACTTACCTGCATAGTTATATTGCAAACGCGAAAAATACGAGGCAAACCTTTGTTGAGTATAATAAGATTGTACTGTTGACGGTGTTGATGCTGCTATTTGCTCATTAGTACCCGGGAAAGGGAATCCTGTAACCTGCGAGTAGTTAAAATCACGCTTTGAACGGTACGCTTCCTGCCCTAATAAAACATCGAAATTATGCTGATTGAAAGTTTTGTTATAGGTTAAAGTATTTTGAAACGTTACAGTAACATCCTCTTTAGAATAACGGTATGCGCGTCCTTTTACACTCACCCCGTCGCCATGCTCCATGTTGTAGAACTGGCGCTCCCGGTTGTTGATATAATCAACTCCTACCATACTTTTAACAACAAAATCTTTTAAAAACCGAACCTCCGCATAAGGGCTGGTAATAACCCTGTTGGTTATGGTATTGTATTCATTCAGTTTAGATAAACCAACGGGGTTAAAATCTGGTGTAACCGGGTTAATGTAGTTGTAGACAGGGTTTCCGACTGCATCGTACACTACGTTTCCGTTTGTATCACGTACATATAACGGATAAATATTGGCTGTTTGATCGGCAAAGTTTACCGGGTTATCAGAACCAGTACTTCCGGCCGGGGTGTTTTGTTCGGTACGGGTCAAACTGTTGTTAATACCCACTTTTAAGAAATCGGTAACATCGGTATTGAAGTTAAACTTGCCTGAATAGCGTTTAAAATCAGAGCGAATTACAATGCCATTTTGCTCAAAGTACCCCCCAGAAACAAAGAATTTACTTCTGTCATTACCGCCGCTAGCTGATAAATCGATATTTTTAGTTACACCTCTACGTAATACTTCATCACGCCAATCGGTATCGTAAAGCAATGATGCTCCATTAGCCAATACTCCATTTGCTGTGTAAGGATTAACTGTGTTGTATGGATTTACAACTAATTTAGCATTAGTTAATCCGTTTGCAGCAGTAGCTGCGGCATCAGGAGCTAAACCCGCTGCTAAACGCTGCGCATAATAAACATCCCAAAATGTTTTGTAATATTGTGTGGCATCCATTACCTCGTGTTTATCTACTGCCTGGTAAGAATATCCGGTGCTAGAGCTTAGATTCAATTTAGTTTGGCCTGCCTTTCCTTGCTTTGTTGTGATCAATACCACACCATTTGCTGCCCTAGAACCATAAATAGCTGCAGCGGTCGCATCTTTTAATACCGTTACCGAAGCAATGTCGTTGGGATTTATTGAAGAAAGTACATCAGAAGTTTGTGCAACTGAACTTAAATCGCCATTAGTAATGGCAATACCATCAACTACATAAAGCGGGGTACTCGAAGCTGTGAAGGAACCTACTCCACGAATCCTAACAGTAGAAGTAGCGCCTGGCTGACCAGATACACTGGTAACTTGAACACCTGCAGCTGCACCCTGTAAGACCTTTTCAAAAGAAGTAACCGGACGGTCTTTGAAAACGTCCTCTTTAACTACCGCTGCAGAACCCGTAAAGTTTTCTTTCTTTACTGTTCCATAACCAATAACCATAACATCCTGAAGATTTCTAGCTGATGATACCATGCGAATATTTAACGTTTCGCCGGTTATTCTTACTTCCTGCTCGGTATAGCCCACATAACTTAGCACTAGCGTTTGTGCATCTGAAGGTATGGCAATAGAAAAGGTTCCCTGTCCAGTGGTTTGCGTCAACTGTGTAGTACCCTTTACTTTTATTGATACGCCGGGCAATGGTAAACCATCATCAGCATCAACCACCTTTCCGGTTATTGTTTTATTCTGCGCCAGGGCGTTGAAATAAGACAAAACCGCAACCATTAAAATCAATAGTAATTTTTGTTTCATGTTTCGAAATAAATAGTTAGTAAATAATTTGTTCTTTAGTTTTAGCAGATACGCATGAAACCAAATCAACAGGCAATTTAGGCGCTGCCGAAATTCGAAAATGTGCGAAAATCACCATTTTAGAAACGGTCGGTATAAACGCAAAAAAGCAAACCCCAATCCTGGCAGTTTGCTTTTTTAATCATTATTAACCTAAACAGGAAAAAACTTCTACAAATTGTCCTGCAAGAGCTTCAAAAATAGTTTCATCCCAACATTCTAAATATGCAGAAATCACTATTTATACTTTAATTCAACCTACTCTTTCTATATTTTAGCGGGGTAATATTGAACGTGTGTTTAAATAACCTGATGAATGAACTTGGGCATTCAAACCCAACTAAACCTACTATTTCGTTTAAGGAATAAGTAGTAGTTTGCAATAGTTTTTTAGCCCTGTTTAATCTTAACTGCACTAAAAACTGGTATGGGCTAATCTCATATGCTTCTTTAAATGTTCTTAGCAAATGGTTAACCGATAAACACGCCTGTTCGGCAATGTTTTCTAATGTTATATTTTGATTGTAATTGCTGCTAATGTATTCTTTAGCAAGTGTTAATCTTTTTAAAACCTCTTCGCGGGTTTTTGGTTTGATAAAGCTGAGTTTATCCAATTTCTGAGCTACCTCTTTATCATAAATTTTATAATAGTTTAAAAGGCAGTGGTACAGGTATTCATTAATCAGCATTTCGTCTTTCAAACCTTTATCGAGCTGACTTTTTAAATGCAGCACATTAAAGCGCATATCGCCAGAAAACGGATAAAGTGATTCGATAAAAGGAGGTGTTTCACCAGCTTCTTTTCCGGCAAGCAAACTTTCGTTGCTGTTCGAAAAAGTGTGGTGAAAATCTTTAATAAATTTTTCGCCAAAAGAAACTGAAAATGTATTTACCGGACTTATCGAATCTATTTTGCTGCTAAAATTTGTTCCGGCATTTACTACAGCGAAAGTATCGGGATAAATGCTAAACTTACGCTTGTTAATTTCGCAATTTTCGGTTCCGTTAAAAACGAATTTAATGGTATAAGCATCGTTCTGTTGCTCATAAATGGCCTCACAGGTGCTTTCACTTATAATTTTATTCCTATTGCTCAATTCTTTTACGTACCTCATAACATTAATCCTCATTGTAGTTACGCTGTTCCAATATGATAAAATGATTACCATAAGGATCAGAAAATTCGATACTTAAACCCTCACTTAAGTAAGCTGGTCTGTTTTTAAAAATAACCCCTCTCGATTTTAGTCTGCAGTAATCTTCTAAACAATCATCGCTGGTTAATACAATTTTATTGGTCTGGTTTTGATGCTTTTGTTCTGACAGGAAAATATTGGTCTCGTGATCTGCCCTAACCATGATTCCTTTTTCCTTTTCAGAAATCATTGTCGATTCTGTCGGCATCCCTAAACAGTTGGCATAAAATGCATCTGCATCATTTAGTTGCTTTACTTGCATATAAAAGAATTTTACAGATTGGTTCATTGCCTTGTTTAATTGTATGATGTAAAATTAAACTGAAATTGAACCCAAAGCATCACCCAAAAAGGGTGATTTTCGCATTATTTTTTAGAAAAATATAGGTATAGATTAAATAAAGCGCTTTTCTTTGGCTGTTTTAATCGCTTCTGATTTGGAGTTTACATCGAGTTTGATGTAAATATTTTTTACATGGCTCCTTACGGTTTCCTGATCAATAAAGAGATCGTTTGCGATTTGAGATTTTGTTTGTCCATTTGCAATCCGATCTAATATTTCGGTTTCGCGTTTAGTTAAAGGAGAATTCAGGTTTTTTTGAAAAGAATGCATTACAATGCGCGCTACATTTGTACTCATGGCCCCTCCGCCAGTACTCACTTCTCTTACGGCATCTATAATTTTTGAGGCGCTCGAATTTTTGGTGAGGTAGCCACCTGCGCCCATGGTTAGGGCTTCGAAAACCAATTCGGGCGAATCAAAAACGGTGAGGATAATAATATTCGCGTTAGGTAAGGCCTTTTTGATAAAAGGTAAGGCCTGCAGCCCGTTGGTGCCTGGCATCTGGATATCGAGCAAAATCACATCTGGATGATCGGCCTCTAAGTATTTTTTGGCCAAATCGTATGATGCATAAGCGTTAACGACTACAAAATCTTCAACATCGCTTAATAACGATTCATAACCCATTCTTAAAATATCGTCATCTTCGATTAGAACAATTCGTAAATTCTGGCTCATTTTTGTGGTTGGTTTTAATTAAGACACTTTTAGTGCTATTTTGTAACAGGAATTCTGGTAGAAATTGTTGTAGTGGTGCCTTTCCCCTTTATAGAAGAAATCTGAAAGGTCGATTTTATACGTTTGCAGCGTGTTTGAATATTGTTTAATCCTCTTCCTTTCTGTACCGTTTCAAGGTCAAAACCTTCGCCATCGTCTGTTGTTAAGATGTTTACTGTATCATGATCGGTTTCAATAACCATAATCAATACCTGGCTTGCTTTGGCATGTTTTAACACATTGTTTAACATCTCCTTAAAAATTAATGTTAGGTTTCTGTTAAACTCCATCGATAGGTGTAGTTTTTGATATTTGCTTAACACGCCTTCCATTTTAAATGTAACGCCGGTGTTTTGGAAAAGATCGATTCCAAAATTTTTAATGTGCATCAATATCTCAAAAAGATTATCGCTATGTGGGTCTAGCGCCCAAAGAATATCTTTAGTTCCGGTATAAAGCAGGCTGGCATTCTCTCTGATTAGCCTGATCAGTTCTTTTTGCTCTTTTTCGGTTCCAGCTACCTTTTTATCCAAAATTTCGGATAAAACATTAATCCGGGTCAGTTTATTGCCAATGTCATCATGAAAATCTTCTGCAGTTTGCTTTCTTATTTTTTCCTGCTCTTTTAATTTTAACTTTTCGAACTGATGTTTTTTACGTTCTCTGGTTTTAAAAATGAGATAAAAGATAAGCCAGATCAGGAAAATAAGCACCAAAAATGCGCCAATCTTAAATATAATGGTATCATAATACGGCGGTACAATGGTAAAGCTAAACTGTTCGATATTTGATTGCTCGCCATTTGCAATAGCATAAACCTGAAAAGTATAACTACCTGGTCTTATGGCCGAATATTCGATCTCTGTGTTGGGTACAGGTTTGCTGAAATCGTTATCTACCCCGACCAGTTTGTAGCGGTAAAGTACACTTTCTGGATTGGTGAGATAAACCCCTTTAAAACTTATCGAAATGTGGTTTTGACTGTAGTTAAGTTTATAAAATTTATCGCCTTTTCCGTTCAGATCTACTGAAAGATCTTTTGCCCGATCATTTTTATGAAAAACACTAACCTGTTGAATATGGATAAAAGGATTTTTTTTATTCCCTGGGAGTACATTGGTTTTGCATTGAATGAGTCCATTTATAGTACCTACCAAAATGCTGTTTTTGTAATTGATAATTGCGTTTTGGTTACACTCAACAATTAACGGATGATCCCTGAAAACTTCATAACTTTGTTGTTGCCTATTAAAAGTTAATTTGTTAATCCCCCGCCCTGTTCCGGCCCATAAATTATTTTCATTATCGGTTGCAAGGCTATAAATATCATTTGAGTTTAACCCATTGGCAACAACATAACGTTTAATGGCTTTTGTTTTTAAATTCCAGGTGATGATCCCATCGCCAAGCGTAGCAAAAATTAAATTTTCACCCTGCCTTATAATGCTCAGTACGTAAACATTGGTGAGCGATTTGATACGAAATGTTTTATCTATCTTTTTGTTTTTGATAAGTGTAACGCCGTTTGAGGTGCCAAGAAACACGCTATCCTTCCGCAAGGGGTAAATACACGATAAATAGCCATCAAATCCGCTTATCCGTTCGGTTTTCCCATCCTTTAAATAGGTAGATGACATGAGACCGTTTATCCAGATCCCTCCTTCCTCGTCTTCAGCTATCGAGCTGTTATCAAATTTATCTGGCTTTAATACCTGACTAAATTTCTCTCCGTCGTACTTCCAAATGCCTTTACCATAGGTAGAGAACCAAATATTTTTGGCTTTATCGGCATAAACGAAGTAGATTTTTTTATCCTTAAAGGCGGGAATATTAACGTTTTGTACCTCTTTACCATCATACTTAAAAACACCTTTATTAAAAGTGCCAAACCAGAGGTTATCATTTTTATCTGCCGCTATTCCGCTTATCGGATAAGCCAGATTCTTGCCCTTAAACCTATTGTAACGAATAAAAGCATCGCCTTCATATTTGTAAATACCATCACTAAAACAAGATATCCAGATATTATTTTCGGCATCGCTAAATATTTCGTTAACCTGGTTATCGCTCAATCCATTTTCTCCGTTAAAATTTATGATCGCCCCGTTTTTATTGATCAAGTAAGCTCCTTTTTCTGAGCCTACCCACATATTTCCACGATGATCCTGCGCGATGGAATAATAGGTATCAATGCCCTCTTTTTTAAAAAACGGCTTAATTATTCCGTTTTCCAGCACATAAATTCCGCCACGGTCGGTTAAGAGATAGGCCTTGTTGTTTACTGTTTTATCGAATAAAATCTTCCGGATAGATGAAGTATTAATGGCTGACGGTAACTCCTGGTAGATTGTCCAATTGTTATTCTTTAGCTGATAAATCCCTTTTCCTGATACAGCGGCATATAGGTTTCCATCGTTATCGCTGTTTATGGTATTAATATTTTTATTGGCAATGGAATAAAAAACAATTTTATTCTTTTCAATTTTGAAAAGCTTATGTTCACTTATTCCCCAAATAACACCCTCTTTGTCTTTAAGCAAATGGCTTACCCCTTTACCCGAAAACAGGGTGCTTATTTTTCCGCGTTTAAGAATGCTGATACCTGTTTCAGTACCAAAAAGCATTTGGCGCTGGTTATCCTCGGCAATACAGTTTACTGAATTTGAACCTAATCCATCGGCTTTACTGTATGAGGTAAATTGCCTGCCATCGAAATTACTTACACCACCAAAAGTACCCAGCCAAAGCGTCCTGTCTTTTGCTTGATAAATTACCATTACCTGCGATTGAGGCAAGCCATCTTTTAGGCTGTAATTGGTAAAATTATAGCTTTGGGCCGATAGCTGAAGGCTAAAAAGCAAAATGAAAGAAACTATGAAATTTATTTTGATTATAGACAGTTTACTGCACATGTAATACAAAATAAGCATAATTTCTTTCAAAAGCCATCCCCCTTTTTGGGGGATATTATATTATTATGCATTACCCATGTATGGGTCGGTTTGGGTAATTTCTCCGGTTTCTATTTTACCTGCATAACGGTGTTTAAATGTGGTATTGCCTGCCTGCACAATACTGAAATCGTACCAATTCGCATTTTTAGCCAGATTAAACGAGATGTTTGTACCCGATTTTGGCTTGATTGTTACCGTTTTGCTCCCTGATTTGTATTTGTTATCTACAATTTCAAGCGTAACTAAACTCGCGCCCTTGTTCTCAATAGCGAAAACCAGGGCACCCGTAAGTTTTTTGCTTACCAAACCAGCTTGCTCTGGATATGCTTTTACAATAACGGAAGGATTTTTTTTGCCGCCTACGAAATGTCTGTAAAAACCATTCGGACCACTTATTGTAAGATCATAAACTTCGTTATCAAAATCATCCAGTTTAATGCTGTCATTTAACACATCGCCAGCTTTTACAGCATAGGCCCATGTTTTGCCCGCAACACCTTTAAATTTGGCTATGGTATTCATGTTGAAAGGCGCACCAACAGTTTCTGTTTCGCTACCGAACAAGGTTTTTGCCGATTGAAAAGTAAGTACTATTTCGTTGTTAACCAGATTTGCATCAACCATTAAATGATAAGGCAAGGCACAGGCATGTTTTGTTCCGTTCTCCTGCTTAGGGGCATGATTAGATGTCTCAGCAGAAAAGGCCTCAAATTTATTTATTTTTGCAATTTCTGTTTTATTAAGTGCCGTAGGACCAACCTGGGCAGGTTTGTTTTTTGCATTACCGATGTTGGTTACTACCACATCGCGTTTTAGTGGTTCAGGAGATTTAATTTCTTCTCCATTGTACGGTCTGAACACCGAGGTTAAATCGCCACAGATATTTCTTCGCCAATCGCTAATGTTGTTACTTTTAATGGTTTTACCTGTTTTTCTAGCCAGCCATTTTTCCATAAACATTAATGATGAAGTATGATCGAAAACCTGCGAGTTTACAAAACCACCCTTGCTCCAGGGTGAGGCAATAACCAATGGTACACGATAGCCCAAGCCGATCGGGCTTCCCTTTCTTGCTTCAAAATCAGTGGCATAGTTTATTCCTTCAGATACCTTTCCGCTGGTTGAATCATCAGGGTTTGGCACCACAAAAGGTGGCTGATGATCAAAGTAACCATCATTTTCATCGTAGGTTAAAACAAAAATTGTTTTTTTCCAAACCTCTGGGTTTTTGGTTAAAATATCGAGGGCTTCACTTACATACCAGGTTCCATACAATGGTGAGCTGGTATGATCGGAAAAACGTTGAGGCGCAACCAACCACGAAACCGTTGGTAATTTCCCGCTATCTACATCTTTTCTAAACTGATGGAAAATATCGCTTTTAGGCACATTAATCGTTTCAGACTTACCTTGGTCGTTCTTAAAAGTAAATGGTTCAAGATCGAGATAATCTTTTTGAGAAATGTTTGTGGTAAACGCTTTATCTACCAAGTTTTTTTCCTTTTGTGATAACTTATCGTATTTCTCCTGAACCTCTTTTGCGGTTAGAGCCGGTTCAACGGTATTATCGCCGTTTTTTCTAAAGTAAGCCGATAATTTAACGTTATGCCTGCTGATGTACTCTATAGGATTATCGCCATAATTACCCAACCAATCATCTATTTCGCCTTCGGGAAGTTTGGAAGTCCATAATTCGTTTTGGTAAATGCGCCAATCGATACCATTATCTTCTAAGGTTTCCTGAAAAGTTGGCCAATCTACAAATACATTATTTTGCGATTCAGCCTGATCGTTATTGACCACCGCAACCCGGTTTGCGCTTTTTTCTCCGCGAACGGTTCCTGTAAAAAAGAACAGTCTGTTTGGCGTTGTTCCCGTTAGCGATGAGCAAAAATGCTGATCGCAAATGGTAAAAGCATCGGCCATGGCATAATAAAAAGGAATATCATTCCGATCGTAATAAGCCAATGTCATTGGTGTTTTAACCGGCAACCATTTATCGTAACGGCCACCATTTCGTGCCGCAACCTGGTCGTTCCATGAATGCGGTAAACCACCTTGCCAGCTGATTTTCGTTTTGTTGATATCCACGTGAAAAGGGGCATAGGTATAACCCTGACCGTCTTTTTGCAACCAAACTTTGTTTCCATCAGGTTGAATGTGTGGGTGAGGATCGTTAAACCCGCGAACACCTTTCATTTTACCAAACATATGGTCGAAAGAACGGTTCTCCTGCATCAGGAAAACAATGTGTTCGGCATCGTAAAATGTACTGCCCGGCTCAGGATTAATCGACATGGCTTTTAGCACCGAACTGGGCAAGGTATTGGCCATGCCAGTGGCTCCGGCAAACAAGGCCGCTTTTTTTAGAAATTCTCTACGTGAGTCCATAAATTATACAATATAGCTTAGATACCGCAAGTTATAATTTCAATTGCCAATTAGCAATTTTCAGTAGACAGTTAATTTATGGTGCTCATCAGCATGAAGTTCTTAGTCAATTTAATTATGACCGTCGACTAATAACCAATGGCCGATGAACCATTGAACTAACAAAATATTACTTCTGAAACACCCTTACATAATCAACCTTCATACTTGCGGGAAAAATAGATTCGTCTATTCCTTTTTTTCCACCCCAACCACCGCCAACAGCTACATTTAAAATAAGATGGAAGTTTTGATCGAATGGCCAATCGCCAGATCCTTTTTTGGTATTTTTAAAAGTGAGGTATTTTTGGTTATCAATAAAGAAATCTATTCTATCTGCAAACCATTCTACCGCATAAATATGATATTCGGTATAAGGATTATCAACCTTTAAGGCCTTGCCAACCTGCGTTTTAATTACGTGGTTAAATTTTTCGGTATGTACCGTTCCATGAACGCTATCCGGATCATAACCTACATGTTCCATAATATCAATTTCGCCGCTCTTTGGCCAGCCGCCGTATTTCCCTTCGGTTGGTAAAGCCCATATAGCAGGCCATAAGCCCCTGCCTTTTGGCAACATGGCGCGAACTTCTACCCTTCCGTATTTAAAATCGAATTTATTTTTCGTTACCAATCTGGCCGAAGTATAATGGTTGTTTTCCTTGTCTGCTTTTACCGCAGTAATATTCAGACTCCCTTTTTTTACAATTGCATTTGTGCTATCTGCATCGGTATAATATTGAAGCTCATTATTGCCCCAACCTTTTCCACCTACATCGTAACTCCAATTTTTTGCTAATGGTAATCCCGCATCGTTAAATTCATCAGCCCATTTCAATTTCCAACCCCTTGCAACAGGTGTTTTTTTGAGCTCTTCGAAGGTCAATTCTGGCTCATTAGTGGTAATATAATCAACCTGATGTGCCAAAAGCCATTGAATTTCGGGAACAGTGTTTACCGTCCAGGCATTTACCTTTAAGCCTAACTTGTGGGCATTTTCAATCCACCCATCTTTTTGGTAAACACTAAAATGATAATCAACCCCGGTTAATTTATCTGCTTTCATTTGCTCAGCACTGATTTCGCCTTTTAAGTAGGCCACTTTGGCTTTTGGTAAGAGCGCTAGAATCCTTTTACAGTAATCGTAGTCAAAACTGATATACTCCGTCCACTCCACTACCTTGAGTTTCTGAACCATTTCAACACATTTATTGGTCACCTCAATTCCACGTTCTTTACTAACTAATGAAGGTTTGATCTCTAAAATCAGTTTGGTTGTTCTTTGCTTTTTACCTTCCAATAAATAAGCCTCAAGCGTAGGAATTTTTTCGCCATTGCTCATGGTTTTCGTCAATAAATCAGCATAGTTTACTTTTTCGATAACCAAACCCTGAAATTCAGGATCGTGATTAATGACCAAAACATTGTCTGCAGTCATCCACACATCGAATTCCGATCCATAACAACCCAGCTTTACAGCTTCGTTTAATGAAGCGATAGAATTTTGAGGAAAATTATTTTTCTTCCATGCCCCACGATGGGCAATCACCTGGTTTTTGTTCCAGTTAAATTTTTGAGCAAAAGAGGCGGTAAAAATGAACAACATTAGTGCAGAAATAAATACTCGTTTCATATTTTGGTTTTATTATGATTGACCTGAAATCATGATCGTTCCATCTCAATTGAAAACAATTTTATAAAATGGAAGATCAAAAGTAGATTTTTAGCCCGAAAACAAAATAAAGTTAATGTAACCATTATATGAATAAAAACAAAAAAGCTTATCCATCCAGATAAGCTTTTCGATCATTAACTATTTAACATGCACCCCTTCTACAAGGTGTAATTCTTATTTATTTTGAACCGCTTTCATTAATGGGTTCTGTTTTCATTTTATACTTGCTGGCATAGCTAGCTGCCATTTTTATAAACCTGTTATAACCAGCTTCATCCTGCGCTATTTTATTTACCGCCGCAGCTGTTTTCATAAATTCAAGGCCGCTGTCTTCAGTAACAATGGCATCGGCCCATTTACAGAAGAGCGTGGTAACCTCTTGGTTAAATCCTTTTTTAGCCAATAAAGTGCTATAAAGCGCATTAAAATGGTATTGATATAAAACTGGATTTTTTATCGAGAATTTCAGAAAACCAACGGTATCTTTTTTCATTCCTAAGAAATATTTATTGCCCAAAGTTTGGAGGCATACTTTCCATGTTTTTTCTGTGAAGTATTTTTTCTGGCCAGTTAAAAAGTCTTCAAAAGCAGTATCATTCAAATTTGTTTTCATTGCTTTGGCCAGCCTTTGATTCAATCCGTAATCTATCACTGGTTGTAAAACTTCTTCACCATAAAGTGAGGCATATCCATTATAATCGGCAAAAATGGTTTCAATAGCCTTTTCATCTGCCGATCTGGTAACCAGATAAGGCAACAAGGCATTCTCAGCCTTAAAGTTTTTTAAAGTATCGCTATAGGTTGCTAAGATAGCTGGGGTTATTCCCTTCCTGGTTTTACAGAATTCTACATAAAACGACGGATATTTTTTTTCATCATATTGTGTAGAAAAACCAGTTAAAAACTTCTGTTGATTTGCTTTTTGGCGCGCATCGGCAAACAATGCGAGCAAATTCCCCGGATCTTTGTAGCCAGATGATGAGCTGATTAATTTTCCATCACTGTTTAACACCAGGAAAGTTGGGAATCCATTTAAAATATGCTGCACTTTTAAGGTATCGCCAAGCTTATCCTTAAAAATATCTACTTTGAGCATTAGGAAATTTTTGTCCATTTCTGCTTTAACAAGCACATTTGGAAAAACATTTTCATCCATTTGAGCACATGGGATACAGCCTGTGAAATAACAATCAACAAAAATGAGTTTATTTTCTTTTTTGGCTTGTTTCAATACGCTGTTTAAGGATTGATTTTGTGCCAGACAGCCTATAACAGCGAACATCAGACAAATAGTATGGATTATTTTTTTCATAAATCTATTTTTTGGTTATTGAGATATTTTGTTTTTCTCCATTTGCGGTGTAGGCAATTTTGAAGCTTTTGCCAGAGGGTGCTGCTAAAACCGCAAGCATTTTCTTGCTGTCTTTAAGCAGAACTGATGCGGCGACGCCATCAATACTTTCAATTGTCTGCCCCGCTTTTAATGTTTCGCTTTCAACCGGAGCAACCACACTTAACAACTTTAATTTTCCATCCTGATCGAAGCCGAATAAATAAGCGCCCAAAACAAAATCGTTAGGGAAATTTAACGTATGGTTCGGGACGAAATGGATTTCCTTTTTCTGCAGATTAATGGTGAAATTATAACGCCCTATGGTTCTGATACCGATTGATCCATCAAAGCCCGGATTCCAGTTTTCGCTCTGGCCACCTCCGGCCATGAGGGTAACCGGAAAATCGGCTAGCTTAGGCATATTTGAAAAAGAAAACGATGCTGCCCTGCCGCTGTAGGTAGGTGTGCTGATACCCATGCTGGTTGTGGTACCATTATATTCGGGTTTAAAACCACTTACCAATAGTTTATTCTTTTTTACAAATGGCCTGAAACAAATGAGATTATATGCCGCACCGGTATCGAAAACAAATTCGCCTGCATGTTCCTGGCCAGGTATTATGCTTATCTCACCCGGAATAATAAACAACCCGGCAGGCACGATAACCGGAACCGATTTCCCCTGGTCTTGGTACTCGTAATCGCCAAAATTATAAAGTGAAAGTTCTTTTTTATCGAAATCTACTTTGGTAATGTAGTTTTTGGCAATACTATTGCCAATGATGCCATCGCTTCCTTTGTGCATTTCAGGGAAAATAGCAAAGCTTTGGTTTTTTAAAAAGAATGTATCCAGCTTGATGGTGTTTCCCTCTGAAACAGATATTTGCATATTCCCGCCCACTACAGATGTACTTTGCTGGCGGGTAGCTTTTATACCTACAGAATCGGCAAGGGCTTTGGTAATGGCCATTCCATCTGCTCCGGTATCAAAAAGCAGTTTTAGCGGTCGCTGGCTATTGTTTACCTTAACTGTTAAAATGACAGAACCATCTTGTACTTCGAAGGGGATTTTAGCAATCAATACCGATTTTTTATACCGGTTCATGCCATAAAGTTGGTCGAAAATATCAGCGTAGAGAAGTTTGTACTGCGCGTCGGTAAAAATAAAGCTTTCTTTGCCTGCCTTTCCTTTGTTAAACGGAAATACGGTAAGTTGAATATTTTCGTTTTGTTTTGCCTCACTTTTCAATTGTAGCGAATCGCAGGCGTAACGCTCCACAATAGCTTTTAACATCTTATCGGTTGAGGGTCTGGAATAAGCAGCAACAGAAAATTTGGCGCTTAAACTCTCCATTACAGGGTCAATAGATTTTTGAGCGAACATTTTGTTCAAGCTTTCGATTGTCGTTTTGGCGTTTTGTGCCTGCACGTTTAGCGCCGATACCAAGACGCTCAAAAACAGTATTGCTTTAATTTTCATTTTATCTGAGTTGGTGGATTTAAAATCCATAAATTTTTTCGAGGGCCTGGTCAATATCATCAGTAGCACTCGAGGTAATACGGAGTATTATTTTACCCTCGCTGCTGAGCAGTATCTTGGTTGGAAAAGCCACAATGTTATAGTCTTTTACCAAATTCTGCTTATCCATATCCTCATTATTAAGCACATTGATATAGGTGAGTCCATCTTCTTCAATAGCCTTAAGCCAGGCTGTGCGTGCCTCGCTAAGTAATTTTTTCTGCTCTTGTGCTATGGCTATAATTTCAAAACCTTTGGATTGGTATTTTGCGTATAATGCCTTAAGATGTGGGTTACTGGCTCGGCAAGGCCCGCACCAGCTGCCCCAAAAATCGAGCAGTACAGTCTTTCCCTTAAAATCAGCCAAATTGATGGTTTTGCCATGATTGTCGGTTTTCTGAAAACCAATGGCATCCGATCCTTCAGGAGTAGCACTTATTTTTTTGATGTATGCCTTGATTCTCTCTGCGATAGGATGGTTTTTATATTTGGACGATAAACTGTTCCACGTGGAAATAAAATCGCCTGCGGTATACAGGTTTTGCATTCGGGTTAATAAAAATACAGAAGCAAAGGCATCCCGATGGTTTTTAACAAAGTCGCGCTTTACGTTAACCAATTTTCTGTTTATTGCAGTAGCCTCAGCGCCAAGCGCCTTTGATTGCGCCGCATTCGTGTTTTTTTCTCCATTAAAAAGCAACTGCATAATTTCGTAATTACGCATTTCCTCTTTTTTTACCAGCTGTTTATAGCTGTCAAACACATTGTTTTCTTCATCGCCGCTTACCTTTGCAAACTGAACCAATAAGGCATCGCCAGTTATTTTAATCCCTTTATCGAAAACGAATAAATCAAGAACGGGAGATGGATTCGAAACGGTTTTGTCATTGTTCGTAGCATTTAAACCCCTTGATACCGAAACATCAAAACGGGCAATGGCTGGTTTTTGCAAGCGGGGTACCTTTAAAGAAAAAATATCGTTAATGGCATTTGCTCTATAACTTCTCGATACACCAGCATCATCAGCAAAAGAAATCCAAACCGATTTATTTCCCAGGCCTTTAAGTTGCCCGCTAATTTGTATACTATCATTCTGGCAATAGGCTTTGGGTAAAAAAAAGAGCAAAAGCGTAGCCAGCAATAGTTTTTTTATTGTTATCATATACGTAAGAAATGTAAAAAGCTTTGCCGCCGATATAGCGGCAAAGCAATGACCTAATTGGCCAAAGTTTTTTGCAATAATGCTTTTAACTCTGGCTGAGAAGGACGGGGTGAATCAACGGTTACAATTTTGCCCTGTTTATCGAAAACCAAAAAACGGGGAATGGCATTAATTTTATAATATTTAGAAAACTCATTAGCTGGTCCGCCGGCAAAAAGCTGTAAGCCGCCCAAATTTTCATCCTTGATCATTTTAAGCCACTTTTCTTTATCCTTTTCTGCATCGGTAGATAAGCTGATAATCTGAACATCTGTCCCTTTCATTTCTTCTTCCAGTTTTTTAAGAAATGGGATTTCAGCTTTACAAGGTCCGCACCAGGTTGCCCAGGTATCAACCAACACCACTTTTCCCTTAAAATCTTTCATGCTATACACTTTACCGGTATTATCTGCATAAGAAAATTCGTAAGCATCGGTACCTGGTTTATAGGTTAACAAAGGGTTCATAATGTTACTGCTACGCTCTTTTTGTGCTTTGGTAATCACGTATTTATCATATTTTGCCATTAAGGTTTGATAATCACCTATTGTTTTATATCCTGCTGCATTATCTAAAGCCAGGTCTCCTTTTAAGGTATCGTTCGGAACAAAAGAAGCAAAAAGGTCTACACCTTCAACCCCTCTTTTATAGGCTTTTCCCTGCTGGCGCATATTTACACTGATGATGGCAGATAGCGTACGGAAACCCCATGGATAAGTATAAACTTTATTGGTTGTTTTGGCAAAATCTTCTGCTTTTATGGTGCTATAAAAATTGCTGTACTCTTCTACCGAAGGGTGGGCAGATCGGGGAGTATTCAAGAAATTGGTTGCATAACTGGCTAAATCCCATACCATTATTGCCTTAATTTCCTTATCGAATTTAACGTTGCCGGTTGCCTTTCCATTTAAGAAAGTTTTACTCTTGGCCACAATTTCTTCTTGTTCCGGAAAATAATCAACAAAAGTACTCTGCACTTTCATAAAGTTGATGGCCTTTTGCTCTAACGGAAAAGTTAAATCGTGCCACTGGGTTAATACCACATTTTCTTTTGAGTTTAGTTTTCCGGTTAACACATAACTAGAATCCAATAGATTTACAGATAGTTGTTCCCCTCCCTTAAAATAGAATTTATAGTTATCATTAGGCCCGTTTTCGTTACCAGTACCGATTACGTATAAACCTTCGTATTCAGGGTAGAATAAAAAACCAAACTGGCCTGTAGCAGCTGGGGTTGTATTGGCAATTTCTACACTCTTACCATCCTTTACTTTAAACAGTTTTACAGCTGATGATCTTTTCTTTTTTAAGAGCCCTTTTACCTCTACTGGCTGTTGTGCCATTGCAGATATGGTTGCGATGCACAAAAGCGTGCTTAATAATGCTTTAATTTTCATTGGTTTAATTTGTATGTTTTTAATGCAGTGTTTTTGTTTAGCGTTCTCTATAGGTTAAACTCTTAATTTTTCCGAAACCGCTATAATTGGCATATGGTACCAAATCGCCGTTTACAGGTGGAACCGTATAAGTGCTAAGGCTTCCGTTCTGCCCCTCAGGCAATGCCGGATCATATGATGCAACCATTAACTTATTTGAGTCTTTATATTTTGTGGTATTCTTAAATTCATAAAACTGTAAGAAAGAAATTCTCTTAGTTCCCATATCGAGCATCAGTTTGGCCGATTTTAAAGACATATCGTATTCGTAAACTTTACTGCCAACGGTATAGAAAATATAACCCAAATCTGGATTCACAGCATATAATTCTGCATTTGCAAAATCTGTGGCTAAAATTTCTGCATAGTAAGATTGTGCATTGTTACCACTGTTAAATCGGGTCAGATAGCGTTTTGATGAGTTGGGATCTTTGAGTACACTAAACACCTCGCCGCCATTAAACGCTACCCATTGCATATAAATTAAATCCATCCCGGTTGAGAAATTGAATAATTTCTGTGCATCCGGAGGGTTTGGCAATGTTGTACAAGTTGCTGCCGAACCTACGTGTTTTACAAACCTACGGTTGGTAATGTCGTAAAATATAGCGTGGGCATTTGCAACAACAGCTGGGTTTCCTCCAACAAAAGGAGCAACCTTAAATCCTTTTTGTTCGGCTGTTATGTAATTTATAGGAGCAGAATAATATATGTTCTGTACACGCTCATAGTAATAAGCGTCCTGGTTTCCGATCATATATGCGGAGCTGCCTCCACGTTGTTTAATAACATCTGCATAAAACCCCTCAGGAACATTTCCATACATCTCATAAGTTAGGCCCATGGTTTTTGTCCATTTAAATGTATTAGGATCAACCTTTTGAGTACTTTTATCGGTACCAAAATAAACACCATAGCTAATTTGATCGGGCCCGACTAAAAGACCGGTGTTATAGGTATAAGCCAATACAGGTTTTCCGTCTAGTTTTAGGTCTGAACTCGTTGTGGCCAATAAATCTATAATTACATCGAACGTACTGCTTGTATTTAACGATAGCATATCTACTCTTGCTTTTCCCGATACATCGCACATCAACATCCAACCCTCATTTATCTCATTTACAACCTTTAACGTAAAAGGGTACCTAAATTTTACTCCCGTACTTTTATCAGTAACAGAATAATAAAATTGATAACTACCTGCAATAATTGTCATTTTTAAATCGAGGTTCCTTGTTGTGGCCAAAGTAAAGAGCTTAGAGCCTCCTACTCCATTTGGCCCGATGTAAGACCACTCGTAACTGTATTTAGATTCGTCTGCTCCAGCATCTTGTGTAAACTTCAAATCAGGCTTTAAAACAAATTGTTTGCTGTATACTGCGGTTAAATCTGGTGCGATACCGCTAACAGCTGATAGTTCATTTATATCATTGTAATTGTAATTGCCTATGTCCTTTTTACAAGCGCTAAATGTGCCTATAATACAAAGTGCAATGATCAATATGTATTTCTTGAAAGTCATAATCAATAATTTAAGGGATAGATTTTATTGAACAGAAGCACCCATAATCATTTCTGATCCGTCGTCTTCGTAAATAGTTTTTCCGGCTGCTTTTTGATCGTTTAAATAACGCTGCATAAATTTACCATATGCAGTAAGCTCAGCAATCGACATAGAGGTGTCCATGTAAGCTGGATCTATACCCAATACTTGAACAATCAAACTCAGCTTTTTTCGGGTAAAAGTACCTAGATAGCCATCCAACCACCTCCCCGGTTTTTTAATGATATCATTTACAAACCACCGGTATTTGATAAAGCTTAATCTTTGCCCGGTTGTGGCATTAATTAATTTATCTACCATATCAGTACTAAAGTTTTCATTCGCCTCCAGCTTAAAAAACAGTGTAAAATTCTGAGCCTGCATATCTACAGTTTTATGAAATTTAATCTTAACCGTATCTTGAAGTTTATTCTTTTTGATGCTAAAAGTTTGAGGTAAAGCGTCATAATGTTTTCCTTCTATGGCGGTCGAAACCGGATCCATTATTAATTTATAAGAACGGTCTTTATCACTCACTGTGCCGGTGGTTTTAATTACCATGTTTACTATTGAATCTGTATTCTTCGCTAAAGAAAAAGACATTACAGTAGAATCTCTTATTACTTCACCGTTAAACGCGGGTAGCCTGCCGGCCTCATTAAAATATATATTGTTCTTACCGCTGTAGGTTTCCAGATTTTTTTTGCATGAATTTGCGAATATCAGTATCAGTAAACCTGCAGTATAAAATTTAATTTCTTTCATTGGATCAATCTTTTAGGTTAACGATATTGAGTTTCTGATAATGGAAGTGGTACTACAGGAACAATGGTTATATTCCCACTCCCCGTTCCATTTCCTACCGAGGTTACATTTCTACGTTTGTAGTAATAAAACAACTGTCCTTCGCCAAAAAATTCTTTTTGATATTCTTTTTGCAGCTCTGTATTTACATTCGCGGTGGTAGCAAGGTTCGCTAAGCCCCTGTTAAGACGTACCACATTCAATTGGTTAATACCATCCGATGCAACAGGTTCACATTCAGCAGCAATGAAATACATTTCGCTAATTTTTAAAAGTGGAATAGTAAATCTGAATGTTTTGGTTTTATCTACGATATCAGCATACTTATAAAAGGTCCTATAGCTTTTTATCCCTGTTGATGGGATCTGCCAATTTAAATTATATCTATAATCGCTTTCGTTAGATTCAAAAACCGTTGTTAATCTTGCCGCTGCAGGTGCTAAAATGTTACCCTCCGTAACTGAAGGATCAAATAAAGTAAGGTAATTGTTGTACAGCTGTGTATTCATTGTACCGAATATCATCTCTGTAGAAAATACACGATCGGGGTTTACTTTCTCGCTTAAAGCATTGGTGGTAGTCGTCCACTTAAATTTATCGGCTTGCTGTATAACTGATTTCGCTGCCGAAAGTGCAGATACTTTATCTCCCCGGTATAAGTGGGCTCTTGCCAACAAACCCTTTACAGCATAATAATTTAAGCGGTAGTTTCGACTATTGTTTACAAAATCGACCTCTGCATTTGCTGCCGGAGGATTAACACCCGAACTCGTAATGATGATATCATTTTTGAGTAATTCTTCCGCACGCTGAAGATCACTCAAAACCTTTTGCATTACTTGATTGGCGGGCAAAAGTGGATTAATTTTCGATTGACTGTTTTCATAATAAGGAATAGATTGTTTAGTCGAATCTGCTGAGCTGTATTTAGGACCATAAAGGCGTAAAAGATCAAAGTGAAGTAAAGCCCGCATGGCCAAAGCTTCTCCCTTATAAAGAGATTCGGTTTTTGTATCCAATACGCCGGTATATATTTCAAGATTTTCTAAAAAACTATTGATATTTAGAATCGTAGAATAGGCTTCCGTCCAAATAGCATCGAACTTGGTGGTTGCTGGCTTATCCCCGTAGGCATAAGAGGCAATTTTATATAAGCTATGCGTTGACGGCACATTATATCTTTGGGCTAAAATCTCTACTGTAGAAAGTGTAAGATTTTCTCCGTATAAATTAGATTTTGCCAGGTTAATATACAAGCCATTTAAAGCAGTATTTATTCCACCTTTACTTGCAAATACCTGGCTTTCTATAACCTTATCTTCTGGCTGAACGTTAAGGAATTTTTTGCAAGCACCCAGCAACAGTGACAATACAATTGCTGCTACAAATAATTTTATATAATTCTTTTTCATCTATATATTTATTAAAATGAAGCCCTGAAACTAAATGATACCGTTCTGGCAAAAGGGTAATCAATGCCCCGCTCCTGTCTAACAGTTGATGCTTTGAAAATATCGTTTGCCAATGCATTAATGGCGAGAGAACGCATACCCAATTTTTTAACCCAAACCTTATTGTCGAAAGTATAGCCAAGATTGATCGCCTCGCCACTTATTGTATTTTCCTTTTGTACAAATCTTGAGGAAATTGGTGTGGTCGATGTCTGTGATATAGATTTAAACTGAGCTACGTCGCCAGGATTTTGCCACCTGTCGTAGAGTGCTCTTTTATCTTGGTTAAGGTTTATATTCGAAAAACTAATGTTTTCAACCTTATCAAATAAGGCTCCATTAAATACATCACCACCAAGTTTATACCTAATGTTAATACCAAAAGTAAATCCCTTAAACATGAGGTTTGTGGTAAATACCCCTTCAACTGTTGGTGTTGTATTTCCCACAGGTAATATATTGGCGGCACTATAATCAAATGAGTATTGGCCGCTTGGCGTTAAAAACACTTCCCTTCCTGTTGCCGGATCAATACCTAAAGATTTGGCAGCCCAAATGGTTTCGGCACTATAGCCATCGGTAAATCTCAATTTGCTTTTATTTAACTCTTGTTGTTTATTTAATGAGTTCAATGTGTTTCCAAAGCCTGCGTATTTACTCTTAAACATCGTTCCAGTTACTCCAAGCATTAATACAAATCTTTTTGCTGTATTGTAAATCGGAGAATAATTTAGTTTCACTTCTACGCCATTATAAGTTAAGGTACCTGCATTTAAAGGATAGCTATAAACACCTGTAGATGAGGGTAGGTCGACCGCTACAACTAATGGATCTGTTGTTTTATTGTATGCATTGATATAACCTGTAAACCTGCTATTGAAAAGCATAAAGTCTAGCCCTCCACTAATTAGCCTTGTTTTTTGTGGTGCTAAATCTGGGTTACCCAGCGTACTTAAATCTATACCTTGTCCAAATTGATTGTAATTGCTGTTACTATTGTAATTATAAACTGATACAGAGGTTATATTCCCATAATTCTGATTACCAGTTACTCCAATATTGGTAAAAAGCTTTAGTCTGTTTATCCAGTTTTTTCCCTTAAAAAATTCTTCGTTATGGATGTTCCAACCTAAACCAAAAGAATAATATGGCGAAAATTGCTTATTTCTTCCAAAAGCGGTAGACCCATCTAAGCGGTACGAGGCATCAGCCAAAAACCGATTATCGTAAGCATAGTTGGCAGAAAAAGTTCCATTTAACGTTCTGTAAATACTGGAAGCAGCTTTAGGCACTCCATTTTCTGCATAACCATAAGCAAATCGGGGGTTCCCATTGCTTCCTTGCGGAAAACCTTCTAAAAGGGTGATAAAACTATCATCCTGCCTTTCGTTGACTGTTGCCCTAAAATTTGCATTCAAAATATGTTTTTCAGCAATTGCTTTATAGTAGGTTAGCAATAGATTTGCCTGATAAGATAAATTATTGGAACTACTATCCTGATAAGTTCCCTTTCTTAATAAAGCCACATCTTCAAAATCGCTACTTTCTGGCGCTCTAAAAATCTTTCCTTTTTTATTGCCTTTCGTAATTTGAACAGCTCCGTTTAATCTTAAATCTGGCGTTAAATCGTAGTTGATATTTAAATTGTTTTGAACCTCTAAATTTTTAGTATTGTCGTATTGTGGAAGAGTGGCATCATACAATGGGTTTCTAACTTTAATCTCCGTACCGTTCGACTGTCTCGAAATCTCTAAATATCGATCGGAGTAGTTCTTTTCAAAATATGGATTTGCATTTACATAGTCCGAAAAAAGGCCATAAGGTGAATTAAAAGCAGAATATCCTCTGATGTAGGTAATATTATTAACGTTTAACTTCTTTTTTCTGTAAGTAAGATTGATGCTGCCACTATAACTATCTCTTCCAGAGCCTTTCATTGCACCAGTTTGGGTTTTATAATTCATCCCCACGCCGTAAGTAAAAGTATTATCTCCACCCTGTACAAAAACTGATGAGTTGTTGCTGTAGCCCGTTTGTATAGGTTCACTTAACCAATAGCTATCAACACCTCTTTTTACTTTCGCTAAATGCGAATTATAAAGCTGATCTAAATAAACCTGTTGTGTTGGGCTTCCATCTCCAGCAGAATATCTTCCAGATAACCTTTCGAATGCTAACTTTTCGGCCGCGTTCATCATATTATATGCAGATAAATCCGGTGTTTCTACTCTGAAATCATTTGAATAAGTAAACTGAAGTTCACCTGATTTTGGTCTGATTGTTTCAATAACAACTACCCCGTTTGATGCCCTTGCACCATAAAGAGCTGTTGATGCCGCATCTTTTAAAATAGTAATAGAACCCACCCTGTTCATATCCAAATCCACTATAGTTTGTAAGGTTGATTCAAAACCATCTAAAATAAATAGTGGTTGATTAGGATCGCCGCCAAACTGGTCTTTTAAACTGGCACTTGGTACACTACTTTTCCCCCGAACTTCTATAACTGGTAAAACATTTGGATTAGATCCTACCAAATTATTTTCAATTAAGATAAAAGAAGGATCTAAAGTTCTTAAACTTTGAATAATGTTGTTATTTCCAACCATTTTTAATGCATCACCAGAAAATGTGGCTGTACTTCCCGTAAACGTGTTTTTATTTCGGGTAATACCTGTACCTGTTACCACGACTTCTTTATCAAGGCTGGTACTGCTTTCCTTTAAAATCACTGATAGTGAAAAAGTACCTCCATCCTTAACCAGTCCATTAACAGTTTTAGATTCATACCCAATAAAATTAATGGTAAACTTGTAAGGGCCTGCTGCGAGCTTTGGAAAACTGAATACCCCGTTCCTATCGGATGATGTAGTTGTTCTAGCTCCCGTTTGAACATTTTGAGCGACAATTGTTGCCCCAACAATGGTCTCCTTTTCATCTTTAACGATTCCCTTAACAGCTGGAGCCTGCGCATAGGCACTAAAGCCATAATAAAGGCAAAGCAGTAGCAGTAAGGTACGTTTTGGAACGTTCCTTTTAGTAAAAATTTTAATCATGAAGTTAGTTAGTTTGGTTGTTTAGGTTTTTCGTTTACTTCTTCTTTATGTTATATCCCACCTCTGTTTTTTCTGGAGCCAAGTTATTGAGAGAACAAAGCATATTTAAGAAAGAGTCAATGTCATCGCGTCCGAATTCATATTGCCCTGTAAATACTTTTTTGTTTAACTGACTTGCAGAATATTTTATTTTAATGTTCAATTTAGTTTCAAGTGCATCAAAAACACCAGCTAATGATTCGTTATCGAAAATAATGGCATTTTCGGTAACAATAGCCTTGTTTTGATCTAAAATTTCCAGCTTCTTAGCCGGTAGTATATTAACCTCTTTCACATTTGCAACATAGGTTTGCATATTTACAGTAAATACTTTCCCTGGCAATAAATAAACGGTTTTAACCCCTGCTGATAAAAGTTTTTGCTGGGGTTTAACTACTACCTTTCCCTCAATTAATCGCACTTTAGTGTAAAGCCCCTTTTTAAAGGCTGTAATTTTAAAAACCGTACCTAAGGCAGTAGTAGCGAGGTTATTGGCAAAGACCGTAAAAGGTTTTGTCTTATCTTTATGTACCCTAAATAATGCCTGTCCTATTAAAACCACATCTCTTTTCCCTTGGTCAAACGGAAAATAACTTACCTCACTGTTTGGGTCAAGTTCAACAATGGTTCCATCAGGAAGGGTATGGATTAGTTTTGTGTTCGATGTATTGGTTACAAACTTAGCCACCCTTGCAGGCACACCGTGTTTAGCTAAAGCAACAGTATTTGATCTAGAAATCTGAGTACTATTAAACTTATAAACAACCAATCCTATTGTAGCAATCAATGCTATTGAGGCGGCATAAGCCAAATAACGCAACCGGCTTCTTTTGATTTCTATTCTATCATGGATATGATCTAACACATTTACATAAATCCGGTCTGATATTTCGCTATCAACTTTTTCTTTCGGTTCAAAATGCGCCCATTCCTCGCTGTTTAAATAAATTTCGCGGTTGTCTCCATCTGCTAAAAATTTACTTACCAAGCGGGCTTCTTCGGCAGTACACTGGCCGGCAAAGAACTTCTCAACAAGCTTTTGGTTGATTTGCATAACTACATTACGTTTTTGAAAGTGCTTTACCCCTATTCGATTGAAATTATTTGTGTAATTTCTTAAAATAGCGGTCCTGATGGTCAAAAAAGGCAATAATTATTTAATTATAATGGCCGACATGATGACGGCTAAAGAAATAATAGAAGAAAATGCAGCCCTTAATTGTTTTAATGCCTGCGATATGTGATTTTCGACTGTTTTTGGAGAAATAGAAAGCATTTCTGCAATTTCTTTATAAGAATACCCCTCTACTTTACTCAATTTAAATACTCTTTTTCTAACAGGGGCCATTTGTTCGATAGCCTGCTCAAGAGCATGATGCATTTCTGGCTGGTTAACTTCGTTCTGCATGGCATAATCACTTTCGACTACCGTTAAATGCTTTTTGCCAACAGCCTCTTTTCTAAGTTGATCGATAAGGATGGTGCCCGCAATGCGGAAAATCTGAGCTGATAAACTGTATTCCGAAGATAAATTTTCCTTCTTTTCCCAAAGCCTGATAAAAGTAAGCTGCACCACCTCTTCTGCCATGTATACTGAACCTGTTTTTTTCAGTACATAGCCATAAAGTTTTTGGTTGAACAAACGGTAAACAGTTTGAAAAGTTTGTAAACAACCCGACGTTAAATCAACAACATAGTCCATTAATAGGCATTCCTAAGAAAATAAAAAAGGGTGTTTTTACTAGTTATTCGGAGCGGATGATACGCCAAAGATATTTTTTCATTAAATAAGAATCAACCCATTATTAATCTTTTAATGCATTTTAATACAAAACGCACCTTAACGCATCTAATCAAACGTTTGTCTTATTTTTACCATTTTCATTATTTTGATGGAATTTCGATAAAAAACCGGCAAATAATCAGAATTGATAACCGATTTGTAATAAACACGTTATGCTAATATCAGATTTCTTTCAATTGATTAGAACTATTTTTACATTTACGGTGATATGGTGAGCAATAACTACAGCGATTTATTACGGAAGATAGATGAGTTTATCCGCAAATTTTACCTGAATAAAATTTTGCGCGGGAGTATTTATGCCGCTGCCATACTTTTAGGCCTATATCTCCTAGTTTTTTTGAGCCTTTATTACCTCAATCCAACTGCCGGTTTTAAAACCTTTGTATTTTTTGCTTATTTACTGATTGGGGCCTTACTTATTGGCTTTCTAATTATTAAACCATTACTTTCAATGCTCAAATTGGGCAAACACCTCACTTTCGATGAAGCATCGGTTATCATCGGAAATCACTTTTCCGATATTAAGGATAAATTGCTCAACACCTTACAACTTCACCGCCTTTCAGAAAATCATCCAAATAATAATCAGCTCATTATTGCCAGTATCGATCAAAAAATATTAGAGCTCAAACCTGTCCCCTTTTACACGGCTATTAGCATTAACGATAACCGGAAGTATTTAAAATATCTTTTTGTTCCCCTTTCTATTATTCTGTTAATTGCCATTATCGCACCTGCTATTTTGCGCGAGGGCACAAACAGTTTTTTTAAGTACGATGAATACATTGCACCTAAAGCACCTTTCAGTTTCACAGTTTTGAATAAGAGTTTAACCGTTACCCAAGGTGATGATTTAACACTAAACGTTAAACTGGCCGGTGATGAACTTCCTGCCGAAATTTACGTTGAAGACGGCAAAAACACCTATAAACTCGAAAAAGAGAACATCAGTAAGTTTAATTATAACATCAAAAATATACAGAGCGATAAAAAATTAATTTTTAAAGGGGGGGGCTTTAGCTCAGCTGTGTTTACAATTTCGGTTAAACCACGCCCTGAACTACTAAATGCAACCGCCACTTTAAATTACCCTGCTTATCTGGGCAAAAAACAAGAACTGATTGCCAATGTTGGCGATATGCTTCTACCCGAAGGCACAAAAGTTACCTGGAACTTTAAAACCGGCCAGAGCAACTCCCTGCTGTTTATTTTAAATGGGACCGAAAATGTTTTAAAAGTTGAGGACAATGAATCGGCCTTTAATACTACCATCAGGAATAATTCAAAATATAGCATCACACCTAAAAACCAATATGTTACGCTCAGAGATTCTTTGTCGCATCAAATCACGGTTGTTAAAGATCAATCTCCTAGTATTTCTGTTGAAGAAAAATCAGATTCGGTAAGTAACAAGGCCTTGTATTTCAGCGGTCAGGTTACTGATGATTATGGTTTTAGCCGCTTAAGTTTTAAATACAATATAAAAGAAAATAACCGCATTGTGGGTACAGTTACCAAAAATATTGCCATTAAAAGCAATGCGACAGAAAATAGCTTTTTCTATTTCTGGGATTTAAAAACTGCGGCTGCCAAACCTGGTCAGGAAATTGAATATTATTTCGAAGTAGCCGATAACGACGGTGTAAATGGCGCAAAAGTTACCCGATCTGAAATCAAAACCTTTAAACAGCCTACTAAAAAAGAAACTGCCGAACAGGTAAATGCAAGCAACCAGGCTTTAAAACAAAAAATGCAATCGGCCATACGCCTGGCCAATACCATCGAAAAAGAAAGTAAAAAGGTGGCCGAAAGCCTCATCGATAAAAAACAGATATCTTTCGAAGATAAAAAACAGATTGAAGCCCTTTTAGACAAACAAAAACAGCTTGATGAGGCTGTAAAAGAAATAAAAGAGCAGAACGATAAAAATATCCAGCAACAGGAAGACCAAAAGCAAACTGAAGAGCTCCTAGAAAAACAGAAGCAGATTAAAGACCTGTTTGATAATGTACTGGATAAGAAAACAAAAGAACTTTTGCAAAAGCTGCAAAACCTGATGAATGAGAAAAATAAGGACCAAACGCAAAATGAACTCTCGAAAATGCAACTGGACAATAAAACCCTTAAAAATGAACTCGACAGGATTCTAGAACTCTACAAACAATTAGAATTTGAACAAAACCTTCAAACCGATATCGATCGGCTAAATGAACTGGCTAAAGAACAAAAGGAACTTGCTGAACAAACCAAAGACAAAAAACAAGATAATGAATCGTTAAAGCAGAAACAGGATGCGCTTAACAAGGAAATGAAAGACCTGAAAGACGATCTAAAAAAGCTGGAAGAAAAAAATCAGTCGCTTGAAAGGCCCAATCCTTTCGAAAATCCTGAAAAAGATGTGCAGGATATACAAAAAGAACAGCAGGACAGTAAAGATGCTTTAGATAAAAAGGATTCGAAAAATGCAAGCCAGAAACAGCAAAAAGCTGGCGAGCAGATGGAAAAGTTATCTAAAAAAATGAGCGATATGCAGCAGCAGGGTGAAGAAATGGAAAACAACCTGAACGCCAAAGAGTTGCGACGCCTCTTGGAAAACTTATTGACCACTTCTTTTGATCAGGAAAAAGTAATGCTTGCTTTAAAGAAAATGACCGCGGCAGATCCTTCTTATACCAGCAACGTTCAGAAACAGCGCAGCATTAAAGATAACCTTAAAACTATCGCCGATAGCTTATACAGTTTAAGCAAGCGCGTTCCGCAGATAGAATCGACAGTTAACGAGGAGATGAACAAGATCAATTTCAACCTGGATAAAAGTTTGGAAAGTTTGGGTGATAGAAGAACGCCTGAGGCTAATCGTTTTCAGCAGTTTACCATGACTTCTATCAATAATCTAACCTTGATGTTGAGTGAGGCCTTGAGTCAGCTCCAAAATATGCAGAAAAACGGTAAGGGCGGTAGTGGAAAGAAACAAAAACAAGGGATGAAGCAGCTTTCGCAGATGCAGGAACAGTTAAACAAAAGCATGCAAAAGGCTCGTGAGCAAATGCAAAAATCGGGAGATAATCAAGGTAAAGTTGGCAAAGGACAAATGAGCCAGGAGTTTGGTAAGATGGCCCAGCAACAACAAATGATCCGTCAGGCGCTCGAAAAGATCAACCGTGAAGAGAACAAAGATGGCACAGGTAAAATGGGTAATCTAAATGAAGCCATTAAAGAAATGAAACAGACAGAGAGCGATCTGGTTAACAAACGTTTGCAACAAGAAACCTTAAACAGGCAAAAAGACCTTTTAACAAAGTTATTAGAAGCAGAAAAAGCCGAACGCGATCAGGAAGAAGACGCTAAACGGGAAAGTAAAGCAGCTAAAGAGTTCCCTCCATCCTATCAAAAAATGGTCGATCAGTTTAAAAAACAGCAACAAAACGGCAATGATATGCTGCAAAAACTGCCTCCAAGCTTAAATTATTACTATAAAAACAAGATCGCTGAGTATTTGAAGTCGTTAAATATGGAACGATGATGTTAGGCGTTGAGTCACCCTGACGTAAATCGACCCGTCATTTCGAGCGGAACACAGTGGAGTCGAGAAATCTTTTAACCTTGCCTACAATCTTTTTAATTAAAGATCTCTCAATTCCGTTGCACTCCAGTCGAGATGACGGCAACTATTGGAATATTTCTTAAATTTGCAGCCTTAAACACCACAATATGCCTGCAATATCATTTTTCACAGAATCAGTTAGCTATAGTCTTCCTCAGAAACTTAAGGTAAAGAAGTGGATTAAAACTACGATTGAAAAAGAAGGCTTTAAATTGCAGGAACTTAATTTCATTTTCTGTAGTGACGAATACCTGTTGGGCATCAACCAACAATATTTAAACCATGATACTTATACCGATATCATTACTTTCGATAATTCTGAAGAAGAAAAACAGATTGTAAGCGATATTTTCATCAGTATTGAGCGCGTTAAAGAAAACGCCAAAACCTTCAAAACACTGGAATTTGATGAGGTTTGCCGCATTATGATCCATGGCACGCTCCATTTACTGGGTTACAAAGACAAAGGAAAAGCTGCCAAAAGCCTCATGACGCAGAAAGAAGATGAATATTTAAGCTATAGAGCAGAAGTTGGCCTAATCTAAGTTTCTCTTTAGCCACACATTTTATTCATTTTCAGGTTATCTACTAGCTTTTTATATTTTGCATGGCAGAACCAACTGACCACAGCAAATGACCCCCTTATATTTAACTTCCATTGAAGTAAACCATTGCTTGCCTTTTATAATGCATAAATCTCGGAGTTTAAACAGGCTTTGTTCGGGTAACATTGTCACAACTTCGTCTTTAGTCCGAACCAACTCCGAACCAAACCCGTCTTAATTGTTAATTTCTCCATAAATTTTTTGCCAGTTCTTTCAATCAGACTTCCCAGTATACATTTAACAGGTAATTTTAAATCTATTGTTACCATTTGTTTTGCACACCTTCTGGCCCTTAGCCCCGTTCGTCTAACAGTTACGGGCGTTCGTCGACAATTAGACTATACTGGTATAATACACCGAGATTCTCTGCAACATTTCTAATCAACCGCAGTCTTATATTCAAAAAAGAACAATTACATAATGTACTGGAATTTACATCCAGGCATTATCAAGATAAAGTTTAGTTTTAGTTAATGATTGAAGCAGCGGTGGAGCGAGTCCGACCGCTGTTTTCTTTTACCGAAATAATGCAACTAATAACAAATGAACTACTGAACAGATAACCCAATGCATCAATATTCTGCCATTTTTAGCTGATACAGAAGCCCTTTACAATTTGATTATGCCGTTCCAAATATTTTATACTTACTTTTGCACTAATTTTCCTTTATAAATCCGAAATACAAAAAAATTGAGCACACTAATTGCGGCAGAAGGCTTAGGTCATGGTTATCATGACGAATGGCTATTTAAAAATTTAACCTTAGGTATTAACTCTGGTCAGCGCGTGGCGTTGGTTGGAATTAATGGTGCGGGTAAGAGTACACTTTTGAAATTATTGGCAGAAAGGTTCCCTCCGCTCGAAGGTAAAATTGTAAAAAATAAAGCTGTTAAAATCGGTTTTCTCGATCAGGAACCACAATTTACTGAAGGTTTTTCTATTAGCGACCACATATTCTCTCTTGAGAATAAACAACAACAGTTAATTAAGGAATATGAAGAATTAATTGAAGACCCTAATCCAGACGAAAAAACGCTTAATCGTTTATATGAAGAATTAAGTGAACACAATGCCTGGGAATATGAACATGAGATTAAAACCATTTTAAACAGAATGGGCATTACTCATCTTCAACAGAAAATATCTACCCTATCTGGCGGACAAAAGAAACGTTTGGCCCTGGCTAAGCTTTTAATTGAAGATCCAGAAATTCTGGTGCTTGATGAACCGACCAACCATTTGGATATCGATACCATTGAATGGCTGGAGAAATTATTAACTACCGGACAGAAAACAATTTTACTCGTTACCCACGATAGGTACTTTTTGGATAACGTTTGCAATACCATTGTTGAATTAGATCGAGGAAAAATTTTCAACTATAATGGGAACTACGCTTATTATTTAGAGAAGAAATCGGAAAGAGAAGCTTTAGACGCAACGGTTTTACATAAGAACCAACAGCTATTAAAGAAAGAATTGGAGTGGATGAGACGCATGCCACAGGCCCGCGGAACTAAATCTAACGCCAGAATCAATGCTTTTTACGATTTAGAGGAAAAATCAAAGAAAAAGTCTGATAATCAGAGTATTAACCTCCAAATGAAGATGTCTCGTCAAGGCGGGAAGATTATTGAGATCGAACATATTAAAAAAGCATTTGATGGCCGTCCGATCATCAACGACTTTAGTTATACCTTTAAAAAAGGAGACAGAATTGGCTTAGCAGGAAAGAATGGTACAGGTAAATCTACTTTGCTAAATATCATTACAAGTCAATTAAAGCCGGATGCTGGTAAAGTTGATACTGGAGATACAACCGTTTTTGGTTATTACAAACAAGGTGGTTTAACTTTCGACCCAAAGGAAAGGGTAATTGATATTGTAAAATCGGATGCTGAATATATTAAGATGGCTGACGGTTCAGTGATTACGGCTTCTGCCCTCTTAACCTTATTTCTCTTCCCGCCGAAGAAACAACATGGCATGGTAGAGAAATTAAGTGGTGGTGAAAAGAAACGTTTGAACTTGATGAAGGTCTTGATGCAAAATCCAAACTTTTTAATTTTGGATGAGCCGACTAACGATCTTGACATCGATACCCTGAACGTTCTTGAAGAATTTTTAGAGAACTTCCCAGGTATATTAATGCTGGTTTCTCACGACAGATACCTGCTTGATAAAATGAGCGATCAACTATTTATCATGGAAGGCGAAGGTGTAGTTAAAATTTATAACGGCAATTATTCAGAGTATCGTTTAAGTTTAGAGCAACCAAAAGTAAAAGCAGAAACCAAGAAAACACCTGCTCCTGTTGTAGAACAAACACCTATTAAAGCAGTAAAAAAACTAAGTTTCAAGGAGCAAAAAGAATTAGAAGAGAGTGAAAAAGGCATCGCTGAAACAGAAAAAAAAATAGCTTCACTTAACGAAAGCCTGGTTAAAATTGATGCAGCCGACTATGTAAAAATTCAGGAAGTTTCCAGCGAGATAGAATTGCTTCAGGCAAAACTTGACGAGTTAACCATGCGTTGGCTCGAACTTTCAGAATAACCAAAGTATAATTGAAAGATGTTTTCCACGTTATGTTTCACGTGGAACATCAAACAATCGCCGTACTGAAATTATTTTTAGCACGACGTAATATTAGGATAAAAACCAATTGTTCCACGTGGAACATTACAGAAATATAAAATAAAATGTTTTCAAAATACGATTTGATTGTTGTTGGTGCTGGTCATGCAGGCTGTGAAGCTGCTGCTGCCGCTGCCAATTTAGGATCATCTGTTTTATTAATAACAATGAACATGGGCACTATTGCCCAGATGAGTTGTAACCCTGCCATGGGTGGCGTAGCTAAAGGACAGATTGTTCGTGAGGTTGATGCCATGGGCGGTTATTCAGGTATTATCTCTGATAAATCGACTATTCAATTTAGAATGCTTAATAAATCAAAGGGACCTGCTATGTGGAGTCCAAGAGCGCAAATTGACAGAATGCGTTTTGCAGAAGAATGGCGCTTAGCATTGGAAAGAACACCTAACCTTGATATATGGCAAGACAGTGTAGTTGGCCTGTTGGTAAAAGACAATACGGTATATGGTGTTAAAACATCATTAGGTATCGAAATAGAAAGTACAGCAGTAGTATTGACCAATGGAACTTTCTTAAACGGTATAATGCATATTGGAGAAAAGAAATTTGGAGGAGGCAGAACTGCCGAAAGAGCATCAACAGGAATTACCGAACAACTGGTTGGATTAGGCATGGAAGCAGGCCGAATGAAAACTGGTACTCCCCCACGTGTAGATGGAAGAAGTTTGGATTATACCAAAATGGAAGAACAATGGGGAGACGAAAACCCAGGTAAATTCTCATATACGGATACCGAAGTTTCGACAGACCAACGTTGTTGCTGGATCACTTATACCAATGGAGATGTTCATGAAACGCTAAAAGAAGGTTTCGAAAAGTCACCAATGTTTACTGGAAGAATTAAAGGTTTAGGCCCGAGATACTGCCCATCCATTGAAGATAAAATTAACCGTTTTGCAGAGCGTGACAGACATCAGATTTTCGTTGAACCTGAAGGATGGAATACTTGTGAAATTTATGTAAACGGATTTTCAACTTCCCTTCCGGAAGATGTACAATTTAAAGCCCTAAGGTTAATACCAGGTTTCGAACAGGCAAAAATGTTCAGACCAGGTTATGCTATCGAATACGATTTCTTCCCACCTACCCAATTGTCTTTAACTTTAGAAACTAAATTGATCAGCAATTTATTTTTAGCCGGACAAATAAATGGAACTACAGGATATGAAGAAGCAGCTTGTCAAGGTTTCATGGCTGGTATAAATGCACACCAAAAAATCACAGATAAACATGAACTGATCATGAAAAGATCTGACAGCTATATTGGTGTTTTAATTGATGATCTGGTAACGAAAGGAACGGAAGAACCTTATCGTATGTTTACATCGAGAGCCGAACACCGTTTGTTATTAAGACAAGATAATGCCGATATCCGCTTATCCCCTATCGGCCATGAGCTGGGCTTAATTTCCGATGAACGTTTAGAGAAGGTGAATCAGAAAATTGCAAATGCTGATGCTTTGGTTAAGTTCACCAGAAACCAAGGTATCGAAATGGGTGATGCAAATCCAATGCTCGAAAGTTTAGGATCGAGTGTCTTAAATCAAAATGTAAAAATACACAGTTTGGTTGGCAGGCCTCATGTTGGTTTACCCGATCTGATTAAAGTAAGTAAAGCGCTTGCAGAAGCAACAAAAGATTTAGACAATGAAACCATTGAGCAAGCTGAAATCAAAATTAAATATGAAAGTTATTTTGAAAAGGAAAATGAAATTGTAGCCAAAATGCTGAAGATGGAAGACAAGGAAATTAAACCAGATTTCGATTACAATAAAATTGTTTCCATTTCAAAAGAGGCCAGAGAAAAATTATTTAAGATCAAACCACGTACCTTAGGTCAGGCGTCGCGAATTTCAGGCGTTTCACCTTCAGATATATCAGTTTTAATGGTCTATATCAATAAGTAATTGATAATCAATACTTTAACTATTTTAAAACAGACTTAAAATAAAGCGATATAAGCTAAAAAAAAGATTTTTTAATGTTATGGTTCCAAAAAGTATAAAAATTCGTCAGAACGTTTAAAATATGCCAAATTTAAAAGCTCAGTATTTTAACCTTAAAAATTTAGCGGTTGTAACAAGCTTGCTCCTATTTTTTGGTTGTGCAAGTATCCAAACACCGCAAGGTGGGCCAAAAGATACCAAGCCGCCAAAAGTTTTAAGTATGACTCCAAAAAATCAAACGAGGAATTTTAATGCTAAAAAAATTGTAATCGAGTTTGACGAATATTTTAATCTTAAAGATGAGTTTAAAGAATTTTCTATTTCGCCTGATCAGGAAAAACTTCCAGAATTGAAAAAGCGGCAAAAAAGATTAGAAATTAATCTTAAAGATTCTTTAGAAAAAAATACGACCTACACTTTAAATTTTGGAAAATCTGTAGCCGATGTTAATGAAGGAAATGTAGTTAAAAATTTATCCTATGTTTTTTCTACCGGCCCGGAAATAGATTCGTTATCATTAAGCGGCAAGGTAATCAATTCACTAACTGACGAACCGGAGAAGGAAGTTACGGTATTTATTCTGCCTTTAGAAAGAGATA
The DNA here is from genome assembly GCF_918698255.1 of Pedobacter sp. Bi27. Lineage (NCBI taxonomy): Bacteria > Pseudomonadati > Bacteroidota > Sphingobacteriia > Sphingobacteriales > Sphingobacteriaceae > Pedobacter > Pedobacter sp. Bi27. Next base: position 940,755 of record NZ_CAKKMW010000002.1, read on the forward strand.
CTATTTTTGGAAAAAAACGTCCATCAATATATACCACTACCGATAGTGCCGGAACCTACAAATTAAATAACCTAAGAAAAGGTACTTATAAAGTGTATGCGATTAAAGAAAGTAGCGGAGGTGGCGATAAAATATACCAGCAAATTTCGGATGAGATTGGATTTGTAAAAGAACCTATTGTAATAGATAAAAATATAGAGAACATAGATCTGCAGATATTTAAAGAATTGGCACCAGAATTCCGCGTATTAGACCGAAAATTAAATAATGACGGTAGCATATCAATCATCTTTAATCAACAGCTTAAAAGCCCTAAAATAACCATTACAGATCCACCAGCTGTTGACGTAGGTAAGTTTGTCCATTTTTCTAAAAATAATGATACTGCGAAAATATGGTTGAAGGATTTGAGTTTCGATTCGGTTAAAGTTGCCATACAAGATCAAGGTAAAGTTTTACAGACCTTAAACTTTACCAGGGGTAAAAAAGACACCTATACACGCGAGGTTACTGTTTCTGATAACTTATTGGGCGGCAAGTTAAACCCTTTCCAACAGTTAACGCTAACCTTTCCTTTTCCAATGACTGCTGCAGATCCATCAAAAATCACACTTTTAGAAGACTCAGTAAAACGGACAACTTTTGAGGTGGTGAAAGACAGTGTAGATTTTCTTAAATATTACATTAAATATCCCTGGAAAAATAAAAGGACTTATGATTTAAAGCTAGCTGCAGGTGCTTTTACTGCCATATTTAACGCTAAAAACAAAGATGTAACCAAACGTTTTTCACTCGAAAGTTCGGATGCTTATACTACCCTGGTATTAAATGTAACTGTTCCAGATACCGCTAAAAGATACGTTGTGCAGTTTCTAAACGAAAAAAAGGACATCATAAAATCTTTTCCCGTCAGCAAAAACTCAAAAGTTACTTTTTCTAAATATCCAGCTGGCAAGTATATGCTCAGGGTAATTTATGATGAGAATAAAAATGGAATCTGGGATACAGGAAATGTAAAAGAAGGATACCAACCCGAAAAAGTTTGGTATTTAAAGGCTTTAATGGATTTAAAACCGAACTGGGAACGTGAAGATCCATTGGTTATCCCTCCGCCAACACCGTAGAAATCGTCATCTCGACTGTAACGCAGTTGAACGGAGAGATCTATCTCGAGAAAGATTTCTCCATTCAGTTTCACTTCAGTCGAAATGACGGACACTATTGGGTAAACCAACCCGAATACATGATATAATTATCAGGCAGTTTATTCAATAAAGCCCTTTGCTCATCAGTAATGGGCTTTATTTTTTTAGCAGGCGTACCCGCATATAAATAACCCGTTTCACAAATGGTATTTTCCAATACCACAGACCCAGCCGCAATAATACAATATTCTTCTATAACAGCATGATCCATTACAATGGCACCCATGCCGATTAAAACATTATCCTGGACTGTACAGCCATGCACTATGGCATTGTGCCCCACAGATACCCGGTTACCAATGTGTGTAGAAGCCTTTAAGTACGTAGCATGAATTACAGCACCATCTTGTATGTTTGATTCATTTCCAATCGTAATGGCATTTACATCGCCTCTGATTACAGCATTAAACCATACTGAACATTTATCACCTATTATTACATCGCCAACTATTGTGGCATTCTCTGCAATGAAATTGTCTTTTCCAATTTCAGGGTATTTATCTTTTACGGGTAGTATTAAAGGCATAACTCTATTTTGCGTCACCCTGAATTTATTTCAGGGTCTTTTTTAGTATTGTGTATCTGGTATATAGATGCTGAACTAAATTCAGCATGACGATCCACCTTAAAAAACGGTATCTACCAATTCTTTTGCATGTTCAGGATAATCAGTAGTATAATGTAATCCCCTACTCTCTTTCCGTTGCATAGCAGACTTGATCACCAGATAAGCCGTTTGAATTACATTTCTTAATTCGCAAAGTTTAACTGAAACTTTATTCTTTTTATAAAATTCTTCTGTTTCCTGGTAGATTAAAAATAAACGACGATGTGCTCTTTCCAAACGGAAATCAGAACGGACAATACCCACATAATCGCCCATAATCTTTTGTAACTCCCTCAGGTTATGTGTTACCAATACGTCCTCATTACTTTGTGTGACACCTTTCGAATCCCATTCAGGAATGTGATCTGGAATAATATTATTCCTGAAGTTTTCAATAGCATCCTGGTAAATACGGTGTGCAAAAACCGTGGCTTCTAATAACGAATTGGAAGCCAAACGGTTAGCTCCATGCAAGCCCGTAGAAGAACATTCTCCACAGGCATATAAATTTTTAATTGAAGAGCGACCATATTCATCGACCAGAATGCCACCACACATATAATGAGATGCAGGTGTAACAGGTATATAATCTTTCGTCATATCTATTCCAATTGACAAACACTTCGCATATATATTAGGGAAGTGTTTCAGAATATCTGCTTTCTTGCGCATGGTAATATCAAGGTAAACAAAGTCATCGCCTGATTTCTTCATTTCATTATCTACCGCACGGGCTACTATATCACGTGGTGCTAAAGATTTACGCTCGTCATACTCATGCATAAATTCCTCACCATTCTTCCGTCTTAACACACCACCAAAACCCCTAACAGCTTCTGATATTAAGAACGATGGGTACTCTCCAGGATGATACAAAGCAGTTGGATGGAACTGAATAAACTCCATATTCCTTACTTTTCCTTTTGCACGGTAAACCATTGCCATACCATCGCCTGTTGCAATAACCGGATTTGTTGTGGCCGAATACACATGTCCGGCACCGCCCGAAGCCATCACAGTCACATTTGCCACAATCTTTTCCACATCGTTAAGCTCTGTGTTAAAGGCATATACACCATAACAGTTAATATCTTCGGTACGTTTATCAACAAACTCACCCAGGTGATGCTGGGTAATTAACTCCAACGCAAAGTAATGTGTTAATATCTCTATGTTGTTATTCTCATGAATTTCATTCAGCAATACCCGTTCAATCTCGTATCCGGTGATGTCTTTGTAGTGCAAAACACGGTGTTCGGAGTGTCCTCCCTCCTTGGCTAAATCATAGAAACCGGAGTTATCCTTATCGAAGTTTATACCATAATCAATGATCTCCTGAATACGCTGAGGCCCCTCTTTTACAACGATTTCCACAATTTTTTCATCACATAATCCATCGCCGGCAATCAAAGTATCATCGATATGTTTCTCAAAAGAATCACCTTTATCTACTACAACCGCAACACCGCCCTGAGCGTATTTTGTATTCGATTCGTCTTCGTTCGACTTAGTAACGATTAAAACCTTACCAAACTTCGCTGCCTTAAGTGCAAAACTCAAACCCGCTATACCTGAACCAATTACCAGAAAATCTACTTTCCTCATTAATAAAAACATTTACTTTATCCACGATGTTAACAACTAGTTGATAAATGTTAACTCTGTGTCTAAATTATCCTAACAAATAAATTTGAATGTTTAAAGCTACTCTAAAAAGACAATTTGCCACAATCTTTTAAGTAATTTTTGAGCACCTTTGTACAAGTAATTAACTTTTTACCCACTTATAAACAATTAACATTCGGGTATTGATAAAAATTGAGCGACTTTTCGATAGTGCTGAAAATCAAACTCATGATATTAGAGAAATGTAATCTAAATGTTAGTAAACGATTAACAACTTATATAAAAGAACTTTTTTTCGAAACTTGCCAACAATACTAACACACTAATAAACAAACAAGATTTATTTATTTAAAAATACTTATTAATTATTGAGACGTTGAAAGCTTTATCTTTGGCCAACGTCAAAATTCAAAAAAGGAAAATTTTAAAATGAACATAGATGTCTTAGAAGAAATCAATAAAAAAGGTTTCGCAGAAGAAGAAATTGATCCTACACTCGATCTTTTTGCTGAGATTGAGAAATTAAAAAAGGAAAAGAATGCTATTATTCTTGCACATTACTATCAAGAACCTGACATTCAGGATATTGCAGATTATATTGGCGATAGTTTAGGACTGTCGCAAGAAGCTGCAAAAACAGATGCTGATGTAATTGTGTTTGCTGGTGTGCATTTTATGGCCGAAACAGCAAAGATTTTATCGCCCAATAAAACCGTTTTATTACCAGATGTAAAAGCAGGATGCTCATTAGCAGATAGTTGTCCGCCCCATCTGTTTAGAAAGTTTAAAGAAAAATATCCAGATCACCTGGTCATCACTTATGTAAACTGCACAGCCGAATTAAAAGCTTTAAGCGACATTGTTTGTACCAGTACGAATGCCGTTCAAATTGTAGAGAGTTTACCTAAAGACCAAAAAATAATCTTCGGTCCCGATCGAAATTTAGGTGCTTATGTAGCAAAGAAAACAGGACGGGATTTAGTATTGTGGAATGGTGCCTGTATGGTACATGAAATTTTTTCGCAAGAGAAAATTACAAAACTAAAAGAACGCCATCCGAACGCTAAATTTATTGCGCATCCGGAATGTGAAGAAGTGGTTTTGAAAATGGCCGATTATATCGGTTCAACAACCGGACTTTTAAAATATACGATTACCAATCCAGCTACAGAATTTATTGTAGCTACCGAAAGTGGAATTATCCACCAGATGGAAAAGGCAAATCCAACAAAAACATTTATTCCGGCGCCGCCGAATAACAGCTGTGCTTGTAACGATTGCCCATACATGAAAAGAAATACTTTAGAAAAACTATATTTATGTATTAAAAATGGTCTGCCTGAAGTTACTGTACCTGAGCATATTATTGAACTTGCCCGTAAACCGATACAGCGCATGCTTGATATTTCTGCAGAATTGGGCTTGTAAAAGATAGTGTAAAAGACATCCGAAGTTTACAAGGGCTTATGGCCAGCAAAACTTCGGATGTCTAATTTAACATTTATGGAAAAAAACAACATCCTTAAAAATTACTCAGGCTTATTATGGCTTTTGGCAGGAATAACTGTTGGAAGTATTGTGGGCTTAATTTTTGGGAAAAGCGTTGAAAGTATAAAACCATTAGGCGATATATTTTTAAACCTGTTGTTTACAGCTGTTATTCCATTGGTATTTTTTGCTGTTTCTTCAGCAATCGCGAACATAGATAGGACAAAAAAGTTAGGGAGATTATTAACCATTATGGTTTTGGTTTTTCTTTCTACCATACTCATTTCTGCGGTATTAACCTTGGTTGCTACATGGATTTTTCCTATCCACCAGCAATTAGGAAATACACCTTTACCAACTGAACCTGAGAAAATACAATCGTTTGGTGAACAAATGACCCAACTTTTAACCGTAGGAGAATTTTTCGAAATCGGAAGTAGAAAAAACATGCTGGCATTAATTATTTTTTCAGTACTGGTTGGTTTTTCTACGTTATATGCTGGGAAAGAGGGCAATGGATTTAAGAACTTCTTGGTATCGGGTAATGAAGTGATGAAAAAACTCATCATTTTGATTATGAAACTTGGCCCAATCGGTTTGGGTGCTTATTTTGCTTATCAGGTTGGGGTTTTTGGTCCACAGCTTTTTGGAACCTATGCAAAAGCTTTAGGTTTGTACTATGGTGTAGGAGCGTTTTATTTTATCGTTTTTTTCACCCTATATGCCTTTGTTGCAGGTGGATTTAAAGCGATAAAAGTATTTTGGAAAAATAATATTGTGCCGTCTTTAACCTCTATTGGAACTTGTAGTAGCATTGCCACTATTCCGGCAAATTTAGATGGTTCACGAAAAATGGGCGTACCCGATTACATTACCAATGTGACGATTCCTTTGGGTTCAACCTTGCATAAGGATGGTTCGAGTATTAGCTCTATTGTTAAAATTGCTGTTGTTTTTGCCATTTTTGGTAAAGATTTAGTACATGTTGATACCATTATTCTGGCACTGGGCATCACTGTTTTAGTGAGTATTGTAGAAGGTGGAATACCGAATGGCGGTTATATTGGCGAGTTATTAATGATTTCGGCTTACCAATTACCACCAGAGGCGCTACCACCAGCCATGATTATAGGAACGCTGGTAGATCCAATGGCTACTTTGTTAAATGCTACCGGTGATAATGTTGCGGCCATGTTAATTGCCCGGTTTACTGAGGGTAAGAATTGGATGGAAAATATTAAATAGATCCGTCATGCTGAATTTAGTTCAGCATCTTGTTAGTAAGGCTCTGAAACAAGTTCAGAGTGACGATAATTAAAATAAAAATCGGGGGCTTCGCCCCTAACTATTGCATATGTTTGAAAATAAAGAGCGTACAGATATTAATGAATTAGGAGAATTTGGGTTGATTAAACACCTAACCACTAATTTTAAAATTAAAAACGATTATTCGGTAAAAGGTGTTGGCGATGACGCTGCTGTTTTAGATGCCAAAGGAAAACAGACCTTAATTTCGACCGATTTATTGTTGGAAGGAATCCATTTTGATTTGGCTTATGTGCCTTTAATGCACTTGGGTTACAAGGCTGTTCAGGTAAATCTGAGTGATATTTATGCCATGAATGGAAAAGCAAGTCAGATTACAGTTTCACTGGGTTTGTCGAGCAAATTTCCTTTAGAGGCTGTTGAAGAAATTTATAAGGGAATTGAGCTGGCTTGCAACAAATATAACATTGATTTAATTGGTGGAGATACATCATCGAGCAAGCAAGGCCTGGTAATCAGTATTACGAGTATTGGTTATGCCGATGCAGACAAAGTGGTGTACCGAAATGGCGCTCAAGAACATGATTTATTATGTGTTTCTGGCGATTTGGGCGGTGCTTATTTAGGCCTACAGATTTTAGAAAGAGAGAAATTAATCTACCTGGAAAACCCACAGATCCAACCAGATTTAGAAGGTAAAGATTATATCATCGAAAGACAATTGAAACCAGAAGCAAGGATGGATATTATTGCACTTTTAGATGAAATGAATATAAAACCAACTTCGATGATCGATGTTTCGGATGGTTTAGCTTCAGAAATTTTGCATTTGGCAGAACAATCAGATAAAGGAATGACTATTTACGAGGAGAAAATTCCTTTAGATCCCATGACTTATGAAACCGCCCGTGAGCTAGGTTTAGACCCAACGGTTTGTGCATTAAGTGGTGGCGAAGATTACGAGTTGTTGTTTACCATTAGTCAGGAGGATTATAAAAAACTGAAACATGATGTAGATATCACCGTAATCGGACATGTTACCGATAAAAACTCGGGTTGTAAAATGGTTTCTAAATCAGAAAAAGTACACGAGCTCAAGGCTCAGGGTTGGAATGCTTTTAATAAGTAAAAATAGGTCGTCATTTCGAGCAGAGTGCAACGAAGTCGAGAACCCGAAGGCTCAGCGAAGCTAAATCTTAGTAGGCAGATCTCTCCATTCCACTGCGTTTCAGTCGAGATGACGATTTTACTTTGTAGTCGATATTGCTAAGAAATATAAAATGTTCTAAGTGATAACGACTTTTTTCTTTTAGTCGCTTATGTTAGTCTCTAATAGCCATCATTACAACTCTCTATTCATCAAGAAATAAAAAAATCGTCTTAGGCACGTCAAAAAAAAGCACTAACTTTGCAAGTTTTTAGCTATAATTTAGAGCTAAAAAATCAAAGGGATTTGCCTAATCCTCGTTAAGATCCAAATACTTCGTATCAATCTGTTTGGTGGTTTTTGCTCCTAATTTTTTAATCTTTTCAGAAGTGTTTGTTAAATTTCCCGAACCTACTGACAATTTATTAATGGCTTTATCGTAGGCATCCTGACCATTTTTGATGTGTTTGCCAATATTTTCCATATCCGAAATAAAGCCTACAAACTTATCGTACATACTGCCGCTTAAACGGGCAATTTCCATTACATTCCGGTTTTGGCGCTCCTGTTTCCACATGCTGGCAATGGTGCGTAAAGTTGCCAAAAGTGTTGATGGACTTACAATCACTACCCTTCTATCCCAGGCAAAATTGAAAAGTTCAGCATCTTTTTGAACCGCAATGCTGAAAGAAGATTCGATCGGTACAAATAGCAAAACAAAATCCGGAGAGTTGATTTTATATAAATCCTGGTAATTTTTTGAAGATAATTCCTGAATGTGGTTCTTAATAGAGGCTAAATGCTGTTTTACATAGCCTTCACGCTCTTCATCGCTCTCAGCTGATACAGAACGCTCGTAAGCAACCAACGATACCTTAGCGTCAACTACAAGGTGTTTGTTGTCTGGTAGGTCAATCACTACATCGGGCTGGTAGCGACCGCCTTCGGCGGATGTATGTGAGGCTTGAATGCGGTATTCCTGATCGCGTACTAAACCCGAGCGTTCCAAAACTTTTTCTAAAATCACTTCCCCCCAATTCCCTTGCTTTTTGCTATCGCCTTTTAAAGCTTTGGTTAAATTATTGGCATCTTCCTGAATCTGTTTACTTTGATCCATCAATAGTGAAATTACGCCTTTCAGTGTATTTCTTTCATCCGATTCGGCTTTGTAAACCTTTTCTACTTTATCTTCAAAAGCTTTAATATTTTCTTTTAAAGGATTTAAGATGATATCCAAATTAGTTCGGTTCTGCTCAATAAACTTGCTCGATTTTTCCTCCAGTATTTTATTGGCAATTAATTCAAAGTCTTTGTTTAATTTTTCTTGCGACTGCTCAAAACTTAGCTTCTGTTCGGCAAGTTTTTCTTTTTCGGCCAGGTAAAAAGACCTGGTACTTTCCAGTTCGCGATTAGCGTCGGCAAGCCTGTCGCGCTCAGCCTGCAATTCATCAATTAGGCGTTGCTGTTCTTGTTTAAGTAGCGCAGTAATATGCTCTTTTTCGGCAGATAAATTAGAAACACGTTCGTCGGCTTTGGCCAGGCTGATTTTTAACGATTCATTTTCACTTTTTGTTCTTTCGAAGTCTTCTACCGAGATAATAGAAAGAGCAGCCTGTGGTTTTTTCAATATTAAAATAACCAGGACTATTAAAATAAGGATTAGTAAAGCAATACCCGCAATCTCCATAATGATAAAAATTTTAGCAAAAATGAAGATTTAAAATAGATATACCAAAAAATTTTAGTTATTGTGAACGGAAAATAACGGAAAAAAATTTCTATAATTGGGTATTAGTATTTTATAAATGAACGCATTAACAGTCCTCATATCCTGCCCCGATCAAGTTGGTTTAGTTACAAATATTACGCGTGTGCTGGCTGCACACCAATTGAATATTATCGCCATGCGCGAGTTTGTAGACGAAGCCAATAAATCGTTTTTTACCCGTATTGCCTGTACCGGAAACCTGGAGGATGCAGAAAAATTAAAAGAAAAACTTTTAGAAAACCTGCCAAATGCTGCTGAGGTAAATTTAGTTACCCAACAGGAAAAACAGATTGCTGTTTTGGTAACCAAGGAGTATCATTGCCTGGCAGAAATACTGATTAAAAACCAATTCAAAACTTTAGGGGCTAACGTACAATGTGTAATCGGCAATTATGAAAGCCTGAGAGATTTTACCGAAAAATTGGGCATTCCTTATTTTTATGTCGATCATACCAATAAGGATAAAAGTGAATTTGAGGCTGAAGTTAAAGCTATTATCAACCGGTTTGAGGTAGACTATTTAGTGTTGGCTAAATTTATGAGAATCCTTTCTGCCGATTTTGTAAAAGATTATGCAGGTAAAATCATTAATATCCACCATTCCTTTTTGCCGGCTTTTATAGGTGCCAACCCCTATCGCCAGGCTTTTGATCGCGGGGTAAAAATTATTGGTGCCACCGCCCATTTTGTTACCGATAACCTGGATGAAGGCCCGATTATTACGCAACATACCAATCACGTAGATCATAATTTCGGTGTAAAAGAAATGGTTCGGGCAGGAAAAGAAATAGAGAAAAAAGTATTGTTAGAAGCTTTAGAACTTATTTTCGAAGACCGCGTTTTTGTAAGTGGGAATAAGACGATTGTGTTTAAGTAAAGCGGGCAGCGTTTGGCGACTGATTGATATGGCTGTCTTTTGAGCAAGCGCAACCCAACCGATAAATATATTCGAAAATGTCATCCTGATCCGATAGCTATCGGATGCAATGAAGGATCTTTAACAACAAATATACAAGTGAACTCAGTGTGCTTTGTGGTTTTTTCTCTGTGTTCTTTGTGGTAAAAAAACTATAAGCTTTTCAGCAGCAGATTCGCCGCATCTTCTCCTGTTTGCGCACCAATTGCTATCCCCATGCCATTGCACCGCGTAGCACAAAAGATATTTGGCTTAATCTCTTCTACAAGTGGTTCCAGAATTTTTCCAAAAGCCATAATACCGCTCCATCGATAATCGATTTCATAATTAACTTTAGGGAGAATTACATTTTTTAATAAATCTTCCAACGCTAGCTGAACTGGCTCAGTTTGGCCAAATTCGGTGGTTTCTTCGGCTTTAAAATCGATATTTCTGCCACCGCCTAATAAAACTCTATTATTTATATTTCTAAAGTAATAATAACCTTTATTGTAATGGAAGGTGCCTGCTATTTTTAGTTCCTTAATGGGTTTGGTAATTAAAACCTGACCACGGCCAGGGCTAATATCAACATCGGGCAATAAGTCTTTTACGAAAGCATTGGTGGTTACAATTAGCCGTTTACAGAAAAAGCTTCCATTTTTGGTTAGCAATTGCGTACCCTCGTTTTCTTGCTGAATCTGATCAACCGCACAATTATTAAATATGCTAACGCCGAGTTTTTGTGCATATTGAATTAAAGCAAACATCATTTTACCACTATCAATCTGTGCTTCGTACCGGTTTTCGATTAAAGTTCTGATGCCTTCAAAACCAAAGGAAGTAATTTTTTTATTGGCAAGGCCAAAGGCGTTGGCACCAACAATATCGTTAATGAGACGGTTATAATGTTCAATTTTGGATACACATGTGTCGGCCAGAAAAATGTCATCATTTTTAAATAATTCGTATCCTCCTAAACATTGGTAATCAATGGTTTTATCGCTTAATAAATTGCGCAGTTTAAGTAGGCCCTTCCAGCGTTTTTCTATAAGGAGTGCTAGGCCATTTAAGCCAGCACATTCTTCTTGCTCAATCAGTTCAGAAATACTACCGAAGCATGCAAAACCCGCATTTTTGGTGCTGGCACCTGTTGGTAAAAAGCCCCTTTCGAGGATTGCAATTTTTAAAGTTGGAGCGGTTTTTTTAAGTTGGATAGCAGCATTTAAACCCACAATTCCACTACCGATAACAATAGTATCATAAGTAAAAAACGACTCCTTCTCCCAATATGAAAACGCTGTTGGCATAGTATAAATGTACCATTTTTTAACGCTTAAATAATATGGGAACGCTTTTTGATATATGTTAAATGAAAAACATACAGAAGAAAATGGGAGTTTATTTAATATTAATCATCCCGGTATTATTGCTGAGCATGTTTGTACAATGGCGATTTAGAAATAAGTTTTCTAAGTATGCCGAAATGCAACTTAGCTCAGGTTTATCGGGCAAAGAGGTAGCAGAAAGAATGCTACATGATAATGGGATATACGACGTGAAGGTGATGAGTACCGAAGGACAACTAACAGATCATTACAATCCAACAGATAAGACCGTTAATTTAAGTACAGATGTATATTATAGCCGAAGCGTAGCTGCCGCGGCTGTAGCGGCCCACGAATGTGGACATGCGGTACAACAGGCGAAATCGTATAACTGGCTTAATTTAAGAAGCAGTATGGTTCCGGTGGTAAGTATATCATCTAATCTTTTACAGTGGGTATTATTAATTGGTGTATTGTTAATAGGATTTACCGGAAATCCGATTGTTTTGGCAATTGGCGTGGTAGGTTTAGCACTGGTAACCATATTTAGTATCATTACCCTACCAGTCGAATTTGATGCCAGTAACCGCGCATTGGCCTGGCTAAAAAATAATAATGGTGTAATGCAAACACAAGAGGAAAATGCGCAGGCTAAAGATGCGCTTTGGTGGGCAGCCATGACTTATGTGGTAGCGGCTGTTGGTGCATTAGCCAATTTATTGTATTACGCATCAATGCTTTTTGGAAGAAGCAGAGATTAAAGAGATATCTAATTATGAAAAGCACAGAACGGCCGGGTTAATCCTGGCCGTTTTTGGTTTAACTAAGTTCTACTAATTTGTTTCCATACAGGGTGTTTTTCAACGCGATCGTCATGCTGTCCCGAATGTTCGGGATCAGCATCTTTTCAGTCAGATAGACCCTGAAATAAATTCAGGGTGACGGCTATATTGGAATGTCTATTAGGAAAGCAGGTTTTGTTGTGCTTAGGTAAGCTCCGGTCCCGCTCCCGCTTCTGCCGATAGAAAAAATCGGCATCCCGCTTTGATCGGGTTTAGTTGGCGAGGAGAGTTGTACTATTTTGGGTTGCAGGGTGCGCAAAAATTTGTAGGCATCATGCTGATAAACCTTTAATAGTTGCAGCAAAAATGCGGTTTAAACCTGATTGCAGCGGCAGCTCCCGATTGAAAAGAGGGACTATAGCAGAAAGCAGGAATAACCTAAAAACGAAACACTGAAATTGCTTTTCTAAAAAATAGAGAAGAGATTGGTTGCCGTTTACACCCTGGGGGACAGACCTATAACGTAACTCGATTCAGAGATTTCTCCATTTCGCTTCACCTCAGTCGAAATGACGATTTGTGGCAGGATGGAATTAAGGATTAATTCAGTTTATAAGGAGCGATTAACTGAAATTCTGGAATATCAACCTCGAATTCAGATCCATCTATATCACGTTTCATTAAGTATGCACCCTTCATGCTGCCCATGTCGGTTTTTAAATTACAGCCTGAAACATATACATGTGTTTCGCCAGGTTGAATAATAGGCTGTAAACCAACAACGCCCTCACCTTCTACTTCTCTGCGGCTACTGTTCGAATCGAAAATAAACCACTGGCGGCGCATTAATTGAACAGCATAATCAGAAAGATTTGAAATTTCTACGCGATAAGCGAACATATAATGCTCGTTGGCCGGATTTGAATATTCTGGCTGGTACACTGTTTCTACTGAAACCTTAACACCGTCTGTAATAGCTGTAACCATGATGATTTACGAATGTATAAAAAAACCTTTCAAAAATCAAGCCAGTACTTTAGTAGCATCATAGTCGGCAAATTTTTCTGCCACTTCTTCTAAAATACTGTAAATGTTGTTGATATCTGGCTCGGCCACCAAACGCATACGGTAAGGTTTAAAATCTGGCAGGCCTTTAAAATAGTTTGCATAATGGCGGCGCATTTCGAAAATTCCGGTTTTAGGGCCTTTCCATTCAAGTGATTTATCTAAATGTGTACGGCAAACTTCAATACGCTCTTCAATAGTTGGTCCGGCAAGGTGTTCGCCCGTTTTAAAAAAATGTTTTACCTCGCGAAAAATCCATGGATAACCGATCGCTGCGCGGCCGATCATAATGCCATCTATCTCATATTCCATACGCCAGGCTGCTGCTTTTTCAGGACTATCTACATCGCCATTGCCAAAAATCGGTATTTTGATGCGCGGATTGCGTTTAATCTCCCGGATAAGCGACCAATCGGCCTCGCCTTTATATAACTGTGCTCTTGTTCTGCCATGAATGGTAAGCGCCTGAATGCCCACATCCTGAAGGCGCTCGGCCACTTCGTAAACATTTTTGGTGTTATCATCCCAACCAAGGCGGGTTTTAACGGTAACTGGCAAATGTGAAGCTTTAACAACAGCTTCGGTCATTTTTACCATTTTATCTATATCCTGTAAAAGGCTAGAACCTGCACCTTTACACACAACGTTTTTAACCGGACAGCCATAATTGATGTCAACCAGGTCAGGACCTGCTGCTGAGGCAATTTCTGAGGCTTCACGCATGTGCTCGATATCGCCACCAAAAATCTGGATGCCAATTGGCCTTTCGTATTCGAAAATATCAAGCTTTTGTAAGCTTTTTGCAGCATCACGGATTAAACCTTCCGAAGAAATAAATTCGGTGTACATCATATCGGCTCCGTTTTTTTTGCACACATAACGGAACGGCGGATCACTCACGTCCTCCATTGGAGCCAGTAATAACGGGAACTCACCTAAATCTATATTTCCTATCTTAACAGACATTTTCTATCTTCAACGATTAATAAAACATACAAAGGTACAAATAATGAATTTTGTAACACCTAACAAGGAGGAAATCAATCCTTTCTTACAATTACTTTTACTTTTATTTTACGCAGTTGTGGGCGGGCTTGTGTTTGGGCTTCTGGCTGTTGTCATCGTTTTAATGATGTATGGCTTAGGAATAGTAAGTAATTTGGACATGCTTTTAGCTGGTGATCCTAAGTATATTGCTGGTTTTAAAGTGATACAAATATTAAGTTCGATCGGAACATTTATTTTACCTCCAATTGCCCTGGCTTTAACGGAAAGAAAAAAAGTAGCAGAATTTTATCTTTTCAAGCAACCAAAATTCTTGCTGGTTGTGCTTGTTCTGGCCATTATGATACTGAGTATGCCATTTATGGAATGGACAGTGATTTGGAACCAGAAAATGGTTTTGCCTGATTTTTTGCATAAGATAGAACAGTGGATGAAGGAGAAGGAAGCTATTGCAATGAAAATGACCATTCAATTGATCACTGTACGAAGTAATTTCGATTTCATTGTAAACCTCGTTATGATTGCTGTTATACCTGCAATTGGCGAAGAATTAATGTTTCGTGGTGGTGTACAGCGATCGTTAAACAGGGCTTTTGAAAACCCACATCTAGCAATTTGGTTATCGGCCATAATTTTCAGTGCCATCCATGTGCAGTTTTATGGTTTTGTGCCACGTATGTTATTGGGTGCGGGTTTTGGCTACCTGTATTATTATAGTGGAAGCATCTGGTATGCTATGCTGGCGCACTTTATAAATAATGCCTATGCGGTTTGTGCGGCTTTTTATATGCAAAAACACCATATGCCCCTTGATAAAGCTGATGAACCGATCGGTTTTCCATGGTATGGCTATTTAATTAGTGCAATAATTACCATAGCTTTGTTCAAAATTTTTAAAGATAACGCATCACGTGAGCGAAAATTGGGTTAAAGTATATACCACCAGCGATGCCTTTGCGGCCGAGGTATTAAAACAGGGATTAACAGAAGCCGGAATTCCGGCAGTAACGATAAATAAACAGCTCTCGGCATATAATATTGGCGAAATAAATGTTTTGGTGAATAAGGTAGATTTCGATAAAGCCATAGAATACATCGTTGAAAACGAAATTGAATAGTGATGATGACCTTAAACCTTACACCCTTTTACCTCTTACCTTAAATGAAAACCAGGGCAATAACCGCTTTCTTTTTTACCATTGTAATGCTTGGATCTATCCTTCTGGGCAGCTATACTTTTACTATATTTTATCTTGTTTTAAGTGTTTTGGCTTTATTTGAGTTTTACAAGCTGATTAAAAACTCCGGCATCAGGCCACACCGTAATATCGGTTTGGCAGCAAGCTCATTAATATTTTTGATGGCAGCTGGCTTACACTACCTTAAATACGATGTTAAGTATTTATTGCTTTGTATCCCGCTGATTTTCTCGGTTTTTATTACTGAACTGTATAAGAAAAACAAAATTCCGTTCGCTAATATATCTTACACTTTTGTTGGCTTTGTTTATGTAACTATTCCATTCTGTTTTTTTCATGCCCTGGGCTTTTTAAAAAACTGGAACGAATATAACTTTCATCTTCCGCTGGCATTTTTACTGATGCTTTGGGCAAATGATACTGGTGCTTACCTTTTTGGTGTAAAATACGGTAAACGTAAATTGTTCGAGCGCCACTCGCCAAAGAAAAGCTGGGAAGGTTTTTTCGGAGGGATGTTCACCAGCGTTTTGGTCGCTTTTGGCTTATCATTTCTGTTCACCGAAAGTCCAGCTTGGGTTTGGATCGGTATGGCTGTATTGATTGCCAGTTTTGGTACGTTGGGCGATTTAGTAGAATCGATGCTTAAACGCAGTTTGGATACGAAAGATAGTGGTGGTTTATTACCAGGGCATGGTGGTTTATTAGATCGTTTTGATGGCTTGTTGCTGTCTGCCCCAGTGGTTTATGCCTATCTGTATCTGATTTTGTATTAAAATTGACTTATCTATCGTCCTCGTTTGTAACGAGGATGAATGAGATCCACATTTGTAATGTGGTTATGCTATTAGCGATACAATCGCTATTCTCGCTAATCCTCGTTACAAACGAGGACTATGATTATGCAGTAGCTGTTATAACGTAATATGCTCTTTCTATCTTTTCACCGGTTTTACTTTGTATCTGCTCTAATTTTTTGAGCGTATTTTTAATGGTATACCCCGCTTTTTCTAATAGTTCGTTTACGGTTTCTACATTGTAAAGTGTAAAACCATAAGGCGTAAACGGGAGGTTTTTCATAAAATTTTTATCAGCAAAACATATAGCCAAAGTGCCGTCAGGTTTTAGTGTTCGCTTAATTTCGTCGAAGTATTCACTTGGATTTGTCCAAAAGTAAATTGTATTAACCGTAAAAATTTTATCAAACCGATCATCCTCAAATGGTAATGTAACGCCATCTGTTAGCTGAAAATGAACCTTTCCTTTTGTTATGAAATCCTGATTGATCTTTTCAGCCTCGGCAATAATGGTTGCAGAAATGTCAGCACCGAAATAATGGAGGTTTTCGGCTTTTGATAAGAGTTGAGCAATGTGCCCGCCGTTACCATGACCAATTTCTAAAACAGTTTCATCGCTTTTAAGATCTAATGCCTCAATTGCAGAAGTAGTCATGCCGATATTATTGGCATGCATCATTTCACCTGTTTTAATGCCGTGTTCCCCTTCGGGACAACCCAATTGTTTGGCAATATTTTTTAAGTCTTCTTCAGAAAGTTGCTGTTCCATAATCAAAGTTAAAAATTAAGGCATTATGATTTTTACATCTTTTGGCCATAGCTTATAAGATTATTTAATCACTTGAACTGGCTTTTTATTTTCATCAATGGCGACGAAAGTAAAATCGCCATGAACGGCCAATTCTCTTCCTTCGGCATACATCTGTTCGATATAAATTTCTACATTAACCTTTAAACTGGTATTGCCCACATGGTTTACCTTACCGATAAGCTCTACGATTGTACCTGCTGGGATAGGTTTTTTAAAATCTATCCTGTCGCTGCTTACGGTAACCATAATCTGACGGCTAAAGCGGGTTGCGGTAATAAAAGCAACTTCGTCCATTAAATGCATGGCTGTTCCGCCGAAAAGGGTATCGTAATGGTTTGTTGTATTTGGGAAAACGGCTTTAAAAATGCTGGTTTTAGAATTTTCTATTCTTTCTTCTAGGGTCATGGGTTAAATATAGGTGCTGTAAAAAGCTTTGGCAACTTTCTAGTTATTTTTAGTAGAAAATTGCCAAAGTAAAGAATTAGTTCACCTGAAGATCTGCAGCCAAAACCGCTTCGGTTTTACGCATTTCTTTGGCAGCTTCGACCATTTCTATTAAGGCCTTTTTGGTTTCGTCCCATCCGCGGGTTTTTAGACCACAATCAGGGTTTACCCAGAGTTGCCCGGAGGGAATAACAGCCTTTGCTTTTTTGAGCAACTGAACCATTTCTTCCCTCTTCGGAACCCTTGGAGAGTGAATATCGTATACACCTGGGCCAATTTCATTTGGATATTTAAAATCGGCAAATGCGTCTAATAATTCCATTTGCGAACGTGAGGTTTCGATGGTGATTACGTCGGCATCCATATCGGCAATGTTTTGGATGATATCGTTAAATTCCGAGTAACACATGTGCGTGTGGATCTGTGTATCATCTTTCACGCCGCTCGCCGAAATTTTAAAGGCTTTAACCGCCCAGTTTAAATAGTTTTGCCAATCAGCTTTGCGCAATGGTAAACCTTCTCTAATGGCAGGCTCATCAATCTGAATGATTTTTATCCCAGCATTTTCCAGGTCGCAAACCTCATCACGGATGGCCAGGGCAATTTGGGTACAGGTTTCTGATCGTGGTTGATCATTACGTACGAACGACCATTGTAAGATGGTTACAGGACCTGTGAGCATACCTTTCATATATTTGGAGGTAAGCGACTGTGCATAGGCAGTCCATTTTACCGTCATGGGTTTCGGACGCGAAACATCACCAAAAATAATCGGTGGTTTTACACAGCGGGAGCCATAACTCTGTACCCAGCCATTTTTGGAGAAAGCAAAACCATCCAGCTGCTCACCGAAGTATTCAACCATATCGTTACGCTCAAATTCGCCATGAACCAAAACATCCAGATCGATTTCTTCCTGCCAGCTTACGGCTTTTGCGGTTTCTTTTGCAATGAGATCATCATATTCTTCAACGGTAAAAGTTCCGTTTTTAAGTTTCGCCCTCCAGCTTCTTACCTCAGCCGTTTGCGGAAATGATCCTATGGTTGTAGTGGCATAACTTGGCAGATTGAGTTCCTGTTGTTTAATTTTTCTGCCCGAAAATGGACTTAAACGTTCTGCATCCTGTTCTTTTAATCCTAAAACACGTTGTTTAACTTCAGGATTGTGGATGATTTTAGAAACTTTACGGTTAGCAATCGCGATCTTATTTTCCTCAAGTTTTTGCAGGGTAGATGCAGGGCTTTCGTTGGTGATCAGTTTTTTTAAGGTAGCTACCTCCGCAATTTTTTGTTTCGCATAAGCCAGCCACTGTTTAATTTCGGCTGAAAGGTTTTGCGCATTGGTTTCATTGTCTAAATCAACAGGTGAGTGGATTAAGGAACAAGACGGGGCGATCCACACCTTATCCAGGCCTCTTTTTTCTACAGCTTGATTAATGCTTGAAACAGATTTCTCGAAATCATTTTTCCAGATGTTTCTTCCGTCTACCAAACCTAACGAAAGGATAGTATCTTCTTTTAATGAAGCTAAAACATCCGATAATTGACCTTCAGCACGTACCAGGTCGATATGTAAAACATTTACCGGGAGTGAAGTCGTTAGTGCTAAATTATTGCCCAGGCCCTCAAAATAAGTAGCCAAAACAATTTTTAACCTTGGAAAAGCTTTTCTGATCTCTTTATAGGCATATTCGTAAGCTTTCTTGTCTTTTTCGGTAAGGTCTAAAGTCAAAAAAGGTTCATCAAACTGAACATATTCTACATCCAAAGCATCCAGGCGGGATAATATCTCGATATAAACCGGAAGGAGATTTTTGATCAGATCGATTTTTTCAAAGCCAGTTTCCTTTTCTTTTCCCAATAATAGGTAAGAAACAGGACCGATTAAAACAGGCTTTGTGGTAATACCCAATTGTTTTGCCTCGTAAAACTCATCGATAATTTTGGTAGAGAAAAGTTTAAAAGGCTGGTCTTTGTAAAACTCAGGAACAATGTAATGGTAATTGGTATCAAACCATTTGGTCATTTCCATCGCTACCACATCTAATCCCTCTTTCTGATAACCTCTTGCCATTGCAAAATAGAGATCAAGCTCTGAATTTCCTTTTTTCAGAATCACTTCGTTGTACCTTTTCGGGATCGCGCCAAAAGTTAAAGAATGATCGAGCACATGATCGTAAAAAGAAAAGTCATTCGAAGGAATGATATCAATTCCGGCTTCTTTTTGAAGGTTCCAGTTTTCGTGGCGAATGTTTTTTCCCACCTGAAGTACATTTTTGTACCCAGTTTTATCTGCCCAGTAATTTTCGCAGATTTTCTTTAATTCCCTTTGGCTACCTATTCGCGGATAGCCCAGATTTTGCGTTAGCATCTCTTTTAAAGATTAAGTAAATAAATCGTTTAAAAGCCCTTAAAGCAATATTTTATAATGTTTTTTGTTAGAAATGAAAAAGGAAAGGTAGCGCACAAGCAGCCTACTCATCAGCAAAAAGCTTAAAGCAAGCATATAAAATGGTTAATTTTATGGTGTACAATCAGACCTGACCAATTACTTTATAACGCGAAAGCACCGTCAATTCAATATAGGCAGGTCTCCTGACTTATTCCCGATCTTATCGCCTTCCCATCCCGGTAAACGGCACAGTGGCATGAATGATAAGACCGTTGTCTTTTAACAAAAAGACAGAATTTACAGTTGCGCGACAGCTCGTGATTTGCACACGATTCCCTATTAATCCCGGTTGTATTCCGGGAACCTGTATCGGTTGATGAAAAATAAAGTTAAGAACTTACATCAGGACAAATGTATGGATTAGGATTTAAAACTTGTAACAAATTTACAGCAAGCGGTTTTTGGACCTTATTCTCTACTATATTTGAGTACCTAACTAAACCTTATTATGATAAAAATCTACTTTAAAAGGCTTTGCTTTGCTTTTTTAATGGTAAATAGCTGTGCGGTGCTGGCGCAGGAAGTGCCAACGCCAAAATCGCATTTCGGTTTTGACATCGGTGACGATTATCAATTGGCCAATTATACCCAAACAGAAGCTTATTTTAAGAAACTCGCGGGAAGTTCTGACCGCATTAAACTGGTTGATATTGGCAAAACCGAAGAAGGTAGAAGTCAATATATGCTGATTGTTTCTTCACCAGAAAACCTCAAGAAATTAGACCGTTACAAGGAAATTTCGCAACAGTTGGCACATGCAGAAATTACACCTGAGCAGGCAAAAGCATTAGCCCAGGAAGGTAAAGCAGTAGTTTGGATAGATGGCGGCTTGCACGCAAACGAGGTAGTGGGTGCACATCAGCTGATCGAAACTGCTTATGAGTTTGCCTCCAGAAAAGACCCTGAAACCCTGCGTATTTTGGATAATGTAATCATTTTGTTTACCCATGCCAACCCTGATGGGCAAGAACTGGTGAGCAATTGGTATATGAGAGAGAAAGACCCAAAAAAAAGAACAACTTCAGGTTTGCCTGTTTTGTATGAAAAGTACGCAGGTCATGATAACAACCGCGATTTTTTTATGTTAAACCTTAAAGAAACGCAGAATATCGGCCGCCAGCTTTTTGTGGAATGGATTCCGCAGATTATGTATAACCACCATCAGGCTGGTCCGGCAGGAACGGTTGTAGCAGGTCCTCCCTACCGCGATCCTTTTAATTATGTTTTCGACCCAACGCTGTTAACCAGTTTAGATGCCGTTGGTGCGGCCATGCACAACCGTATGAATGTAGAAAACAAACCTGGTTATACCCAACGTGGAGGATCAGTTTACTCTACCTGGTACAATGGCGGTTTAAGAACCACCACTTATTTTCATAACATGATTGGGCTCTTGACCGAAATTATCGGAAGCCCTACACCTTCTGAAATTCCCTTAGTTCCTTCAAGATTATTACCGAACGGCGATTCGCCAAATCCGATTACCCCAAGGAAATGGTACTTTAAAAACTCGATTGGCTATTCAGTATCGTTAAACTATGCCGTTTTAAATTACGCACAACGTTATCGCGACGAATTGTTGTACAACATCTACCAGATGGGCAGAAATTCGATAGAACGTGGCAAAAAAGATACCTGGTCTTTTTCTCCTAAAAAAATAGAAGCCATTAATAATGCGGCAAAAAGTGAAAAAAATACACCCATAGCAGGCGGAGATACTGATTTTGGCCCAAGACGCCAGATCAGTATAAAAGCTTTTGATACGGTGATGAAGGCTCCTGTAAACAGAGATCCGCGCGGATATATTTTAAGCGCCGATCAGCCGGATTTTAATTCTGCCGTTAAATTTTTAAACGCCTTGATCAGAACAGGTATTGTGGTTCAAAAAGCAACTGCTTCATTTGCCGTTGCAGGAAAAAATTATCCTGCAGGAAGTTATATTGTTAAGACCGATCAGGCTTTTCGTCCGCATGTTTTAGATATGTTCGAACCCCAAGATCACCCAAATGATTTTAAATATGAAGGAGGCGCGCCAATTCCGCCATATGATGCTGCAGGATGGACGCTAGCCTATTTAATGGATGTTAAATTCGACCGGATTTTAAATGATTTTTCAGGGCCGTTTGAGAAAAATCCTTACGGAGAACTATTAAAGCCGGATAATAAATTACCTAACGGATCTAATTATGTGTTGAGTGCGGCACAAAATGATTCCTATACTGCTGTGAACGACCTTTTGAAGAATAAAATTGAAGTTTACCGGTCGACAGAAAATGGCGATTTTTATGTTTCATCAGCAGGGAAATCAATATTGGAAAAAGCAAACATCAAACTGAAAAGTGCTGCTGCACCAAAAGATAAAATTAAAATCTCTGCCGGAAGAATTGCCCTTTGGGATACCTATGGAGGTTCTATGGCCTCAGGGTGGGTGCGATTTTTAATGGAGCAATACCATTATAACGCAACAGTAATTTATCCCCAGGATATTGATGCGGGGAACCTAAAATCTAAATACGATGTAATTGTTTTTGTGGGTGGCGCAATACCATCGGTACAAGGAGGAGGGTTTGGAAACAGGTCTTTTGCGCCAATGGCAGAAGAAGTTCCTCAAGAATTTAGAAACCGTTTGGGAAGGATTACTGCAGACAAATCGATTCCAGAATTAAAGAAATTTTTAGAAGCCGGGGGTAATATTGTGACCATTGGTAGCAGTACCAATTTGGCCTATCATTTAAATTTACCGGTTCGGAATGCAATGGTTGAAATTGTAAACGGAGAGGAAAAGAGATTACCTGCTGAAAAATATTATGTTCCGGGAAGTGTTTTAAATGTTGGTGTAGATACAACTTTGCCAACAACCTGGGGCATGGAAAAGGAAGCTGACGTATATTTTGACAATAGCCCCGTTTTTAAGCTCACAGGCGATGCCATTGTGGCTGGAAAGATTAAACCTTTAATGTGGTTCGAAAATGCGACACCCTTGCGCAGCGGCTGGGCATGGGGGCAGGCTTACCTGCAAGATGGTGTAACGGCCTTTGAAGCAAAGGTTGGCAAAGGCAAACTGCTTGCTTTTGGGCCAGAAATTGCATTTAGAGCGCAAACGCACGGTACTTTTAAACTGATATTTAACCAGTTGTATAAGTAGTTATAATTGAGTTTGCCATGTTGAGCTTTCTGATCAGTCGTCATTCCCGCGTAGGCGGGAATCGTAATGCAACTTGCAAACCTACCAAGGCATTAAGATTCCCAATCAAGTTGGGAATGACGGTTCTTCGTAGCAGATCAATTTATTAAAATTTCCTTGTCATGTATATGCATTTTGTACAATAATTTATCCTCAGAATAACATTCTATGATTAATATGGAAGCCGCTATCCTAAACGATAGCGGCTTTTTACTTTGGCCTTACTATAGGCAAGTATAATCACCTTAATTTTGTGCTATGAAAGTAGAAATCTGGTCGGACGTAATGTGTCCGTTTTGCTATATCGGGAAAAGACATTTTGAGCAGGCGATAGAAAAATTGCCGTTCAAAAATGAAATTGAGGTGGATTGGAAGAGTTATCAGCTCAATCCAGCGTATCACAATACCAATAACGAATCGGTGTACGATTACCTTTCACGGAGTAAGGGAATGCCAATCGAGCAAGCTAAGCAAATGACCAAACAGGTTGTGGATATGGCAGCAAATGCTGGTTTGAAGATAGATTTTGATACAAATATTCCTGCCAATACCTTCAATGCACATCGTTTGATCCATTTGGCTGCAAAACATAATCTTCAGGATTTAGCCGAAGAAAAACTGTTTGAAGCACATTTTGTAAACAGCAAAAATATTGGTGAAACGAGTGTTTTGGTTGATCTTGCTGTAGAAATTGGCTTGGCTAAAGATGAAGCTGAATCAGTTTTGAATGGAAATGAGTTTGCTGAAGCCGTTCGTTACGATATTTATGAAAGCCAGAATTTAGGCATTAGAGGGGTTCCTTATTTTGTGATGGACCGTAAATATGGCGTTTCGGGTGCTCAGCCTGTTCAGGCTTTTACCGATGCGCTTACCCAAAGTTTTACGGAATGGAAAGCTGCTCAACCCAAAGCCACGATAACATCATTAAATAAAAATGATGATGCAGTTTGTGATGAGAATGGTTGTGAGATATAGATTTGTTTCCCGCAGATTAAGCTAATCTGCGGGGAATTTACCTCATTCGTCATGCTGAATTTATTTCAGCATCTATTAAATAGTTATGCGATTAGATCCTGAAACAAGTTCAAGAGGGCGATCGTTTTAGGTCCTTCGACTCCGCTCAGGATGACAATCACAGTTATTAGATGACCGATTTACCTCTCGAACTTAATTAACGTTGCTGATTTTTCAAGGGCGTTAACAGGTACTCTAAGCCATTTACCCGAATTTCGAACATCGTAGCCATTAAATCGCCCAGTTTGCCTTTCGGGAAGCCTTTATCCTTATACCAAAGCAAATAACTTTCGGGGATATTGCAGATCAGGTAACCTTTGTATTTTCCATAAGGCATTTGCATTTTCACTAAATCGAGCAATAAGGTTGGGTCTAACATTTTTTAAGATGGCGATGATAATAATTTTAAAACGTTAATTCAGTCAATAGACTGACTCAATTAACGTTTTTTAATCGATAAGCGCTAAAGTTTCAATTGCTTCTTCAACAGTACTTATGTTATCAAAAGCAATTCTTAAGGTATTTTTTACTTCTTTTAAATTGCACATACGCGGATGGTTCTGTGCAAAAGTTAAAATCTTGGTAAAGGTATTCGAATCGAAATAAGCAGATTGTTTATCGCTCAAGAAATACCCGCGCAAACTATTTTTCTTGAAACTAATTTTCTCGAAGCCCAATTTCTTGCCCAACCACTGCAAACGTACTACACTGAGCATGGTTTTTACCTGTGGAGGAACCGGACCGAAACGGTCGGCCAAATGTTTTTCAAAAATGGCTAATTCTGCTTCGTTATCGAGTTTAGAAAGCTCGGTATATAAATTGTAACGCTCAGTAATATTGGTGATGTATGCGTCAGGGATATACAATTCCAGATCGGTATCAACCTGTGTAAAGCCTACAAACGGACGGGCAGGTTCATTTTCGAACAGACCTTTAAACTCAGCTTCTTTTAATTCCTGGATGGCTTCATCCAAGATCTTGTGGTACATCTCAAACCCGATTTCGGCAATAAAACCACTTTGTTCGGCGCCCAATAAATTTCCACTTCCACGGATATCTAAATCGCGCATGGCCACGTTAAAGCCGCTTCCCAAGTCAGAAAATTCTTCAATGGCACTTAAACGCTTCCGGGCTTCAGAAGTTAAAGTAGATAATGGCGGTGAAAGTAAATAACAGAAGGCCTTTTTATTGCTTCTACCTACCCGGCCACGCATCTGATGCAGATCGCTCAGACCAAACATGTGCGCATGGTTAATAATGATGGTATTGGCATTCGGAATATCTAAACCTGCTTCTATAATCGTTGTGGCTACCAGAACATCTTTTTCTCCATTAATGAAATCGAGCATTACATCTTCCAGTTGATCGCCATCTAACTGCCCGTGCGCAATACCGATCCTCGCTTTTGGAACCAGTTTCTGAATCAATCCACCTAACTGCATCAGGTCATTTACACGGTTATGGATAAAGAAAACCTGTCCGCCGCGGTCCAACTCGAATTGAACGGCCTCTTGAATCAGTTTATCGTTAAAAACATGTAACTCGGTACTCACCGGTTGCCGGTTTGGTGGCGGCGTACTGATGATGGATAAATCCCTTGCCCCCATTAAAGAAAAATGCAGTGTTCTCGGAATAGGAGTCGCGGTAAGTGTTAAAGTATCAACGTTTACCCTTACAGCTTTTAACCTTTCTTTTGCAGTAACGCCAAATTTCTGCTCTTCATCAATAATCATGATGCCGAGATCCTTAAACTTTACATCCTTGCTTAGCAAACGGTGTGTGCCGATTAATATATCAACCTTACCGGCTGCGGCCTCGGCAAGGGTATCTTTAATCTGTTTACTGGTTTTAAAACGGTTAATGTAATCTACCGTAACGGGAAAATCTTTTAAACGCGACGAAAAGGTTTTAAAATGCTGTAAAGCCAAAATGGTTGTAGGAACCAGGATCGCCGCCTGTTTGCCTTCTGCTACCGCTTTAAATGCAGCACGCACAGCGATCTCTGTTTTTCCGAAGCCAACATCACCACACACTAAACGATCCATTGGATGTGGTGATTCCATATCCTTTTTCACGTCTTGGGTAGCCTTTAACTGATCGGGGGTGTCTTCGTAAATAAAAGAAGCCTCCAGTTCAGTTTGTAAATAGCTATCTGGCGAAAACGCTGTTCCAGCCTGGGTTTTCCGCAAAGCATAAAGCTTGATCAAATCGCGGGCGATATCTTTAACTTTTTTTTTAGTAGTTTTTTTTAGCTTATCCCAGGCATCGGTACCCAGCTTATTCATCTTGGGTACTCCACTCTCTTTGCCACTGTATTTGGCAATGCGGTTTAACGAGTTGATGTTTACGTAAAGCAGATCGTTATCTGCATAAATTAAACGGATCATCTCTTGCGTTTTACCATTTACCTCAACTTTTTCAAGCCCGGCATATTTGCCGATTCCATGATCAATATGGGTAACATAATCGCCTGATTTTAATTCCCGAAGATCTTTTAGGGTAATGGCCTGGCTTTTCTGATAGCCTTTTTTAAGCTTGTATTTATAGTAACGATCAAAAATCTGGTGATCGGTATAAAATGCCGTTTGGATCTGTGGATCTATAAAACCCTCGCGCAGCATGCTGTTAATTGGCGTAAACTTGGCCGTTTTATCAATATCCTCTAAAATGGCATATAAACGCTCGATCTGTTTTGGCGAATCGGTAAAAATAAAATTAACAATGCCGGCCTTTTCATTTTCCTTAAGGTTGTGAATGAGTAGGTTGAAATCTTTATTGAAGGAAGGTTGTGGCTTGGTTTCAAACTCAAAACGGTTATCCGTTTTATAAAAAAACTGCTTGCCGAATTCTATCAAAGGAAAATCCTGAAGATGATCACCCAACAATTTTTCGTCTGTAAAGGCAAACTTAGGGTCGATCCATTCTGGGTTTTGGGTTTTATCTGCTATAGATAAAGCTTTCCAGAGTTCAACGGCTTTTTTAAAGCCAGCTTTAATAATATCAAGGGTAAACTCAACATCCTTAAACCAGAGTTGTGTATCCTGATCGATATAGTCAAGGATACTGATATTACTTTCGGTTAAAAATTTCGCCTGAACGTTTGGCACAATTGTAAGCGACCTAACATCGGCAACCGAAAGCTGACTTTCAATTTCAAAACTCCTAATGCTTTCTACCTCATCGCCAAAAAACTCAATGCGGTAAGGAAGATCGGACGAGAAAGAAAATATATCTACAATACCGCCACGGATAGAAAATTGACCTGGTTCATAAACAAAATCTCTTCTGTCGAAATCATAATCAATTAAAAATTCGTTGATAAAATCGATGCCCAATTTGGCACCTAAACTAATTTCTAAAGTGTTTTTTTCTAAAGCAGAGCGATCAATAACCTTTTCGGCAATGGCTTCGGGATAAGAAACCACAATTTTTCCGTATTCCGAATCGTGGTTCAGTTCGTTTAAAACCTCTGCACGGGCCAAAACGTTGGCCGTATCTACCTGTGTAAAATCAAATGATTTGCGGTAAGAAGAAGGAAACAATAAAACCTGTTTATCCAAAACGCTTTCCAGGTCAGACTGAAAATAAGCCGCTTCTTCTCTATCCGGTAGAACGAACAGTAGGGGTTTATGTAATATAAAGTAAGAAGACAGGGCAACAATAGCATCAGCCGAACCCACCAATCCCTTTAATTGTATCTTTGGGTTTTTGCTGCTGTTCAACGCTTTGGTAAATTGGGTTACCCTATCGTCGGTTTTGTATCTGTTTATTAAATCGCGAATGTTCAAGGCACAAAAATAAGCTTATCTTTTAATATTAACCTGCAATTTGTGTAAAGGTTTTTTTAACTATTTTTGGCTGGGTTACCGTGTTGAAAAACAAAAAGCAAAATAAATAAGATCTTTTGTTAGATTCCATTACTGGTTTTGTCGAAATATATCCCCCATTCGTCGATTACAGGCAAATTGATGTAACAAAGGTGGTGTTATAACCTCTAAATTATATAAAAAGTGAAACAATGAAGTACATTAAAAGCTTTCCACTAGAACTTTTTTTCTGGGTAGCAGCTTTAGTATTACTGGCAACAACGAATGGCCACGAGCATCACTTCACACTTTGTCCGCTAGCCAATTTAGGTTTTGAGGATTGGTGTCCGGGATGTGGTATAGGCAGGTCAATCAGTCATATTTTACATGGCGAGTTTACCGAAAGCTTTTCCGAACATTGGTTTGGGTTTCCGGCACTTTTGATTATAGTTTATAGAATTTACACATTGATGAAAAATAAAAAAACGTTTAAAATTTCAACCACAAATACATAGCAACCATGGATATATTTCAATCACCTCTAATGTCGTTACCAGGTATAACGCCAGAAGAATTCTCATACTTACAACAAGCTACCACCGGATTAACCGAACAACAATTGCGTAACTTCTTAATGGTTTACAGCAGCAAAAGGAAAAATCCATCAGATATGCTAATTTTCTGTTTAATCGGTTTATTTGCTGTCCCAGGATTGCAAAG
Organism: Pedobacter sp. Bi27; assembly: GCF_918698255.1. NCBI lineage: Bacteria > Pseudomonadati > Bacteroidota > Sphingobacteriia > Sphingobacteriales > Sphingobacteriaceae > Pedobacter > Pedobacter sp. Bi27. The sequence goes on from NZ_CAKKMW010000002.1 coordinate 969,361, forward strand.
GTTTATCATCGGGCAGATCGGAATGGGTATTTTATACCTCTTAACCGCAGGTTTATGTTTTATCGGATCGATCATTGATGTCGTAAATCACAAAACCCTAGCTTTTGAACATAACCAGAAAATGGTTTTCGAAAGCTTGCAGATGGTAAGAATGGGCGGTTTTCAGTAAACTTTCACTTTTAGGATCCTTAATAATTTTTTGAAAAGCAAAGACAGCGCAATTATTAATGTTCGTCCCGCTATACACGACAAGTCCGCACCCAATGAAAAATTGGGTTTGCGGGCTTTTTGTTTCTATCGGGTTTATAAACATTGGTTTTGTTGCGCTTTGAGGGGACTGAAGGATCAAAAGAACTACAGGTTTACGTTAACTAAACCCGACAGCCGCGATTCCGATTCTTCATCGGATAAGCAAATGGCGGGGCTGCCCTAGCCATTTGCAGCAACTGTACGTTTTCAAAACATTAATCATTTCTCTTACCAACAAAACCCCAAATTTTCTATATTTATCAAATGAAATTAGCCGAAATAACGAACTATTTAGAAAGCATAGCACCACTTAATTATCAGGAAGATTATGATAACGCTGGTTTGATTGTGGGCGATCCGAATATGGAAATCCATGGGGCTTTGGTGGCTTTAGATTGTGTAGAAAAAATTGTAGATGAAGCAATTTCAACAGGCTGCAATCTGATTATTACCCACCACCCAATCGTTTTTAAAGGGTTAAAAAAACTAAACGGTAAAAATTATGTGGAGCGCGTAGTGCTTAAGGCAATTAAGAATAATATTGCACTTTATGCCATTCATACGAATCTTGATAGCATTCATACCGGTGTAAATGCGAGGATTTGTGAGCGTTTGGGTTTAACAGGAACTAAAGTGCTTTCACCGAAAACAGGCCTTTTGAAAAAACTGGTTACCTATTGCCCGCAGGCCCAGGCAGAGCAATTGCGGTCGGCATTGTTTTATGCGGGAGCAGGTAACATTGGCAATTATAGTGAGTGCAGTTTCAATGCCGATGGCTTTGGCACCTTTAAAGGTAACGAAGATGCTGATCCTTTTGTAGGTGAGAGAGGCGTTCGCCACCGTGAGGCCGAAGTGCGGATTGAAATGGTTTACCCTACACAGGCCGAACGCAAAATCCTGGTTGCATTGTTCGAGAACCACCCTTATGAAGAAGTGGCCTACGATATTTACAAACTCGAAAACAAACACCAATTGGTGGGCTCGGGCATGGTAGGCTGGCTGGAATACGATATGGATGCCTATGATTTTTTACATTTGGTAAAAGACAGAATGCAGGCCAAAGTGGTTAGGCACACCGAGGTAATTGGCAAAAGAATTAAAAAAGTGGCGGTTTGCGGCGGCTCGGGAAGCTTCCTGTTAAAAGAGGCCATTGCTGCCGGGGCAGATGCTTTTATTACCGCAGATTTTAAATATCACGAGTTTTTTGATGCAGAGGAAAAATTGATCATTGCCGACATCGGACACTTTGAAACTGAACAATTTACCTCAAATTTATTGCTTGAAATTATTCAGAAAAAATTTACTAACTTTGCAATCCGTTTAACGGAGCAAAATACAAACCCCATAAATTACTTGTTTTAATGGAACAAACCGTAGAACAAAAGCTAAAGGCTTTATACGAATTACAAAATATCCACACAAAAATTGATAAGATCCGCCAGGTACGTGGTGAATTACCAATGGAAGTTGCCGATCTTGAGGATGACGTTTTAGGATTAGAAACTAGAATTGCAAAAATCAAAGGCGAACTTGATGATCTTGAGGATTCAATCGTAACCCGTAAAAATACAATTAAAGATGCGCAAGCTGCCATCAAAAGATACGATACTCAATTAAAAGAAGTTAAAAACAACCGTGAATACGATGCTTTAACGAAAGAAATTGAGATTCAAGGTTTAGATATTCAGGTTTCTGAAAAGAAAATTAAAGAACACGGTTTCGAAATCACTTCTAAAACTGAAATCTACGAAGCTGCTAAAGCTGAGTTAGATGGCAGAAAGAAAGATTTAGAAGTTAAAAAAGGCGAGCTTGATGTAATTACTGCTGAAACTGAAAAAGAAGAGCAAGATTTACAAAAGAAAGCTGATAAAGCCGAGCCTCAAATTGAGGAGCGTTTATTGGTTGCCTATAAACGTTTACGCAAAAATGCTGTAAATGGTTTAGCTGTAGTAACAATCGACCGCGATTCTTGCTCAGGTTGTTTTAACCAGATTCCTCCTCAACGTCAGTTAGATATCCGTCAACGTAAAAAAATTATCGTTTGCGAACACTGCGGGCGTATTTTGGTTGATGAAGCTTTAACGCATGAAGTAGCAGAAGCTTAGTCCGCATCATAAAATTATTAGAACGTCCCGATTTAATCGGGACGTTTTTTGTTTAGACCTATTTTCTGGCGTTTACACAAAACAAGAATATGATTTTAGCGTTTAATGTAGATATTTGTTTAAATGTGAACTACTGTTGCTATAGCACAGAATCAAACTGAAATATATCCCGAATGACTAAAATCTTCCCTGTTTTTGTATTTTCTGCTCTTCTCCTGCTTCCAGCGTCTTTATTTGCAAATTTCGATTTTAACAACAATTGCTTAAATGCCTATAAAAGTATATTCGAACTTAAGTTAGGCAATGCAAGGGCTTATATCTCTACTGAAAAAAAGCAGCACCCCAATAATTCCATCATTCCGCTTTTAGAAAACTATGTAGATTATTTTACGGTTTTAACTTCAGAGAGCAAAGCTGATTTTGATCGCTTAAAAGGCAATAAATCTATACGATTGGATCAAATAAGTGATGATGATAAAAAATCGCCGTACTACCTGTATGCACAGGCAGAAATTAATTTGCAATGGGCACTGATCCGTGGTCGTTTTGGTGAATATTTTAATGCTGCAATGGAGGTTAAAAAGGCTAACAGCCTTTTGCAGGAGAACAATAAGAAGTTCCCAAATTTTCACCTTAACCTTAAAGGTTTGGGTTTGATTAACGCGGTTTTGGGTAATCTTCCGGATGGAGCTTTAAAAACAGCGCTGTCTACTTTTGGAATAAAAGGGAACCTCCAGAACGGATTAAATATGTTCGAAAAACTGGCCGATAATCTACCGAAATCTTCCTACGAGCCTTTTTACGAAGAAGTGGTGTTTTATTATGCCTATGTATTAACAGATGTGGCGCATAGCCCACAGGCCTATGCAAAAACAATAAAATATACCGAACGGATTGCCGATACCAGTTTATTAAAAAGTTATTTGCAGAGTTATGTATGCATCAAAAACGGGCATAGTGAAGAAGCTATCGTCATTTTGGCCAAGCGACCTGAAGGAGGCGTGTATCAACCTTTTCCTTATTTAGATTATCTGGAAGGCATTGCGCACCTGAATAAACTGGATCTTAATTCAGGAACCTATTTTAACCGCTTTTTGCAGGCAACCAAGGGCGTGAATTTTGTGAAGGACGCTTACCTTCATTTGGGCTGGATCTCTCTTCTGAAGGGAGATAAAGCGGCTTACGCAGCATTTGCAGCCAAGGCAGTTAAAAACGGATATACCTACATGGAAAAAGACAAACAGGCGAAAGCCGAAGCTACTTCAGGAACGCCAACAATTGATCTGTTAAAAGCCCGGTTACTGTTTGATGGTGGTTATTTGAACAAGGCCTTACAGATCCTTGATGATAAGAAAGTAAAGGATTACACCAACGATAAGGACAGAACAGAATTCAATTACCGATTAGGTAGAATTTATGATGATTTAGGGAAAGACGATCAAGCATTAACAGCTTATCAGGAGACAATTAATGAGGGCAAAAACCTGAAATATTATTTTGCTGCCAACGCTGCAGTGCAGATGGGTAAGGTTTACGAAAGACGGAAAAATAATGCGAAAGCAAAAGAGGCTTTCAATACAGCCATTGCCATGAAAAATCATGAATTTGAAAGCAGTATTGAAAGCCAGGCCAGGGCCGGATTAAAACGGTTAGCGAATTAGAAGCGGTGTATAAAGGCATTAATGTGCATCCCTGCTCCTACTGAAGCAAAAACAGCTACATCGCCAGGTTTAACTTTATAACCTTTAACTTCGCCTTTTAATACCAGGTCTAATAAGGTTGGTACGGTGGCAACTGAACTGTTTCCTAACCATGAAATCGTCATCGGGACTAAGTTTTCTGGTACTGTATCTTTACCATAAAGCTTAAACAAACGTTTCATGATAGCCGTATCCATTTTTCCATTAGCCTGGTGAACAAATACGATATTTACATCTTCAACGCTTAAGCCTGCTTTATCAATAGCCTTTTTAATCACCTGAGGCACCTGAACTACCGCAAACTCGTACAGCTTACGCCCATTCATTTTTAAATAGAGGTTTCCATTGGTTTCATCAGGATGAGAACTCTTGCCCATGGTTAATAAATTGCCATGGTTTACGGCATGCGTTTCTGTTTTATGTGCTAGTATTCCTCTTTTTTCTTCTGATTCTTCTGCCTCGAAAATTACAGCGCCTGCACCATCCGAAAAGATCATGCTATCACGGTCATGTGGATCGATAATGCGGCTCAAGGTTTCTGCACCAATAACCATAACACGTTTTGCATCTCCGCTTTTAATATAATAATCTGCCTGTATCGCACCTTGAACCCATCCCGGACAACCAAAAATAATGTCGTAGGCAACACAGTCTGGATTTTGAATACCTAATTGTTGTTTTACCTTTGAAGCCAAAGAAGGCAAAATATCTATGCGGTTGCTACCTAAAGGGATATCGCCAAAATTGTGACAGAATATAATATAGTCTAAAGTTTCTTTATCAATTCCTGCATTTTCAATGGCTTTTTCTGCGGCCTTTGCGCCAATATGATTGCTTAACTGCTCGGGGCAGGCGTAGCGTCTTTCTACAATTTCCGTAATCTCAGAGAATTTATCAATGATCTCCGAATTCTCTTTCTCCAATAGACTCCCATTCTCAAAAAACGTAGAATTTAGGAATTCATTACCAGAAATAATATTCTGTGGAATATAACTTCCAGTACCGGTTATTACCGTATTTATTGCTCTGCTCATAATTATAATACCGCATACTAAAACGGTATGTAGTATAAAAATATCAATTATATTCGAGAAACGAAAATTAATTAAATATTAACGGAGCTTATTTTCAATTGCGAATTTTAATAATCCTGCTTTCTCAGTCACGTTTAGCTTCTGTGCCATATTTTACCTGTTTTTTCATAGATATGGTATTTAAGCCATGTACTAAATATACCCAGTAAAGGGTATATAAATCATTTAGTTGATCGGGTATTTTTACAACAAATTAAACGAAATAAAATGAAAAGTTTCTTGACCATTGTTTTGCTCTTGTTCATGGTACAGGTGGCAAATGCGCAATCGCATGTTTCGAAGAGCGAATATGCCCGTTATAATTGCAGGTTTGCACCTAAAGGCTGGAATAACGCGGAGGGAAAACTGATGTGCCCTGCTTGTGACAAAGAAAATGAGGACGCCCGCAAAAAGAAAATAGCGGATGATAAAGCTGCTTCCGCTGCACATAATTTAAAAAATGAAAAACTTAAAGCAGAAAACGCAATTGCTTTTAAAAAGAAACAGGCAGAATATGCAGCTAAGAATAAAGTAACTGAAGTGCATGTTACGATGGGTAAAACGCCGGCAACCGAGAACAAAAAGCCCGAGCCGACTGTAAAGAAAGGCCCGGTTAAGTTAGGCAAAGATATACAGCTCTATGCAGGTTGGGGAATGGGTATGTTTACCCACAATAGCCGGGCTAATTGTTTTTTAAACGAGAATAAAGATACTGTGCTAAAGAGTAACGATTATTTAGAGGCTTATGCTGTAATGGGCGAAAACAAAAATAATTTTCCAAAGAACATTGGAATCGTACTTTTAAAGGAAACCAATAAAATATCAAACGGAAGAGAACTAAATGTTGCCGATATAGTCGACCTTAAAGGAAAAAGATATTTCAACGATAACACCATTAGTACCATTTTTCACCTGGCTGATGATTATTTTGTGGTATGCAAAAGCCCAACCCTTCCAGAATGGCGCTCTTATGGAAATAATTATACCGGTTACGAAAACGTTGAAATTTACAACCTAAAAACCAAGAAAAGTATAAAACTGGATAAAGATGCTGGCCGCTTTGTAAGCATATCCATCTATGTTGGTGGCAGAAAAATGCCAGGTGAACCTGATCTTACCCCTTTTCTCTCACGTGTATATACCAATTATGATGAAGATGTGTATTGCCTTAATGCCAATAGGGAAATGGTGGTTAAGAAAATATTAAAAGCGGATAGGTAACAACATTCAACAGTCAATCTTTTTTGGACAATTAAGTTTTGCAGTACAAAAACTATGATTATGGCGGTAACAAAGTCGTTGCTGCCATTTTTAGTTCTGAGCGGTAATTGCCAAAACTAATATAGTTTTAACTAAAATCATCAATGAGAAATACAAAAAGCTCTTTAGGTCCGTGCGCGCCTAAAACCAAAGTTTTTTCGATATCGGCAGTTCTGCTTGGGCCTGTAATGTTGCTGATCATTGATGGGATTTGATTGCCATACTTGTTCTTTAATAACAGAAAAGCATCTTTAAGATCTAAAACCAACTGACTGGTTTTGGCGATCACGATGTGATGATGTGGAAAGATGCTAAGCCTTCTTCCGGCAGCACCCTGGTTTGTTACCATAACACTTCCATTACGGGCAATTAAGGCTTCGCAAAGGGTAATGCCTACCTCGGCCTGTTCAAAATCTTTATCGGTTTGGTAAAAAGGAAATTCATATTTGCTTAAAAACTGTTGAAGTTCCGGTTCCCAGCAGTATATTTTTCGCCATTTAAACTTGTCGGCCAACTGTAGCATGTTTTCAAAAAAATCGATCCCGTCTTCGCAGAAGATAAAGTTGCCAGATATAGCGGTGAGCTGTTCGGCAAATAATACCTCTAGCTCATCCGTATTTTTTTTATACAATTGACTTTCTTCTAAATTAGGATAAGGGTTTTCGCGCTTTTCTAATAGTGCTTTCCTTATCTTTTTTAGTATTTGTTCTTTCGCTGTCGTATTATCCTTCATTATAAAAAAAAGCTACCCTAATAATTAAACTAGGGTAGCAAATGTAATAATAGAAATTATTTATTTATGCTTCTACCGGAGTAATATGTCCGGGAGTTCCGCTTTCTCCTTGGCTTTCGAATAAACGTTTACCAAAAATCACTTCTAAATCGTCTTTAAATAAAACTTCTTTTTCGATCAGGATATCGGCCAATTGGATTAATTTATCTTTATTTTCTTCTAATAAACTAATTGCTCTTTGGTATTGGCCTTCAATTAATGCCGAAATTTCTTTGTCGATAGTTAAAGCAGTATCCTCTGAATATGGTTTAGAGAAATTATACTCATTCTGACCAGATGAATCATAATAAGTAATATTTCCTAGTTTATCGTTCAAACCATAAATGGTAACCATTGCTCTGGCTTGTTTATTTACTTTTTCTAAATCGCTAAGTGCACCGGTAGAAATGGTATCGAACATCACTTTTTCAGCTGCCCTACCACCCATAGTTGCACACATTTCATCAAGCATTTGGTGCGGGCGAACAATTAAGCGTTCTTCTGGTAAATACCAGGCTGCGCCTAAGCTCTGTCCGCGTGGCACAATCGTAACCTTAACTAAAGGCGCCGCATGTTCCAACAACCAGCTTACTGTGGCGTGACCAGCCTCGTGGATCGCAATAGCGCGTTTTTCGGCTGGCGTAATGATTTTGTTTTTCTTTTCTAAACCACCTACAATTCTATCAACAGCATCTAAGAAATCTTGCTTGTCAACTGCCGATTTATTTTTACGGGCAGCAATTAATGCCGCTTCGTTACAAACATTTGCAATGTCTGCTCCTGAGAACCCTGGCGTTTGTTTTGCTAAAAATTCGGTATCAAGCTCTTCTGATTTTTTAAGCGGAGTGATGTGAACTTCGAAAATTTGTTTACGCTCGATAACATCCGGTAAATCAACATAAATCTGTCTGTCGAACCTCCCCGCCCTTAATAAGGCCTTATCTAAAACATCAGCACGGTTAGTGGCAGCTAAAATGATAACATGTGTATTTGTGCCAAAACCGTCCATTTCAACTAAAAGTTGATTTAAGGTGTTTTCGCGTTCATCATTTCCACCCATTACACCATTTTTACCACGCGCTCGGCCAATAGCGTCAATCTCATCAATAAAGATGATACACGGCGATTTATCTTTTGCTTGTTTAAATAAGTCGCGAACACGAGATGCACCTACCCCTACAAACATCTCCACAAAATCAGATCCTGACAGAGAGAAGAAAGGAACCTGAGCCTCGCCTGCAACAGCTTTAGCCAACAAGGTTTTACCGGTACCCGGCGAACCTACAAGTAAAGCACCTTTAGGGATTTTTCCACCTAAATCGGTATATTTTTTAGGGTTTTTTAGGAAATCTACAATTTCCATTACCTCTGTTTTTGCTTCTTCTAAGCCTGCAACATCGTTGAACGTAATGTTTACCTGGCTTTCTTTATCAAATAAAGTTGCTTTTGATTTTCCGATACTGAAAATCTGACCGCCACCGCCAGCACCACCGCCCATTCTGCGCATCATAAAGATCCAGAAACCGATTAAAAGCAACACAGGTAAAATGATACTTAAGAACCAGCTTGCTAACGGATTGCTGCGGCTGGTTTTTTCTGCCAGTATCCTTGGTTGGTTAGCCGGAAGGTCTTTTTGCGAATCTGCCAGTTGTTTATCAAGGCCATCCATTGTGCCGGCATTGAAATATACAACAGGGCTAGCATTGTTACTGTTTACATTAAACGTGCTATTGCTTTTATAAGCATCGTATAGTTTCTTTTTCTCTAAACTATCTTTTTTGATGTAAACCTCTACCCGTACTAAATCGTCTGATTTATAAGCAACAACTTTCTGAACATCACCTTTAAGTAACATCTGTTGTTCAAACTTTTGGTAGGTAACCTCTTTACCGCCATCGGTAGTAAATAAAAACTGTGCTGCTATAATCGCAATGATAATGGCTGCATAAACCCAGAAAATATTAAATTTTGATCCTTTCTGTGGTTTTTTTGGAATATTTGGAATTCTTTTTCCTTGTTTTTCGTTGGTATTTTGATTGTCGTTCATTTGTCTTTGTCAAAATGGTTCTATAGGTTATGCGCTTTGATAATTTGTGCTTTCTGCATCCCCCCAAAGTTCTTCTATGCCATAAAAGTGGCGCTTTTCGGTTTTAAAAATGTGCACAACCACATCGAAATAATCAAGAATAATCCAATCTGCTGATTCGAAACCTTCTTTATGTCTTGGATCGGCCTGAGTGGCTTTATATATTTCTTTTTCTACACTATCAGCAATAGCTTTTACCTGAGTACCGGAATTGGCGCTCGCAATAATAAAGTAATCAGCCACTGAAGTATGAATATTTCTAAGATCTAACCGCACTATATCTTCTCCTTTTTTCTCCTGGATGCCGTGAACAGCTAACTCAGAAAGGTATGTAGAAAGGGCTACTATTTTCTTTTTTACCATTAAAATGCTTTAATTTTGGAATTACAATATTATAAATTCAACACTTGCAAAATAACACTTTTTCGACACTATTTGTTGGTCAAAATTTAATCAAATTAAAAGAAGTTGATTCTACTAATAACTTTTTAAAAGATTTGGTGTCAAAATCCGAGCCATTAGCCGAAGGGACTGTAATTATGGCAGATAATCAGTTTGCCGGAAGAGGACAGCAGGAAAGCGTTTGGCAAACACAGGCAGGAAAAAATATAAGCACAAGTATTTATTTAAGACCTTCGTTTTTGCCCCTTAATAAACAGTTTTATTTAAATATAGCTGTTAGTTTAGCCGTTAGTGATGCTTTATCCTGCTTTGTTCCAGAAGGGATAAAAGTAAAATGGCCTAATGATATGTATTACCAAAATAAGAAATTAGGTGGAATATTAATCGAAAATACACTGACAGGCAATTCCATTAAATCATCAGTAATTGGCATTGGTTTAAATATTAATCAATCCGAATTTTCGGATAGTATTAGCCAACGTGCTACTTCCGTCATTCAAATTTTACAAAGAGATGTGCCTTTAATGGATATTATGGAGAAATTATTCATATTTATGGAAAAATACTACTTAATTTTGAGGGCCGGGAAATATAGTATTTTACAAAATGATTACCTTTCAAGGCTTTATAACTTCAATATTCAAGCGTTGTATATGCAAAATGGAGCGTTTTTTGAAGGTATTATAACAGGAGTTGAAGATGATGGTAGGCTAACGGTTGATACAAAGAACGGCTTAAAAGTCTTTAATTTTAAAGAAATAGAATTTACACACACAAAATAAACACACAATGAAAAAAATCAGCCTAGTGCTTTCGATGGTACTTTTTACCATCGCAGGTGCATTTGCCCAAATCGAAAAGCCGGTTACCTGGGCTTATTCTGCAAAGAAAATAAGTAAAGATGAAGCCGTTATATATTTAAAGGCTACAATCGAAGATAGATGGCATATCTATTCGCAAAATGTGAAAGATGGTGGTCCGGTAAAAACGACTTTTACTTTTGCCCCTTCTAAAGATTTTAGCCTGGTTGGTAAAACAATCGAGCCTAAAGCAATTGTTAAATACGAAAGTACATTTAAAATGAATGTAAGCTATTTCGAAAAAGCAGTAATTTTCCAGCAAAAGGTGAAATTAAATAAAGGTACAACTGCTGTTAAAGGTAAAGTGGAGTTTATGGTTTGTAACGATAAACAATGTCTTCCACCAGAAGAAGTTGAGTTCAGTGTTCCGGTTAAATAGTTGACATCAAAATATTTACAAGCAGTCCCGAATTTTCGGGACTGTTTCTTTTTAAAGTAAAATCTACGTGTTGTAGTGGTTTATAAAAAATCGTTTCTAAAATTATTCTTAATTTCACGGTTTCAAAAAATACACACACAAAACACACAAATGAAAAAGGTTTTATTATTGTTGTTAATGGCTACAATGTTTATTGCATTGCCTGCCGTTAAGAGTTATGCCCTGGTAACACAGGATACCGCAGCAACTGTTCCTCCCGATGATATTGTTTTTACCGAAGTAGGTTCTGCACAGGATAGTGCAGCCAATAGCCAAGTAAAAACGGAAAAAGATACCCTAAAAAAGGATACAGCCAAAGTAGAAAAAGCTGTCGTAGCTGGTAAGGATGCCCCGAAACAATCGCTTTGGGTAACCTTTGGTTTAGGCCTTTTGGCTGGGATAGCCGCTTTTTTTCTTCCATGTATTTTTCCCATGGTTCCGCTTACTGTAGGTTTTTTTACCAAAAGAGCCGAAAGCAGGGCAAAAGGAATCAGAAGTGCCATTATTTACGGCTTATCGATCATTGTAATTTATGTTGGTTTAGGAGTAATTATTACTTTGATCTGGGGCGCCAGTGCATTAAATGAAATATCTACCGATGGATTTTTTAATATTTTCATCTTTCTAATACTCATCGTTTTCGGCGTATCGTTTTTAGGTGCATTCGAAATCACCTTGCCAAGTTCCTTTGTAAATAAACTTGATGCTAAATCGGACGCTAAAGGTTTAAGCGGGATCTTTTTCATGGCAGCAACTTTAGCGGTTGTATCCTTCTCTTGCACGGGCCCACTGATCGGAACCTCGTTAGTTGCCATTAATACCGATTTATTAACACCGGTTGTGGTAATGTTTGGTTTCTCCTTATCGCTAGCGATAATTTTTACCATGTTTGCTATTTTCCCGAGTTTAATGACGGGATTGCCAAAATCTGGCGGATGGTTAAACTCTATTAAAGTTTTTCTTGGCTTTTTAGAACTGGGCTTATCTTTAAAATTCCTTTCAACAGCCGATTTGGCTTATCACTGGGGCATATTGGATAGAGAGATTTTCTTGGCCATTTGGATTGTACTCGCGTTAATCTTAGGCGTTTATTTATTGGGAAAAATCAAATTTTCTCACGATAGTGATCTTCCTTATGTTTCAGTGCCAAGGTTATTTATTGCAACCGCCACTTTCGTGTTTGCAATATATTTAATTCCGGGCTTATGGGGAGCTCCTTTAAAAGCCGTAAGTGCATTGGTACCTCCGCTTTCTACTCAGGATTTTGTGATCGGACAAGATAGCGGTGGTGGATCAAACCAAACCACAACAACCGGTCACACTAAACGTAAATATGCTGAATTCCTGCACATTCCGCATAATATTGATGGATTTTTTGATTACCAGGAAGCATTGGCTTATGCAAAGGAGGTAAAAAAACCGTTATTCCTTGATTTTACGGGCCATGGCTGTGTAAATTGCCGCGAAATGGAAGCAAGAGTTTGGTCTGACCCGAGCGTGCTTAAAAAATTGAAAGAAGACTATATTGTTGTGTCGCTTTATACTGATGATAAAACTGATCTGCCAGCTGCTGAACAATTTGATTCTAAAATTTTAGGTACAAGAGTGAATACGGTTGGTAAAAAATTTAAACATTTACAGGCCGAAAGATTTAATACCATTTCGCAACCATATTATGTACTTTTGGGTACTGATGAAAAAGAATTAGTTTCGCCTCCTATCGGAGTAGAATTTAATATAGATAAATATTTGCAATATCTGGACAATGGATTATCAGAATTTGCTAAGAAACAAACAAATGAATAAGATTAAGAATATTGGTGTTTTAACCTCTGGCGGAGATTCGCCAGGCATGAATGCCGCAATCAGGGCCGTAGTAAGGGCCTCAATTTATTATGATATTGAAGTAACCGGGTTTATCCGTGGGTACGAAGGGTTGATCAACAATGATTTTATCCCTATGGACCGCAAATCTGTAGCAAATATTATCCAGCGCGGAGGAACCATTTTAAAAACCGCACGCAGCGAAGCTTTTAAAACCGTTGAGGGCAGAAAAATAGCTTATAAAAGCCTAAAAGCCAACGGAATTGATGCCTTGGTTGTAATTGGTGGTGACGGAACATTTACAGGTGCAAATATTTTTTCAAAAGAGTTCGATTTCCCAATTGTTGGTTTGCCTGGCACTATTGATAACGATTTAGCCGGAACAGATTTTACCATTGGTTACGACTCTGCCATTAATACCGTTATCGATGCGGTGGATAGGATCAGAGATACAGCCGAATCGCACGACAGGCTTTTTATAGTGGAGGTAATGGGCCGCGACTCGGGCCTAATTGCTTTAAGAAGTGGAATTGGTGTGGGCGCCGAAGCCATTATGATTCCGGAAGCAAACATGAATGCAAACGACATTTTGCATAAACTGGAGCATAGCCGTAAAGATAAGGCCTCGAAAATTATTATCGTTGCTGAAGGTGATGATACCGGTGGCGCATTTAAGGTTGGCGAAATTCTGCAGGAAAAATACCCGCATTACGATACTAAAGTTTCTGTTTTAGGGCACATTCAGCGTGGTGGAAAACCAACCTGTATGGATCGTGTATTGGCCAGTAGATTAGGTGTTGCCGCTGTAGAGGGTTTAATTAATGGCGAAAGCGGGGTTATGGCTGGCCAGATTAACCGTGAAATTGTTTTTACGCCCTTTGATCATGCCATTAAACACATTAATGCAGAAAAAGTGAGCTCTAAATGGCTTAAATTAATCGATATACTTTCGTTTTAATCGAAAACAGGATATAAAAAGAAAAGTCTTTCCCGCACCGGAAAGACTTTCTTGTTTTTGCTTAGTTTTCGCAATAAGCAATTTCTTAATCTTCTAAAATTACAGCAGTACCATTGGCGCTCACCATTAACATGCTGCCGCCGCTGCCTACCGTTTCATAATCTAAATCTACACCAACAATTGCGTTTGCACCCAATGCGGCTGCGTACTGTTGCATTTCGTTAACTGCTGTATCTTTTCCCTCTCTTAAAACGCGTTCATAAGAACTCGATCTGCCCCCTACTATATCTGTTATGCCAGCAAATAAATCTTTAAAAATATTTGCGCCAATAATGGTTTCTCCGGTAACAAGACCTATATATTTTACAATTTTCCTGCCCTCAACTGAAGGCGTGGTGGTTACTAACATGGTTTCAGTTTTAATAATTAGAACAAATTTTTTTAGAAATGTTACATTTTTTTAGAAAAGCCCATTTTAGATTTTCCAAAAGGTATTTTACTTCTAAAACCAAAAAAGATGAGGCTCCGAAAATAAATTTATGTAATCGCTAATGCTTTTGCATCACTATTTAAAATTACAGTTATGAGACCATCTAAAACCTTACTCATCCTTCCCCTATTATTCACTATGTTTTTTGTTCAGGCACAAATGCCTGTTTTAAAGGTACAGCAAGCCGAAACCAGCGGGCAAAAAGATGCTGTTAAACTTAAAAAGTTAAATATTGATGTGCAGATTACCGGAAATATTGCTAAAACGGTAATGACAATGACCTTCCACAATAACAGTAACCGAATTTTAGAGGGCGAATTAACATTCCCCATGCCCGAAGGGGTAAGCATTAGCCGTTATGCTTTAGATATAAACGGAAAGATGCGTGAGGCTGTTCCGGTAGAAAAAGCGAAAGCAACTGAGGTTTTCGAAAGCATTGAGCGCCGTAGGATAGATCCGGGCTTGCTGGAGAAAGTTGAAGGAAATAATTTCCGTACCAGGATTTATCCCCTACCGGCAAATGGCAGCAGAACCATAATTGTAGGTTATGAAGAAGAGTTAAGTTTTAATAATAAGAATGTTTTACAATACCATTTGCCATTAGATTATAACCAGGCCATTGAAAAATTTTCGTTAAAAACTACCGTTTTCGAAAGTATCATCAAACCAGAACTGGGTGAACAGCCAGACGGCAGTTTTGATTTAAAAGCCAACGGAAATACCTATGTTGGCGAAATCAATAAAACCAACTATCAGCCTAAAAATGGTCTTACTATCAATCTTCCAAAAAGAAATGACCTGACTGAAGTGCAAATGCAAAAGGCATCAACAGGTTATTATTTTCTGGTTAATGTTTTTCCTAAAACTGAAAGCCGTCAAAAGCAGTGGGCTAACCAAATTGGTTTAATCTGGGATACATCTTTAAGTGGTCTTCAGCGTAACGCAGAGAAGGAAATAGAATTGCTGGATTTGATTATCAAACAAAAACAAAATTTAACCATACAGTTGGGTTTGGTTAATAATGGATTTAAGAAAGCAGGCACTTTTGTCATCTCGAACGGTAACTGGACACAGTTAAAAGATAAACTGAAGAATCTGGTGTATGATGGAGGAACAAATTTCAGCGCCATAAATTCTAAAAGCCTGCAGGCCGACGAATATATCTTATTTACTGATGGACTTTCGACATTCGGAAAAAATACAGTGAGCTTAAATAAACCGGTTCATTGTATCAACACAGCTTTTAAAGCTGATTATAGCACCTTGAAATTTATCAGCATGAAAACGGGTGGACAATTTGTTAACCTGAACTCCATTTCGGTAGGCGACGCTTTTAAACAATTAAATCAGCAGAGCCTTCAGTTTTTAGGGGTTAAAAATGGAGCAGATGTAAGGCAGACTTATCCTTCAATGAAAGTAAATGTAAACGGACATTTCTCTTTAGCCGGTATTATGAATGCGTTTAATACGGAATTTACGTTGCAGTTTGGTTTTGGAAATACTGTTGTTTCAGAACAGGTTGTTCGGTTAAATGCTACGGAGCATACTTTAAGCAGCATTGATGTTAGCCGTGTTTGGGCACAGAAGAAAATTGCTGAAATGGACATTCTGTATGAAGATAATAAGGATGATATTAGTGTTTTGAGCAAACAGTTTGGCATTGTTACCCGTAATACCAGCCTCATCGTGTTAGAAAATCTTGATGATTACCTGCGTTATGATATTGTGCCCCCTATTGAACTACAGCAGGCCTATAATGCGGTTTTGAAGCAACGCAGAACAGCTATTTTGGAACGTAAGCAAGATCTGATCAATGCTGCGGTAGCCATGACCAAAGAACTGAAAACCTGGTGGAATACAGACTTTTACTATAAAGAGCCAGAAAAGAAGAAAGAAAGATACCCTGATCCAGGCCAAAGAGATGTAAATGGAGATCCGACGGCTAATATTGTAATGGCTGAGCCTGTTGGGGAGGGACCTAGAAGAGAAGCCGCTGCACAACAGTTACGTGCAAGAAACAGAGCTGAGTCTGCAAGTCAGGTAAGAATGCCCGCGGCTGTTGCAAAACAAGATCAGGCAACAATTGCGAGTGAAGATAAAGCCCTCAATGAAGTTGTAGTTGTGGGATATGCTGCTCAACGAAAAACTTCTGTAACGGGATCAGTCACGACCATTAGAGGCAATGCTTCAAGCGCTCTCGCGGGTAGGGTTGCAGGTGTTCAAGTACAAAATGTAGATGCAATAAGGATGCCGCCACCAGTACAACAACCCGCAATTGTTATCCCCGAATTTAAAAGCGATAAGGATTATATGAAAAACCTGGTTGGAAAGCCGGACAGTGCTTATCAGGCTTATTTAAAAATGCGTTCAAGCTACATCAGCACGCCTATGTTTTATTTTGATGTGGCCAATTGGTTTTACCAGCAGAAAGATAGTGTTAGGGCGCTGACCATTTTAAGTAATATTGCAGATCTGGATTTGGAGAATGCCGATTTATATAAAACTTTAGCCTATAAATTAAAGCAGACCGGAAATTATAAAGATGAACTTTTTATAACCCAAAAAGTTTTGCAGTGGCGACCAATGGATGCGCAGAGTTACCGCGATTACGCTTTAGCACTGGCAGATAACGGGCAATACCAGGCTGCATTAGATCATTTATATAAGGTACTTACCCAAAGTTATAACAGTCAGATTGCTGATAGAGATCAAGGAATTGAGGAGATTGTGATATCGGAAATCAATAACCTGATTGCAAAACATGGCAATAGCTTAAGTGTCAAAGGGGTTGATAAAAGGTTAATCCAGCCTTTGCCAGTAGATGTGCGCGTGGTGCTCAACTGGAATAAGAACGATACCGATATCGACCTATGGTTAACCGATCCAACTGGTGAAAAAGGGTTTTATGGAAATTCGAGAACAAAAATAGGCGGCAGGATCAGCAACGATTTCACTTCGGGTTATGGCCCTGAACAATTTATGATCAAAAAAGCAATCAAGGGAAAATATAAAATCGAAGTTAACTATTACGGCGATAGTCAGATTAACATTAGCGGACCAACAACAGTAACAGCTGAGATTTATACCCGATACGCAACAGGTAAACAGCAGAGAAAAGTGATTGTATTGCCTATGGCGGCTGGAAGTAGTGGCGGAAACCTGGTAGGCGAATTTAATTTTTAGGAGAAGATGATTACACAGATTGAGGGATTACACAGATTGAGGGGCCTTACGAGTTAAGATCGTCATTTCGACTGTAGCACAGCGGAATGGAGAAATCTATAATTTATGTTTAAATAATTAGCTATTAGATTTCTCCACTGCGGTCGAAATGACGGACTTTGCTAGGGCCTATAGCAACAAACCCGCTACTTCCTCCCAGGTATTTACACGTTCATATTCTGTTACAAGCAAATTGTGGGGCGAAGAAAATAATAACGGACGGCCGGCAAAGTTCACGAAGTTTTTAATACGGTCGTCGATTATAATATCAACATTCACAATTTTATTTCCGCAGAACATCATGTGCTGCCAATCAATGAACGGAAAGTGTTCGATCATCCAATCGTACTTGTCAACCAATGAATTTCGGAACTCCATTGCCGCCGAAACAATATAAACATCATATTTCTCTTGTAAGGCCTTAATCACCCGTTGGCTATCTGCAATAACCTCAAGATCTCGGAAAAAACCGGGTTCATTTATATATTCGAACCATTTCTGGTTAACATCTTGCGGAACATGGTGGTAGATTTCGTTTCCGGCATCAATTTTTAAATCTAAAGGAACGTTAAAATCCCGGTTATATAGTTTAATAAATTTTCCAAGGGCATCGGCAATTACCTCGTCCATATCAATCGCAATTCTTTCCATTTGTATCTGCAGAATATTTCGGCGCAAATATCCTGAAAACAAAGAAATTAAACTATGTTTTTAATTTACAGTATTTTAGTTATCTTTGCAGCCCCGCAGCATGAAGCTCCGGGAACTATGTTGAATACATAAATACAAAAAGAAATGGCAACTAAAATCAGATTGCAAAGATTCGGTAAAAAAGGAAAACCTTTTTTCCACGTTGTGGTAGCAGATTCTCGCTCTCCACGTGATGGTAAATTTATTGAGCGTTTAGGTTCTTACAACCCAAACACCAATCCTGCAACCATCGAAATTAACTTCGAAAAAACTTTAGCTTGGGTTAACAGTGGTGCACAACCAACTGATACTGCTCGTGCTATCCTTTCTTACAAAGGTGTTTTGTACAAAAAACACTTAGAAGGTGGTGTTAAAAAAGGAGCTTTAACTCAAGAACAGGCAGATGAAAAATTTGCAGCTTGGTTAGATGCTAAAGCAGGTAAAATTTCTGGTAAATCAGAAGGTTTAGCTACTTCTAAAGCAGATGCGCGTAAAGCGGCATTAGCAGCAGAAGCTAAGAAAAAAGAAGATAAAGCAGCAGCTATCGCAGCTAAAAATGCACCAGTTGCAGAAGAAGTTGTTGAAGAAGAGGTTACTGAAGAAGCACCAGCTGTTGAAGCTGAAGCAACTGAAGAGGCTCCTGCAGCAGAAGCTACTAAAGAAGAAGGAGCAGAATAATTTTAATTATTTTGTCTCATAAAATAGCGTTCCGAATTTCGGAACGCTATTTTTTTAACTAAAAATGTCATCCTGAGGCACGAAGGATCTGTCCCATCATTAGTAGATCCTTCGTGCCTTAGGATGACAACTACAATTATATGAAACACGAAGAAGCATTTTATATTGGTTACGTTACTAAAACGAGGGGTTTAAAGGGAGAAGTTCAGGTATTTTTCGAATTTGATGAATACGAACAGCTCGAATTTGATGTGGTATTTGCCGATATGAACGGCAAGCTTGTTCCGTATTTTGTAGCTTCGGCAAAACTGCAGGCCAATAAAACAGGCTATTTTAATTTTGATGATGCTGATCATATTGATAAAGTGCAGCCGCTATTAAAAAAGAAATTATACCTGCCCCTATCGCAAATGCCCGAACGCGAAGAAGGAGAATTTTTCTATACCGATTTTAAAGGCTATTTAGCAATAGATGAAACCTTGGGCGAATTGGGCGAAATTTTGGAAGTAAACGAATATCCGCAACAATTTGTGGCTACTGTGATGTATAAAGAAACCGAAATCCTGTTTCCGCTAAATGAAGATTTTATTGTAGAATACGACGAAGATGAAAAAACATTAACCCTCGATTTACCTGAAGGGTTACTGGATATTTATCTGGAAAGCTAAAAAAATCAAAAATATTTTCTTGTTTTTTACCATTGTTAAGCCTGTTTTGTAAAATAAAACATTCTTTTAGTAAAAAATACTTGACATTAATATCAAGAATACTTTACATTTGGTAAAAAATATTTGATATATGAAAAATTCGCTTTTAATTCCAAGCAAGTACAAGGTAATTGGCTGGATAATTTTTTTAGGTTTTTGCATCTTGGGATTCTTCTGTTTAACTAAAGAATTTAGAATCCCTGGTTTTGAAATTTATTCATTAAAGAATATAAATGAAAACTCACCAATTACTTTCGCTGATTATAATTTAACCAATGAGTTTGCGATTTTAGGTATTACCATAGGATTACTAATGATAGTCTTTTCTAAAGAAAGAATTGATGACGAATATATTGCTGTACTTAGGCTAAAGAGTTTGCAGTGGGCCGTTTTGGTAAGTTATGTTATACTGTTAGCCATAAATTTTTGTTTTTACGGGCTTTCATTTTTGATGATTTTGGTGTATAATATATGGACAATACCCATAGTTTTTTTAGCAAAATTTAATTATAGTTTGCAGCGATTAAGAAAGGAAAGGTTTTCTGATGAAAAATAATATCCGTGTACAACGTGCCATTAAAAACATTACACAGGCAGAACTGGCAGACCTGATCCAGGTTTCGAGGCAAACGATAAATACCATCGAATCGGGGAAATATGTCCCATCAACCGTGTTGGCGCTAAAAATGGCCCGGGTTTTTGATAAGCCCGTTGAGGAAATATTTGAGCTGGAGGGCGGCGATTAACAGCTAATGTTTTTTAAGGAAAAATTGTTAATTTAGGTCTCATACTAACCAAAATTAACATGCTCAAAAGAATATCAAAAATTGCCGTAGTTTTCCTTACAGTGTTAACCACCTTTTCTTGTAAAACCGTACAACAGGCTAATTTAAAAGAAATCAAACCATTTGTTGGCATCTGGAACGACACTACCAACCCCGGGAGTAAGATCGTTTTTAAAGCGGATGGAAGTTTTTACAATATGACCAATGAAGGTGGTGTACAGATCATCACGCATAGTGGCACATTTAAAATTTTATCAAACAACATGTATGTGCTGAATATTTCGGATGCAAGGGCTGATGCTACTTACGATCTTAAAGGCAGGCAATATGCAAACTATTACACCTTAAGCAATGACAAAAAAACAATGAAAGTAAGCGGTGTTGTTGACGGACGGAACGGTAGAAAGCCCTTGCAATGGGCGAGCGATCTGATAAAGGTTAATACGCTGGATTAATATTTACCACAATGAGTTTCAATAATAGCCAAAATTGATACTGAGTATAGCAAAATTTGCCTTCAGACTAAAGACTTCAGACTAAAGGCTTACCTTTGCACCATGCGTTTCGATATTATAACAGTTTTGCCCGCTTTACTAGAAAGTCCGTTTGCCCATTCTATTTTGCAACGTGCACAAAAAAAAGGCATAGCCGAAATTGTTGTTCATAACCTGAGGGATTATGCAACCAACAAACAAAAAAGTGTAGACGATTACCAATATGGCGGAGGCAGCGGTATGGTAATGAGTATTGAGCCTTTTGCAGCCTGTATCGAAAAACTTCAGGCAGAAAGAGAATATGATGAAATTATTTTCATGAGTCCCGATGGTGTTACTTTAAACCAGAGCACGGCCAATGAATTATCCATTAAAAGGAATATCATTATTTTGTGTGGCCACTACAAAGGCATAGATCAGCGTATACGCGATATCTTTGTTACCAGGGAGATATCAGTTGGTGATTATGTTTTAAGCGGAGGAGAGCTGCCTGCTGCAATTGTAGTAGATGCTGTTGTGCGTTTAATCCCCGGTGTTTTAAACGATGAGACCTCTGCCCTATCTGATAGTTTTCAGGGAGAACTGCTTGATGCTCCTGTTTATACCCGCCCGGCAGACTGGCGTGGACATAAAGTGCCCGATGTTTTATTAAGCGGCCATGAAGCTAAGGTGAACGAATGGAGGCATGAGCAGGCATTGGAGCGGACTAAAACCCGCCGTCCTGACCTTTTGGAATAAAATTTCCTTGTAAATTATAAAGGTAAATTCTATTTTAGGAGAAACGCTTCTAGTTCCCGATAATATGCCCAAACAAATCGTTATTTGTGATGACCATCTACTTTTTTTAAACGGCATTTCCGAATTGCTTAAAAATACCGGGAACAACTATGGCATTTTTAAATTCAGCGATGCACATTCCTGCAGGAACCATTTCATGCATAACATTGCTGATGTTTTTATCTGTGATTTAAATATTAACCACTTTGATGGGTTCGTATTGATTGAAGAACTCAGATCCCAACTAAAAAACACCAAAATAATTGTTCTCACTGCTTATTACGAAGATTTTCTGATTCAAAAAGCAAAGAAACTAGGTGTGAATGCTTTCCTGAAAAAGGAAACACCTGCCGAAGAGCTTATCAGTATTATCGAATCAAATAAAGAAGCAACGTTTTATACCAATAAGAGTTATAAAAAAGGCGAGAGTGTGTATAGTGCCATTGATGGTTCAATTGTCAATAAATTCCGGATATCCAGACAGGAAAAAGAGATTATTAAATTAATCATTAAAGGATTAACCAGTAAGGAAATTGCTGAAGTCCTATTTATCAGCATAACAACCGTAACTACCCATCGGAAGAACATCCACCGGAAGTTGGAAATCAATAACAGCAGTTCGCTCATTAAATTTGCTCATGAGAATAATCTACTTGATTAGCTTTCTGCTATTCCCGCTACTCTCTTTTGCACAAATCGCAAACAAATCAATATCGGTAGTATCCAGTTACGCTGTAGACCAAAATTCATCGTGGACGAGCGGGATGCTCCAAAAACAAAAATTTCAGCCGTTTAAGCAGAATAGCAAGGTTAATATCGGCTACAACAAAGATGCGGCGGTATGGTGCAGATTTATTGTAAAAAATATAAACACTTCAGAAAGCACTAAAACATGGTTGTGTTTTAACAATAACCATATCGATAGCCTTAGCCTTTACGATGGTAGATTAATTAAAACCATTGGCGATAGAACGGTTGGCCAGAGTCCCTTTATTGAAACTCTGGCATTTGAGCTTAATCTGAAGCCAGGTGAAGAAAAATTACTTTGGGTACGGGTTAAAAAAGAGACTTCCTATTTAGATTTTTCTTATAGTTTGGAAGATCAGGCTTATTTAGAAAGCAAATCATCTCAAAAAACAGCACTGACATCTTTTTTTATCGGCATGGTGTTTTTGCTGCTCATGATCAATGGGATATTGTTTTTCATGACTAACAACAAGTTATATGGTTATTACATTGGCTATTCAATATTAACGGTGTTTTACACGGCAATCACAACCAATTTCGCCAAGCACGTTTTATTTCCCGGGTTTAGGTTTTTTAGCGAGGGCCGGGTTTACACTGGAGCACTTTGGTATATTGCCCTGAGTATTTTTCTTGGATATTTTTTAAAGTTAAAAGAAAACCAGCCCATTAAGCATAAGTTAATCATAGTGCTTGGCGGCATAAACTTTTTGTTGATTTTAATCTCTATTTCCTTATTGGTGTTTTACAAGGGCTTTGAATTTCGTTACTTTTTTGTGTTAGGCTACATCATATTCCTGGCTTCTATCGTCGTACTTTTTTGGGCGGCATTAACGCATCTAAAAATTGAAAAAACCCAGGCTATTTATGCGCTTCTTGCTTTTGCTCCACAGTTTGTATGGGGCGCTTGCTTAATTTTAAAGACCTTTGAAATTATTCCAAAATCGCTGGGAGATAATTGGATGTTGTTTATCGGTCTTTATGAAGTGTTTTTGTTCGGCTATGTTTTATCAAGAAATTACATCGATATTTTTTTGAAGAACAACGAGCTGATGCAACAGGTTATTTTCGAAAAAGAAAGTTCGTTGAGGGCTATTAATGAGGTTCAGCTACGTGAGCGGAGAAACATCGCTAACATTATTCACGATAATGTAGGGAGCAAGATTGCGCATATTATTCATCTCTTTGACATGAAGAATGCCGAGCTTGCCAAACAAACAATAAACGAACTGGCCGAAGATATCAGGGAAATATCTCATAAAATACTGCCGAAAGCACTTGATGAAGGTGCTTTGATATCTAGCTTACAAAGCCAGATCTCAAGCCTGAACGCCGGTTTAACTGATGCAAAAATTGAGCTTTTCTGTTATGATTTTCCTGATAAAATTGATGAAAAATGGATTTACGATTTATATCTTATCGCACTGGAAGTTATAAATAATGCCATTAAGCATGGTAACGCTGAGTTAATCACCATCGAACTTTATAAATATCCCAAAAATTACCATTTTCAATTTACGGATGATGGGCTCGGCTTTGATCTGCAGAAAACAAGCAGGGGCTTTGGGCTCGAAAATATCGAAAAGAGAGTAAATTACTACAAAGGTAATTTCGAAATCAGTAGTGTTAGAAACGAAGGCACTATTATTCAGATCAACATCCCGTCCAATCGCTAGTCTGTAACTTTTTTCCTGAATTCTGTATATGTAAATATACCCTTTATTGGGTATTTCTGCCCGGGTATCTTTAGCATACTTTAGCTTAATAAAAGCAATACACTCTTTAAATTAATGCAAAATGAAACAATTACTTACGGCAGTACTAAGTGTGCTGGCTATTGCGGGTTATGCGCAAGAATTAAGTCCAAAAAAGAACGAAAGTGGAAAATACGGATTTGTAGACAAGGCGGGAAAAGAAGTGATCCCTTTTAAATATGAAAAGGCCGGATACAGCTTCCACGAAGGATTAATTGCGGTTAAACTAGATGGGAAATATGGATTTATAGATGAAACAGGGAAGGTAGTTATCCCATTCAAATATGATGATGCCATTTACTTTAAAGATGGTTTTGCGCAGGTTGAGTTAAATGGGAAATCGGGTTATATCGATAAAAAAGGTAAGGAAATCACCGCCCTAAAATACGATGTTGCCTTTGATTTTTATGAAGGTATCGCCAAGGTGAGGCTAAATGAGCAGTATGGTTTTATTGACGCTACAGGTAGAGAAATTACGCCGTTAAAGTACGAAGATGGGAATAACTTTAAAAACGGTTATGCAAGTGTGAAACTAAAAAACAAATGGGGTTTTATCGATAAAACGGGCAAAGAATTTACAAAGTTTAAATACGACTATGCAAAAGATTTTAATGATGGGGTTGCTCCTGTTGAAAAGAATAAACTCTATGGCGCCATTGATAAAAACGGAAACGAAATCATCCCTTTCAAGTATAGGTTCATCGCTGATTTTGAGGGTGGTTTGGCTAAAGTTGGGCTTAATGGCAGAGAGGGTTTTATAAACACAACAGGTGAAGAAGTGATCCCGATTAAATACGATGCGGTTGGCAGTTTTGAAAATGGAGTAGCCAGGTTTAGATTAAACGGCAGATGGGGCGCAATGGATAAAACAGGTAAAGAAATTACACGATAAACAATATGGACATGAAAAAATTAACGGTATTATTTTTTTTGCTTTATGGATCTTTCGCCTTTGGCCAGGAGACTTACGAGAACAAGAAATTAGCGCTTATTAACGATGTTTTTTATAAAAGCACCAGGCAAAACATTAACTCCTTTATGAAGGATAAAGGTTTTGAAAAAGGGGATGTTGAAGAAGGAGAAGGCGATGTTAAAGAAATATTGGCCTTCGACTCCAAATTCGATATGATGGAGGTGTCTTACGCGAAAAATGATAAAATTTCGACTATAGTTTGCATTTTTTCAGGCGCAATTAATGTGGCATTTATCGACATGGAGCTAAAGAAGAAAGGATATACAGCTAAAATGGTTAAACAATCTATAGATGGACAGCCGGTTAATAAAAATATCTGGAGCAAATCTGGAACGAAGTACAATTTTGTTACTTATGCTGATGAGAAAGAAAAAATAGGCGTTTTAGGCTATGGTGTATATTAGAATGGTTGCTAAAACACTGGCCTGCTAACTGTAATAAAAATGAAACTTAAAGGCGCAGAAAAACAGTTCTGGTGGCATTTTGGACAGATTACCGAAGCTAAAAACATCCCTACAGAACTGCCTGGTTTTGCCAGCATTGATTCTTTGGTTGATGATGAGTATTTAGCCATGCTTTTGGCGAAAGTTTCGGTTATGGGCAGCATTTATTTAAAAGAAACGAGGGTGACAGATGAGGGGGTTAAATTGATCAGCAATGTTAAGCAGCTTAAAGATTTAACCCTGATGAAACATGAAAATATTACTAAAGCGTGTTTGCCTTATCTGAACAAACTGACCGATCTGGAATACCTCGATATCTGGAGGACGAAAATCCGCTTAGAAGATATAACGGTTTTAAAAGATTTAAAAAACCTTAAAGAACTGCATATATCGCCTCATGACGAAGGGGTGGAAGAAAGTTGGGACACCATTTTAGAAAAGATAATAAAAGCGGAAGAAACCTTGCCTAATTGTATTATTCACACTTGATATCTATCAATAGGTAAATATTTTACCTCAGAATATTTGAACTAAATTTCGCCATATATTCGCGAATAAGTGCCCTCTTGATCTTTTGGAACAGAAGCATTTAACACAATCGAATGTGGAATTCATAAAGAATGTGGAAAAAATTAAAATAGGTTTTTTTTTCTCAAAAAAAATCCCTAATATTGCAATCCGATTTTCACGGGATGAAATATCGATTTAATAGCTTAAAATCATGGATTTAGTAAAATTTGTTGAAGAGCAGGCCATCGCAAAAAAAGATTTTCCTGCGTTCAAGTCTGGCGATACAGTGAGCGTACACTATAAAATTCGCGAAGGTAATAAGGAACGTATCCAAATTTACCAAGGTGTTGTAATACAACGTAACAGTGCTGGTGCTAACGAAACTTTCACAGTTCGTAAAATGAGCAACGGTGTTGGTGTTGAGCGTATTTTCCCTTTTAGTTCTCCAAACATTGAGAAAGTAGAAGTGAATAGCTATGGTAAAGTTCGTAGAGCGAAATTGTTCTATTTACGTGCTTTAACTGGTAAAGCTGCTCGTATCAAATCTTTGAGAAAATAATACTCCTTATTATAAGATATAGCCTTCACGATTAATTTCGTGGAGGTTTTTTTGTTTGTACCTTTGTTAAATGTTAGATTCTGCTTTTTTCGACCAAGTGTTTTGGGGCAATACCGTAAAAGCCTATTTCCTTTTCGGAGGCATACTTTTTTTAGGCTTAGTTTTTAAAAACATTGTTTCTAAGCTGTTAAGCAGGTTGCTGTTTAAGCTTTTCAGAAACTTTTCAAATCAATCGCATAACGATGCTTTTGTTGCCTTATTGGTAAAACCCATTGAGGTTTTTATTCTGTTAACCACACTTTATCTATCCATCAACCAGTTAAAACACCCGCTGGAGGTAGCCGTATTCCATTACAGCAAATTAATTGGTAAGGTTAAAGAGTTAATACCTGTAACAATAGGTGATTGTATTGACCGGATATTTTTGTTTGGGATCATCCTGTCTGTTTTTTGGATTATTTTAAGGATAATCGACTTCATTAGCCATGTGCTTCTTTATAAAGCTTCGCTTACAGATAATAAGTCAGATGATCAATTGGTTCCTTTCTTGAAGGAGCTGTTTAAAACGATCGTAATCTTTATAGGTTTTTTCACCCTGCTGGGTTTTGTTTTCGAGGTTAATGTATTAACGCTGATTACCGGATTGGGTATTGGTGGTATCGCCATTGCTTTGGCGGCTAAAGAGAGCTTAGAGAACTTGATAGGCTCATTCACCATCTTTTTAGATAAGCCATTTACGGTTGGCGATCTGGTAAAGGTTGACGGTGTGGAAGGAACGGTTGAAAAAGTAGGTTTTAGGAGTACAAGGATCAGAACTTCTGAAAAAACGATGGCTACCATACCTAATAGGGGTATGATTGATGGTGTTTTAGAGAACCTTTCGCTCAGGAATTCGCGCAAGGTCTCTTTTATTATCGGGCTTACTTACGAAACCAATTCGGAGTCACTTAGAAAAATTATTACCGAGATAGAAAGTTACATCAATAATCATCAAGGTACCAGTGATGATGGAAATGCTTCCTTTAAGAGCTTTGGCGATTCGGGTTTAAATGTAGAGGTTAACTATTTCGTAACCGTATTAGATTATGCCGAATTCCTTAAAATCAGACAAGAGATCAATCTTGAAATTATGGATATCGTTATCCGTAATAAGTCGGATTTTGCCTACCCTACACAACGCTTAATCAGCGACAGGCCAGCTCCGGCAGGTAATAATGAAGAAGTAGGTAATGATGCTATGGATTAAATAATGGTTAGAAAAAAACTTGACTTCTTTTAAGACTCGTATAAAACAAAAAGCCCTCCCGATTTTATATCGGGAGGGCTTTTTTATATCTGCTATGTGGCTTAGCTTAAAGTAGCTAGTGTAGTAATGCCGCCTTTTACAACCTGGTTAAGTTCTACGTTCACTTTTGTGCCTATGGGTAAAAACACATCAACCCTTGAGCCGAATTTGATGAAACCAAATTGCTCAGCCTGTACTACCTGATCGCCTTCTTTAACATACCATACAATTCTGCGGGCTAAAGCACCAGCAATTTGACGGAACAATACAGGGGTGCCATTTTTATGCTCCACAACAGTTGTTGTACGTTCATTCTCTGTTGATGATTTTGGATTCCACGCAGCAAGGTATTTTCCTGGGTGATATTTGAAGAACTTTACCACTCCAGAAATTGGATTACGGTTAATGTGAACATTTACCGGCGACATAAAAATCGAAACCTGTAAACGTTTATCTTTAAAATATTCTCCTTCTTCTGTTTCTTCGATTACGACTACTTTGCCATCAGCTGGGCAGATAACCAGGTTTTCGCCCGAAGAAAAGCTGCGGCTCGGGTTACGGAAAAACTGTAGTACAATAATAAATAATGCAGCTGAAAAGATATAAATGAACCAGCGCAGCCAGGTTATATCGTGATATTTATAATCAACTACCGCATTGATTACGAAGATAAACAATATGCTTAAGGCAATGGTAGTGTAGCCTTCTTTATGTATGGTCATTGTTTTAGAAATTATTGGGCAAAGGTGCGAAAAATAAATTAATCCAATCTAAAAATTATGCCTCGGTTGCTCTGTAAATATCAGTCAGGTTTCTACCAAGGCCATTATAATCTAATCCGTAACCTACAACAAACTCGTTAGGTATTTCAAAACCAACGTATTCCAATTCTTCAATTTCATATTTTAAAGCACTTGGTTTAAGCAAAAGAGATGCTACTTTAATTGAAGCAGGTTTTTTTTCTTTTATTGTTTTTAAAATATGCGTTAAGGTTAAGCCTGTATCAACAATATCTTCCACAATGATAATATCTCTGCCTTCGATGTTATCAGGCAGTCCGATTAATTCTTTTACATTTCCCGAACTTGCTGTTCCTTCGTATGAGGCCACACGCATAAAAGCAACTTCGCAGGGTACGTTTATTTCTTTGATTAAATCGGCCATAAACAAAAAACTACCATTTAATACACCAATAAATAGCGGGCATTTACCCTCGTAATCAACATTGATCTGGATGCCCAGTAAACGGATCCGTTTGTTTAAGGTATCGTTCTCTAAAAATATCTCGAACGCTTTATCCTCTACTTTTATTTTGTGCATGCTATGTTGAAAGGTTATTGTTGTTTAATTGTATAAATCGGTTAACTGGTTAATCTAAGAACTGTAAACTACCAATTGCAAACTTGGTCATGGTTAATTGTTTAAATCTGCTAATCATCTCTAAACGCCCAACGCTAAACCCCAAACTAATTTTGGTTAATTGTTTAATCATTTGGCTCAACTGGTGACTGCCAATTGGCAACTGCAAACTGGCTACTACTGAGTTTTTTCCAATTCCTTTTGTCGTCTTCGTTCTTCCCTACGCTCCTGCCTCAATTGTTTTTTGGTTTTAGTGGTGTCGGCTGGCGTGGTTATCTGTTTGCTTGAGGTATCTTTTTTAGATCCTCCACCAAAAAGGCGTTCGAAGAAACTTTTATTTTTATCGTGTACAATTACAACCGGTAAGCCGTCTCCATCATCATCAAATGCTGTAGTATCAATAACAGCGGTATCAGGGGCTAAATACTGGCGGAGGCCCTCTCTTAAACGGACGTTATAGAAACCATACCCAGAAGTATCGCTCGGCACTAGCCCCCTTCTTGCCATAATATTTCCCATAAACCTAAAATAGTTGAACATGTAAGGTTTCAAGCTGCCATCAGCCATGAATTTATACATCGATGCCTTTGGTTTAGGAACAATACTCGCCAGAAACAATCCATCACCGATGGTTAAATCAGCAGGTTGTTTCCCAAAATAATAGCGCGAAGCCTCACCTATTCCATAAATATTCTGGCCTAGTTCCATAATGTTGAAATACACTTCGAGCATCCGTTGTTTGCTTACCAGGTGGTTATGCTCAATAAGCCAAACAATTAATATCTCCTCGGCTTTACGGGCCAAGGTTTTTTGACGGCTTAAATAAACATTTTTAACCAGCTGCATACTGATGGTACTGCCACCGCGTTTAAATTTCTTTTCTTTAAAGTTTACGGCGATTGATTTACGGATCGATTCTTCAACAAAGCCGTTGTGTGTAAAAAATGATGGATCTTCTGCAGTTAAAACCGCATTAATAAAGTTTTTCGATATTGATGATAAAGGCGTAAAATTTGGGTTTGATGGGCCTATGGTAATATCTCGCATCGGTTTGCCATACTCATAAGGCGTATAAACAAATGGGCTGTTGATTTTTTGCAGATTGGTTTTACCCCATTGTACAATTTTGAAATCAACAGGTGTTAAGGTGGAACTAAAGCGCACACTGTCCGGTACTTTGGTATCTAAATAAAAATTTAGGTTATACTTCACCTTACCCTGTACTTTTAATCCTTCCAGCGATTCGAACAGTCCTTGCGGAAAAGCATCTAAAACCCCTTGCGCATCCTGTTCTTCGGCATTTAGCTTTAACTCATATATTTTGTTCTTTCCTAAAGTATATTTAACAAAAGGATGGATCTGTGCATTTTTTAGGTATGCGGTTGAGGTGCTGTCTAAGGCAATGAAATTAGGCCCAACTAAAATATCGGCATCCAGTTTTGCACTTTGTACAATGATATCGTTTGAAGCAATGCGTGGCTGGTTAATCAGCATGTTTTTTACCGACCATGAGCCAGAAATTTTATAATCATCGCCACTGTATTTTGCATTTTTAAGTTCGGTTTGTAAGGTGTCAAAACTGATTTTTGCGTGTAGCTTATTGTTTAAATAAGGTAATTCCAGTTTTTTGCCATCGGCATAAGCGGTAAAGCTCAATTCTTTACTGCCTGGGTTTACATAACCGTTTACATGCCAGGTAGATTCGTTATTGTTTACATCAATGGTTGATTTTAAATCGCCGCCGTCAATTGTAGCCGTTGTTGCAAAAGTCAACTTGGCTGTATCGTGGTCGTTTAATTTAAATACCATGTTCTTCACATCCATATCGTCAGGGATTTTGTATAAAACCTGATTTAAGATGTTGCTGGCTATTTCTGGTAAGTTGGCTTTTCCATTGGTTTGGGTGCTGTCTTTTTTCTTACGTTTTAAGATGAAATCGATATTTGTGGTCGAATCTTTAAGTACAACACTTACAAAGCCATTGTTCAGCTTTACTTCTGAGAGTTTTACTTTGCCAAAAATGAGCGGGAAAAGTTTTACACCAACACTAAGTTCGCCAATATTAGAAAGCGTATCCCTATCTTTAGGAACAACAGAAATATTGGTCATTTTTACGGTGCTAAGTCCTGTAAAACCGGCCGATCCTATTTTTACCTCCAAACCATAATCCTTGTCGGCCTTGGCAATTGCTTTGGCCACCATTTTTTTAAGAAGCGCTTCCCTTTTGCTATAGGCTACCGCACCCAAAGCAATACAAACAACTAAAAAAACACCTAAAATCCAGGCTCCGATTTTTAAATATTTTTTGGGGATCTTAATTTTTGGTATTCGCATATAGTCGTTAAAATGGTTAATTGCTTAAACGTAACAATTAAATGTTTATTTCGTGTTAAAATTACAGTTAAAAAGCCTAAATAAAAGTATTTGTGGCTATGTTTTGTTAATTTTGAATTTAAATTAATACCATGCAGATTAGCCCGCAACAAGTTTTAGATGCGCTTAAAAATGTTGAAGATCCCGATCTTAAAAAAGATCTGGTTACTTTAAACATGATTAAAGATTTACAGATAACAGATAACCAGGTCAATTTTACATTAGAGCTTACAACACCGGCATGTCCGATGAAGGAAATGCTGAAAAATGCCTGTACAAATGCCATCAAGCATTTTGTATCACCAACAGCCGAGGTAGCAATCAATGTAACTTCGAGGGTAACTCAGCCAAGCAATTCCTCATCGTTAGATAACATCAAAAACATCATTTTGGTTTCATCAGGAAAAGGAGGCGTTGGCAAATCTACTGTTGCGAGTAATCTGGCAGTTGTATTGGCTAAAGATGGTGCAAAAGTTGGCCTTATTGATGCCGATATTTATGGGCCATCGGTACCCACCATGTTCGATCTGGTTGATGCCAAGCCGGGTGCAGAAGAAACGGCTGATGGTAAAACCAAAATTTTACCGATTGAGAAATATGGGATCAAGTTATTGTCTTTAGGCTTTTTTGCAGATCCGGGACAACCAGTGCCATGGCGCGGACCAATGGCATCGAATGCAGTAAAACAATTGTTTAACGATACCAACTGGGGGGAACTGGATTATTTGATCGTAGATCTTCCACCGGGAACCGGCGATATCCACATCACCATTACACAAAGCTTCCCGATTTCGGGGGCAGTGGTGGTTACGACACCTCAACAGGTTGCTTTGGCCGATACGCACAAAGGTTTGGCTATGTTCAGGATGCCGGGAATTAATATTCCGATTTTAGGCGTTATAGAAAACATGTCGTATTTTACACCAGCAGAATTGCCGGAGAATAAATATTATATCTTCGGAAAAGGTGGCGGTACCGAGCTTGCAGCACGTTTTGATGTGCCGTTTTTAGGCGAAATTCCAATTATCCAGAGCATTTCGGAAGCTGGAGATAAAGGGAAACCGGTAGCGCTAAACCAGAACCCTCAGCTTGATGTTATATTTGGAGATATTGCAAGTAAAATTGCTCAACAGATATCCATCAACAACGCGCAAATGGTGAATTGCTAAAAAATTACTATTTTTATAAATTAAAATATATATAATGAATTTAACAGAACAAGTAGAACAGGCATTGGAAACTATCAGGCCGTATTTAAAGGCTGATGGAGGTGATGTTTCTGTTGAAGAAATTACATCTGAAGGAACAGTAAAGCTTAAGCTTTTAGGCAACTGCGGTTCTTGCCCGATGAGTTTCATGACTATGAAATCTGGTATCGAACAAGCCATTATGAAAGCTGTTCCTCAGATCACTTCGGTAGTTGCCGTAAACATGGCAGAGCAAGATTAAGCTTTAACACTATTTAACAAGGAAGTTTTATTAATAAAATTACTTTTGTCTTAATGAGATATTGTGTTGCCCTAATTTGCCTTATTTTTTCTGTAACCGCTTTTGCGCAACAAAAGCCGGCACAGGATAAACTCATCCAATTTTCAGGGATTATTACCGATATCGATAGCTCAAACGTGATTCCTTACGTTACTATCACCAATCTTTCTGCGAAGAGTAAAAGGGTTGGTGCTGATTATAGAGGGTATTTTACCTTCATTGTTAATCCTGGCGATACCATCTTGTTTACGGCCATTGGTTATAAGAAGTTTTCGACTGTAATTCCTGAAGGCACACCCGATAGCAAATACACCATTATGGTTAAGTTGAAGGCCAATGTGATCGATTTACCATCGGTGCGTGTTTTTCCATGGGCAACAACAGAAGAATTTACCCGCGAGTTTTTGTCGATGAAACTGGCGGATGATGATATGGCCATAGCCAAAAAGAACCTTTCGCGTTCCTCAATTGATGGTTTAATCCAAACTTTACCGCGTGACGGACAGGAAATTGGAAGTCAGAATTACCGGTATAATTTCGATAGGATGGTCAATAAAAACATGGTGCAAACCAATCCCCTACTTAATCCTTTCGCCTGGGGTAAGCTGATGCAGCAGATTTTTGATGGGGATAAGAGTAGGACGAATTAGTCTCATGGGGTCGTCATCTCGACTGGAGCGAAGCGAAATGGAGAGATGTATAAGCGAAAGGGTAAATGTCACATATAAAATCCTTCGGACCACGATCCATCCACTAAGCCTCCCCATTAACGGAACTCTCGAAATCCTTTGTTTTAAGATTTACTTTTAACATAAAGTAGCATTTACCTCCATCTGCAACATCTATTCTTTCTTTTTTCCAGTCAACATTGAAAGTGTGGCACATGCAATAAATTACAACTTCCTTTTCTCCTTTGCTATTGGTTGTTGGTGTGTATTGGCGTTTGTAATCTTTAAGATTTATTAGATGGTTCTTTTTGTCGTCACTAGGAGAAAGTAGACTTAGGATATGCTTATTATAATCTTCAGCAAATTTTAATAGAATTTTATCTATTTCTTTTAGATCAGTTGAGGTCAACTGAGCCGGTTTTCTAAAAGCAGCGTTTTTTTCGAAGGGAATTATTGCAATGTACGAAGTGTCGATTTCTGGCCCATTATCATAGCTGTATTCGGGGTTGGGCGAATTTGTTTGCTGGCAGCTAATCAGGCTGACGATCGTAAAGATAACGAAGCAACCTTTGCTTAATAACTGCCAACAACTTTTCATGGCATTATCTTTTCTTACTCTTATTCGGAAACTTCATTTTGTAATCTGTTTTGATATTTCCTTTCGAAATCGCATCCAGTTTGCTTTTAAGCATGGTTTTGCGAAGAACACTTACTTTATCGGTAAATAATTTTCCTTCAATATGATCGTATTCATGTTGGATTACGCGTGCAGGCATTCCGTCTACATCTTCAGTATGTTCTACCCAGTTTTCATCAAAATAGGTGATTTTGACATTCGGCTTGCGCATAATGTTTTCACGGATATCAGGAATACTTAAGCAGCCTTCGTTAAAACTCCAGGCCTCTCCCGTTTCTTCCAAAATTTCGGCATTGATAAATACTTTTTTGTAGCCAGGTGTGCCATCTTCATCTTCGCCTGTATCAACAATAAACAAACGGATAGGCAAACCAATTTGAGGGGCAGCTAAGCCTACGCCATTTGCATAATACATGGTGTCGAACATGTCGCTGATTAATTGTTTTAATCCTGGATAATCTTTATCGATATCGGTTCCTACCTTTTTTAAAACAGGATCGCCGTAAGCTACTATTGGTAATTTCATTGTATTATATTTTTTCAGACCTCAATCTGAGCTTGTTAATCGCAAATTGTCATTCTGAATGCAATGAAGAATCTCTAACATCTTAATTGCTGTCCAAACAAGTTGCTACTATGTTTAATTGAACTGCTCATCGGTTTGAGATACTTCGTGCCTCAGTATGACAGCAAGTTCTGTACAAAAATAAGAATTATTCCTCTATTGGGCAGAAGGTAAAGATATTCAGTTGCTCAATATCTAAAATCTCGTTGGCAACATCTGCTATTTGCTTGGTGGTAACGGCATTTATTTTCTCAAAAACAGTTTCCAGAGAATCGATTTTGTTATGGTCGATCAGGCTTTTAGCCATTGAAATAATTAAACCGATCCTGTTTTCCTCCCCCAAAGCAATCTGTCCGATAAATTTGTTTTTGGCTTTTTGTAACTGCAATTCATTTAAAGGATGTTCTCTGAGCTTTTTGATCTCCTTAAAGATTAAAGAGAGTGCTTTGGCCTGTTTTTCCTTATCTGTTCCGAAATAAATAGAAAAAATACCGGTATCGCTTAATGGAGAAAAATTGGACTCAATGGTATAGGCAATCCCATATTTTTCTCTGATCTGTAGATTTAATACCGAACTCATTCCATTGCCACCAAAGTAATTATTCAACAGCATTAAAGGTACCTTTTGCGATTCATGAGTAGAATATGCCTGCCTGCCTAAAATACAGTGTGCCTGCATAATCGGCTTGTAGATCGTGGTATTGTTTTGTGCGATTATACCAGGTTTAACCCTTTCTTTGTTTGGATTATTCTCTTCAACATCAGCAAAATGTTTGCTCCCTTTATTTACAACACTATTTAAGGTATAATTGCCCAAAACGGCCACCACAATTTCGTTTGTGCGGTAATTAGCTTTTCTGAAATTGATTACATCCTCACGGGTAAAATGCTGAACGGATTCGGTTGTGCCCAAAATGTTGTTGCCCAATGCATGGCCAGCGAAAAGCATATCTTCAAAATCATCGTTTATGGCCTCTTCCGGTTGATCTAAATAAGAAGAGATTTCATCCAGGATTACACTTTTTTCTTTATCCATTTCCTCTTCAGGAAAGGTGGAGTGGAACAGAATATCGTTGAAAAGATCTAATGTTCTATCTAAATATGGATTTAAAAAAGAAGCGTGAACGCAGGTGTATTCTTTCGTGGTATAAGCATTTAAATCTGCCCCAACACTCTCCAAGCGGTTTAAAATCTGGTTGGTACTCCGTTTTTCGGTGCGCTTAAAAATCAGATGCTCAATAAAGTGTGCTAAACCCGCTTTGTTTTCAGGCTCATCGCGCGATCCTGTGTTAACGATGATGCATGCATGAGATATGGCAGAGGCCGAGGGCACATGCAGTAAGCGTATGCCGTTTG
Source organism: Pedobacter sp. Bi27 (assembly GCF_918698255.1). NCBI lineage: Bacteria > Pseudomonadati > Bacteroidota > Sphingobacteriia > Sphingobacteriales > Sphingobacteriaceae > Pedobacter > Pedobacter sp. Bi27. The sequence continues at coordinate 1,005,625 of NZ_CAKKMW010000002.1, forward strand.
GCAAAGTGTGAACATTGTATTCCATTGGGGGGCAAAGATAAGGCTAATTGCTTACAAAGCCTCTGTATCTGGGTATTGCAATTGTAAAGCGGAAATCAATTTATTCCTAGTAGGCCTTTTGAGTATCAAAAAAATAAAATTAGCTGCACCGAAGATCAAAAAGAATGAATTATGTGTCATAAAAAAACCAACAATGTTGAAAAGAGCACCTCCTTCCAGCATTGCCGAGCTAATGATAAACGCACTTTGATACATGTTAATCTTTGTATCGGCAGGCGCATTTTTGTCGATTTTTGCCATTAAGTTTCTGTAAAAAAATATGCTCGCCGAGATGGTAATCAATCCCATAATTGGAAATATTGGGTTAAAAGGCGAAGTGGTTTTGGGGTTGGCATCAAAAAACATGATTTCGCGGTTAAGAAAGATGGTTACCAATGCAAAGAGGAAAACGCCAGTGCACAAAGCAAGGTGGATAATCTGAAGTGTTTTTAGTTTAGTGTTCATTGTGGGATGTAGCTTGATTTAAATTTTAAAAAGGATGGTCGTCATTCCCGCAGTGGGGAGATCTGTATATAGATTTAAATAAAAGTATCGTCATTGCGAGGTACGAAGCAATCTTACAACGATCGCTACTGGCGTGCGCATTAAGATTGCTTCGTCGGCTGAAAAAGCCTTCTCGCAATGACGAATTTGTTGAAAATTATTTCGTTATTCCCTCCAACGAGAATAAAAACGCCCAGCGTAACGAAACATCTTTTAAATAATCGAAACGGCCAGATGCGCCACCATGGCCAAATTCCATATTGGTTTTAAGCAATAATACATTCTTATCAGTTTTAGTTGCCCTTAATTTGGCTACCCATTTAGCAGGTTCGAAATACTGCACCTGGCTATCGTGCAGGCCTGTAGTAACCAACATGTTAGGATAGGCCTTTTTCTTTACATTTTCATAAGGTGAGTAGCTTTTCATATAATCGTATGCAGCTTTTTGTTTAGGATTTCCCCACTCGTCGAACTCATTGGTGGTTAATGGAATGCTTTCATCCAACATGGTGTTAATCACATCAACAAAAGGAACATCGGCAATAATACCGTTCCATAAATCGGGGGCCATATTAGCCACCGCGCCCATCAATAAACCACCTGCGCTACCTCCATGTGCATACAAATGGCCTTTTGAAGTGTATTTCTGATCAACCAGGTACTCGCCCGCTGCAATAAAATCGGTAAAAGTATTTTTCTTTTTCATCAATTTACCGTCTTCATACCATTGGCGTCCCATTTCCTGTCCACCACGAATGTTGGCAATGGCGAAAACAAAGCCGCGGTTTAACAGACTTAATCTTGGCGAAGAGAAGTTTGCGTCTGTACTCGATCCATAAGATCCATATGCATAAAGCAGCAATGGCGCATGTCCGTTCTTTTCAAAGCCTTTTTTGTAAACCAAAGCAATTGGAATTTTTGTGCCATCTTTTGCTGTTGCGAAAACTCGTTCCGTTGCGTAATCTTTAGGATCGTAACCACCAACAACTTCCTGCTGTTTCATTAGTTTTTTATCTTTTTTCTCGAGGTCGTAATCGTAAACTGAATTTGGTGTGGTTAAAGAGGTGTACGAATAACGTAATGTTTTGCTGTTATATTCTGGATTTGCACCAACACCGGCAGCGTAAACAGGTTCATCAAACTTGATATAATAATCGCTACCATCCTTCTTCAGTACGTGTAGCTCGGTTAAGCCATTTTTACGTTCTGATAATACCAGATGGTCTTTAAATTCTTCTCCATATTCGAGTAAAACATCTTTGCGGTTTGGAATAACCTCTTTCCAGTTCTCTTTTTCTGTTTTATCCAGCGGGCATTGCATCAAACGGAAATTTTTAGCATTCCAGTTGGTTATGATGTAAAACTTATCATCTACGGTTAAAATATCATATAAAACATCTTTTGAGCGTGGCGAAAATACTTTAAACGCTGCCTCTGGATGATCGGCATCAATCATTCTATATTCAGCAGTCAATGTCCCTTGCGAGCCAATAAAAATATAACGTCCGTTTTTCGATTTCATCACGCCAATATAGTTGCTGTTATCTTTTTCATTGTAAACAACTGCATCTGTCTTAGCATCGGAGCCTAGTGTGTGTCTTTTAATTTTTTCACTTAATAACGTTATGGGGTTTTTTGAGGTATAAAAAAACGTTTTGTTGTCATTTGCCCATGCCACTGCACCTTGAGTATTGGTAATAACATCTTTTAAAATTTCGCCGGTTTCTAAATTTTTAACATTGATGGTGTATTGGCGGCGCGAAACCTGATCTACGCCAAAAGCTAAAAGTTTATTGTCGGGACTAACACTAAATCCGGTTGCGCTGTAATAGGCATGGCCTTTTGCCAGTTGATCTACATCTAACAGTATTTCCTCAGTGGCCGATAAACTCCCTTTTTTACGACAATATTTAAAATATTGCTGCCCGTCTTCGGTTCTGGTGTAATAGAAATAGCCATTCTTGAAAACAGGAACAGATTCGTCTTTTTCTTTAATCCTGCCTTTCATTTCTTTAAACAGATCAGCCTGGAATTGATCTGTACTTTTCATCATCGTGTTGAGATAAGTATTTTCGGCTTTTAAATAATCGACAACTTTTGTACTATCAGGACCTTTTTTAAAGTAATCAATCATCCAATAGTAGTTATCTACCACGGTATCGCCATGTATTGTTCTTTTATGCGGAATAATCTCTGCTATAGGGGCCTTGGCATCGGGCCATTTAATTGCTTTCATTTCTTTCTTTTGAGGGTTGTTACAAGCCGTAATTGCACTGAGCAACATTATGCTTGGTAAGATACGTTTCATAGTGGTTTGGATTAGGTTGAATGCAATTTAATAATTTAGTTCAATAGTTCATTTGTCATTGGTTCATTAGTGACATGGAGATTAACTGGTTAATGGTTTAAATCGGTTAACTTGTAATAAGCAAGCGGTACTTCTGACCTCCGTTACCTGACTTCGGACGTATAAAATAGTTCATTTGTGATTGGTTAGTGGCATGGAGATTAATTGTTTAAATCGGTTAATCGACTCCAAACGCCAAACTCCCAACCCCAAACTAATTACCATTTTTGTAAAAATCCATTATGCCCATAGATAATCATCTGAATTAGAAAAATTGATGGTAAATTGCCACATCAAATTGCTTGAAAATAATAATGAAATTAGGGTACAAAAAAATAGTTGTTAAAGTTGGTTCGAATGTAATTACACAAGCGAATGGTTTGCCTGATGAAGCAAGGATTAAACATCTTGTGAATCAACTGGCCGATATAAAAAAACTTGGTATTGAGGTTATTTTGGTTTCTTCGGGTGCGGTAGCATCAGGCAGAAGTTTGATCAAGGTATCTGAAAAACAAGACGCCGTAACTACCCGCCAACTATTGGCTGCCATTGGTCAGGTTAAACTGATTAATACCTACGCTAATTTTTTTGCAGCACATGAAATTCAGTGTGCACAGGTTTTGGTTACCAAAGAAGATTTCCGCGACCGGGCACATTATTTAAACATGAAAAACTGCTTACAGATTTTGCTTCAAAATGAGGTAATCCCTGTGGTGAATGAAAACGATGTAGTTTCGGTTACTGAACTGATGTTTACCGACAATGATGAGTTGGCTGGGTTAATTGCTTCTATGTTAAATGCCGATGCCTTGATTATCCTGTCGAATGTAAACGGCATCTACAACGGCGATCCGAAAATTGAAGGATCGGCCGTTATTGAGGAAATTAATGGTTCGGTAGCTAACCTGGCTTCCTTTATACAAACGGGTAAATCGCAATTTGGCCGTGGCGGAATGATCACTAAATCGACCATGGCGCAAAAAGTAGCTAAATTGGGCATAACAGTTCATATTGCCAACGGAACGCAAGATGATGTGCTCTCTTCTTTGCTAAACAATGAACTGGTGCATACACGCTTTGTTCCCGAAAAAAGTAAATCAGGCAAGAAAAAATGGATTGCCCATTCTGAAACTGCTGCCACGGGCATTGTGAAATTAAACGATGGCGCAAAAACAGTATTGACTTCTGGGAAAGCCACCAGTTTATTGCCCATAGGGATTATCGAAATACAAACAGACTTTTTAAAAGGCGATATTATTAAAATTATTGACGAAAAAAACAACCTCATCGGGCTCGGAATAGCAGAATATGGATCGGACAAAGCCAGGGAAAGAATCGGACAGAAGAAACAGAAAGCGCTGGTACATTACGATTATTTTTACTCGGCTATTTAAAGGTTTAACCACAGCGCACACAGAGAAAATCACGGAGAGACTCAGCGTTAAGCAAATTTCCTATTTTTCCTCCGTGTGAAACTCGGTAACCTCTGTGGTAAAAAAAGAAAACAATGGATTATAAACAATACTTCGAAAAAGCAAGGCAGGCAAGCCGTACCTTGGTTATCCTTGGCAAAGAAACGACAGATGCTATTCTAACAGATCTGGCTGCTGCTTTAGTGGCAAATACGGACGAAATTCTTGTTGAAAACGCTAAGGATTTAGCAAAAATGCCCATCGAAGATCCCAAATACGACAGGTTAAAGTTAAGCGCAGCGCGTATTGCTGATATTGCGAATGACCTTAAAAATGTTGCTGGCTTAAGTAGCCCGTTGGGTAAAATTATTTCAGATAAAACGCTGGAAAACAAGCTTCATATACAAAAAGTTAGTGTGCCTTTAGGTGTTGTGGGTGTAATTTACGAGGCTCGTCCAAATGTTACTGCTGATGTATTTTCACTCTGTTTTAAAACAGGAAACGTTGCTGTGCTAAAAGGAGGTAGTGATGCTGAGTTTTCGAATCTGGCTATTGCAAAGGTGATACACGAGGTTTTGGATAAGCATAAAATCAATCGCGATGTTTTAACCTTATTGCCAGCCGAAAGAGCCGCAACCGAAGCTTTATTGAATGCAAGGGGGTTTGTAGATGTTTTGATCCCGAGGGGAAGTCAATCGTTAATTAATTACGTTCGCGAAAACAGTAAAATCCCTGTTATTGAAACTGGTGCTGGGATTGTACATACTTATTTTGACAAGACCGGTGATTTGGAGAAAGGCAAAGCGATCATTTTTAATGCAAAAACCAGAAGGGTAAGCGTTTGTAATTCGCTTGACTGTGTACTGATTAATCAAAATCGGCTTGATGATCTGGCTGCGCTTTTATCTCCCCTGGCTGATGGCGATGTTGAGTTATATGCTGATGAAAAAAGTTTTGAGCTATTAAAAGCTTCTTATCCTGCACAGTTGTTAAATCAGGCTAAGCCTGAACATTTTGGAACAGAGTTTTTATCTTTAAAGCTAGCGGTTAAAGTAGTGGCTGATTTAGCTGAAGCTTTGAATCATATTGCCGATTATAGCTCTAAACATAGTGAAGCCATTATTTCTGAAGATGCCGCTAATATTGCCCAATTTTTAAACGAAGTAGATGCTGCTGCGGTTTATGCCAATGCCTCTACCGGATTTACGGATGGTGCACAGTTTGGCCTTGGTGCCGAAATTGGTATCAGCACACAAAAACTCCATGCCCGCGGACCAATGGGGCTGGAAGAATTAACCAGTTATAAGTGGGTGGTAAGGGGTGACGGACAAGTAAGGGACTGATTGGTTTTATTGTCATTCTGAATGCAATGAAGAATCTGCATACGATGGAAAACAGTCATTAGATTTGTTGCCTTCAGTATAAATGTTAGCGCAATGCAACTAAATAAAGATTCTTCGCCGGGCTCAGAATGACAGCATAATATTATAATTCAAAAACCTCTCCTCTTTCAGGTACGGCTACGTTAAAACCATCTTCTTGCAAAGCTAAAGAAAGACTTTGCAGACTTTTATCTTCACCATGAACCAAGAAAACTTTTTTGGGTTGGCCAGTTTGTTTAATTGTCTTCACTAAATCGTTATGATCGCCGTGGCCACTGAGCAGATCGGTTTGGTGTATCGTGGCGTAAACCATCATTTCCCGGTCTTTAATGCGGACAATAGGTGCTCCGCTCAATAGCTTGTAACCGAGAGTTCCTTTTGCACAGTAGCCAATAAAAAGAATGGTGCAATAATAGTTCTGAATGTTGTAATACAGGTGATCCTGAATCCGCCCGCCTTCTAACATGCCTGCCGATGAAATGATAATACAAGGATCAAAATAATTGGAAACATCTTTACTTTCTTTCATCGTTTGAACGTAAGCAAGATGCTCAAATTCAAACTCATCACCCATGGTTTGGTAAAAATCTTTCGCTTCCTGATTTACCAGGTTATGGTGTTTGCGGTAAACCTCAGTAGCTTGGATAGCCATGGGACTATCTACAAAAATCTGAATAGGTGGCAATAGTTTTTTGGTGAAAATCTGGTTTAAGGCAAATACCAAGGATTGCGTACGGCCAATGCTAAACGCAGGAATAATCAATCGCCCAGGGCTTTTAATGCAGGCTTCGGTAATCTCCTGGACTAATCTTTCCTCTAAGGTCTGATCTTTGGTATGCACCCTCCCGCCATAGGTTGCTTCGCTTACCAGGTAGTCAACCTCTGGCAGCGGCTCAGGGTTAACCAATACCGGATAGTTCTCTCTGCCAATATCGCCTGTAAAAGCAATTTTCTTCTCTACGCCATTATCGTTTATGGTTAAAATAGCTGCAGCAGCGCCAAGCAAATGGCCAACTGGCACAAAGGTTAGACTAATATCTCCGTTTATTTTGAAAGGCTTGTTAAAAGCAATGGTTACAAAACGATCGATCGTATCCATTACATGTTTGTGCAGGTACAAAGGTTTTGGTCCGCTAAAATTGCCGCGTTTAGTTCTGGGCTTTCGGCCTGCTTTCCTTAAGAAAAGTTCTACAGAATCGAATAATAGTATCGATGTAAGATCGGCTGTTGGTGGTGTACAGAGTACCTGGCCGTCAAAACCCAATCGAACCAGTGTAGGTAAATTACCAGAGTGATCGATATGGGCGTGAGTTAGAATAACCAGATTGATGCTTGCCGGATCGAAAGGGAATTGCTGGTTTTCTTCTTGGTAGGTTTCCTTCTCATAATCTAATCCGCAATCTATCAGTATTTTATAGTGTCCAACTTCTAGCAGGTGCATACTTCCTGTTACTTGTTGTGCTGCGCCCCAAAACGTTAACTTCATCTTCTTGTCTATCGCGTAAAATCTTTAGCCGTAAAGTAATATAATTGAAGGGATTTTTAAACAATCAAGCGTAATATTTTAATTATTATTCGTCTTGTTGTCTAAATTTTAGTGCCCTTAATATTTCACTTTTTGCCTCTTCCGAAAAATCTTCTAAATCTGATAGTAAGATCGTTTTGTCTAATAGCATAGCGATGATCGTATCAAAAAACCACGAATTTCTCATACCATCGTATCTCCTGGCGATGTGTTTATCGAAATCTTTTACAGCGGTAAAAATTTTATAATAATCATCTCTATTATCTTCAGGCTGTTGTTTTTTCCATTGGTCTAAAATTTCGGAGAATACCTGCATTTCTTTTTTTAGTTCCCGTTGTAAAGCTACCTCGAATAACTTTCTGGCAACTTTGTTGTCTGCTTTAGAAAAATCCATTATGTAAATTTATGTCATAAAGATAAGAATGTCATTAGATAACCGGCTTAGTCCAAAGAAAAGATTTTTATCTTTGAAGAAAAAATATTAGCCATGCAAGAACCTTTTGATATAGAAATAGGGCCAATTAATTATTCAGTTTTTCCGGAGGGAAATGATTCGTATACCATTTTTAAAGATGGAAGAGAATACATTCAGATTCAAAAGGATACTTCATCTATCTGGTTAAAAATGGACTACAAAACTGAACTTCCAATTTTTGAAGAGGACGAAGAAGTGAATGCAATTGGGCAGGCCATTGAAAAGTATGTGCCTGAAGAAGATGAGGAAGAAGACGAGCTATAATAAGTAATCCTCAACAAGGTTTGGCTTAGCCAAGCCTTGTTGAGGATTTAAATTTAAGCAAGAAGCTTTAATAATTCTTCTGCAACTTTTTCTGATGAAGCGGGATTTTGTCCGGTAATCAATAAGCCATCAACTATGGCATAGGGATTCCAATCAGCTATCTTGCTGTAATGTCCACCATTTTTTATCAACATATCCTCTACTAAGAAAGGCACAACGTTTGTTAATTGTACAGCTTCTTCTTCGGTATTGGTAAACCCGGTTACATTTTTTCCGCTAACCAGATATTCACCATTTATCTTTACATCCTTAAGCACTCCCGGAGCATGACATACAAAAGCAACAGGCTTGTTGGCGTTATAGAATTCGGCAATGAGCTGTTGTGAAGTTGCGCTTTCTGCTAAATCCCAAAGTGGTCCGTGGCCACCAGGATAAAAAACGGCATCATAATCAGCCATCATTATATCGGCCAATGGAATGGTGTTTTTTAATTTGGTCAAAAGAACAGTGTCTTTGTCCATTCTTTTCGTCGTTTCGGTTTGAAAAGAAGGGTCTTCACTTTTAGGGTCAATTGGTGGTTGACCACCCTTTGGTGAGGCCAATACAATATCGATACCTCTGTCGGCTAAGGCATAATATGGCGCTGCCAATTCTTCTGACCAAAAACCTGTTTTTAAACCTGTATTTCCTAATTCGTCGTGGCTTGTAAGCACGAATAAAACTTTCTTATTCATATTTTTAATGCTAAGTGTATCACAAAATTAGTGCTCTTGAATAGGGCAGCAAAGGACTTCAATCACAAATTTAATGTGCGCAAAATCACACTTTTGCGGAAAGCCTGCTTAAGGTTTCTCTAGAAATGCCCAAGTATGCTGCGATTATTGTTTTAGAAACCCGTTGCATCAATTGCGGATACTGTTGAGCGACTTGTTCAAAACGCTCTTTCGGGCTTGTGGTCAAAAGTGATAAAACTCTTTGCTGTAACGCTACGTAGCCTAAACTGTTCTTTATCCTGAAAAAATGCTCCATTTTATGGCTTTCGCTGCATAGCTGATCTAAACTATCCTTGCTAATGGAGAGTAGTTCGGAGTTTTCTAAGCAACTGATGTTGGTAATCGATTTAACATGCCCATAAAAAGCCCTAAAATCGGAAAGCCACCAGTTTTCCATTGCAAACTGAATGATATACTCTTTACCATTGGCATCTGTAAACGTAGCCTTTAACAAACCTTTAACTACAAAATAAATGTGATTAACAAATTCGTCTTCCTGGATGAGGTACTGGTGTTTTTTAAGCGTTTTAGGTTTGAAATGTGCTGCTATATGCTCAAACTCCTGATCGGTGAGGGAAATGATTTCTTCGAGGTGTGTTTTTAATTCAAAACTCATGCTATAAATTTAACTAAATTAAGCATGAAACTCATTTTTTGATTTGGGAATGAGGTAAGGTGAAAATAATAAGGCCCGATTTTTTACTGATCGGGCCTTCTGTCTTTTAAATGGTTTACCTTGTGCAATTTGCAGTCCAGGTTTGCCCATCTTTTGAAACCAAAATTTTAAGGGTACTGGCATCAATACTAATACCTGTTAAACCTGAGCCAATACTTACATAACTGTTGTCGCCGGTTTTTTCAAACTTTACACCTGTAATATCAGGAATTCCGTTGCCAAAGTAAAAATTATACGTTTCGCCAACTTTGCTTACTGTTACTTTACCATCGGTACTGTTAATGGTAGTCTCACCACTACGATAAGAAACGGTTCCTTTGTAAGTACCCACGAAGAAATCCCTATCTGCAGGATCGGTATCTTTTTTACATGATACCATTACGGTTAATGCTATTAAAAGCATGCTGAAAATTTGAACTGTCTTTTTCATCTCTTTCACTTTTTAATTTTAAATAGGTAATAAATGTAACATGGCTATGACAATGACTATGCCAAACGAGTCATTCATGCCTTAAAAATAGTGAGAGAATAAAATAAAAATTATAAAAAAATGAGTGTTAAAAAGCTGTTTAATAGGTTTTTATGAGTGTTTGTGGTCGCGGTTTTCATTCACGCTGCCTATAGCAGATTTTTTACGGCTGCTAGCGTTCACCAACAAATAAAACTGTTCAGTTTAGAAGAACGCGGGCCAGTTTATTGAAATTCATGTAGACCGATACCTGAAGAAAAAAAATTTTCGCCGCTTAGAGTAATCAAAAAATGATATACTTCACGTTATTCTTTGGTATAATTTGAAGGTCCGTTAATGTCTACTGTTTTGCCTAAAAAATGTGGTTTTCTGCCAATTAAAATATCAATTGTAGATTTTACAACGGCAAAATATTCTCTAAAAGAAGCATATTTGTAACCCTGATAAGTTCCTTGATCGGCAGCAAAGCCATATGATTTAACGCCTAATTTATTCCCGATATTGATACATCGGTTTAAATGATATTTTTGTGAAACCAGAATGGCGGTATCAACCTTAAAGATATATTTAGATCTATATAAGGTAGAGTAGCTATCAAAGCCAGCATAATCAAGATAGATCTTATTGGTATCAACACCATGTTCGTAACAATAAAGTTTCATCACCGTTAATTCATCGTGTGCATCACTACCGTTATCTCCTGACAGCAAAATTTTATCAATTTTATTGTTTTTATAAAGTTCGATACCAGCATCGAGCCTATCTTTTAAGTATTTGCTAGGTTTATTATTGTTAATGCCTGCTCCGAAAATAATGGCCACTTTAGTTTTTGGTGCATCTTGTTCGTTCGGGTAAATCGCCGGATCAGTCTGGTGCTTTACGAGCAAGTTGATACTCAATACCACAATAACCCCTAAAATGAAGGCATAGAATAGTAGTTTAATAATTTTTTTGATGATCATTTATTGATGCGTTAATTGTTTGTTTTTTTGCTCTGTGGTTTTGGTTATCTTTAAGATCGCGGCAATCTTTTTATCCAGATCTAAATTGTCAGTATCATCGAAAGGCTTGCCAATTTCATATGGCTTGTATTTCTTACCAAACCTATACAACTGATAATAATTGGTACCCGTTAAACCATAACTAACAATTACCTTATGTTTTTTATTGTAGCTGGGGTTAACAATTTTATCGAAATCTTTCACCTTGGTTAAGGTATGGTTTTTGGGATTAACAAGGTAAAGATTGTAGAAAGAATTTCCTCCCCTGGCACCTGTATCTTCGAAAATTAGCAGATCTTTTATTCCATCATTGTTATAATCTTCGTAAGTGATATTGTGTGTGATTTGACGCATGTCAATGTTTTCTTTCCAAAAAATCTTATTGGCTTTTGGCTCACTTTTACCAAAGTAAATGTTGGCGTTGTATATTTCTGCAAATGGTTTTCTTTCAATTATTAAGTGTTGTATAGCCAGTATATAACTTTTATCTACAAACGGGTAAATATATTGCCATTTACCTTTTGCTTTTTGTTGGTGAAATATTTTTTGGGCAAATGAATAATTGGTAATACTTATAAAGCATAAAAGGAGGATTAGTTTCATGGAGAATGTAAGGAGCCGCATTAATGTTAGCAATAAATTTTTTAATAGAAAGCATTGGTGCCAAAAAAATCAAACTTTGTCAAGATAGCAAATAAGTAAATAGGTTCTTCCCAAATGTTTACCCTGCCCAGCCATCCCTATCCAAACTCCTGTAATTAATCGATTCGGCCAAATGCTCGAGCTCTACATTTTCACTTCCGGCTAAATCTGCAATGGTTCGGGCGACTTTTAAAATCCTATCGTAAGCGCGGGCTGATAAGCCTAACCTTTCCATTGCTGTTTTTAATAAAATAGTGCCAGCCTCGCTGATCTGACATACCTTGCGAACCATTTTCGGGCTCATTTGGGCGTTACAGTGCAGCTCCTCTTTATCAAGAAAACGTTTGTCCTGAACTTCCCGGGCTTTAATTACACGTTCCCTAATGTGGTTGCTTCTTTCTGTGTCGGCGGTGGAGGCTAATTCTGTAAAATTAACCGGCGTTACTTCTACATGAAGATCAATCCTGTCTAGAAGCGGTCCAGATATTTTACTCAGGTACTTTTGAACCACCCCCGGTGCGCAAACACAATCTTTCTCCGGATGGTTGTAAAAACCGCATGGGCAGGGATTCATTGAGGCCACCAGCATAAAGCTGGCCGGATACTCTACCGAAAATCTTGCCCTTGCTATGGCCACTTTACGGTCTTCTAACGGTTGGCGCATTACCTCTAAAACGGTACGCTTAAATTCGGGTAGCTCATCTAAAAACAAAACGCCGTTATGGGCCAGCGATATTTCTCCAGGCTGTGGGTTCATTCCCCCGCCTACTAAAGCAACATCACTAATGGTATGGTGCGGGGAGCGGTACGGACGGATGGTCATTAAAGCATCGGCAGCAGAAAGTTTTCCAGCAACGGAGTGGATTTTTGTAGTTTCTAAAGCTTCGTTTAAATTTAGTGGGGGTAAGATAGTTGGCAAGCGTTTGGCTAACATGGTTTTGCCTGCCCCAGGCGGACCGATTAAAATAACATTGTGACCACCTGCTGCAGCAATTTCCAATGCTCTTTTAATATTTTCCTGGCCTTTAACATCGGCAAAATCGTGCTCGTAATTATTGATGTTTTTTAAGAATTCTTCTTTCGTATTGATTTTAACCTGTTCCAATGTTTCACTCTTATTAAAGAAAGCAATTACCTGAGCCAGGTTTTCTACGCCATAGGCAATTAAATCGTTTACAATGCCAGCCTCGCGAACATTTTGTTTCGGTAAAATGAAACCTTTAAAGCCATCTTGCTGTGCTTGGATTGCGATGGGTAAAGCGCCTTTAATGGGTTGAATGGTACCGTCTAAAGAGAGTTCGCCCATGATGAAATAGTCGTCCAGTTCGTCGGCGGGAATTTGCCCTGATGCTGCTAAAATACCTATGGCTATTGGAAGATCGTAGGATGAACCTTCTTTTTTGATATCTGCAGGTGCTAAATTGACTACAATTTTCTGCTTCGGCATACGGAACCCCGAAATATTAATGGCGCTGGCCACACGTTGAAGACTTTCTTTTACCGCATTATCTGGCAGGCCTACCATATAGTATTTTGTACCTGCGCTAATATTCACTTCGATGGTTATGGTTAGTGCATTTACGCCATAAACAGCACTCCCGTATGTTTTTACAAGCATTGATTTTAATTAAAATAAATTCGGATGTAAATTATTCGGGATGAATATTATAGGCTAATATAATTAATAATCTTTAATTTTAGTTAAATGTTAAAATACTAACAATGCTGAAAATTTTATTGATTATATTTTTTCTAATTCCGAGCCAACAACTTTATTCACAAGGGAGGGGTGATACCGTTAAAATAGATCTGAAAAAAGCAAAGGAAAACTATGTTTACTCCTCAAATGAAGTAGATGCACCCGCTCACTTTCCTAATGGAGAAACCGCATGGAGAAGATATCTTTTAACTAATTCAAAATATGCTGAAATGCCTAAAACGGATAGGGCTATTGGAAAGGTGTATTTGTTATTTGTAATTGAAAAGGATGGTAGAATAACGGATGCAGTAGTTACACTAGGGTTAAATTTAAAGTGCGATCAAGAAGCATTGCGGTTACTGAGAACTTCTGAAAAGTGGATTCCAGCAACTTTAAAATCTAGAAAAGTGCGTTCAAAGGGAAGTCTCAGTATCAGTTTTGGTTTGAATTAGGTTGATTAAACTGTCTTTGTTAAATAAACCTGATTGGACGATCCCGACTTTATGTAGGGACAGGAAAAGCAAGGCTATAACCTCTATGGAATACTGAACCCCCATTTCCAAAACCAATAAACAAAAAATCCCAACCATTACTGATCGGGATTTGTATTATTTTGAAAGATGCTGAAACAAGTTTAGCATGACGCGCCTACTAAGGCTTACGCCCTAAACCCTCTGCCCTAAACCTTTAAACTATCTGCCAAATGGCATTTTAGGCATACCCTTCATCATTGCTGCTGCGGCTGCCGGGTTAGAAAACTGCTTCATCATTTTACGCATATCTTCAAACTGCTTAATCAGCTTAGTAACTTCTTCTACCTTGCTGCCCGAACCTTTTGCAATACGTAAACGGCGGCTTTGCTGGATAGCATCAGGGTTTTCTTTTTCAAATGGAGTCATTGAATTGATAATGGCTTCGATTGATTTAAAGGCATCGTCCTGAATATCTACATTCTTCATCATTTTGCCTACACCCGGTATCATACCCATCAAATCTTTCATGTTACCCATTTTCTTAATCTGCTGAATCTGGTTGTAGAAATCGTTGAAATCGAATTTATTCTTGCGGATTTTTTTCTGAAGTTCTGCTGCCTCTTTCTCATCGAACTGCATCTGTGCACGTTCAACAAGCGAAACCACATCACCCATACCCAAAATACGCGATGCCATACGGTCTGGATAGAAAACATCAAGTGCTTCCATTTTCTCGCCGGTACCGATAAATTTAATTGGCTTGTTTACCACCGATTTAATTGAAAGCGCTGCCCCACCGCGGGTATCGCCATCTAATTTGGTTAAAACAACACCCGTAAAATCAAGTCTGTCATTAAATACTTTGGCTGTATTTACGGCATCCTGACCAGTCATCGAATCTACCACGAATAAAATCTCGTGCGGTTGAGTTTTGGCCTTAACTTCAGATATTTCGTTCATTAAAGATTCGTCGATCGCTAAACGACCTGCGGTATCAATAATGATTACATTATTTCCATTTTCTTTACCATGTGCAATACCTTCTAAAGCAATGCCAACAGGATCGTTTGAGGCACGGTTAGCGTAAACTGAAACACCAACCGAGGTTCCTAAAACCTCCAATTGATCTACAGCCGCCGGGCGGTACATATCGCCAGCAACCAATAAAGGTTTTTTACCTTTGCCTTTTAAATGCAAAGCCAGTTTACCCGCGAAAGTAGTTTTACCCGCACCGTTTAAACCAGCAATTAAGATAATGGTAGGATTTGCTTTAGTATCTAACTCTGTAACTTCGCCACCCATTAAGGCTGCAAGTTCATCGTTCATTATTTTGGTAAGCAATTGACCTGGAGAAACGGCGGTAAGCACATTTTGCCCCAAAGCTTTTTGCCTTACATCATCGGTAAATGCTTTTGCTGTTTTATAGTTAACATCGGCATCTAATAATGCTTTACGAATTTCTTTCATGGTTTCTGCCACGTTGATTTCCGTAATGCTGCCTTGTCCTTTTAGTACTTTAAATGCTCTGTCTAGCTTGTCCTGTAAATTATCAAACATCTTTTTTTAAGCTAAAAGCTTTATGCCGAAAGGCAAAAAGCTGGTTGTTTTTAATAAAAGGCAAATGTATCAAATTTTGCTTGTAAATCTTAGCAACTCAAAGTCAAAACTTTAGGAAGATGAATATTAAATTTTTCTTTTGGTGCAACATTTTGTTTAAGGCATGGTCTTATACCTAACTAACCTAAACGAATGAAACGCTGCATCCTCCTTTTTTTTATATTTATTTGTGCTTTTTCCCAAGCGCAGGATATTTCGAAACAGCGCCAACTGGAAGCAAAAAGAACGCTGAAAATCCCCAAAATAGATGGTATTTTAGATGATGAGTGTTGGAATAATGTTCCAATAGCTACTGATTTTATTCAGATCAGGCCAAATCCGGGAAAGATAGAAACTCACGATCGGCGTACAGAAATGAAGGTGCTTTATGATGATGTTGCGATTTATGTTTATGCCCGGATGTACGATCACCCCGACAGTGTTTCGCACGAGTTGGTTTCGAGGGATAATATTGGCAATGCCGATTTCATTTCAATTATTGTCGATCCCTTTTATGATAAGATGAATGGAAATGGCTTTTTCGTTACCGCTGCCGGTGTTCAGTTTGATGCCAAATACTCGCAGGTGGGTGATGAAGATGCAAACTGGAACGCTGTGTGGGAAAGTGCTGTTAAAATTGATGATAAAGGCTGGACCTGCGAAATGAAGATCCCTTATTCGGCCTTGCGTTTCTCTGGTAAGGATGTCCAAAACTGGGGTTTGAATTTTAGCCGCAGGATACAACGGAGCAATACGCAGACATTTTGGAATTTTGTAGATCCTAAAGTTAACGGTTTTATCAATCAGGAAGGGTTGTGGATGGGCATAAAAGATGTTAAACCTCCGTTAAGATTATCTTTTTCGCCATATATTTCAGCTTATGTAAATCATTATCCGGTTAATTTGCCTGGGGTAAAAAACACAACCTCACGGTTTAATGGGGGGATGGATGTTAAATACGGAATCAACAATAGCTTTACGCTGGACATGACTTTAGTGCCTGATTTTGGGCAAGTGCAATCTGATAACCGGATACTGAACCTCACTCCTTTTGAAGTGAAATTTAATGAAAACCGACAGTTTTTTACCGAAGGAACTGAATTGTTTAACAAAGGTGATCTGTTTTATTCGAAGCGAATCGGTTCTATTCCATCCTATTATAATTACAGTGGGGTAGGCAGCAGTGATAAAATTGTGAAAGATCAAACTGAAGCTAAGGTATTAAACGCCACAAAAATTTCAGGACGGACAGCAAAAGGCCTGGGGATTGGGATATTTAATGCCATTACCAATAGCATGGAAACTGAGGTAGAGGATGTTCAGGGTAACCTTCGTATGGTAGAAACACAGCCGCTCACCAATTATAATATTCTGGTTTTCGATCAGTCGTTAAAAAACAACAGTTCGGCTACGTTAATCAACACAAATGTACTTAGGCAAGGTTCTGCTTACGATGCCAATGTAAGTGCGCTGCTTTTCAATTTAAACAATAAAGGCAATAAATATTTTGTAAATGGCGGGGGCAAAATGAGCTATTTACGGGGTGAGGAATCGAGCACGGGTTATAGCTACACCTTAAGGTTTGGAAAACAGAGCGGCAATTTTACCTGGAGCTACAATCAGGTATATGCAGATGATAAATTTGATCCATCAGATATGGGTTTCTTTACCAATAACAACTTTTTAGATCAGCGGATAGGCGTTGGTTATAATGTATACAAGCCAAGCAAATGGTATAATCAATTTGAAAGTTGGCTTAATTTAACCTATTCTCGCAGGGCAATACCGAGCGCTTACCAAAAAATTGGTACAAATGCGGGGTATTGGGTTCAATTTAAAAATCAATGGTCGGCAGAGTTTGATTTAAGTGTAGATAGAAAGGGGAACGACTTTTACGAAGCCCGAAATGGACAAATGTATCAGGCGCCGGGAAATTTTGGTGTTGCTTTGTATATAAATCCAAACCGCGCTAAAGCTTATAATTTCGGTGGAAATGTACGCTATTTTGAACAGCATCTTTTTTGCGGTAAACAGTATAACTTTTACTTTTTCCAGAACCTGAGGTTAAATGATAAGATTGCTTTTGGTTTAGACCTGAACTTTAACCCGAACTACGATTATGTAAACTGGGTAACCGCACAAGGTGATCAAGCTATTTTCTCTAAATATGACCGCAGAACGGTAGAAAACTCATTTGATGCTAAATATACCTTTACCAACTTAATGGGGCTAACCGTTGTACTAAGACATTACTGGAGTGATAGAAGAAATAAAGAATTTTACCTGCTACAGCCTGATGGCCATTTAACCGATTATCAGGGGCCAACATTAACCGCGGTGGATAGAAACTATAATGTGTTTAATATTGATTTGATTTATACCTGGCAGTTTGCACCCGGTAGCACCCTTTCTGTTTCGTACAAGGATGCGGCCGAAACTTATGATACTTTTTATACGCAACGTTATAATAAAAATCTGAGCGGAATTTTAAATGCCCCTCAGAATAACAGCCTCTCTGTAAAGGTTTTATATTATGTTGATTATCTCGATCTGAAGAAAAAAAGAAAAAAGGTTTAAGTTTTGGGTCGTTTTAAACTTGGGTCTAAACTCAAGGCTAGGAAATGTGCACTAAGGACTAACCTTACCTTGCTTTACCAGGGCTTACGCCGAATTTTTTACTAAAAGCACTGCTGAAATGCTGTACCGAAGAATAGCCCAGTTCGTCGGAAATATTCTTGATATTTTTGCTGCTATCGGCCAGAAGTTCTTTGGCCCGCATCAATTTATAATCGCTTAAATAGCCAAAAACGGTATTCTGGAAAACCTCTTTAAAGCCTTGTTTCAGTTTAAATTCATTTATGCCTGCAACCTTTGCCAATTCGGTTAAACATGGCGGATGATTGGCATTGGCTAACAAATATTCGCGTGCATAATAAATGCGGTCTTTATCGTAGGTGGATTTAATAGTAGAAGTGTTGGTTTTTTTTGCTGCAAGTTCAAAAGCCTGGGCTTGTAATGCCAAAAGTTCGAGGCATTTAGACTGCAGAAACAAGAGCTTTAATCCACCGGTAAACTGGCAGTTCATAATATCATTTATACAACTGTGCATGGCTAAGCTGATGGGCAGGTTTTCTGATGAAAGCTCTACCGAACGGTTGTTCATGATTTTGTCGGCAAAGTTTTTTAGCAAAGTGCTGCTTTCGCCAGTTAAATCAACAAAACGTGATCTTTCGAAATTTACCTCGAAAAATTTATGCGGACCCCCGACCGAAAATTCTGCCATCCCATCAAAATCAGGGCTGTAAATAATATTGTGCTGATTGGCTTTAATATCCAGGCGTTTGTTGGTGAGGTAATTTTCCATAATGCCACCGCCTGTAATTGAAAAATGAAGCTCAACCATATCGGGCTCATCAAAAGATTTAATGCGCAGGCGGCTCTTTTTCACAAGCATATCGCCGTAAACAATGTAAATACCCGAAAAAGCGATCTCCACAATCTCTGCATCGCCAAAGGGAAAGCTGTATTTGTCTCTTCTTTCGGTTACCAGTGCCTGATTAAATTCGTTATTGTCGAACTTGTTACCAACAATATAGTATTTATCGTCACCATCGTAAATGTTTAAAGCCATAAAATCCTTTTGATATAAACTTTAATCCTTTTGGTATAAAAAGATGCGTTTGTTAGACAACTACTTTTGTTCAAAGTTACTAAACAAAAGAATACGATGCCAAAATTACCATCATGGCTGGCCAACACAATGGAAAAAGTGATCAGCAATAAAATATATCAGGTAGAAGTTGTAGAAACTAAAATGTTAAGCAGCAACTTAAAGTGCGTTACCTTTAAAGGCGATTTTTTCGATGCTAAATTTATTCCTGGAATGGAAGTGCTGTTTAGGGTTAATGCCAATGAATATAGGCATTATACTTTATCTAGCTTTGATGAAGCGCACGAAACCTGCGAAGTTATTTTTTACTTAAACAGACAAGGGCCGGGCCATAGCTTGGCTGTGAACATCCAAAAAGGAGACCATTTGAAACTTATTGTAGATCGCGCGAAGGTAAAATACAATGAAGAATCCAATCAGCATTTCTTTTTTGGCGACGAAACCAGCCTGGGCCTGTACGAATCTCTTGGAAAAAAAGTGATCGACGAAGATGTTGAATACTTTGGAGTTTTGGAGCTTCAGGAAGAAAACCTGAGTTCTGTTGATCACCTTAAGTTATTGATCGATACCGTGCCTTCTGATGTAAATGCCCCAGCAATAAATGCCATTAACTGGATGGAAAATATGCATCCATTATGCTGGGAAATGTGGCAAAATGCTACTTTTTATTTAACTGGCAGGGCCAAATCGGTACAACAGTTTAAAAAATACCTAAAGCAAAGAGGCGTAAGTTTCAGGCAGATTATAACAATGCCGTATTGGGAAATAGGTAAGGTTGGTGGCGCCTAAACCTATCTGGGGAAGGTAAAGCCAAAACCCAGCGCTAAAGTTTGGTTCGCCTGTATTTTGTTTGTTCCCGTATCATCATCAAATAAAAGTACCCCTGTTAAACTGGTGTTCATAAAACGGTTAATTTTTGCTGTTAAAGCAATGTCTAACCTGTGGTCGATTTTACTTGCCTTAAAATCTTTATATGGAATGAACATGGCATATCGCGCTTTTAGATTTGTATTGGTAAAAATATCCTTATCGAAAGCACTTACAATTTGAAAAGCCAGTTCGTTTTTAAAGTTTTTTCCTTTTTCAACTGCATAAACTTCCTTTTTATTATCATAAACCGCTGTGTCGAGTACAAAAGTCTGTCTGGCTGTACCTGTACCAATCCGGGTTGAGAAATATTTAACGGGTTTATACTCAAAACCGATTGATTCGGTTAAATAACCTGGTGCCATAAATTTAGAAATCAAAACCTGTTGTTCATCTCCATTCCCATCCCTAAAGTATCTGAATCCTTTATCAAACTGAGATTCAAAACTTATCGATCCAAAAAAGAACCAGCTTTTAGATAGTTGGAAAGACGCTTTATTGTCCCAAAAAATACGGTCGTTGGTTTTCTTTTGCAGCTGATCTTTATTTTTGATTTTACCATATTGCAAAACGAGCTCGCTGATATAGCTATAGCTGTTTTTATTGTATTCTGCTTTCCAGTTTAGCAAGCCACCAACAGCCACAGAGTTGGTACCTCCACCTTTCCAGTTGTTACTGAACTGGGCCTGGTTAACATTGATACCGATGTTGGTTCTTGTTTTCCAATAATTAATCTTGGCGTTTACCACCAAAGGCTTAATTTTTACCGGTTCAAAGTTTAATGGTCCTTGTCTGCTCGGCAAAGGACTACGCTTTAACTTTATATTCAGGTCTTTTGTATTGATCGGAATAGTATCAATTTCCTGTGCATATAATTTTGTAGAGCAGAAACTTAGAATCAGGATTATGGCAGCTAAACAGTTCTTCATTACCTACAAAGAAAACGAAAAATTTTAGAGATAAAAAGCATTTAACAAAATGATTGTCAGATTGACAATTGAATTGGAGGTGAAAACTATTGTTTCAGATCTTTTTAAACCAGCCGTACCAATTACCCTTTTTTAGGTAATTTAAATTATCTTCATTTTCATAGGCTTCCTGCTCAAAAACGATGTTACGGTAGGCTAAATCATGGTTTCGGCATTTAATAAGATTAACCAGGTAGTTAACCAGATATAAAATATAAAAAGGGAAAATAAGCAATTCTAATTGCTGGCGTAAGTGGATTTTTTCGTGGTTAATAATGATCGGATCACTTTTAAACCGCGGCGATTTTAACAAGATAAATGGAAAGATTGCCATGCCCGCTGCCGGAAGTTTTTTAACGATTATAATTGGCACCCTCACAGCTTATCGATGGTTATTTTAGGCAATGGAGGCAATTGCAATGCTTTCGGGTTTAACCTGTAGCTTTTGTAGGCATTTCTGATAAACTGGTTAAAAGAATAATCAGTAGCATCGAGCACAAACTGATAAGTTGGGCGGTATTGCTGCATAAAATCAATGAGTTCAGCATCTTTTATGCCTAATACCTGGCTAACCAGACTGGCACTGAAACGATAATCGATCAAGTCTTCACGATAGTCTTTTTCAAGAATTTTTTGAAGGTGGCGGGCATTTCTTCCTTGTCTGCTTAACAGATTATAGATCGCATCGATACCTAAACCTACACCGCCGTTACCTAAATTCAATAAATCTTTACTACTTCCTTTCATGGTTTGGTAACGATATTCCTGAACATTTTTTTCGTATTGCTGCTGCGGACTTAATCTTTTTTGTTGAATAAGTACATCGCGCAGTCTTATGCCCAACGATCTGAGTTGAAAGTATGCGGCAGTTTGCCCCTTAAAAACAATAGTATCTACTCCATAGCCCGATAAAGCCGCAACTAAGGTATCACCCGGCAGCGCAAAGGTGCTAAACTCGCCCTTCGTATTGTTGTATAAACCATCACCTGTGCGGATGTTATAAATATAAACCTTGGCCAAACGCTGCTTGGTTTCTTTATCAATAACAATCCCCTGCACAGGTTTATTCTGTGCATGAAGCAACATAGAGAAGCCGAAAACAAGTATAAAGGGAAGAAAAAATTTCATTAAGCTACAAAACTACAAATATCTGGCAGGCTATGCTTGTACTTAACATTATTTAACCTTCAGTATCTGACCCAGTTTAATGGCGTCGGTACTCATTTCGTTCAGCATTTTTAACTGATCAACCGTTAAATTAAAACGTTTTGCAATATTATAGAGTGTATCTCCTTTAACAACGGTATAAGTACCATCGGCAAGAATGGGTTTAGCTCCGGCAGGTGGGGTTTCCACTGGCGTAAATTTAGCCTTTTCCTGCGAAATATTCTGGTTGATTTCTGAAAAGACACGATCCTCCCTGGCAATCTTTTGCTTTTCGCTTTCTGGTTGATCGTATTGGTAAAGCTGGTATTTTTCGATGGTATTGATCAATAAATCCGGATATTTTGGATTGGTGGCATATCCGGCTGTTTTTAATCCCTGCGCCCAACTTTTGTAGTCATTTTTGTCCAACTGGAAGAGAAAGCTGTAGCGTTTGCGCTTTAAAAACTCAGAGTGATCCCTGAAAGATTCGCGGGCATCTTTATATACCCTGAAACAGTCGTTTTTTTGATCATCGTCCCGGAAGTAGTTTTTTCCCTTCCAATCTGATGTACATTTAATGCCAAAATGATTGTTTGCGTATTTGGCCAGGTCGCTATTTCCACTGCCCGATTCTAAAATTCCCTGCGCCAATGTAATACTTGCAGGGATCCCGTTTGCATTCATTTCTTCAACTGCCACTCCTTTAAACTCATCAATGTAACTTAAAGTATTGTAACTTTTGTACGAATTGTTGTTGGCTTTGTTGGCTGCTTTTTCTATCTGTTTGTTGTTTTTAGAAAATTTCCGTGTACCGCAAGAACTAAAAAATAGGAGGATTGCTGCTATGAGGATGTAATGGCTGTATGAACGCATTGATGTTATGATTTGTTTAATCGGTTAATTGTTGGAATTGGTTAACTGTATGGCTTTATCGACTTTGGATTAATGACCCTGGACTCAAAACTTCAACTTCTGTCCTGGTTTTAAGTTCACTTTTTTTATGCCGTTTTTCTGCAAGAGGGCTTTAACGGTGGTGCCTTTCTTTTTTGCAATTATACTTAGGTTGTCTCCAGGTTTTACGGTATAAGTTTTAGCTGTTCTTCTGCTTTTGCTGCGGCGGTGAACCGGTGCTGCATAAACAGGTTCTTCATATCCCTCTGGCCTTTCATCATATTGGTAGAGTTCGTATTTTTTAATTAAGCCAATTACCTGGCTGGCCCAGCTTCTACTGCTGGCATAACCGCAACGGCGGATTCCGTAAGCCCAGCCTTTGTAATCGTATTGATCGTATTTTTCGAAAAGATTATTAAAAGGCTTGCGGGTTTCCATAATTTCTACAAAATGGCTGTAAGATTCATCCGCATTTAAATAATCGCGATAGGATGAACGGATTTCGGCATTGTTATTCGGGCCTTTTACTCCAAAATGATTATTAAGGTGTTGTGCGATTTTACTGTTTCCTGCAGCCGATTCGTGTATGGCAACAGCTAAAATAACGCTGGCCGGAATTTTATGATCGTGCATTAAACCCTGTGCATATTCTACATGCTCTGCAATATATTCTTCCGTATCTTGCGCGCTTGCAACAATCCCTGTTAAAAGGAGCAGACAAAAAGTAAAGATTTTCTTCATTTCTTTTTTGGTTAATAGACCATGGTTTAAATGGTTGATAGCCTTGGCTTATAAGCCATGAGCCATTAACTATATGCCATTATCAGTTCTTCCTAATCACAAACAAACCATCGCGAACAGGTAATATCAGTTTCTCAACCCGTTCATCTGCAGCTATTTTATCATTAAAACTAGTAATATTTCTGGTGTCTTTATCCTGTTTCTCCTGCAGTACTTTTCCACTCCATAATACATTATCCACAATGATAACCCCGCCCGGACGAACGCGATCAAAAATCATATCGTAATAGGGGCCATTATTTTTCTTGTCGGCATCGATAAAAACAATGTCGAAAACTTCGTCTAAACCAGCTATTGTGGTGGTGGCATCGCCCAAGATATAGTTGATCTGATCATTAAATGCAGATTGCGCAAAGTTGCGGCGCACCATATCTTCCAATTCCTCATTAATATCCAGCGTATACAACCTGCCATCTTTGGTTAAACCTTCAGCAAGGCATAAAGTAGCATAACCGGTAAAAGTGCCGATTTCTAAAATTCTTTTTGGGGAAATCATTTTGCTCAGCATGCTTAAAACCCGGCCCTGATAGTGGCCAGATAACATGCGGGGCATTAAAACTTTAAGATTGGTTTCGCGGTCTATCTGTTGAAGCAATTCGCTCTCAGGTTCGCAATAGGCAATTAGTAAATCCTGTAAATCGTCGTTTATTAGGCTCATTTGTTGGTTATAAACGGTTACTTTCCATAAAATATTGTAAAATGATGGTTGCGGCAATGGTATCAACGCGATCTTTATCTCTTCTGTCCATTTTTTTTAGTCCACTTTGCATAATGGCCTGATGGGCAAGTTTAGAGGTAAAGCGCTCATCAACCCAATGTCTTGGGATATCGGGGAATGATTTTTTTAGCAGTGTAGCAAAACCCTTTACATGTTGTGCCGAATCAGAGGGAGAACCGTCCATCTGTTTAGGATCGCCCAATACAAAAGCCTCCACCTGCTCGGTGAGCATATATTTTTTAACATATTCGATCACATCTTTCGGGTGCACTGTATCCAGTCCTGTCGCGATAATCTGCAAGGGATCGGTTACCGCGATACCGATGCGTTTTGTTCCGTAATCAAATGCGAGGATCCGTGCCATAAAAATAGTTAAGCGTTGGGTGTTCGGCGTAAAGCGTTTAGCCCCGTTTAAAAAATAAAAGTCAAAGGTAAGGTTTTTGGAATAATAGGTAAACCTAAGCGGTAATGCTTTGGTAACTGTATGTTATTGGTGTTTGTGGCTAAAAAAATGATTTGTTCCATTTTTTGGAAATCAAAACCTGTAGTACTTGGGAATGTTGGGTCCTGCTGTATGCTTTAGCCCTCATGCTTCGGGCTGCCGCTCCCATCAGGTTTTTTGATTCAGGCTTGTACGGTTTGGGTGAAGTTGGAGGGCGTATTATAACAGGATATAAATATCGTTTAAAAATAAAAATCAATGATAAGGTTTTAGGAAATGGGTTTTTTAGCAAAAAGGCTTCTTCAGCACCCATCTAAACCCTATTGCAGCGGCATCCCCAAATTAGTTCAATTTGGGATATAGCGGAAAGAGGGGCTGAACTGAACAAAAGCACTACCGAAACCTGCTTTTCTAAAAAATAAAATGTCTTTTTAATCTAAAAAACACAGATTCTGAAACAAGTTCAGAATGACGAGGCTGTGAATCTCATATCTATTTCTTATTTTGCACCAAATGCAGTTTAAAGAAATCATCGGACAGGAAAGAGTGAAGCAACAATTGGTGCAAACGGTTAAGGAAAACCGCATTAGCCATGCGCAACTGTTTTTGTCGCCTGCTGGTTCTGGCGCTGTACCGCTGGCTATTGCCTACGCACAATACATTAATTGCCTTAACAAAGGCGAAAATGATAGTTGTGGCGAATGCTCGAGCTGTAGAAAATACGAACGTTTAATTCATCCCGATCTCCATTTCTCTTATCCTTTTTTTGCTTCTGCGAGTGTAAAAACAGCTGTAGATGTGTTGGAAGAATGGCGGGGCATGTTAATGCATGACCCTTATTTTGATATGGATATCTGGCGTTCTAAACTCGATGCAGCTAATAAACAGGCTAATATTAATATTGCCGAATGCCACGATATTATTAAAAAACTAAGCTATAAAGCCTTCGAAGCCGAAACCAAGGTTTTAATTATGTGGCTGCCCGAATATTTGGATAAAGCCGGAAATGCGCTACTTAAATTAATTGAAGAGCCACCCGCAAATACTTTATTTATTTTAATTGCACAAAGCCAGGATCAGATTTTAACCACCATTTTATCCAGAACGCAAATTGTGAAAATCCCAAAACTTTCGTCGGAAGAAGTAACCGGGTATTTATTGAATTCGAGGGGATTAAGCGAGCGCCAGGCCATGGATTACTCATTTTTGGCCGATGGAAATTTAATTGAAGCAAAAGCACTGGCTGCCGATACGCAAAGTGATAGTTCTGGTACATTTACGGCCTGGTTGAGAATGGGTTTTGGCAACAAAGTGCCCGATCTGATCGAGTTTACTGACGAGGCCGCCAAGTGGGGAAGAGAAAACCAGAAGAATTTTTTAAAATATGGCGTAAATTATTTACGCGAGTGCTGTTTAATTTTAAGTGGTGCTGAAGAATTGGTGAAATTACCTCCCCTAACCTTCGAAACGGCTAAAAAACTCAGTACACACGTACTTACCTTGCCTATGGCAGAGGCTATAATCGGCGAACTGGAAAAGGCACATTACCACATTGAAAGAAACGCAAACCCGAAAATTCTGTTTTTAGATGTATCTTTACAATTGGTAAAAATTATCAAGTTTAAAACGCTCCCTGCGGGGACTCAATATATATACAATTAATATGGGATGTGGAAGTTGTTCAACAGGTGGTGGTTGCACCCCTAATGGATGCAAAAGTAATGGCTCATGTGGCACCGGTGGTTGCCAAACAATGGAAGTTCACGATTGGCTATCTAATTTGGATATGCCTTCTAATTATAAACCTTTTCAGGTTACAGAAATCAAATTTAAAGGCTCACGCAAAGAGTTTTTCCTTAATAACGATAACATTTACCTCGAAATTGGGGAACTGGTTGCCGTTGAAGGGCCAACTGGTGGTTTTGACGTGGGGCACGTTTCGCTTACGGGCGAACTGGTAAGGATCCAGATGAAACGCCGTAAAACGTCGCTTGATCAGGTAACCAAAAAAATCTACCGTAAGGCTACAGAAGCTGATGTAGAAAAATGGAATGCCGCTAAAGGGATGGAGTGGGAAACGATGCACAAAGCCCGTAAACTAGCCTTAGATCTTCGTTTACAGATGAAAATCAGTGATGTAGATTATCAGGCCGACAAAACCAAAGCCACTTTCTTTTATACAGCAGATGGACGTGTGGATTTTCGTGAGCTCATTAAAAAAATGGCGGAGAGTTTCCGTATCAGGATTGAAATGCGCCAGATCGGGATGCGTCAGGAAGCTGGCCGGCTAGGTGGAATTGGCTCCTGCGGTAGAGAACTGTGCTGCTCCACCTGGTTAACCAACTTCAAAACCGTATCTACGGCTGCAGCGCGTTATCAAAACTTATCACTAAATACTTTAAAGCTTGCAGGGCAATGCGGTAAATTAAAATGCTGCTTAAACTATGAGCTGGATACCTATCTGGATGCTTTAAAAGATATTCCCGATAGAATTGAAAACCTTGATACTGAGGCTGGTTATGCCCGTCATCAAAAAACAGACATTTTCAAAAAAATCATGTGGTTCAGTTACCAGGGTGATGAAAACTGGATTCCTGTTAAAGCTGCGCGTGTAAAAGAGATCATGGCAATGAACAAGGCGGGCAAAAAAGCGCCTAACTTAAAAGAAGAGGCCGTTCAGATTGCTGCGCCAGTTGTAGTAGAAAAACCTTTCGATTATGAAAATGTAGTTGGTCAGGATAGTTTAACCCGTTTAGATGAACGCTCGAGGGGTAAAAACAACCAGAACAAAAACAATAATCAGAAAAACAGCCGCAATAACAACCAAAATAAAAGAGAAAGAATTCCTGTCGGAGAGAAAAATGCAGGCCCTAATAATAGAACTCAGCAACCTCAACAGGGTGCGCAGAAAACTCAACAAGGCAGCAAACAACAGCCTAATGGACCAAAGCCACAACAGGCAGTACCTAAACCACAGCATGTTAATGGGCCAAAACCTCAAAACAATAAGCCAAAACAACAGCAGCCACAAGCACAAAAGCCTGTAGTAAAAGCTGAAGGAAATGTAGCGGCCGAGGGTGTTAAGCCAGAACAGAGCAAAAATAAAAACAGAAATAACCGTAGGAAAAACAATAACCGCCGAAACAATAATAATGGCTCAGAAAATAAACCTGCTGCTGAATAAAAAGCAAATAATTTTGCTTGGCTTTTTATTCATTACTTCGCTATTTGTTAGCTGTACACCCAGCGTAATTGATAGTAATGTAGAAATTGCCAACCGCAGGTGGACCTACCGTAACCATATTTCGACACCCTTTGAGGTTAAGGATAATACTAAGGCCTACAACATTTATTTTAAGCTTAGACATACTGCCGATTATAAATATGCCAATATTTTTATCCTTGCCCATTTTAAAGATGGCAAAAAGATGATAACCCGGCGTTATCAATACAAACTCGCCAAAAATGATGGCGAATGGTTGGGCAGTGGTTCCGGGAATGTATTTAGTTATAGCCTGCCGATGTTAACCAACCATCATTTTCCCCGAAATGGTAAGTTTGAGATCGAAATCGAGCAGAATATGCGCGATAATCCACTTTTAGAGGTAAGTGATGTTGGTTTATTGATTGAAGAGGCAAGATAAGTTTTGTTTTCACTTAGCATCTTATTAATTATTTAACCTATTGTCCTTATTTATTTGTCTTTGACAGGGTTTTTCGAAATTTTATTTGGAAAAATTAGATCTCGCACTAAATCTTTGTAATAAAATTGTTATTATTGTTTATAAACCTATGAACTATGATACGAATTTTACTCAAAAACATCCTACCCCTTCTCCTCTTTCTAATTTCTACTCAATTATTTGCCCAAGGCTTAAAGGGTAAGGTAACAGACTCTGCAGGCTTAGCTATTCCAGGTGCTACAGTTCAGGTAGTTGGCTCAAAAATTGGAACATCATCTGATGGAAATGGACTTTATGCCTTAAAATTTCCTTCACCCGGGGCTTATAAAGTGAGGATTTCTTTTACCGGCTACCAAACGGCCGAAGTAGCAGTTCAGATCGATAATGCCGTAAAAACGATGGATTTTGCATTGCACGATGCAAAAGAACTGTTAAGTGATGTAGTTGTGGTTGGATCAAGGTCAACGCCAAGAACGAACATCGAAAGTGTGGTTCCTGTTGATCTGATTTCTACAAAAGACGTTAAAGTATTTGCGCAAACAGATTTAACGCAGATCTTAAACTTTGTAGCGCCATCTTTTAGCTCTAACCGGCAAACCGTTGCTGATGGAACCGATCACATTGATCCTGCATCTTTACGCGGTTTGGGCCCAGATCAGGTTTTGGTGCTGGTAAACGGAAAACGTAGGCATACTACAGCACTGGTAAACATTAATGGTACTTTCGGGCGGGGTTCTGTCGGAACCGATTTAAACTCCATCCCGGTTTCGGCAATTGAGCGTATTGAAGTGCTACGTGATGGTGCTGCGGCGCAGTACGGTTCGGATGCCATTGCAGGGGTAATCAACATTGTGTTAAAAAAGGTAACACCGTATAGTTTTTCTACCTCTTTCGGTCAGTCTTCATCAAGTGCTTTAGGGCGCGACTTTAGCGATGGCAGAACCTTTCAGGTTGATTTTAGCAAAGGATGGCCATTTAAAAATGATAAAGGTTTCATCAATTTTGCGGCACAATACCTCCAAAGAGGCTATACCAACAGGGGCGGCTTAGACACCCGGCCATTATTATATTCTGCGAGCCCAACTAAAGGTTCAACAGAAACGGAAGCTGATTTTCAAGCCCGTTTTGCAAGCTTAAAGGCCGCTGATGATGCAAGGGCAAGAGCAAACGGCTTGGATAGAAACAACATGCGCGTAGGTAACTCCGATTCGAAAAATGGAGGTGGTTTTTTAAACGGACAGTTTAATTTTGGTAAAACCACTCAATTGTACTATGCAGCTGGCTTTACCCATAAAACCGGAAGTGCCGCGGGGTTTTATCGCCTACCGACACAAACAACACAGATTGATTTATCCATCTATCCTAATGGATTTTTACCTTTCATCGATACCAAGATTAATGATTATTCATTCTCAGCCGGGTTGAGGGGTAAGATAGGCGCTTGGGATTATGACCTAAGTAATACAAGTGGAGAAAATACCATCGAGTTTAATATTGACAACACGGTAAATGCCTCATTACCAACAGGCACTAGTCCTACTTCGTTTTATGCAGGAGAATTGCTGTTCAGACAAAACACCAGTAATCTTGATTTAAGCAAAAAGCACACTTTTGACGGTGGATTTTTAACTTCATTAAATACTGCATTTGGTGCTGAATTCAGGATAGATAATTACCAGATCAAAGAAGGTGAGCTTTTGTCCTATTCAAATGGTGGAAGATTGATCGGAACATCCCCTACGGCATCAGGCGCGCAGGTATTCCCAGGCTTTAAACCGAGCAACGCATTAGATAAATCGAGGCACAATGTTGGTGCTTATGCCGATCTTGAAGCTGAATTTGGTCCCCGGGTAACTTTAGGGGCTGCGGGCCGCTACGAAAATTATAGTGATTTCGGTTCTAACTTCTCGTATAAATTTACGGGTAAGGTTAAGCTTTTTAGTGATGTTTCGCTGCGTGGAGCTTATTCCACAGGATTTAGGGCACCATCTTTACACCAACAATATTTTAATAATGAAAGTACACAGTTTGTAGGCACCAATGCAACGCAAGTTTTAACTGTAAATAATGCAAATCCTATTGTGGCCCAATTTGGTGTAGGCGCATTAAAACCTGAAATTTCTAAATCGGGAAGTTTAGGTTTAGCAGGCAAAATCGCGAAAACCTTCACTTTTACCATCGATGCTTATAACATTGATATCAGCGACCGTATTGTTTTCTCCAGCCAGTATGCCCGCGAACGTTCTGGTGGTGTTTTAGTTCCAACCGGCGTGGTGAATCAGATTTTAAATACGGTAGATCCAGCGGCACAAATTAACAGTGTACAGTTTTTTACCAACGCCATTACCACCAATACCGCAGGTATCGATGTGGTTTTAACCAATAAGTTCAATTTGGGTGCAAAAAGCAGCTTAATTTTAAGTGTTGCCGGAAATGTAAACAAAACCGTGGTGAGAAGTATCCAGGGTTCTGATAAAATTGAAAGTGATCCTACATTAAAGGCTAAACTTTTCGATCGTTTGGAGCGCTCCCGTTTCGAAAGTTCAGTGCCTAAAAACAAACTAAATATTACCGCAACTTATAATGTAAATAAACTATCGTTTGTTGCCAGAACAGTTCGTTTTGGCGAGGTTACCTATTTAAATGCTATCGATCCCAATGTTGCTGCCAATGGTTTGCCTACACAATTGGATCAGACTTTTGCGCCAAAATGGATAACTGATTTCTCGGTAAGTTATACAGCAAATAAAACCTGGTCGGTTACTGTTGGGGCCAATAATATTTTTGATGTTTACCCTGATAAATTATATATCGATCCGCGTAATAATGAAAATAATTTGAGCGGAAACGCTGCGGGCAATTATTCAGGGGGATTAGACAATACCTCGAATGGTAGGTTTTTGTACTCAAGAGCTGTTAGCCAGTTTGGTTTTAGTGGTAGGTATGTGTATGGCAAAATTGCTTGTACATTTTAAAGAAATTTAAGAAAGAAAAGCGTCCGGATTTTAAATCGGGGCGCTTTTTTGGTTTTACGCCCCTAAGGTAATGCCATTCCCTTAGGGAGAAATAATAAAACGTTGTCATCCTGAAGCCTGTCGAAGGACAAATGTTTTCTTTATTTTGACTATTAAGAGGTCTTCGACAAGCTCAGACTGACAGCAGAATGTTTAAGTTACCGATATTGCTCTTCGTGGATTTGAAACTACAGATACTGTAACAAACTCTCCAGTTTCATTCCTCTTGATCCTTTTAACAATACCAAATGATCCTGAACCGGGTTTTCCTGTAAATATGCTGCTGCTTCGGCCGGACTTTCGAAAAATATGCCCTTAAAATTGTCTTTAAATGAATAGAAATCCTTCCCAATAAAAATTAGCTGATCTAACCCACTTTCATTTGCCTGTTTTGCAATGAGTTCATGCTGTTCATGAGATTCTGGTCCAAGCTCAAACATACCACCCAAAATAGCAGTCTTTTTATCGGCCGATAATACTGCAATATTTTTCAGTGCAGCGGTCATGCTGCTTGGGTTTGCATTATAAAAATCGCAGATTACCGTATTCTTTTCTGTTTTGGTTAACTGAGAACGGTTATTTTTTGGCTGATAATTAGATAAACCGGAATTGATTTCATCCGGAGTCATATCAAAGAAATCGCCAATACAGATTGCAGCAAGAATGTTTTCGAAATTATAACTACCTGTTAAATTGGTTTTAACAGAAGAAGAAACCTCATGGTTGGTCCAATCTACCTCAATAAAAGGGTCGCTGCTTTTTAATTTACCTTTAATGGTATTGCCATTTTCTGTTCCATAATAAATCAGTTTGTTTAAACCTGCGGCAGTGCTCATTTCAAGCAAGTATGGATTGTCTCTATTGATAAAAGTATAACCATGGGTTTCTTTTAAATAGGCATAAAGTTCTGCTTTGCCCTTTTTTACCCCTTCAAATCCGCCGAATCCATCTAAATGTGCCATGCCAACATTGGTAATAATGCCATGTGTGGGCTGAGCAATGGTACAAAGCAGCTCTATTTCCTTCTGATGGTTTGCTCCCATTTCGATTACCGCGATCTGCACCTCACCGGTGATGGACAAGATAGATAACGGAACACCAATGTGATTGTTTAAATTGCCGAATGTGGCAAAGGTTTTGTATCGTTCTGCTAAAACAGCATTTACCAATTCTTTGCTGGTTGTTTTGCCATTACTGCCCGTTAAACCAATTACCGGGATATTTAATTGTTTGCGGTGATAACGTGCCAGATCCTGCAGAGTGCTTAATACATCGTCAACCAATAGGCATTGACTGTTTTTGGCATACTTTTCTTCATCTACAACTGCATAAGCTGCGCCTTTTTCAATAGCTTGAGCAGCAAATTCGTTGGCATTAAAAAGATCTCCCTTAAGCGCAAAAAAGATACAACCCGGGCTAATGTTTCTGGTATCGGTAGAAATAATATTATGCTGTAAGTAATGCTGATAAAGGGTTTCTGTATTTGTCATTTTAAATAGATTGCGAAGGTAAAATTACGAATCAAGCCCAAATAAAACACTCTTTTTCCAATCTTCACTATTTCTTCATCAATTTCCTTCAGAAAGACTCTACATTCATTGCTGAATAAACGAATTGCGGCAGTTTTTGAGCATTGCTTTTCGATCATTATTAACTAAACTAATTTAAATCATGAAGAAACTATTACAAAGTTTGTTCGTTCTGTTGCTATTTGCATCCATCGCAATGGCACAAGAAAGAACCATTACGGGTACGGTTACCGCTAAAGAAGATGGAACGCCAATTCCCGGGGTAAGTATTAAGGTAATCGGTACCAATATAGGTGTGTCATCCGGAGCAGATGGGAAATTCTCTCTAAAAATTTCGTCGGGTGCAAAAAGTTTACAATTCTCTTCCTTGGGATTCTTGATGCAAACAGTAAACATAGGTTCTTCTAATGTAATCAACGTGGTGCTACTTCCAGATTCGAAAATCTTAGGAGAGGTAGTAGTAACAGCCTTAGGTATAAAAAGGGAGAAACGTACGCTTACCTACTCTACACAAGAGGTTAGCGGAAGCGCGTTGGTAGATGCAAAAGAAAATAACCTGGTTAATGCCCTGGCAGGTAAGGTTGCTGGTGTGCAGATTACCAATTCAAGTGGTGCTGCGGGAGGCTCCTCAAAAATTGTAATTCGAGGAAATACTTCATTAACAGGAGAAAACGGCGCGCTTTTTATTTTAGACGGAGTGCCAATTGATAACTCCGAAGCAGGTAATCCTGATGGAGCATTAAGTGCCGGCGGAACATCGAACCGTGCCATAGATATTGATCCAAATATTATTGAAAGTGTAACCATCTTAAAAGGAGCTGCCGCGAGTGCCTTGTATGGTGCTGCTGCCGCTAGAGGCGTAGTCATTATTACCACCAAAACAGGAAAAGGAAAACCTTCTGTGACCTTAAGCTCAGGAATAACATTTGATAACCCTATTTTTCCTGAGTTTCAAGATAAGTATGCTCAAGGCAGCAATGGCGTTTATGTTGATGGGAATAATGGCCAACTCAGTTCATCTTCATGGGGGCCACTTATTGATGGTTTAACGGTAAATGGACAGCCGGTGCAAAAGCACGACCCTAGAAAGGAGTTCTTTAAAACAGGCTTTACAACTGATAATACTTTAGCAGTAAATGGTTCAACAGATAACTCAACTTATCTGGTTTCTTATTCCTATCTAAAAACGAACGGAACAGTGCCATCAACAGATTTTGGAAGACACTCGTTATTCACGAAATTTTCTAATAAAATCACAAAAGATATCACTGTTACCGGACAGTTTAATTATGTTAATTCTGTAAATAACCGTTTAGCAGAAGGAAATGGATTGGCTAGCCCTTATTGGACTGTTTATGCTGCCCCTATCTCCTGGGATCCATTCCCAACCACAAACCCTGATGGCTCGCAACGTGTATATAGAGCGGCCAGAAACAATCCATATTGGTTGGTAGATAATACTAAGTTTGTATCTGCAGTTAACCGTTTTTTACCTGTACTTACTGTGAGTTACAATCCTTTACCATGGTTAACCATAACTGAACGTGGTGGTGCTGACATTTACAATGATAACAGTAACTACCATGAGGCACAAGGAATAGTAGGTGGAGAATCTGAAGATGGTAAGATGTATAACCGTGAAATAAATTATAAGCAATTTAATAATGACATTATTGTTGAGGCCAAGAAGAACTTTAATGAAGATTGGTTTGGTAGCATATTAGTAGGTAACAACATTCTAAGCAACTCGCAAAGGATTGTGTTTGATAAAGGAGTAGGTTTATCGGCGGCTGATTTTTACAATATTAACAATGCCTCTACTCAAATATCTTCCATAAATAATTACACCAGAAGAAAAGTTGGGTATTATGCACAATTAACAACCGAATATAAAAGAATGCTATCCTTTTCATTAACCGGGCGTTATGACGGAACTTCGGTTTTGAGTCAGGATAAAAATTATTATCCATATGGTTCAGCATCGGCAGCTTTTATTTTTACCGAGCCACTTCATTTAGAAGATAATGACATATTAAATTTTGGTAAGATCAGACTGTCGTACTCTTATGTAGGAAACGATAACGTAGGCCCATATGCACTAACTACACCTTATCTTCATCCTGTAATTTCGAACATCGAATTCCCTTACGATAAAAACAATGGGTTTTTAATGACCAATACCTATGGTGATCCTAATCTTAAAAATGAAGGATTAAAAGAGTTTGAAACAGGGCTTGAGCTAAAGATGTTCAGAAGTAGACTAAGTATAGAAGCGACTTACTTCGACAAAAAAAGCGTTGATTTGATTACCACTACTCCAATTACGCCGTCATCAGGTTTTAATGCTGCAACAATTAATGCCGCCAGCATGTACAATAGGGGGATAGAGTTAATACTTAACGGCACACCGATTAAAACAAAGGATATTACCTGGAATATTGGACTTAACTTCTCAAAAATTAAAAATGAAGTTACAGAACTGGGTAAAGATTTGGATAATATCCAATTTGCCGGCTTTACAAACCCAGGTATTTTTGCCTACAAAAACCAACCTTATGGTGTAATATATGGTTCCAGGTATAAAAGAAATAACGATGGTAAGTTATTAATCGATGATGAGGGCTATCCGATTATTGATGATCAACTTGGCGTAATCGGAAACACAACACCAAAATGGAATGCCGGTTTAACTACAAGTTTCACTTATAAAGGTTTTAGTTTATCAGCCGTATTCGACATGAGGTATGGCGGCGATGTTTATAATCTAGATGGCCATTATTTAGATTTTTACGGGACAACCAAAAAGACTGAAGATAGAACGGCAACAACAGTTTTCGACGGAATCAGAGAAAGTGACGGGAAGGTAAATACAACGGTTGCAAAACTGGATCAGGGATACTACCAAAATAATGAGAGCGTGGTAGATGAAACAGGTGTAGAGGATGGCACTTATTATAAATTAAGACAGGTAACCTTATCTTACAGTTTTAATCCATCGCTTCTAAAGAGAACTCCATTTAAAGGATTGAGTATAGCTGCCACTGGCAGAAACTTATGGATCTATGCCCCCCATTATACTGGTTCAGATCCAGAGGTGAGTTTGTATGGAACAGGTAATGGCGCAAGTTTTACCAATTTTGTTACCCCAACAAACAGGAGTTATAATTTTGCAATAAAAGCAACCTTTTAATCTAAGCAAACATGAAAGTTATATATTATTCAATAGCCACTTTATTACTGCTTTCTTTTAGTAGTTGTAAGAAATTCCTTGATATCAATCAAGATCCCAATAATCCATTAAAAGTACAGGAATCGTTAATTTTAACCCCTGTTGAGCTTTATACCACTACGCAGATTGCTGGGGGGTACCCGTCAATAACGACGGCTTATTGGACACAACAGCTGGCGCTAAATCAAGAATCGCCAAATATCGATACCTATCGCATTACTCCAACAGATGTAAACAATACCTGGAGCTTTGACCTTTATCCTGCTATTTTTTACAACCTGCGCAATATGATCAGCGATGCGGATAAGAAAAGTAATACCAGTTATTCGGGTGTAGGTAAAATTTTATTGGCCTATAATTTAGCCGTTTGTACCGATTTGTGGGGTGATATACCTTACACCCAGGCTTTTAATGCTTTGGATGGACTTAAGCCAGTTTACGATTCGCAAGAAAGCATTTATAAAGTTATTCAAACAACTCTTGATGATGCCATTGTGAAGCTAAATGCACCAAATACGAATAAGGCTATGGGCGGAGATGACCTTATTTACGGGGGGGATTTGGCTGCCTGGAAAAAATTTGCTTATACCCTTAAAGCAAGGTACTACCTGCGTTTAAGTAAAGCAGCAGGCTACAATGCGGCAACTCAGGCAGATTTGGCACTTACCGCTCTTCAAAACGGTTTCGAGTCAAATGATGATAATGCCAAGCTAATCTATGCTGGTGGACCAAAAGCCGAAAATCCTTGGTACCAGAATACTTTACCAGGTGCGGGAGGTGTTGTTTTGTCCTCATATTTTGTTAATGCTTTAAAATCAAACAACGATCCAAGATTACCAATATTAGCAAATCCAGGTTCTGGTAAAGATTATATTGGCAGAACGAGCGGTACTGCTGCGGCCACGGACCCAGCTACTTACGCTACCGTCGGTTATTTTTATGGAGGGTATGTTGACAAAGATGAGATCAAACAGGGCATTGCACAAGCAGCCCCGGTTTATCTGGCTACCTATGCAGAAGCATTATTTATTAAAGCGGAGGCTACACTTTATAAATCAGGAGCGGCAGCGGCTACGCCGATATATAACAGTGCCGTTGCTGCCCATATGGATATGCTAAAAGTTGCTGCAACAGATAAGGCTACTTATCTGGCAACTCACGCAACACTTGATGCTGTTACTCCGTTAAAAACTATAATTGGCGAAAAATATGTTGCTGATTTTTTATCTCTTGAAGTGTACAACGACTGGCGTAGAACAGGATATCCAAGTTTATCTGTGGTACAGAATGCCTTTAAGCCTTATATCCCACAGCGCTTTCCTTACCCTTCACAAGAAATCACGTCAAATCCACAGCCCCAGCAAAGTATAGCTACGTCAACTAAAGTTTGGTGGGCCAATTAGATTTGGTTTACATGGCAGGCCAATATGGTGTAGCTATATGATCTGATTTTAAAATAAAATAAAGCCTCCGGTAATGGAGGCTTTATTTTTATTAAGAAGAAGTACTTGACCACAAAAATGATATGAATGTGGGTGTTCAAATCATATTTATTTTATGTATTATTGGTTAAACAATTATTTTTTCATGAGATACGTTCTGTTCTGCCTTGCTTTATTCATTAATCTAAACGTTTATAGCCAAATACAAAGTCCTGATGATTTTTTGGGCTACCAGTTAGGTTCGCACTTTACTCCACACCATAAAGTAGCCGATTATTTTAGGCAAACCGCTGCGGCTTCTACTAAAAACATCAAACTGATAGAATACGGTAAAACCAATGAAGGCAGACCCTTAATGGTGGCAGTTGTTTCTTCACCAGAAAACATAAGCAAACTCGAACAGATTAGGAACAACAATTTAGTTTTAGCAACGGGCACTACCAATAGTGTCGATTTAACAAATCAGCCTGCTATACTTTGGTTAAGTTATAATGTGCACGGTAATGAGGCAAACTCAACTGAAACTTCAATGAAGATGCTTTATACCTTAGTTTCGGGTGATAATAAACCTGCAACTGAATGGTTAAAAAATACAGTTGTAGTGATTGACCCTTGTTTAAACCCCGATGGAAGAGACCGTTATGTGAATTATTTTAATAGTGTAGTGGGGAAAACCCCCAACTCCGATCCATTATCAAGAGAACACATAGAGCCATGGCCAGGTGGTAGGCCAAATCATTATTATTTCGATTTAAACCGCGATTGGGCCTGGCAAACACAGGTTGAAAGCGTGCAAAGGTTAGCGTTGTATAACCAATGGATGCCTCAGGTGCATGTCGATTTTCATGAGCAAAGCTATAATGAACCTTACTATTTTGCACCGGCGGCAGAACCGGTTCATCAGGACATTACGCCTTGGCAAAAAAGTTTCCAGGTGGTAGTCGGTAAAAATAATGCCAAATATTTTGATGCAGAAGGATGGCAGTACTTCACCAAGGAACGGTTTGATTTGCTATACCCATCTTATGGCGATACTTATCCTTTATATAACGGATCAATTGGTATGACCTATGAACAGGGAGGAATCAGGGCCGGGTTATCTGTAGTAACTAATGATGGCGATACGTTAACCCTAAAAGACCGTATAGCACACCACTTTACAACAGGGATGTCGACCCTTGAAGTAACCTCTTTAAACCATAATAAATTATTAGAGGAGTATAAAAAATATTTCCAGCAAGAATTGGCCAATAGTCCCGGCATTTATAAAAGCTATATCATCAAAGCAACTAATTTGTCACGCTTAAAAAAACTGGCTGAACTGCTAACAAAAAATAAAATCGAATTTGCTTTTGGTGGTGATAAAACAGGAAGAGGTTATGACTATGATACCCAAAAGGAAGAAAATTTTAGCATCACCCGTAACGATTTAATTGTTAATATTCAGCAGCCAAGGGCAGTTTTGGCTAACGTTTTATTAGAGCCCCAAACCCTCGTAACGGATTCTAATACTTATGATATTACAGCCTGGGCCCTACCTTATGTGTACGGATTAAAGGGCTATGCCAGCAAAGAAAGCATAAAAGGAAAATTCTCAGTGATTGAAGAGCCAAAGATAATCAGTAATGAACTTGAGAAGCCCCTAGCCTGGTTGTTTAGTTGGGGAACAAGCGAAGATGTTCAGGTTTTAACGGCACTACAAAAAGAAAACATAAAAGTTAGGCAGGCCGATCAGCCCTTTTCTGTAAATGGTAAAGACTATCCTGCAGGAACCCTAATTGTGTTGAGGGCAGAAAACGAAAGACTGATCAAAGGGATGAAAGATAAGGTTGCATCGATCGCCAAAAACTTGAACAGACCAATTCAGGCAATTAGCAGTGGTTTTGTAGAAAAGGGGAAAGATTTTGGCTCTAACGTTTATCCATTGTTAAAACAGCCTAAAATTGCCATTGTATCTGGTATGGAGGTTTCTTCTCTTGCGTTTGGCGAAGCTTGGTTTTTTCTTGAACATGATCTAAATCTTTCACCAAGTATTATTAATGCCAAGGATCTGAATAACCTGGATATTAATAAGGTAAACACCTTGATTTTACCAGATGGAAGTTACAGTGCTTTTATAGGCGATGGTTTAACCGCGTGGCTGAATAAAGGAGGAAGATTGATTTTGATGGAAGATGCCATCGAAAGTGTATTCGAGAAAAAGGGATTTGATATTAAAAAGAAGGAGGCCGTTGTAAAAAAAGATGAAAAGCCAGAGG
This sequence comes from Pedobacter sp. Bi27, assembly GCF_918698255.1. Classification (NCBI taxonomy): domain Bacteria; kingdom Pseudomonadati; phylum Bacteroidota; class Sphingobacteriia; order Sphingobacteriales; family Sphingobacteriaceae; genus Pedobacter; species Pedobacter sp. Bi27. The sequence continues at coordinate 1,045,560 of NZ_CAKKMW010000002.1, forward strand.
CAAACAAACTTCTTTTCAAGGATAAGGACAGAGATGATTTCGAAACTACCATACCAGGTGCCATTTATCGGATCAATCTCGATGCTAGTCACCCGTTTTCCTATGGTTTGGGTAAAACTTACTACAGTTTAAAAACAGACCGGAAGATTTATGAGCCTTTTGTTAAAGGTTGGAATGTGGGTTTAATTAACGAAAAAAGCTTAATGGCAGGTGTAGTTGGTAAAAAAGCAAGGGAAGAGCTTAAAACCGGGCTCCTTATCGGCGTACAAGATTTCGGGCGTGGCCAGGTCGTTTATTTGGCTAACGATCCGCTGTTTAGAAACTTCTGGGAGGGTGGGAAAACCTTATTCGGGAATATAATTTTTTGTAATTATTAAAGTTATAAATTCTATCATACATACCTTTTGATTTCTAAATCGTTAGGCAAAGCGTACGCCCAATTAGATGAATTTTTGTAGATTTTATTAGAATAGTTGAGCTAAAAATTACATTTAGCTCCTGAATCTCTAGTTTGAACGGTGGAATTTAAGGTTAAGGAGGACATGAAATCGCCATTAATTAATATTATATTAACATTTTTTGTCGCTAAAATAATATTTAACATTTCGTAATGTATTGTATTAAAGGCTATTAGTTTTTGTTTTGTTGCTTTTGTTAAAAATTGTTAAAAAAAATTTTCTAACATCCTTTTCATCCCTTAAATTAGGCCCATCATTAACTAACCTATTTTCTAATTATGAAAAAACTTCTACAAAGTTTGTTCATTCTTATGTTTTTTGCTGTAAATGCAATTGCACAAGATCGAACGGTTACTGGTACTGTTACTTCTCAGGATGATAAACTTCCGATTCCTGGGGTAAGTGTAAGGGTAAAAGGAACACAGAATGGCACTACGACAGATGCCAGCGGTAAATTTTCAATTACTGCAAAAAACGGATCAGTTTTGGTCTTTTCTTACATCGGATATGCCGCATCAGAATCAACTGTAGGCGCATCAAATTCGATTAATATTTCATTAGCGCCAGATGCAAAACAATTAAATGAGGTAGTAGTTACTTCTTTCGGTGTTGTGCGTCAATCAAGATCTCTTGGTGCAAGTGTTGGAAAAGTAAACAACGAACAAATTACCCAGGTTTCTGAGCCCGATGTATTAAAAACACTTCAAGGGAAGGTAGCGGGTGTTGATATTCGTGCGTCTCAAGGTACACCTGGATCGGCTACGCGTATACAGATTCGTGGTAATACCTCTTTTACTGGTGATGCACAACCATTAATTGTTGTTGATGGGGTACCGTATAGCAATGATCAGGTAACTACATCAAGCCAATTAGGTGGTGGTGGTGCTTACGGAAGTGGTTTTGCGAACATCGATCCAAATGATATTGCTTCCATTCAGGTACTTAAAGGATCTGGTGCTGCAGCTTTATACGGTTCCAGAGCCTCAAATGGTGTATTGTTGATTACCACAAAATCGGGTAGTGCAACAGCGGGAAAAAAAGGACTGGAAATCAATTTAAAGAGTTCAGCTTCATTGGAGCAAATCGCCAAATTGCCTGAGCTTCAAAACAATTATGGTACGGGTTCTTATGGCAACTATTCTGCTTCCAACGGTTCATGGGGCCCTAAATTTGGTGGAGCGCTAAAAGAAATTCCAGCTTGGCCTGCCTATTTAGCCGCCTATCCAGAATTATTCCCTACGGGTAAGGTTCCTTATCAGGCTTATCCGGATAACGTGAGCAGCTTGTTTAAAGATGGTTATGTTTTAGAGAATTCCATCAACCTAAATGGTGGTAACGAAAAAAGCGCTTTCGTAGTTACGGCATCGCAATTAGATCAAAAGGGATATGTTACCAACTCAGATTACAATCGTACAAATATTGCGGTTGGTGGTAGTTCTAAATTGGATAATGGTTTAAATATCCGTGGAAACTTAAGTTATAGCCGCTCTGTACAAAATGGGGGCTATTTCGGTGAAACCCAGAATGGTGCGCCTTCATTGTTTTCAAGAACATTATTTTTAGGACGTAACTGGGATTTAAGTCTTCCTTTTGAGGATAAAAACGGAAACAGTATTATTTACGCTGGTGCTGGGCAGTTTGATAACCCATTGTGGTCTGCTAAATATAATACTACGAATACTGCGGAAGAGCGTTTTATTGCAAACTTAAAAGCAGATTATGATATTACCAAATGGGCTAATTTTTCTGTTGCTGTAGGAACAAACGTAAATACACTTGGTAGACGTGAGGTGATCGAAGTAAGCTCTAGAGCTGCTGAAGGATTGGGTAGATTAACACTAGACAATTATCGGAAACAAGAAATCGAATCAACTGCTTTATTAAACTTAAAACCAAAAATTAACGAGGATTTTACTTTCAACGGTTTACTTGGTTTTAACTTTAATCAGAGAACGACCACTAGACAGGCTAATAGAGGAAATCAATTTATTGAGCGAGGGATACATAATCTAAACAATACGGTTCAGCAGTCGTTCTTAGTAGATTCGTACGGCAGAAGAAGGATTTTTGGTGTCTTTGCTGAAGCAACATTTGGCTATAAAAACTACGCCTTCATTACTGCCACCGGACGTAATGATTGGTCTTCAACCCTACCAACAGATAACAGAAGTTATTTCTATCCGGCAATTTCAGGAACATTCATCTTTACTGACGCTTTTCAGTTGAAAAGTAAAGTGCTTGATTATGGAAAGTTAAGAGCAAGTTATGCAAAGGTAGGACGTGATGCGAACCCATATGGAATAACCAATGGTTTTAGTTTTAACACAAATTTCTTAGGTGTACCTAATGCAAGCTCAAATATTACAGCAAACGATCCTAATTTAAAACCAGAGTTTACCAAAGAGTTTGAGGTGGGTACAGAATTAAGTTTCTTTTCTCAAAGAATTAACTTTGACTTCACTTACTATAACAAAATCTCAACCAATTTAATTCAGGCAATAGATGCACCTGCAAGTTCTGGGTATCAATTTTACAATACCAATATTGGACAAATCAGTAATAAAGGTTTTGAGGTACAATTAACAGGAGTGCCTGTTAGAACTAAAGATTTTAACTGGAATCTTACTTTAGCCTTCACCCGTAATAAAAATATGGTTGATAAGTTGAAGGATGGCGTAACTAGAATCGATTTAGCTGGTTTCGCAGCTTCAACAGGTTATTCTGCTTATGCAGAAGCTGGGATGCCATATGGTTATTTAAGAGGTACTACAAGTGCACGTGATAATGAAGGTAATCTATTGATTGATCCCAATACAGGTACGTTGATTGATAATATTGAGCCGAGTTTTATCGGTGATCCTAACCCTAAATTTAAATTAGGCTTTACCAATACCTTTACTTATAAGGGGATTGTGTTAACCGCTTTGTTAGACTATACTAAAGGTGGAAGTATTTACTCTACAACTATCCAAAATGAGTTGGGTCGTGGTACAGGAAAGCTAACTGATGATAGAGAAACGACATGGGTAATTCCAGGTGTTTATGGAGATGCCAATACATTTCAGCCAATTTTAGATGCTAACGGGAACAAGATCCAAAACATTACCAGATTAACTACTAACGATCTTTATTTTAATGGAGGTGGAGCACCTACTTTCGCTACAAACGGAGCAAATGAGTGGAGTGTGTATGATGGAACAGTGTACCGGTTAAGGGAAATAAGCTTAGGTTATAATCTTCCAAAAGCTTGGTTTAAGAAAACGCCAATTGGCTCGATCCGCGTAAGCGCAACAGGTAGAAATTTATGGTTTTATGCTCCTAATATTCCAAAAGGAACCAATTTTGATCCAGAAACCAACAGTTTTGGAGCAACCAATATCCAGGGAATTGAACTTTCTACTGCACCTACAGTTAAGCGCTATGGTTTTAATGTTAACATAACTTTCTAACAAAAAACATACGATAATGATACGTAAATTAAAATACTTTATACCCGCGGTGATTTTGTTAGCGACCTCTTGCAAAAAATCACTGGATATTAATACAGACCCTTATAGTCCTACTTCTGTAAGTGTAAATAAATTACTGCCTGCAGCTCAATTAAACCTAGGTGTAAATTTGGCTACTTCAAGTGGGATCTCCCAAGTGCTGGAAGTGTATATGCACCGTCTGGTAGTTAGAGAAGATCCGAATCAGTACAATGCTACAGGAGCGAATTTCAATATTGTGAATAGTTGGACGGGCATGTACACTGCTGTTTTTACCAATTTGGATTTCATCATTTCGGAAGGTACTGCAAAAGGTAACTTGAAGTATGTTGGGATTGCAGAGATATTGAAGGCCTATGGTTACAGCCAAATGGTTGATATTTATGGAGATGTTCCATTTAGTGATGTGAACAAGTTAGTCTCTGAAAATAAATTTGGTGCAAAATTCGACAAAGGGTCTGAGATCTATCCTCAATTAATTGCTTTATTAGATAAAGGTATTGCTGATCTGAATGCGACAGCATCAAATCTTATTGTGCCCGGTAATGATGATGTAATCTATAAAGGCAACATCTCTAGATGGATTAAGGCTGCAAATACCATTAAATTGAAGCTATTGCTGCAACAGCGTTTAACCAAAAATGTGACGGCTGATGTAAATGCATTAATTGCAGCTAACAATTTAATTAGTACAACGGCTGAGAGTTTCTTATTGCCATTTGGCCCTAACGGTGCAACGGATGATCGAAATCCAGGTTTTGGTGATTATTTTGCCGCGCAAAGATCACAATATCAAAGTCCTTGGTTTTATGAAATTTTAAAAGGATATAATCCCAACATTTATACAGGAATTAAAGACCCACGTCTTCCTTATTATTTTTACAATCAGATAAAAGCAACAGCTTCAGCAACAAATCCAACGGAATATAGAGATGGTGGTTTTCTATCTATCTATTTTGGTTCAACAGGACCAAACGCTGCACAGTCGCAACAAAACTTTATGACACTGTTTGGTATATATCCAGTTGGTGGTCGTTATGATGATGGTGCAGGTGGTACAGCGAGTGCGGCAAGTGGTACTGGAGCAGCTCCTTACCGTTTTATTACTTATGCTGATGTATTGTTTATGAAAGCAGAGCTAATGAAAGCAGGTGTGATTGCCGGTGATGCAAAGGCAACTTTACAGGCCGCCATTACCGAGGCATTCGCCCAAGTTGATTATGTGGTCACCACCTATGTAAAACCTGCTCAAACAGTTCCTGCTGTTGCAGGTACGCCAGCGGCAACGGCTTACATTGCAGCAGTTATGGCTCAGTATGATGCAAAGCCTGCGCAACAATTAGAATCTATTATGACACAAAAATGGATCTCAAGTTATGGTAGTGCAGTAGATGCATATACAGATTATAGAAGAACTAAATTCCCTGTGCTGTTTGATCCTTCTAACCCTGCCCAAGCGCCAGGAGGAAAAGTTCAACCGCCAATAAATGGAGATCCATCTCAGGCCATTCAACCAGCAGTAGATGTTCAGGTATCTAAAAAGTACCCATTAACTTTACCTTGGTCTAATACAGAATTATCTGCAAATGGTAGTGCTCCTGCACAGAAATCAGATCCATCTACTTTTAAGCCATTCTGGTTACCATAAAACATTATTAAATTAACTTAATATGAAAAAATTAGTCATATATCTATTAATGTCATCGTTCTTTATCGCGGCATGCCGTAAAGAAGATAACCCTAAATTGCCGGCACTTGAAAGGGTACCTCTTCCACAGTTAACGGTTGATAAAACGGGTGATGCTACAATTTCTGCATTAGCTCCAGATGCTTTTGTTGGAAAATTTTCGGTTTCATTGTTTTATCCAGAAGATGTAAAGCCTTCTAAATTGGATATTGTTGTAATTAAAAATGGTAATGCTGCAGTTGTTAAAACTATACAGGCTGGTGTTACCTCTTATCCGACAAACATTACACTTACTGGTGCCCAGATTAAATCGCTCTTTGGCGTATCTTCAGTTCTTGGTGATTCTTATACCATTGGTGCTAATATCACGACAGAAAGTGGGAAATTTTATCCTGCCTTCTCAACTTTAGGAGAGACCAATAATGGTGGCTTATCTTCAGTTGCAGGCTCTACACCTCAAATTACCTTTGCTGCAGTTTGTCAGTTTAAAATGAGCGATTATGGTGCTGTTGGTACAATTGTGCCTTATACAGTGGTAACCGATGAATGGGCTGATTATTCAGCTGGACAAACGGTTCCTGTAACCATTATTGATGCTACACACCTATCTTTCTTTTATGGAACTGATGTGAGTGTTAAGCCTATTGTAATTACGATAAATCCTACAGATAATACTACATCAGCAGCAAGTGTAGCGTATGGTGGCTATGGTGGCCCGCCAATATTCACTGCTGTTAGTGTGGCTGGTAGTGCAGCAAATGCTGTAGCGCCGTGTGATTTAACAGTTGGTGTAAGATTATCACATACCTCTCCTTTGGGAAGTTATGGTGATTTTACAATAAAACTTAAAAAGAAATAATAACAATAAGTAGCTAATCCTTTAGCAGCTTACATAAGCTTACCTTTGCGCCGCTCTAAAATGATTCCTTTCAAAGGCTAATCATTTTAGAGCGGCGCTTTTTTATATTGATCTTTTATAAATTGTATAGAAAATTGCTATAAATTTTCATAAACGAATTTGATAATTGTTTCTATCTGTTTACCAATCTGAGCTAACCTCACTAAGCATTTAGAACTACAACAAATAGGATTTTCTTAAGATGAAAATCCTATTTGTGTTTAAAGCCTAATTTAGCGTGTAAAGTGCGTGCACATAAAATTTGATTTTTTGGCACAGTTTTTTTGGATTATTATTATATAATATATGGACATAAATGGGCAGTTTTCGCCTATTTGGGGATAAAATACGATTATAATCGCCCATAATATTCTACGTTTTGCGGAAAAACTCCCCAAAAACGCCTTTTTAATCAGACAGGATCATTGTCAAAATAGCGTCATTATGAGGGTTAATTTTGTTAAATTTTGTTAAACTCTTACCAAACTATTTTATATTTAGCGCTTCAAATAACTATATCATTATCTAACTTAAATTTCATGAAAAAACTTCTACAAAGTTTGTTCATGTTCTTGTTTGTCGCGGTTAGCGCAATGGCACAGAACAGAACAATTTCAGGAACAGTTACATCGTCTGAAGATCGCCAACCTCTTCCCGGTGTAAGTGTTAAAATCAAGGGCTCCAATGCTGGTGTTTCAACAGATAGCAAAGGAACCTTTAAAATCACAGTCCCATCAGGACAAAACGTATTGGTATTTACTTTTATCGGTTATAATACCGCAACCAGACAGATTACAGGCTCAAATGATATTAATGTATCGATGAGTCCAGATGCAACCCTGCTTAATGAGGTCGTAATCAGTAATAACTATATCACTAAAAGGAAAGGTGCTGAAACTGGTTCTGTATCTTTAGTTGATGGAGATAAAGTAGCATCAAGGCCTTCAGGAAATATGCTCCACAACTTACAAGGTCAGGTTCCGGGTGTTGTAGTAGCAGCAGGAAGCGGTAGACCAGGTGCGGCTCCTCAAATTTTTATCCGTGGTCAGGGATCGATCAACTCTTCATTGGCTCCGCTTTATGTTGTTGATGGACAGCCTGTTGATGCCAGCGATTTTGCACAGCTTAATCCTGAGGATATGGACTCTTTCAATGTATTGAAGGATGCATCTGCAACAGCAATTTATGGTTCGCGTGGTGCAAACGGTGTAATTTTGGTAACAACCAAAAGAGGTATAAAGTCTGGTACTGATATCAATTATCAAGCTTATTATGGTTATGAACAAATTAATAACCAAAAATTTAAGATGATGAACACGCAGCAAAGATTGGATTATGAAGTTGCGATTGGTCGTCGTGCAGCCAACGATCCTGCTATTCCTGAACTGTTAAAGTCGGATTTTAACCAGGTCGATGAAGTTTTCCAAAAACCTCAAACACAATCACATTCTTTAAGTATCAGAACAGGTAACGAAAAAACACAGGCGTTTTTCTCTGGAGAGTATGCGCAACAGAATGGTATCTATTTCGATTCTAAATGGGAAAGGTACGGTGCCCGTGTGACTGTTGACCACAAAGCAAAAAGCTGGTTGAAGATGGGTATCTCATTATATGCTGGTAATACCAACGAGCGTCAGCCAAATGAGACCAGGAATAGTACTGCGAACACTGGTATGATGGCTTATCTGTTACTGCCTTATGAAAATATCCGTGATGCTGAAGGTAACTTTAAACAAAGGCTACAGTATGGTGGATATGCAGGTGCTTATAATAATCTTTGGGTTCGCGCGAATGATTATCAGCATACTGATTATCAAAACTTAAAATTGCTTGGAAATACTTACCTAGAAGCTGATGTAACAAAGGATATCAAATTGAGGTCTAGTTATGGGGCAAACTACACCAGTTATTATGGTGGTGGATATAATGCACCTCTAATTGCTGCAGCTGATAATGGTAATGCCAACAGGTATTATTCATCATGGATGGATGGTATTCAAAGGAATACCTTAAACTATAACCATACTTTTGGAGATCATTCAATCGCAGCCGTAATTGGGTCCGAGTACAATTTCCATAACGATATTGTGTTTAGTGCAACTGCAAAGAACACCTCGTCACCACTATTGTTGGAATTCGGTTCTTTTCAAACCCCGTCAGCAACGAGCGGTTCTTTAAATAAATACAGAATGTTCTCTGCATTGGCAAACGTAAACTATGGCTATAAAGATAAGTATTATGTAGATTTGAGTATCAGACGGGATGGTTCATCTAAATTCGGAAGAAATAACCGCTGGGGTACTTTTTGGTCAACAGGTTTAGGGTGGAACATCAAAAAAGAGGCATTCTTGGAAGATGTTAGCTGGTTATCGCTTGCAAAAATCCGTGGATCGATCGGAACAACTGGTAATGATGGTATCGGTTATTATCCTTCCTACGATCTTTTCGGCTCAACAACTTATAACGGCGCTGCGGGTTTAACTCCAACCCAAGCAGGAAACCCAGATCTATCATGGGAAATCAAACGTAAATTTAACGTTGGTTTCGATGCGGCATTCTTTAAAAACAGATTAACATTCACTGCTGATTTTTATAATGACGTAACATATAATATGGTACTTAATGTGCCGGTTTCGTACCTTACAGGTTATTCTTCAATCTATCAAAATATGGGAAGAATGTATAACAGGGGTATTGAATTGGGCTTAGGTGCACAGATCGTTAAATCTAAAGACTTTACTTTAAACTTTAATACAAACTTTACGTATAATAAGAACCGGGTTACTGAACTTTATGGTTTCAGGGATGAGCTGTTAGGAACTGGTACAGGTGTTTATACTGCTGTAGGCTACATGTATGGTCAGTTAAAATATAACAGATTCTCACATATCGATGGACAAACAGGTAATGAGGTCTATTTGGATAAAAACGGTAATCAAACAACAAATTTCGACGGTGGCGACGCTGTAGTATTGGACGGAAAAGGTTTCTATGCACCATATAATGGCGCAGCTTCTGTAGATTTTTCTTATAAAGGCTTTGGTCTATTTATGCAATGGAACTACGTAGTAGGTAAATATACGATCAACAATACCAGGGCATGGATGGAGTGGAACAACGCTTCTTGGAGTAACTACAACAGGGTTGCAGATCTTTATGAAAGAATGTGGAAAAAACCTGGTGATAACGATGCCAAATACGGTAAGTATGGTACAGGTACAAACTTCGACGATCGCTATATTGAAAATGCTTCTTATTTAAGGCTGCGCGATCTTACTGTTTACTACAACTTTAATAAATCTTTGTTGAGCAAAACCAAGTTCTTAAATAAAGCAAGAGTTTATGCTAGAGCCAATAACTTAGTAACCATCACAAAATATAGCGGTTACGATCCAGAGTATTTCAACAACCTTGAGCTGGGTATTTATCCTGTTTCTCAAAAATTCACTTTTGGTGTTGATGTAACATTTTAAGAAAGGAGAAAATTCAAATGAAATTAAATAAGACAATTATATGTACGCTAGCAGTTGCATTAACTTTATCTAGCTGCAAGAAACAACTGAACCAGTTGCCCCCTCAGGCACTAACATCAGATTTGGTGTTTACTAACATTACGGCTGCTGAATCCGTATTAAATGGCACTTATGCGCCTTTAAGATCTGGTAATTACTATGGACGTAACTTTGTTGTGATGAACGATATTACTACTGATAACCTTATCGCAACATCTTGGTTTAGCAATAACTATTCAGATTGGCAAAGAAACACTTACAATTCATCGACATACGAAACAAGGGATTTCTGGTCAACTTTATATAATGCTATCCATAGGGTTAACACATTTTTGAAAAATGTCGATAATGTAAGTCCGATTGCTGGCGAAAATGCAACTACAGTTGCGGCATCAAAGCAGTCATTCAAAGCGCAGGCTTACGCTTTGAGGGCACTTTATCTTTTCGACTTGTTGCGTACTTACTCTAAAATTGATCTGAATGACCGACTTGGTGTACCTATGGTATTAGAGCCAACAACGGAAATCCAGATCCCTCGTCAAACGGTTAAGCAAAATTACGATCAGATCATCAGCGACCTTAATCAGGCGGAAAGTTTAATCGGAGAAACAAATGTAACTTCACAGATTAAGGTAAATAAATACTTTATTGCAGCACTTCAGTCAAGGGTTTATCTATACTATAAAGATTACCAAAAGGCTTCTGACGCAGCAGATAAAGTAATGGCTGGCAGCTTTGGCTATGAAACCACAGCCGCTGGATTAACAAGCCTTTGGACAAATGACGTGAGTACCAAAGAGATTATCTTCAAAATTGGTATCGAAGCGGTTCAGGAATCTGGTGCAGTTAATTATGGAGTGTTCTTTATCAATGATAACGGAGGCTCTTTGTTACCAAATCCTGATTTTATTCCATCTAAATCTGTTATTGATCTATTTTCTGCTACGGATCTGAGAACAGCTCAATATTTGAAGAGCTATACGGTAAGGCAATTTGCTACCCCTCTTACATTGGTGCAGAAATACCCAGGTAACCCTAGCTATAAGTCTTATTCCGATAAAGCTAATGCCCCTAAGTTATTAAGGTATGCAGAAGTTGCTCTTAATAAAATGGAAGCGCAATACTATTTGAGTAAAACAACTGCGAAAACGCTTCTAAAAGCACTAAGATCGGCGCGTATAACCGGATATAATACCGCTTTGGTAGATGCCTATGATGATGCAACCTTACTAAATGAAATTAGGATCGAAAGAAGAAGGGAGCTAGCATTTGAAGGACACGAGTTTTTCGACCTTAAGAGATGGGGATTAGGCTTTTCACGTCCTAAGGATGGCACTTATATGGCAACCGAAAATGCTATCGGTGATGTTCCTGCAACGAATTATCGTTTCCAATGGCCTATTCCTCAGGCTGAGAGAGAATCGAATAAAGCAGCAGAGCAAAATCCTGGATATGCAAACTAATTAATTGAATTTTTCTCTATGAAAAGCCTGAATGTATTCATACATTCAGGCTTTTTTTATTATTAAACAATTAGATTCTAAAGTTTCGTGGCTATTCTAATGCGTTTTTAATCTACATGTATCATGTTTGATAAATAAAAAATTAATTTAGGAATCAAATAACTATTTCCTGGATAAAAAAGTTCGTTTTTTTTTTGATATGGCAACTTTTTTTAAATAAAAATCAAGAGGAAATCTATTAGTTTGATCTCATAGTATTTGCATTATAGAATGAATACCTGTATATTGTGATATTAACCGAAACTAGACAAACTTGTATGAAAAAACTCGTGTAGAGATTGTTCTTCTTTGCTGTTTATTGCAACCGGAGCAGTAATCAACATCGAATAATCATGGGCTCTAAATGCTCATAACCAGTTCCAGATAAATACCAATCTAAAAATGTAGCTTTCGAAAACTACATTAGTTGCATATTGAGGTATATTATGGGGGGGTACTCATTGTTCCTAATATCAGTTGTTTAGCTCGATTTAATCAGGATACAATAAAAAGTATTATTTTTTATTGTAAAATTTGCATTACAAACCACTTAGTCCTATATTGGATTATTATTAACTAAACTAAATTATTTTTTATGAAAAAACTTCTACAAAGTTTGTTCATATTGCTATTTATTGCAACTTCGGCAATAGCGCAAGAAAGAACAATCACTGGAACAGTTACGGGTAAGGAAGATGGGATGCCACTTCCAGGCGTAAGTGTTAAAATTAAAGGTACAACAGGCGGAACCACAACTGGCGCCGATGGTAAATACACGGTTCGTGTAACTTCAAAAGCAACAGCTTTAGAATTTTCTTACATTGGTTATATTACTCATTCAAGATCAATTGGAGGAGGATCAACAATTAATGTTGCTTTAGAGAGCGACTCTAAAACATTAACAGATGTTGTGGTAACTGGTTATGGTATTGTAAAGAAGAAAGACTTCACAGGTTCTGTTTCGACAGTTAAAGGTGACGATCTGAAAAACAAACCAGTACAAAGCTTTACGCAAGGACTAACTGGCCAGGCGGCTGGTGTTAGTATTGTGCAACCAAATGGTTTATTGAATAATCCTCCTGTTATTCGTGTGAGGGGTGTGAGTTCAATCTCCTTAAGTTCATTCCCATTGGTTATTGTTGACGGAATTCCTTTCCCGACAGGCGATGTTTCTGCCAACTCTTCAGCAAATAACCCGTTGGGCGACATCAATCCTGCTGATATTGAGACTATCGACATCCTTAAAGATGCAGCTTCAACCGCATTATATGGATCAAGAGCTGCTGCCGGTGTATTGGTGATTACCACTAAGAAAGGTAAATCAGGATCAGCAAAAGTAAGTTATGATGGATGGGTAGGTGTTAACAATGCTGTTAGATTACCTGAGTTATTAAATGCAGAGCAATATATCCAGTCGAAAAATACAGCGATGAAAAATGCTTTGGCTTTGAACCCAAATACAGTTCCTGCGTCTCAGAGAAATGCAAACGGCGAGAGTTTCTTTCCAACATTAAATGCTGATGGATCGATTGTTGATACAAAGTGGTATGATGTAATTTATCGTACCGCCTATTCTCAGAACCATGCTGTAACCGTTTCTGGAGGAACAGATAAAACAACTTATTATCTCTCAGGAGGTCTTTCTGATCAAGACGGTTTCTTAAAGGCAAACTCATTTAAAAGATATTCAGCCCGGGCAAATCTTACCCACCAGGCAACAAGTTGGTTAAAATTAAACGCAAACATCAACTATAACAATAGTTTAAATAGTTCGCCCAATAGCGGTTCTATACCGGGAGCTGCCTTTAACTCATCTGGCTTAGGTCGGATCGCAGTTGTAATGGCTCCGAACATTAAGCCGTTTAACAACGATGGTAGTTATAGCGTGTCTGGTAATAATATTGGTAGCGGCGCCAACTTAGTGCCTATTACCTATGTTAACCCTCAGGTTATTATTGATAAAGATCTTAATACATCAGAATCAAACAGGTTTCTTACTAATCTAGGTGCAGAAATTAAGATTGCAGAAGGATTAACGGCAAAAAGTACTTATTCTTGGGATAGAAGTAACACCGAAAATATTCAGTTTTGGAATCCTATTAATGGTGACGGTTTTTCTTATCCAGGTTATGCATACAACAATTCGGCAAGAAGAAACAACTGGAACTGGATTAGTACTTTATCATATAACAAAACTTTTGGCGAAGGCCACAACTTAAGTTTGAACGTAAGTTCCGATATCCAAAACACAAGAACGGTAAACTGGGGTTCTGTTAGACAAGGGTTGGCAGATCCTTCATTCTTTACCCAATACCAAGGTACTTTCACTACAAACGTAGCTGGTGGTAACGGAATTAATGAGCAATCGTGGCAAGCATATATTGGAAGTGCTAACTACAACTATAAAGGACGATATTTCTTAAGTGGTAACATCAGAAGAGATGGTAACTCGGCATTCTATATCGATAACCAATGGGGAACCTTCGGAGGTGGATCTATTGGATGGGAAATAGGGCAAGAAGACTTTTTCAAAAACTCATCACTAGGGTCAACCATTAATTCTTTACGTTTACGTGCAAGTTACGGTAAAGTTGGTAATGCTAATGTTGCTGCTTACCAAGGCTACACCACTTATGGATCTAGTATCTACGGCGCTGGAGTATTGGCGTGGTCATTTACTGGTGCGGCAAACAAAGAACTTAAATGGGAAACCAGTAAACAAACAGATATAGGTTTAAATGTTGGCTTATTAAATAGCCGCATTACCTTTGAGATGGATTATTTCTACAAAGATATCGATAACCTGATTTTAGGTGTTACTCAAGCACCATCGAAAGGTATTCCGGGAGGTGTAATCAATACCAACGTAGGTTCAATGTACAACCGTGGATTTGAGTTTGCTTTGAGTGGTTCGCCAATTAAAGACAGCAATTTTACATGGACTTCGAGCCTTAACTTTACAACAATCAAAAATAAGGTTACGGCACTTGATCCATCACTTCCTAAGTTAACTGAATCTACAGGAGGACTTGAAACAGCAAGTATAACCGTAGAAGGCAAGTCGATCGGAGGAATCTATGCCGTTGAGACTAGAGGTGTGAATCCAGCAAATGGAAGAAGAATCTTTGTTAATAAAGATGGCAGAGAAGTTCAATACTTACATCAAGGTGGTGTAAATGCCTGGACTTACCTAGATGGTACTGCTGCTAATCCAGTTAATGCAAATGATCAAAAATACATTGGCAACACACTTCCAACCTGGTATGGGGGCTTTAACAATACATTTACCTACAAAAACTTTGACTTTAATTTCATGTTCACTTACTCTGGCGGAAATTATATCTACAATGGTTCTAAGGCGGGTTTACGTGATCAGCGTTTTTGGAATAACTCGACAGATGTGTTAAATGCCTGGACAACAGCCGGCCAACAAACCAATATTCCAAGAGTGGTTTACGGAGATAACATTTCGAACGGATCGTCATTCCCGATTTCTGAAAATGTTGAAAAGGGAGATTTCTTACGCTTACAGGCTGCTACTTTAGGTTATAAAGTCCCTACCAGTGTTTTTGGAAAAACAGGAATCACAAGCTTAAGAGTATATGCATCTGTAAATAATGCTTTCATTATTACAGGATACTCTGGTGTTGACCCTGAAATCTCGACGAATGGTAACTCAAACTTAGCTGCAGGTGTTGAGCGTAACAGTATTCCACAGGGTAGACAGTTCACTTTTGGTCTTAGCTTAGGTTTGTAACAATTAAATATTAACTACATGAAAAAATACTTAAAATCATATAGGTTACAATTGGTCAAAGCGGCTATTGTAGCTATTCCTCTAATTACAGGCATCACATCTTGTAAAAAAGAAACATTGCAAATTGCACCAGAGTTATCATTATCTGATGTAAATGCTTACGAAACCCCAGCACGTATAGAAGCTTTGGTGACGGGATTATATTCAACCGCAAAAAGCGGATCTTTATTTGGCGGACGTTATCAGATTTATAATGACATTAGAGCTGAAGAATTTATAAATCGTACTTCTAATGGTGTAACCGGCTCAACTGTTTATAATTCGACCAACAACAACGGCGATACTTATGTTGCTAACTTTTGGAACCAGGGATATTTACTAATTAACAGGGTAAATGTTTTCCTTGATGGACTTGAGGCTAATAAAAGTAAAGTAACGCAGGCGCAATACGATCAATTTGCATCTGAGGCCAAGTTTTTGCGTGGTTTGACCTACTTCAGCTTAGTTCAAATCTTTGCCAAGCCTTATATTTCAAACGCTGGTGCTTCAAGAGGGTTGCCACTACGCTTGCTTCCTGAAATTGGTACAGCGAATAACATATTAAAAAGCAGTAGTGTTGCTGAAATCTATACTCAGATTCTTAAAGATCTCGATGCTGCAGAAACCGGTCTTCCGAATACGTATTCAACAGCTTTGCTTCGCACAACAAGAGCGCATAAAAACACAGCTATTGCATTAAAAACCAGAGTATATTTAACGATGGGCAACTATGCTAAAGTTGTTGAAGAGGGCGATAAAATTGTTCCCGCAGCGGCCCCTTTCTCTACCTCTGCCCGTGCGCCACATGCTTTAGCAGCTTCAGTTAGAGCGGTGTTTACTGCACCATATACAACATCAGAATCTATCTTCTCTTTTCCTTTTGCTGATACAAATGCCCCAGGCACTCAAAATCAGATTGGCTACTACTTCAGCTGGGACGGTGGAGGTAACTTAGATTATGCCCTAAACACCACTACAGGTACTTATTCTGGTATATATACTGATCCAATTTGGCCTGCTACTGATGCAAGAAAAACATCAGCTTTAATCTCTACAGCTACTATTAGTGGTACGTTATATACTTACCCAACAAAACATAGTGCTGTAAGTCCTTTTGTAGATTATGTAACCATGATCAGATACGCAGAAGTGTTGTTGAATGTTGCTGAAGCAGAAGCTTTACGCGCAGGAGGTAACCTGGTTCGTTCAAGAGCTTTGCTTGATGCTGTTCGTAAGCGTTCGGATGCCACTTATGACTTTGGTGTTTTGGCAACTGGTGCCCAACTTGCTGATGTGATCCTTAAGGAAAGAAGAATTGAGTTGTTAATGGAAGGATTCAGATACAATGATATCGCCAGAAAGAACTTACCACTGAAATCATATGGAGCCAACGCTACTATTCCTGTAGCAGATGTTAGATATTCATTACCTATTCCTGCCCAGGAGATTATTAGTAACCCTGCAGCTGAATGGTAAGGTAACACAGTATAAAGTATTTTAAACGAAAAACAGCCTTTCAAATTTAATTTGAAAGGCTGTTTTTATTATAGGGACTCCTTGAAATGATTAAGTAGCAGAGAGAGAATTGTAATACTCAAGCAACATTTGAATATCCTCATCCGATTTGAAACTTAACTTTTTGTCGACGATAAATTTAGTCAATGGCTCCTTTTTATCATTCAACGCATTCAGCAAACTTTTCTTGTCTTTTTTCACCTTAAGCAGCTGTCCGTTGTTGTAAATGAAATATAACTCACTGTTAACAACCGTTTTTTGACTTCTTGCAGATCCATAGGGTGTAACTTCAACAATAGCTTTTACAGGTTTTTTTAAAGCAATAGCCTTTCCTGAATTTAAAACCATGTAATAGCTTTTCTCTGTATAAGTGCCATAGGGTGGAAACCCATTTCTAAAAACTTCGAGATATATAGGTGATGTTTTAGGCTTAATAAGCTGGAATTCTTTAACTGGGTTTTTAAAGGCCATCTCTTGCCCCCCGCTTAAAAAAACTAATCTATCAGACATTACGTCATAATTGAGATCCATGTTGTTAAAGTATTTTTCATCGGCCTGAAGAACATGACCTTTAATAAAGCTGTCGTAAAGGTATTCGGTACCAACAAACGTCCTTTCTTGCTTGGTACCGATAGGAGTTCCTACAATATCTTGCGAGATTTTAAATTGTGCCTGTGCAGTATAAACAGAAATGCTAAGCAATGAAGCTAAAAAAAATCCTTTGTTCATTTTAAGTACGGGTTATATGTGTATAATTTAAGAATATCTTTCTGATTATCAAAGTAGATATGTTTATTTCTTAGCTCCACTATATTTCGCTAGCTGGATAAAGAACAATCCGGAAAATACAATGCCTAATTCATTTCCAGGTTATCATCTTTTTATATGCATCTAAATAGCAGCAATCATTTTCTTTAAAACCAGGGGGTGCCTTCTAAAAGCGAACTTGCTTGCTATAAGCGCTTTAATAATATATAAATGGTTGCAAATTTAGGAGTGTAAAATTTGCATTACAGAATACTAAACCATATCTTGGATTATTATTAACTAAACTAAATTATTTTTATGAAAAAACTTCTACAAAGTTTGTTCATATTGCTATTTATTGCCACTTCAGCAATAGCGCAAGATCGAACAATCACTGGAACAGTTACGGCCCAGGAAGATGGATTACCCCTCCCGGGCGTAAGTGTAAGAATTAAAGACGCATCAAACTCTGGCGTCTCAACAAATGCCGCAGGTAAATTTTCCATCAAGGTAAGTGCAGAAGCCAAGGTGCTAATTTTTTCTTCGGTTGGCTATTCCACACAAGAAATTGCCATTAGAGGTAGTGTCGTAAATGCATCTTTAGAAACAGATTCAAAGTCTCTATCAGAAGTTGTGGTAACGGCATTGGGCCAAAAAAGAGAAGCCAAATCGTTAGGTTATGCTGCTACAACAGTTAAGAATAGCGATTTAACGGCAGGCCGTTCAACCAATGTGGTTAATGCATTGGCAGGTAAAGTAGCAGGTGTAAAAATTCTATCAACAGGCGGTGCAACAGGAGCATCATCAAACATTAATATCAGGCAAGCCACAACTTTTACCGGATCGAACCAACCGCTATGGGTATTAGATGGTATTCCGATTGATAATGGTGGGGGTGCACAAGGTGTTAATACTGGTAGTACAAATTCAAACAGAGGTATTGATCTAAACCAGGATGACATTGAATCTGTAACCATTTTAAAAGGACCTGCTGCTGCGGTGCTGTATGGTTCAAGAGCCGTTGCTGGTGCGGTAATTGTAACCACTAAAAAGGGAAGCAAAGGCCAGGCAGGAAGAGTAGAATTAAGCAGTAACTACAATTACATAGAGGTTAACCGTTTACCAGATTATCAGAACGGATACTCACAAGGAACCAATGGGTTATACGATCCTTTCTCTCAAATGTCGTGGGGAACAAAGGTAACCGGGCAAACAGTTACCAATTACCTTGGTAATGCTGAAACCCTTACCGCATATCCAGATAATGTTAAGGATATATTTAAAGGAGGTTATAATTTACAGAACAATGTTACTTTTTCTGGTGGTACCGAAAAAACAGCCTACTACTTTAATTATGGAAATTTTAAAGAAAGTGGATATATGGATAATAACACTTTGGCTAAAAATAACTTTACTGTTAATGCAAGTACACAATTGAGTAAAAATTTAACCATTAGTTCTTCAATTCAGTACATCCACAATAATTCTGTGGGTACTCCTACGGGTAATGCAAGGTCTAATCCTTTATTTGATGGTATGACTTTGCCCAGAACATACAACCTCGCAAATTATCCATTTGAAACAGCAGCAGGTTTAAATAATATACCAACAAGTCGTGTTCCCAATGCAGGCTATACTTATTACAATATTTTAGGATCAGATAATCCATTATGGTCTATCAAATATGTTCTTTTTAAACAAAAAATAGACCGTGCCATTGGTAATGTTGGTTTAGATTATAAAATAGCAGACTGGTTAAGTGCTAATTATAAAATTGGTATAGATCAATATACAAATGTATCGAAAACAATTAATGAGAAATCATCTAACAATAACCAATCGGCAAGCAGGGCTGGTTCTATTATTGATAATACCACCAATAGACGTGAGGTAAGCTCGTATTTCAATTTAGTGGCCAACAAAAGGTTTTTAAAAGATTTTGGTGCCAGATTTTTATTGGGTAACGAGATTAACTATAGAAGAACAGATCAATTACAGGTCACTGGTAACGGTATACAGGCTGCCCATAACTACAATATTTCTAATACCTTAACGTATGTTCCGTTTCAAGCCATAACAGAACAAAGCCTGGTTGGGGTATATGCCGATATTAGTTTAGATTATAAATCTTTTGCATACCTGTCTTTTACAGGCCGTAGAGATGTTTCTTCAACTTTTGCTCCTGATAAAAGAAGTTATTTTTATCCTAAGGTTGATGCCAGTTTCATTGCTACAGAGGCTTTCCCTGAATTAAAGAAAAATGACATTTTAACCTATTTAAAAATCAGGGCCAACTATGCGAAAGTTGGTAGAGAGGCACCAGTTTATAGTACCGGCACCTATTTTGGTACTGCAGGCCCATCTGATGGCTTTGGTCCAAATTTAATTTTCCCGTTTAATGGTGTAAATGGGCAAACGTATTCGGATGCTGCTGGTAACATTAATATCAAGCCCGAATTTACGGCTTCAAGAGAAGTTGGTTTAGAGGCCAAGTTTTTAAAAGACAGGTTGAGCATCGATGTTGCCTACTATAGTACAAAAAGTACCGACATTATATTTTCTGTTCCCAGTGCGCCTTCTTCTGGTTTTAGCAGTACTTTACTTAATGCCGGAACCTTAAAAGCCCATGGTATTGAGTTGTTGATCAGTGGAACACCGGTAAAATCTACTGACTTTATCTGGGATTTATCTGTAAACTTTACTAAAGGAAGAAACGAAGTAGTAGAATTAGCGCCGGGTGTACCTTTTATCGGTAACGGTGGTTTTACCAATCCCCAGGGCCGTATTGTTACTGGTTATCAATATGGAACGTTATTCGGACAGGTATTTAAGAAACTTAATGGGATGGATGTTGTGGATGCGAACGGTAGGTTGAGTTCTGGCCAGATCAATACCACAGAATTGCAGCCAATTGGGGATCCAAATCCAAAATGGACAGGTGGTGTAAATACTACATTCTCTTATAAAGGTTTATCATTAAGTTTATTTGCAGATATCCGCTATGGTGGTGATATTTATTCGAGAACAATTACCGACTTAAGAAGATATGGTGTTGCTGAAGAAACAGGAAATAGAGATCGTTTATATACGCACAATGCAGTATATGCTGATGGTACGCCAAATAATACATTAATTACAGCCGAACAATATTATAGTGATTTATACTCTTCGGCAGCGCAACAGTATGCGGTTTTTGATGGTTCCTGGATCAGGTTACGTGAAGCTACATTATCTTATCGTATCCCAAGCAAATTATTAAACAAACTGAGCTTTATAAAAGGAATTAATGTTGGGTTAACGGGAAGAAATCTTTTGATGTATGCACCTAATTTCCCTCACTTAGATCCAGAGAATAACCTTTTAGGTGTTGGTAATGGGCAAGGTATAGAGTATAATGGCCAGCCTCAAACTAGAACCTATGGTGGATTTTTAAAATTATCATTTTAGTATTAGGAGAGTTTAAATATGAAAATTAATATAAAGAAAATAGTTTTTGGACTGGCATTAGCCATGACAGGACTGAGCTCGTGCAAGAAATTTGTAGACATTAATGATGATCCTACACGATTAAAAGATCCTGATGCCAGTTTGGTTTTACCTGCAGCACAGGGCAGAGTGGGCTTTACAATGGGCTCTGATATTCATCGGTTTACATCCTTATGGGTACAACAGTTTGCGGCACAAGGTGGTGGCGCGGCTCAACCTACTCAATATGATAAATATGCAGTAGGTGAAAGCGACGTCAATAATACATGGGCAGCTACTTTTTCGGGAACATTGGCAGATTTGCAGAAAGTGATCGAAAAAACCAAAGCAACAAGCCCAAAATATGCGGGTGTTGCAGAGTTGGTAAAGGCTTATGTTTATCAAACCCATGTTGATGCATTTGGAGATCTTCCCTATTCAGAAGCCATTGGTTATGAAGCGAATTTAAAACCCAAGTTTGATGGATCTTCAGCTATATATGATAATCTGTTTGGTTTAATTGATGAGGGAATTGCAGATATCAAAAAGGCATCTTTACTGGCACCTACAACCGATGACCTATTTTATGGTGGTGACATGGATAAATGGGAACGTTTTGGAAATGCTTTAAAACTAAGAATGTTTATCCACTACTTTTCTACCAATGGAACAGCTGCAGATGCAACAAGAGCTAAAACAGGCATAACTGCTATATTGGCTGCGAATAAACTGTTAAGAGCAAATACCGACAATTTTCAGATGCGCTTTTTAACTTCTGCCAATCAAACCAACCCAATTCACCAATTTGAAGGATCAAGACCAAACCAGTTTTTCCCGAGTAAAACATTGGTTGATATCATGAATGCCAAGAGCGATAGTAGAAGAAATTCATTTTTCACCTTACAGGGAACTGCATATGTTGGCGCAACGAATGGCAATGGTGATGTAGTGGTAAGTACTGCTTTTTCGCGCATGAGCACTTATCTCAGAGGGAAACTTTCAGCAGGCGCATATTCTGGTGAGGCACCGATAAGAATGTTAACTTTTGCTGAGCAAAATCAGATTTTAGCTGAATATTTTGCCAGAACAAACGGAGGTAATGATTTAACCACAGCAGATACCTATTATAAAGCAGGTATAACCGCTTCATTTGCAAGTGCAGTTGAATTTTCAGATGGGACGGAAGCTGCGGCCGTAACCGCCGGTTTAGCTACTTATCTGGCTTCAACTAATGGAACATTGGCAACAGGCAATGCCCTGCAAAAAATTATCGAAGAAAAGTTTGTATCCAACTTTGGGGTTGCTATAGAGCCCTGGACGGACTGGAGAAGAACAGGCTTTCCTGTACTATCACCAGTGTCTCCTGCAACAGCCATTCCGCGTATATTACCATACTCATTCAACGAAAGAAGCTACAATCCTAACACACCAGCCCGACCTTCAGTATTTGTAAAATCTGTATTTTGGGATAAATAATTATAACTATGAAAAGAATTTTAATCATACTATTTGCATCAATTTTAGGCTTGGCCTCATGCAAAAAAGACCCAAAGCAACCTGAAACGCTTGATACACCCGCTACAATTACATTTGATGGCAACTTAAATACGGTATCCGGTACATATTCAAGCTATGCTAGTGCTACTCCTTCCACAAAAGGAACAGGAACAGTAAGTATTGTAATTACCTATAGTGGAGATGTAAAAACACTTTCGTTTACTACACCAACAGGCACAGTTATTAACAACCTGGGTACAGCTACAGTAAGTGGCGGTTCTTACACTTTTACCAAACTCGTAAAAGATTTACGTGGTGCGGCTGATGCCCCACTCCCAACCTCTGGCACAAGTGGAGCAGTTGTTTTAACGGTTACCGCTACCCTCGGGAATGGACAAACGGTAAAACGCTTTTTTACCATTAACATTACCGGATAATTTGTTCGAAAGAAAGGCTTGGAAATTTTCCAGGCCTTTCTTTTTTAAATTGAAAAGAATTTAAGCTTATTTCTTATCCACACTATACTTGCCCGGACCAATAAAAATCAGTCCGAAAAATACAATGCCTAACTCTATTGCATGACTGGCACCGCCTAATCCATCTCCTTTACCAAAATGAACCAGTGCTGCTATAATCATCGTAAAGATTAATAAAATTAGCGCCGGACGGAAAAACAATCCTACAATTAGCAAGAAACCACCAAAGGTTTCGGTAGCGGCGGCCATAAAGCCCCAAAATATAGGTAAAAAGTCTATGCCGATTACTTTCATACTTCCTCCCAGTCCAGTCCAGCCATTTGGCCCCCCTGCAAGTTTCGGGAAACCATGAATAATAAACATGGTGCCTAAACCAATGCGTAGCAGCAACAAGCCCGTATTGCGGTATTTTCCTAAATTATCTAAAATTGCCATCTATAAATATTTAAATTGAACGTTATTTGTTTCTATTTTTAAGTTCACCTCAGCACCTAAAACCATACTGAGGTTGTTATCGATATGTCCCGTTGGGAAATTAAAGCAGACTGGAAAATCATAGTCCTTAACAATATCCCAAATTACCTCATCGGCCGTTTGCCCGAAAGAAATCTTTTCTTCTTCTATTTCATTAAAGGTACCAATAATCAAACCCTTTAAGACTTTTAGTTTACCCGCCCTTTTCAGCATCCGCAACATGCGGTCTATACTGTATTCTTGCTCGCCAACATCTTCCAAAAAGAGAATTTTATCTGTAAAATCCATTTCCGAAACCGAGCCCTGTAACATGGTAAGCAAAGTTAAATTGCCTCCAATCAAAACCCCGGTTGCCTCTCCTGTCCGATTTTCAAAGGCACTTTGGTAAGAATAGGTCGGTTTCTCACCAAATAAAGTCTGCCGTAAAGAAATTAAAGCTTCTGTGGTAGATTCGTCAAAAGTATAGGGCATTTGCGCGTGCATGCACTGGGTATTACATTGCGCAATAAGGTGCGACAATAGTATGGTAATATCGCTGAAACCCACAAACCATTTAGGGTTCTTGTTAAATTCAGTAAAGTCAAGGTCATCAATAATCCTGATGGTACCATAACCGCCACGGCCCGAAATAATCGCTTTTATAGATGGATCGTCTAAAAAACGCTGAATATCTTTGGTTCTTAACGCATCAGTTCCTGCAAACTGGTGATGACTGGCGTATACACTTTCGCCAACAATAACCTCCAAGCCCCAGCTTTCTAATCGTGCTATGGCATGGTCTATAGGTTTAGGTAATTTCTTTGCCGGACATACCAGGGCAATCTTATCTCCTTTTTTTAAATACGGGGGCTGCTTAATCATCTTCAAAACACTTATCTTTGCCAAATTAATAAAAATTGTTTTGGATAATAGTAAAATTAAAAGATATACCGTAACTGCAGCGCTTCCATATACCAATGGACCAGTTCATATTGGACACCTGGCGGGTGTTTACATCCCTGCAGATATTTATGCCCGTTATTTAAGGTCGAATAAACGCGATGTAAAGTTTATCTGTGGATCTGACGAAAATGGTGTGCCCATTACTTTAAAAGCCAAAAGAGAAGGTATTACGCCTCAGGAAGTGGTAGATAAGTACCACAAGATTATTGGCGATTCTTTTAAAGAATTCGGCGTATCTTTCGATATCTATCACCGTACCTCATCGCTTACCCATCACCAAACCGCTGCCGATTTCTTCGAAACGCTTTACAATAAAGGTGTTTTTACCGAAGAGGTTACCGAGCAATATTACGATGCCACTGCGAAACAATTTTTAGCCGATCGTTATATTACCGGTACCTGTCCTAAATGTGGTAACGAAAATGCTTATGGCGATCAGTGCGAAAACTGTGGCTCTACACTTAATGCGACCGATTTAATCAATCCAAAATCTACCCTGTCTGGCGATAAACCAATTTTAAAGGAAACTAAAAACTGGTTTCTGCCACTAGATAAATACGAAGACCGTTTACGCACCTATATCGAAAGCCATAAGGAATGGCGTCCAAATGTGTACGGCCAATGCCAAAGCTGGTTAAATGCAGGTTTGCAGCCAAGGGCCATGACCAGAGATTTAGATTGGGGTGTTCGTGTTCCGCTTCGCGATGCCGAAGGTAAAGTGCTTTATGTTTGGTTCGATGCCCCTATTGGATATATTTCTGCAACCAAAGAGCTTTGTAATTATGCCAAACTCGATGTTTGGAACCCCAAAGCTGAAGAATATTACATCAGCAGTTACGAAAACGATAAATGTGGCTGGGAAGAATACTGGAAAAGCGACGAAACCAAACTGGTTCACTTTATCGGTAAAGATAACATCGTTTTCCACTGCATTATTTTCCCTGCAATGTTAATGGCGCATGGCGAATATACCCTGGCCGATAATGTGCCGGCAAACGAATTTTTAAACTTAGAAGGACAAAAAATATCGACTTCTAAGAACTGGGCAGTTTGGCTGAACGAATATTTAAGAGAGTTTGAAGGTAAACAAGATGTATTGCGATATGTATTAACCGCAACAGCTCCCGAGACCAAGGATAACGATTTTACCTGGAAAGATTTTCAGGCGAGAAACAATAATGAATTGGTGGCTATTCTGGGGAACTTTGTAAACCGGGTTGTGGTACTTACGCATAAATACTTCGGTGGCTCAGTGCCTACCTGTATGGAAATTACGGATGTAGATCAGGCTGTTATTGATGAACTGGCTTGGTACCCTGCTAAAGTCTCTGCGTCTATCGAGAATTATCGCTTTAGAGAAGCCTTATCAGAAGTAATGAATGTTGCCCGTTTAGGAAATAAATACCTGGCCGAAACCGAGCCGTGGAAATTGATTAAAACGGATGAAGACCGTGTAAGAACGATATTGAATATTGCGCTTCAAATTGCCGCCAATATTCAGATCCTGATCGAACCTTTCTTGCCATTTACAGCAGAAAAGTTAATGAAGATGCTTCAAAACGGCGGTCATGATTGGGATGATGCAGGTACGGTGAGCCTGTTAAAACGTGGCCACGAAATTGGCGAAGCTGTGCTCTTGTTTGATAAAATTGAAGATGCAGAGATCGACTTCCAGATTGAGAAACTAAACCAAAGCAAGGCCAGTAATGCAGCCAGTAGTATAGTTGCTGTTCCGGCAAAAGAGAATATCCAGTTTGATGATTTTTCGGCAATGGATATCCGTGTGGCCACCATTGTTGCTGCCGAAAAAGTAGAGAAAACAAAAAAACTATTAAAATTAACCGTAAATACCGGTATCGACGAAAGAACAGTGGTTTCGGGCATAGCCGAATATTATAAACCTGAAGATATTGTTGGTAAACAGGTAAGTATGATCGTAAATCTTGCTCCACGCGAAATCAAAGGGATTTTATCGCAGGGAATGATCCTGATGGCCGAAAATGCCGAAGGCAAACTCACTTTTGTGGCACCTGTAGAAAAATTCCCAGAGGGTAGTGTAATTAGATAGTGTTTGCCTGCCGTAATTAAGATATAAAGCCGTTTGATTAATTTCAAACGGCTTTTTTTTATTGCTTATCCTTATGCAATAATCCTAAATGCCGTTTGTTATAACTTATTTTTTAAAGACAATTTCCTTAGGTAAATGCTTGTTAAAATGAATTCTCTTGCGACAAAACTTTTGTTATATTTGCGCAACAAATGGTCCCGTAGTTCAACGGATAGAATAGAAGTTTCCTAAACTTTAGATATGAGTTCGATTCTCGTCGGGACCACTTGGAGAGGTAAATCTCCGCATTAAACGGCTTTTCTATTGCAGAGAAGCCGTTTTTGTTTTTACTGATCTTCTTATGTAGTGTGTTTCCGACAACCAAAACGACAACCGATTTTCCGTTGTCGTGGTTGCTCAATTCACTTATATGGCAGAGATTAAATTAAACCTAAGAGAGCCTAACGCAGAAAAAGAAACACCAATCAATGTGATCATTAGATATAATGGTCAAAAGCTAGTTTACTCAAGTGGTAAACGAATTCACCCTAGTATGTGGGACAACCTATCGCAGAAAGCAAAAAGGTCGAAGGATTCTACAAGTTCAGAACTTTTGAACGGAAACCTACGTCTCATCACTCAGGGAATATATGAAGAAATAGAACGCTATCAGAAAGATAATCAGCAGCAATTTCCAGAGCCTAAACAACTAAAGACAATACTCGACTTACGTTTTTCAAGGGTAGCTGAAACCACAAAGAAAAACTTCTTTGAATATATCGAATGGTTTAGTCTAGTATATGCTCCCAAGAAACAACTTATAAAGAGTACCGAAACAAGTGCCACTAGTCCAAATACATTAAAGACGTATGTAACTACTCTTAGGCTATTAAAAATATTTGCGAAGGTCAATGGCACTTTCGATTTTAAGGATATCAATTTGGAATGGTATCAGAACTTTACCGAATGGTGTAATTCTACCAAGAACTATAACCCGAGTACTATAGGTAAGCATATTAAAGTTATTAAAACATGGTTGAGAAAAGCTGAAGAGGATGGTTTACATTGCGCTACTTTCTATAAGCACCAAGATTTTAGGAAGCCGTCCTATTTATCAGAAACAATATATTTAAATAGGGATGAATTAGCACTGATACAAAAGTTAGATCTTTCTAAGCATGTCGAACTAGATCGTATTCGCGATTTGTTTTTAGTTGGGGCATGGACAGGTTTAAGGTTTAGTGACTTTAATCGTTTAAACGCAGATAATATCTCTGATGGTTTTATAAGGATGAAGACAAGTAAAACCAGCTCTCAGGCTGTTATTCCTATCAACACGGTTGTTAGAGATATACTTGGGGATTTCGCTAAAAGTGTGCACCAGTTTTCATTCCAAACTGTACACCCCGCTTTTTACCATCCGGTCTTGATGGAATCGTAAAGACTGAGCCAAATATATTAAATCCTCCCAGATTCCTTCCCTTCATTTTCCAATCTATCTTTCCTGCATTTGATCAACCAATCCTCCACAGAAGATGGTTTTGCAACAAAAACGGCCTTCCAGAACAAGATTTACAGCAAATCAACCCGCTTTTAAAAACACATTAGAATAAGAAATATAATTTTTGATTTTAAGGCTATTAGAACATCTCCGTTTCGATTTCTCTAGGCGAAACAATCATTGAATCCACCCCCGCTTTTCAGAAGCTTAAAACCGCTTAAAATGAGCCGAGTGGCCACTTTCAAGCGAAATCTAGTGAACAATATAGGCCGAAAAAGATGGCCACGATGGATGAAAACCAGTGGCCACTTTTAGCGGAACCCCCAATATGGGTAGGATTGCGTTTCTAGAAGAATTCAAAATCATACTCCTTAACCGAAGTAACCATGTATTGGGGATTGTCGATATTTCAATGGGTGGTGTTAGCGGTACTTATGTTGATCCTAAGGTAGTGTTTGCTGTTGCTTTAAAAGGTAATGCGTCTGGAATAATACTCACACATAACCATCCTAGTGGATCAGTTAAGCCAAGTGAGGCAGATATCAAGTTAACGAAACGACTGGTAGAATGTGGTAAGCTACTTGATATTAATGTCTGGGATCACATCATTTTGAGTGAAAATAGCTACTATAGTTTTGCTGATGATGGCATGATGTAGCTTATAAAATTATTAACTTAGTAACAATTAACAGATTTATTAATAGGTTATACATTATATAACTCTAGGGTGGTTGAAGACAACGAAACCGACAACCAAGCCTTTAGAATAAAGATAGAGAAGCTAAAAAAGTGCCCTGAGACACGGATAGAATAGAAACTACCTATAACTTTAGATATGAGTTCGATTCTCGTCGGGACCACAAAACAAAAAGCCTTTGGATTTAAATCCGAAGGCTTTTTGTTATTTTAGGATTATTATTAATTAAGTTTCTAAACAATAACTTCAGCATGGTCAAAAACTTTACCTTTTTATTTATAGCAATTCTTATTTCACAATTTGGATGTAAATCTGGTCGAGGATCTGAGCATAAAGAGGTTAAAGAATTTGAAGGAGTAATCACATATCATGAAATGGATAAAAGTATCGAAGGAATGAATGTGGATGATACGGTTACGGTCTATTATGCTAACGGAAATTATGCTGCCTTTCACTCAGAGAGAAGTTCAAAATTCCATATAGTTAAAGATTATTATTTTAATGGTGCTTATCCCTTAAGGTTGTTTGTTGATAATACTTCTGATACTCTTCGGTCGTTAAAGTTAAATTCCTCATTTGGGAAACTTGAAAGCTTTAAAATAAAAAAAGCGGAAGAAAAAATATTTTCACGTAATTGCGAAGCCATCGAACTTACCATTAGTTTTGACGAAAACGGTTCTACAAGTTATACCGATAATACGATTATATTTTCAAGAGGTTATTTAAAAATAAAGAAAGAGCATTTTAAAAACTGGAATTTGGGGTTTTTTAATAAAATAATAGATGAATCTGGAGCTTACTATTTAAAATCTAAATCAGTTCATTTTGATAGTTCACACAAAAATATTTTATCAAGTAAAACTTATGAAGTTATTTCTGTTAAAGAACAAAAAGTAGATCAAAAGATATTTGCGATAGATTTATTAAAAATCAGATAGGTTAAGTAAGTGTGCTTTTTTTAAAGTTAATGCCAAAGGGAGTAAAAGTTTAAAATTCGTTTCGTTAAGATATTTAAAACCGACCTCTTTGAGACCACTTCCTTAGATTCAAACCAGAACATTGTCGCGCAAATCGTTGATTTTCAAGGCTTTGTTTTGGTTTTTATAACACATTAAGACTCATCATTGTTCATTCTGAATGGCTGGTTTTAGTGAGGCGAAAACTTGCCAATTTTTGTAAAGCACTTAGGCCAGAAAAATTCTAATGGTTGTTGCACAGCTTATTTATTTCAAAATACTTGGATTGTTAATATTATTGGATGGTAATGTTAATTTCCCCGCTTAGAACATTTCCTGAAACTTTTGTTGTCTTATTTCTTTCAATTGGAATGAAGACGGGGATCGGAAGTGAGCCCGGGGGATCAATATCTATAAAAAGAGTTCTTCCAGTTGTTAGCAGCTTAAGTTTGAATGGCCCATTGGCTGCTGTATTGACCTGAAAATGGGGCCTTTTGGTTACGCCATTAAAAGGATTATATGTATCAAAACTTATGGCGGTAGATTCACGGAATAGCTCCGCAATAAAAACATGAACATCAGAAAAAGAAATCTCGACTTCTCCGATTACACGTTGCATCATCAGATCCACGGTTTTGTTTCCCGTAATGCTAACGGTGTCTTTTGCGAGGAATGTATCAGTGGTTCTATAATTTTTTTCGCCCTCGTAAGGATCTGGATAAAGATACTGCATATAAGCCTGTGCAATTTGTAGTTTTACTGGTACTGTAGCAGGTGTTTGGTAAAAAAGATTAATGCCAAAAGGTGTATTGGAGCCTGCCGCAACAAAAATGTAATTTGTTGATGGTAGGTTAAAGGCAATTTGTCCAAAATTTAAATCAGTTGAACTTTGCGTTTGCCTTGCTACTTCTTCACCGCTACCGGCATCGTAAACAATAATGCTGAGTTGTGTAATATAGTTTTTTATCGGTTCGTTTTGGAATCCAACATTAGGCTCCCCGACAGTGTGATTTAGCCCACCAATACGAAAATTGACAGTATATTTTTTTTGATTTGGACCATTATTTATTAAATCAATAAGATCCATTTTACAGCTCATTAGTAAAATCAACTGCGACAATGCCAATAGCAAAAATAACTTTCTCATACTGCGAATGTATGGTTAATTTAATTGTATATTGCTGTAAAGCAGGTTGTTGTGAAGTTGTTTACAATTGTAAATAAACTGTTTTTTTATACAGAAAGGATAATAGGTTGATTTTCTATGAGTTTAATCTTCCTGTTGGTTTAAAAAATGATCAATAAGTGTACACTGCGCACTTTCCAAATTCACACCAATTAAACTAGAATGCTACACCAATGATGGCAACTAATTGGTTTATCTTATTTATTAGTTTTGAGCAGATCTTCACCACCGAACGCTTAAATAATTAATTCGAAAAACTGAGAACTTGCAGGTATGATTTCATATCTTCTAATTAATTTTTGAGTTTAGGCAGAGATTCCCACCAGGCAAGCAGTTCGGTTTTTAATTGATTGGTTATTTTAACCTGTTTGGCGCTTAGCTCGGTAGTTTCATTTTTATCTTTCACAATGTTATAAAGCTGCACATCAGAGCCATCACTATTCATAAGCAATTTCCATTCTCCAGCGCGCACCGCCAGGTTTGGACTTCTATTGGGTTTGGCAGGATATTTAAAGGCAATATCATTTCTGCCATACTCCCAAAACATGTTTTTTTTCCTCAGTGATGATTTTCCAGCGAAAACCTTACTCCGGTCTAACCCATCTCCCTGATAATTTGCCGGTAACTTTACCCCGGCCATACCGGCTAATGATGGCAATAAATCTATCGCATTTACTTCCGAGCCCGCATCTATTTTTCCCTGGGGAATATGCCCTGGCCAGCTAATTAAAAATGGCATTCTGGTGCCACCCTCGTATAAAGAAAGTTTAGTACCTCTTAAACCACCAGTCCGGCTCCCTTTAAAACTCGGTAAAGGGCCATTGTCGCTGGTAAAGATAATGATGGTATTTTTGTCTTCACCCATTGTTTTCAAACCGTCCATTAATCTTCCCACCTGCAGATCAAGTTCCTTCAGCACTAGTTTAAAGGCCTGCTCAGATTCTTGTCCCAGAGGGAACTTACCTATATATTCATCTCCAACATTGGGTACCCATGGCGTATGTACATCATCTGGCCAAAGATTTACAAAACATGGTTTATTTTTATTTTCTTTAAAAAACTCGAGTGTTTTATCAACAAAATATTTGGTTCTGTTCCAGCGCTTTATGCTGTCTTTATCCGACCATATCCAATTTGTAGCAGTAAGCAGTGGGTCTGGCTCGGGACTTTCGTAAGTACTGGCGTGGGCATCGTAACCATATTTTTCAAAAACCGGTGCATCTTTCACATCTCTTCCTCCGCCCATGTGCCACTTACCAAAATGACCAGTTGCATATCCGGCAGACTGGAAAATTCGGGCGATAGATGGCGCCTGGGGATTTAAGTAATCTGCTTGTTCTGCATTTTTATTGTGCTTTTTATTATCCAGATAAGTATTAAAATTCCACCTTCCGGGGTACATACCCGTAAGCAAGCTGGTTCTTGATGGCGAACAGATTGGTGCGCCACTATAATATTGGTTAAGCATTAACCCATTTTTCGCCAAACGATCTATGTTGGGTGTAGGCACAAAATTTCCGCCGAAGGTACTTACATCGCTAAAACCCATATCATCAACAAGAATAATAATGATGTTTGGCTTGTTGTTTTGAGGGAAAGCCGAATAGCTAAATGCAAGCAGGAAAAAGGCAAATAATAACTTTAAATATTTCATATTAATCTTTTGGTTGATGTTCGGCTGACGGCTTATGACATCCAGCTCCGTGGCCAGGCCTTTATCGTTTTGTTGTTTCATAAAAGTAGGCAGTTTAGATGAAAGTTCGCTTTTTACTTTTTTAAACTTAGGATCTGCAATCAGGTTTTGGAGATTAAATGGATCTTTGATCACATCATACAATTCTTCTTTTGGCCTCTTTTGATATGCATTTGCCCGGGTTGAATTTTTCTCCATCCAAGTTTTAACCAATGCTCCATTGGTTACGGTGTTCTTGAAAACCCCATCGTAATTTAGGTTTTCGATATAAAGAAAATACGCACTTCTTACCGATCTCATGGCGTAGGCGTCGCTACCGCGAATAATTCCTCTAGTATGTTCACCATAAACATCATCTCTGTGGCAAGCAGGATATTTAGATTTACGTAAATCTGGCTGGAGCATCTGCAACTTTCGTCTAGAAATTACAGGCGTTGGTCTAGTGATTACCAACGCTGGTATAATACAGGGTTTTTGCCTGCAACGTTTGGTGTATGGCTGCGTCTTAATAACAAACAATAGCAAAAACCTAAAATATAAAAGATATGAAAACCTTGGCAAAAACATTATTCGCAGCAGCATTAACAGCAGTAGTATTTACTTCATCAGCAATGGCAACTTTTGCCGCTGAGCCAGTTAAAGCAGAAACAAAAACTTCTTCATTATCAAAATTCAACAGGATCTGGGTGAGCGGGAACGTTAAAATCATCTTAACACAAGGTGACAAGCAAAATGTAGAAGGTGCCGGCAACTACGATGCTGCAAAAACCTCCGTATCAACTGATGGACAAACCTTGTTTATCAATTCATTGGAAACAAGTCAGGTAACGCTGAATATTACTGTAAAAGATTTAGAAAGAATTGAAGCTTATGGTCAATCGGTTGTGGTAACCAGCAATAATTTTGATGTAAAATACCTTCAGTTATTTTTGGGCCAAAGTGCTACAGCGAAGATCAAAACTACAACAGGCAGTTTATATACAACCGTTAAGGATGATGCGGTATTAAAATTAAATGGTACCGCTAATCAAAGTACAATGATTGCCAGCAACATGAAAAATGTAAAATTAGCAGACTTTGCCAGTCTTAAATCTGCATCATATGCTTCTGAAACGATCATGGAAGCTGAACAAAACGCAATGGTTTTAGCAAAATAAAAAATCTGTTTTTAAGATGGATCAGAGCTGCCCATTTGGGTGGCTTTTTTTATTTATTTAGCGAAAGTGGTATTGGGCAATAATGATTCTGTTCTGTCTTGGCCTTCAACTTTGATCTTTAAAAGAAAAACGGGAACCATCTAATAGACGGTCCCCGTTTTAATCTAAATTAACGCTCTCGGTATATAATACGTGTATTGAGATAAATTATTGCCCTACTGGTATAATAATTTAAAAATTTCCATGCATCAGGGTATTTTTTTTCCAAATGAGCAACATAAAAACCGGATGACGGGAGTATGCAAAGCAGTTATCCGCTTTAACTTCTAATTTCCCTGCGCATAAAAAGGTAATAAGCAATGGCAAAACAACCTGTACTGGCGGCAATCATGCCGCTTAACTGGGGCCATACAATCATCAGGCTCTCTTTTACCGGCAGCGGGCTGGGAATGGCACCTGCCATTTGCTCCATACTCATCGGGCCGAGGCTCCGTATCGATGGCATCAATAGTGTGGTGGCCGCATCGGTATAAAGCTGGTTAGGTGCAATCCGCATAATAGCTAAGATAAATTCATTGTAACCCATTACCTGTGCCTGCGTAAGGTAGGCCGGGTCGGGTAAAAAGGCCCTTATAACCAGGTTAACGATAATCGGATAAAAAACGGTAAAAAACAGCCACAGCCCCAGTGCGCTCAGCGCTGCAGTTGCCGGTTGGCGAAAAACAATAGAAAGCAGGATCGATAAACTTAAATAGAATGCAACGTAAAGAAGCGTTACAAAAACAAAACCCATTATTCTGATCAGTTCCTGGGCTTCTAACCTAACGCCTGTTAACACCAGCCCCCCACCAATCATAAGTAAGGTAAGCGAAAGAAAAAGCATGCCTACTATCAGTATTGCACTGCTAAATTTAGCCAGCAGCAGGTTGTCCCTGTAAATCGGCTGTGCCAAAAGCCGGGTTAAAGTTCCGTTGTTCTGCTCCGAATTAATGGCATCAAAACCCATGCTAATGCCAAGCAGCGGTGCAAGAAAACTGAGCAGCACATGGAAAGGCGGCATCGAATTATCTGTTGATGTAAGCAGCTTTAGGTACATAAAAGCATGGTCGGGATCGTTTGTATTGGTAAAGGCTGCCCTGATATTGCTTACCGAAACATATAAAGAAGCCACAAAGGTTAACAGCACCAAAGCAACCAATACCAAAAAGCGCCAGCTCCTAATGTGATCGGCAATCTCTTTTCGGATGATTACGCCAAAGACCCTGTTTGGCTGAGGTGAGGCTGTATATTTTTTATCTTTTGTGCTGCCCGAAGAAAGCGCGCTTGAAGATACCACTTGATTTTCCATGATTTAGATTTTCATTAAAACTACTTTCAAAATATTTCTGATAGATCTCATCCAGGCCATACTCCTTACGGCTTACCTGTAAAATGTTGTAACCCTTTTCTACCAAATGGCGAACAATGCGG
Source organism: Pedobacter sp. Bi27 (assembly GCF_918698255.1). NCBI lineage: Bacteria > Pseudomonadati > Bacteroidota > Sphingobacteriia > Sphingobacteriales > Sphingobacteriaceae > Pedobacter > Pedobacter sp. Bi27. The sequence continues at coordinate 1,080,724 of NZ_CAKKMW010000002.1, forward strand.
GGGGTAATATCATGCTGGGTGGTAAACTCCAGCGTATCGCCCAAAATGCCAATGTCTGTAACTTCTCCCCATTGTCTCATTTCGGCCTCCAATGGCCATGGCTGCTCAATTAAGTGTGCTGTTTTAATTGTGGTAATCGCTCCTTCTTTGCCAAAAAGATGGGTAGAAAGCGAGGCAATATCGCCCTGGGCCAACAGTTTGCCGCCAACAAATATGCCCACCCGATCGCATACCTGTTGTACATGGTGCAGGTGGTGCGAAGAGAGCAAAACGGTTAAGCCCTGCTGCTGGCTCAGGGTTTTAATCAAGCTTAAAAATTCCTTTACCCCTGCAGGGTCTATGCCCAGTGTTGGCTCATCGAGAATAATTACCTCGGGGTCTTTGATCAATACATCAGCCAAACCCAGCCGCTGTTTCATGCCCCGCGAAAAAATGCCGGCTTTTTTATCCATGCTGCCGGCAAGCCCCACTATATTAAGTACTTCTTCGGCCCGGTCTTTTAATGTGCTTTCGTCCAGGTTGTTCAGCCTGCCCAAATAAATTAAATTTTCGAGGGCCGTCATCTGGTTATAAAAGCCCACGCTATCTGGCATATAGCCCACCTTTTGCTTTACTGCAATGGGGTTTTTGGTGGCATCATAGCCGCAAACATGCGCAGTGCCGCTGTTGGGGTCGGTTAGCCCAAGCATCATCAATATGGAGGTGGTTTTGCCCGCGCCGTTTGGCCCGAGCAATCCAAAAATCTCACCGCGGTATACTTCCAGGTTCAGCTCATCAACCGCTTTAAAGGTTCCATAGCTTTTGCTTAGGTTCCTGAGTTGTATAATAGGTTCCATCTTATTGTGCTGTTAAAGGATGGATTATCTTCTGCCGTACTTGCGTATAAGGTAGTATACACTGCCAATGGCAAGCACAATCACCAAAATCCCGATCCAGCCAGAAAGCAATGAAGTTTTAACAAACATGCGGAACGCCAGCTGTGTGTTCGCATTGGCACCAGAAAGGCTAAAGGTTGCGGCATAATCTCCGGCTATTGTTTTATCGGGAACTTTTAAAAAGGCGGTAACGGAAACGCTTTTTCCTGCCTCAAGTTTACTGATCTTGGCCGGCTCAAAACGGACTTCCCAGCCGCTCGGCAGCTGACTGCTCAACTCCAGATCGTTCAGGGCCAGCGTTCCGGTGTTTTTAACCTCCAGCTGGATATCTTTATGCCCGCCCGAGCTTACCTCCTCACTCAGCCTTCCACTCGGTGTATTCATGGCTACGCCATACGAGCCTTTTACTACTGCTTCGAGGTTAAGTAAAAGGGTATCATCGGCCGAAACGGCTTTAAGTGGGATATTGTATTTTTTAGGTGATGCATTTGCACTGGCATTAATCTCCACTGCAATTTCCTGGCTTTTGCCTGCATCCATATTGAGCGAGGTAACCTGGCTGCCCTCTACTTTGTAACTCACCACCCAGCCCGCTGGCAGTGCTGCCTTCAGCTCGTAAATGGCCTGCTTGTTGGTGCCATTGTGAAGGGTAGTGCTGTACCTGAAAACCTCATTCGTGGCCGCCTCGATATTAATCAGCTTTGCCGTAAAAGCCGATGGGCCAGCCTTGGCTTCGTTTAAGGGTTGGGCAATAGTGGCCACGGATGGCGCAAAAAAGATGATGAAAAAAAACGCAAATCTTCCTGATAAGCGAAAACGGTTAAATGGTAATGCTGATAACATGATCTAAAATCAAAAAATAAATAATTGCTCTAAAAAATGCTTTCCTGTTTGTTTATCTGATTGGAGGATCAAAAAAAAACAACAAAATAATATTTTCAAATTCCTTTAACATTTTTTAACAATTGGAGGATTAAGGCAGGCTGGCGCTTTTCGGCATTACACACGTTACAAAAGCTGCGCTTTAAGTTTACACGGTTTTCCCGAAAACTATTGCATCAAACCGTTGATGATCAATAACCGTTTGTCTAGGAATTACAGGCGTTGGTCTAGCGGTTACCAACACTGGTATAATACCAAGTTTTTGCCTGAAACGTTTAATGGGCAGCTGCGTCTTAATAACAAAACAATAGCAAAAACCTAAATATAAAAGATATGAAAACTTTAGCAAAAACAATATTCGCAGCAGCATTAACAGCAGTAGTATTTACTTCATCAGCCATGGCAACTTTTGCAGCTGAGCCTGTTAAAGCAGAAACCAAAACTGCTTCATTATCAAAATTCAGCAGGATCTGGGTAAGTGGTAACGTGAAGCTTATCTTAACACAAGGTGATAAACAAAATGTAGAAGGTACCAGCAATTACGATGCTACAAAAACCTCTGTATCAACTGATGGGAAAACCTTATTTATCAATTCATTAGAAACAAGCCAGGTAACGTTAAATATTACCGTAAAAGATTTAGAAAGAATAGAAGCTTACGGACAATCGGTTGTGCTTACCAGCAATAATTTCGATGTAAAATACCTTCAGTTATTTTTGGGCCAAAGTGCTACAGCGAAAATTAAAACTACAACAGGCAGTTTATACACCATTGTTAAAGATGATGCGGTATTAAAATTAAATGGTACCGCTGGTGAAAGCAAAATGATTGCAAGCAACATGAAAAATGTAAAATTAGCAAACTTTGCCAGTCTTAAATCTGCATCGTATGCTTCTCAAGCGATCATGGAAGCGGAACAAAACGCAATGAATTTAGCGAAATAACAAATAGGTTAATATAGTAAAGGGGGAGCGTATTCCTCATAAATCCAGAGTCAAAACCACACTAAAATTAATAATTGGCTGTGGATAAATAACATCTTATCTTTAATAAATGCCGCCTAACCTACGGGCGGCATTTTAACATTCGGGCGAAGAGCCGTTTTCACCCAACTAGATAGGAAAAATGCTCATATAATCTTCCAGTAGCTTTTCTTTGAGCATTTTTCCTGACCTGGAAAGTGTTTAGGAATTACCAGCTGAATATAAGCTTAAATTTAAAACAACCCTTGAGCACTTAATTACGATTGCAGGAAATAATGGGTTTGAGTATATGTTGTAGGATGTAAATAGCACTAGTTATTTAGCCATAGGAGTTGAACCTATCCTACCCAAGTTGATAACCGAGAGAAAAAGATTCTCCTTAACGGGAAGCTGTAATATTTTGAATCTTTCACGAAATTCTTATTAGAATCCGCAAAAAAAATCTGGTAATTGTAAACAAATTTATGAGCGGCGTTGTTCTTAATATTAATGCTTTCAACTGTTATTATAAGAATTAAGTAGAAAGTATCAAGAATCCATGAACAGATTAAAGTTCAAAATAAGTCTATCATTTTTTAGCATAATGATTTTATTATCATTAACAGTTCAATCCCAAACCTATACCGGCTGTGTAATATACGAAGCATCAGGAGATCCACGTCTTTCCGACGGCATTTATACAACTTCTTTAGGAAGCACTTCCAGTTGTAATGGTTATACTGTTCAAAATTATTCTTCAACCCCAACAACTGGTGCACTCTCTAGCTTTTGTTACACCCCAACTTTAAGTAATGCTTCGCCTGCGCTATATCGGAATTGTGTAACAGGAGGCAGATGTGGAATTATCACAACAATCACGATAGTAAACTGCCCTATAGACGATTACATTGTGTATTTTGCATTAACATTGTCTGTAGCTGCCATAAGCATGTTGAAAAAACAATATTAGGCGCATCCGGTAAGTTTTGTACGGATCAACTGGATATGTCGCGCTACTATCTACCTCGCCAAACTATGCTTCGTTTCCCGCCATGCCCATGGTGCTACAGCATCTTTCTCTTGCCACAAGCCTACTTTATTTTTCCTGGCGGTTATTTCCAGTTGTGAATAAAGTAAATCGCTGGAGTATTTTTTATAATGCCAGGCCATGCCCTGTTTAATCATTTCCTGGTTCACCACCTGTTTTTTGCGGTTAATTACTACAGCAATTAATCTTTTATACCGGTCGTATTTCTGGCCTTGTACACTCACCATTTGCCCGAAACACAAATCGGAGAGTGCTTTTTTAGCATAATTTCCAAAAGGTTGCGAGCCGCGTTTCTCAGGACAATCAATATGCGCTAAGCGGATTTTAATAGGCTGGTTTTGGTATAATACCTCCATGGTATCGCCATCCATAATGCGGATTACTTTGGCGGTAAAAACAAGCTGATTGTAGTTTATTAGTGATTTGCTTTCGCTTGGCGGGATGAAACAAGCCTGGAGCGTTAACAATAAAACCAACAAACTTACTTTTCCCAACCGCATAATGTTTTTCCGTCTTTTTTTGCTTTATCTATTGTGCTTTGTACAATTTTATATGTGCAGTTGCTTAAACCACGGCAACTGGTGCTATAATGATATTTTTTGGCGTTACCACTGTTGCAAATGTACACGGTTGTATTTTCTTTACAAGTAATGTTGATAAAGAAAAAGAGGAGTAAGGAGAGCATTTTCATGATTGAGGGATGGGTTATGAAAAAGATGAAGAATGAACAATCTGTGTATAAACAGAATATGATAATGTAGAAATAATTATGGTTTATGATTTCCTTGAATGAAATCATTGATTACTGGCTCCAGGCTAGAAGCCAAATCGGTTGTTCGTAGATCAAATTTCTTCACCTTCATGGCCTTGAACCAATCTGTCCAATATTGCTTAATTACATCTTCCTCGTAAGGATTTTTAACAGAAGGATTGATGCCTAAAACAATGATTTCCAGGTTTTTTAAGTTATAGGGAAAAGAAATAAAGCCTAGGTTGTTTTTCTTCATTATACTTTGGTAATTTGCTGTGTTGAGCTTTTTTAAGCTTAGAAATTCTGGGGTGATATAAGAGCTTTTACCTTTTATCTCAATTTTACTGTCTTTATGGTACATGTAACCATCCGTTAATATCACCAGAATATTCCGGTGTTGCGGTTTAATACAGTACTGCTGTACATTGTTTTTAAAGAATCTCCAGATGTCGGAGCCAACGTAATTGCCATCTTTAATCGCATACTGATAAATTTTGGCAGGATTATCGGTATAAACCCTGTCTATATTCTGGAATTCCTTTTTGCTCGTTTTAGGATTAAAATCAACCTTTAATTTTTGACTTAACTGATCAATGTCCGTGATTTTAGGAATGGGATTAAAGAATACTTGCATCTGGTCTTTTAAAAGAAGCATCTTCTTTTTCATTACATGATCTACAAAAACCTTTTCTACGGATTTAATATATTGAAGGTCGCGCTGATAAAGGCCAGGGTTTCTTTTAGGGTCGATCCGATCAGATAAATCGAGTAAAAAGCTGATGTTCAGGTTTTGGGCATTACTTTCTTTTATGAAAACACTAACAAATAAAGGGATCAATAAAAAGGTTAATAATTTCGGTTTCATAGTGTTGGTTTTATAAAGTAGACAGGTAAACTGAATTTTGAGAATCTTCACTGGCGCCAACATTTTTAAGGTTTTCATCATAACAGGCCCTGCATTCATTTTGAAGCTCAAATTTTTCGTGCTGTGAAATGCGAAGTTTTTCGTTAATAAACGTAATCCAGCCTTGCATGTACTCAGAGGCATACAGTACGTATTCTTTGGTGGGAATAATTACAGCATCGATGATTCTTTGTAGGGTAATGACGCGACCATGTGCTTCAAGCGAAAGTTTTTTGATATCGCTGAGTTCTGCGATCAGTTTTTCTTTTTGGATTTCGATATCCGTTATCCGGTCCTGATGGATCTGGATATCTTTTTTTCTACGGAGCTGTTCATGTTTTATTTTGTCTTTTTCACGGTGCTCTTTCATGATAAAATCGAATACTACGCCCCAGATGATGTAGACCACAAAACCCGCAAATATGATTCCCCAGAATTGGATTTTACTAAAGGCAATAGGGAGATTAAATGCAGGAGTTTCGAAGGTTTTGGTTAGTTCGTAAATCTTTTCTTCTATCTGATAGGCCAGAATAGCATCGAACACGAAGGTGGTAAGCAAAAGAAGACCGATTTTAATATAGTTTACCACACTTTTAACTTCGCCAAACATATGGATTAAGTAGCCTAAGCCTAAAAAAACGAAAGGAATAAAGGTTACAAAAGCACCTTCTAGCGATCCATCCTGCCAGGCCTTTGAAAAAGCCTTTGAATCTAGCACATTCATGATGATAGTACTATTGGCATCAAAAGGTTTAAAAAAGGCAGAATAAGAGGTAGAAATATAAAAGGTAAACAGATATAAGCTTAAAGGCATCAGGATGATTAAACCGATCCAGAATTTGGTTGAGGCACCTTTTGAAGCGCTGATGTGGTATTTTTCGGGATCCCTGGCCAGCTCGTTAATTTCGAATTTTAACTCTTCGATATTGTCTTTTACCTTTCTGATATTGGTTTCAACCAGGCTGATTTGCTGTTTTTTGCTCTCTTCACTGATAGAAAGGGTTTTGATTTCCGTTTCCTTTGTTTTCTGCTCGTTGATATAGGGCTCTTTAGCCAATTGCTGTTTTTCTACCAGCTCTTTTTCTTCATTTTGAAATTTCGCATAAATAGCATTCAGGCATATCGAAAGCGCCAAAGGGCTGCCGCTGTTTCGCGATCCATCTCTAAAACCTGCTTCGTGATAAGTTCTTTTTCTTACTTCCTCTGCTTCTGCCGTAAGGGGTTCTTTGATCTCCACATTTTCATCTTGAGGTGCTTCAGCTGTTTTTGGGTTAAAAAATTCTTCTATTTGGGCAATCATAACGTTAAATTTTGAGTTTGATTTATTAATTCATGATTATATTTCTCGCTTCGCCTAAATAATCCGGTCTCTGGCGTATGTTTTTTGAACAGGTAAAACTTCTGCGGGTTTTTCTTCTTTTTTTGCTGGTTGTTTTTTGTTATAAAAGGCGATCAATAAAAAGAGTAAGCCGGTAATTATATCGAGCGGGATCCAGATGCTTTTTCGGTGCAGATAAATGGGGAAAAGCGGATTAAAAAGGATAAGTACAATTATAAAAATGATTGCCCACGGGATGTGTTTTTGTTTTACCCAGATGTAAATCAACAGTAATGCGCCCAGCGAAACTATTGTTCTCAGAAAGGTGTAATATTCGATGGGCAATTTAAATATGGCTGCGAAACAGCAGATCGAACACGCAATGAGTATATACTTTATAACTTTCATTATACACGCGCTAGAATTTCATTTTTCTTGTTATCAAATTCTTCCTGGGAAAGAATCCCATTTTCTAATAAAGCCTTTAGTTTTTGCAAAACGGCAAAAGGATCTTCTTGTTGGGTAATATTTTCACTTGATGGAAGAGGAGTATTATTTACAACAATACCGCCACCTGCTGCAGCTCTTTTATCTTCCAGTTCCTTTTGTCTTCTATACTCACGCATTTCTTCCTCTTTCTCCTGAGCATATTGATAAAGTTTTCTGGCTTGATTTTTTGGAAGATAATCCATCATGTTATTGAAGTTTCTTACAGTCTTCATTGTAAATGTTGCGCCTAATATCCCCTCTTTAATGTGGCAATCTGCAACATCTTTCCAGCTGTAATCCTGAAAATCCATCGACAAACCAAAGTTCTTTGGTTTACAAAATATTATTCGCCTATTCGTTAAGGCAATACAATCTGGTGAGAAGTTTATTGCAGGTTTCTTTTGTACTGCAATATATTCTACCTGTTCGTTAGAAGTAAGCAGGCTATTAATTCGTTCTAAAATCTTTTCTACGGCTTTAGGATCTTGCTCTTCATTTAAGAACTTTTTTAAATCATTTATCATAATTTTTTGTCTAGTGTTGTATTTAGTTTTCATATCAAAAGTATGAAGGTACTTACTGCTTTTTTTACGGGAAACCGTAAAGTAAACAACTATTTGAATAATGATTTTCTTAATGTGATTTTAGTTTAATTAACTCATTATAAGTTATTTGTGAATATGATTTAATGTGGTGTAAGTTGGCAGATCTTCCTTCATCAGTTGGTTTTTGGCTTCACATAATCCTCTGATTTTTCTTTCTTCCACCAGCTATTATCGAGGCGTTTAATGGAAAAAAAAGCGCGGTTTACACCTGGTTTCATGGTTGCTGTATCGAGGTGCCTGCGCCATACGTGGATTAGGGTGTCGGTGCCTATACGTACCCACCAGAAAGTTTTGCCATAACGTTTTGTGGTGTACACTTCGCTTATGGTGCCCTTAATTGTTTTGTTGTTGAAACCGGGTTCCATTAACTGATAGGTGATCACTTTCTTTTTTTGTGCATGGGCATTGCCTATTATGACTGTTAATAATAGCAGTGTAACTAGATGTTTCATGCCACTAAGGTATTTCGGCAAAAAATATATTCCTTACGGCTAACAGTAAGGGAATGATAACTTAATAGAAAGGGTGATGGAATGAGTGAATATAGTTAATGCAAAAATGAGAGGTTGCCCTGCCTGATTCGAAAACAACCTCTACATTTTTTGAGAGATGAGCGGATAATTAGTAGTTTTCTATAGTTTGATGCAACTGGTTTCTGTAATCGTAAAGCTCATCGAGGTTAAACAGCTGCTTTTTCTCGCCAGCATCTTTTCCTTTCTCGAAAGTTTCGATGTACTTGTTAATGGTATTAAAATGGAATCTGCAAATTGGTTTACGGTTATTGTCGTCCAGCAATACGCCAAAGTAAGATTGGGTATCACGCGCAGCGATCCTGGCAGATGGAATCTTCTCGCGCAAGATGGCTTTTACAATCTGGAAAGCTTCTAATTCTTCTTCAGTAGTTACGATTTTAGAAGCATCGGGATCATCATTAACAGGAATCACTTTGCCTTCCTCCTTTTTCTCAATTTTCTCGTTAATATTCAATGCCGATTTTAAGCGGTCGCTGATAGATTCATTGATCGAAATGGTAAGGGCTTTTTTGGTATAATCTTTAAAGGCAATCATCCGGTTTGCCGTTAAGGGTTTGTCGAAAAAACGGTTTACTAAGAGCTTCACCATTTCATCGGAAGGGCTGTCTATTTCTTTTTCAAATTCCTTTCTGATGGCTTTAATGTATTTTAACCCTTCGGCCGAATCGAGGATCGTTTCTAAATTATATTCGTTTTTGGTGAAACTTTCGAGGATTTTAATGGCATTATCTTTCAGGTCTTCGATATCGATGGTTAAAAATGGTTTTTCATCCATAATGTTCGGCTTTTCCAAATCGGCGTAAAAATTGTAAACTGTACCGTTGGTTAATACCCCAAACCGCGCTTTAGAAACATGGTAATAGCGGTGCAATTGAGAATTATGCGCATCGGCACTTTCCTTCCAGTGTTTACATTCGAAAATGAGGATGGGTTCGTTGTTTTTACGGATCACATAATCTACCTTTTCGCCTTTTTTGGTGCCGATATCGCAAATGTGTTCGGGTATAACTTCTGTAGGGTTAAAAATATCGTAACCGAGGATTTGAATAAAAGGCATTACAAATGCATTTTTCGTAGCCTCTTCGGTATTGATCTGCTCTTTTAAGCCCACCACGCGCTGATGAAGTTGTTCTAACTTTAGTTTAAGATCCATAACTTATCGCATTAAATGGTTTCATCTTTTACTGATGCATCAGGCGCATTTTCTTTGACCGATTCGATGCCGCTATCTCTGGCATCAGCAGTGGTATACATTTGGCTGGTACCGATAATTTCGCCATTGGCAGCTTTTAAATTGAAATAGTAGGCTCCGTTTTTGGCAATTTTTCTGTCGTACCTGGCATCTGTTGGCGCATTGGTTTTTACCGATTCGATACCTTTGTTGCAGCCAGCTTTTGTGGCGTAGCCCTCGCTGGTGAGGATAACCCTGCCGTTTGCTGCTTCGAGATTAAACTGGTATTCGCCGTTTGTTCTTTTGGTAATGATAAATTTCCCCATAGTTGTTTTTTAAGCTGTTCAAAAGTATGGGAGGAATATGGTGCATCCTTACGGGAAACCGTAGGTTGGTTCATTAGTCAATTGGTTCAAGGTTAATCACTCTATACAATCGCCCGTTTTTAACCACAAAGCGCACAGAGAGAAGGCACAAAGGTTGCAGAGCTGGGTGCTTAGCGGTGCGGAGATCAATCGACTCCCGACTATGGACTGAAGACTAACCTAAGCTAAATCACCTTATTTGCGATGCAATAAGCAATTAGCTGACCATTATTTGAAATATTGAGCGCGGTTTTAATATAATTTATCCGTTTTTCGATGCTGCTCAAGCCAGACGGTTCCATATTTTTTTGTTTCAAAATGCCCGACATTTCTTTTTGGGTTTTTCCATCTAAAATGAGCGAAACGATTGTTTTATCATAGGGCGTAAAATCGTGCAGGTATTCTTCTTTTTGCCTCAGGTTGGGTGAATGGTATTTCTTGTTTTTATAAATGCTTTCTAAAGCCAGTTTAAGATCTTTTGCATCATGGCGGGCTTTAGGTACATAAGCATCGATATTTAATTCTTTAAACAGTGTATTCGCAATTAGTGCCCTGTTTTCTATCGAAAATACCAGTACTTTTAAATCTGGCTGTATTTCTTTTAAAGCTTTGATCAGTTCTCTGCCTCCTGCTATTTTTTGTTTCGGATAGTCTTCATCAAAAGAAAGGTCGGTAATGATCAGTTCATAAGGATCGCCATCGCGCTGTGCTTTTTGTACGCGTGTAAATGCATCATCACAATAAAACACATAATCTTTATCTGCTATGGTAATGCCAAGATCTGTAAGGGCGCTACGGAGCGATTTGCTAACAATTTCATGATCTTCGGCGATGAGTACGTTTTTGAACATATTTATATTTTTATAAGGTTGGAAATGAAAATTCAACACGAAGCCCTTCATCAGGCTTGGTCTCAAAAGTAATATGGCCCGAAATACTTTCTATACGGGTTTCCGTATTTCTTAATCCATTTTTAGGTGTTAAAACCTCCATTCCTTTTCCATTATCTACATATAAAATAGTTATACAATCATTTTCACGCTTAAAATTTATGGTAACGGTATCTGCCCCACTATGTTTTTTCATATTGGTCATCAGTTCCTGCAAAATGCAAAACACTTCGGCTTTAGTATCATCATTAATAGCTTCCCAAAGTTTTTCGCCGCCACCTTCAAGGGTTATGTTAGTTTCCGCCGAGGCATAAGCGTATAACATTTTCGACAGCTCAATCGAAAAGCTTTCTTCGTTGTTAATGTCTTTGCTATCGTAAGAAAGATCTCTCGATATTTTATAGATTACATCAAGTTTGTCGGCAAGATCATTCTTATCTATTTCGGCTGTGTTCTCTACCTCCGACATTACCTGGTATACCCTATTGGCTACACGGTCGTGAATTTTTTTTACATATTTGAGCTCTGTTTTTTTAACTTCTATTTCTTTTTCCTGCCTTAGGTTTTTCTGCCTTCTTTGGTATAAGAAATAACCCAGTATTAAACAGAGTGCCAAAGTGCCAATCCCTATATTTCTTAGGAGTATATCTTTTTGTTTTTGGATATTCTCTGCTTTAGCCTTCAGAAAATCGGCCTTGCTTTTTTCCGTTTCGTAACGGATGAGGGCAAATTGATTTTTGGCGGCGTTGCGGGCCGTTTGCAAGCTGTCGTCTAGGTTTTTATAAATATTGAAATATTGTTTTGTTTCTTTTACTGGGCTTAATTTTATAATTTTTAGTAACGCTTGCAATTGATCATCAGGGCTTTTTAGTTTTTTAGCACCTTCATACATTTTGTGTGCATAAAATAAGGCTGTATCTGGTTGGCTTAGGGTGTGGTAGTCGGCTAAATGCGCGAAACTGGCGTTCTGTCCCCAAAGATCATGATCTCTTAGGCGAATATGTAATGCTGCTAAAAGTTCGGGTTTGGCATTATAGTGAGGATTTTGCTTCCATTTGTTAAAGGCATAATTGGATAATGTTCTTGCGAAATTTTCATCGCTCATCTTCTTTTTTAAAATGCTGCTAAAGAGTGCCAATGCTTTTTGATAGGCACCAATTTTACCATAGGCATTTGCAATGCTATTCTTAGTTACGAGTACTGATATGCTATCTTGTGCATAAGTTATTGATTGGTTATAGAATATAATGGCTTGCGAATAGTTTTTTAAGTTGGAAGACGCTACGCCAAGCTCGTGAAAGGTAGATTCTAAATATACAAACTGCTCTTTTTTGTCCTTATTGAAATAAGTTAATGCTTCGGTCGAAATTTCCTGACCGCCAAAATAATCTCCTTTGTCAATAGAGGTTATGGCCATATTTACCAGGCACTTTGCGACACCTAAACTATCTTTTTGTTTTAAGAAAACGTCTTTAGCCTTGTTAAAATATATAAAGGAACTATCAGGTACTTTCTTTTCCCTAAATTCGAATGCCTTATCATAATCTGGATTGATTGTTTTTTTTTCTTTTGTTGCTTTCTGTTCCGAACAAGAGAGAAAAAACAATATTGAGAAGAGCGTAAAATAGTAATATTTCAAGGTTTTTGTTTTTTACCCTAAATTATGAAAATAATCATGATTATTCTGAATTTGAGATAAACAATCAAGATGGCGGTGTTAAAAGAAAAAAGACGGCATTGCTGCCGCCTTTTTATCAACTGTACTAATCACCTATTTTGGGTGGTGGCAAGTGGCCATTTTCGCCACCCGTATCTCCACCAGTTTCTCCTGTGCCGTCGCCTGGGGTACCAGGATTGGTCGGATCAGTATCGGCAGTATTTACGGTTGTACCGCTGTTAGGGTTACAATTGTTATTTGTATTTGCAGGCGTTGCCAATCCCAATAGGATCGCAATAAATAAAGGAATGAACATTTTGTCAAAAATTTAGAAATCGAATACTAGGCAGAGTACCCGCGAACCATTCGCGGGCCTTTCTACGGTTTGTATCAGAAGGCCTTCTGAAATTTTTGGGAAGTGATGAGTGTCTGTCGCGGAAGCCAATAACTGCTTCCCAAACCGGCTATTCACAACCGCGATTTCTACTCTTTTATTAATCAGTTTTTTAAATTAGCTTTGATAATGAATCGCCGCCTGTGCTGATCAACGATACAAATATGGGGGCTTCAAATCGCTAGTTATCAAAAGATTCCGTTCGTTCCTGTCATTCCGTTAGAATTCCGGTTAACCGTAAAAATTCCGGAAATTCCACCCTATTTTTACGCTAAATTTTTATAGAAATGTTTGAGGAGTATAAAAAAGACCTATTAAAATTCTTTCAGATCAAGAAAGAAAATCATCTTCTTGCTGAGAATTTGGAATCTCTTGGGCGGGAAAAATTAAAGAAAGAATGTATTAGGATATTTAGACTAAAAAATACTCAAAAGGATAAAGATTTTGTCCGATCAGTGTTTGATCCTACAAATGAATATGAGGATCAAATGAGAAGCATTGAAAAATTTGACTTGGATAAGTTTAGGCCTTTAATAAGTTTTTTAACAGAAAAAGTAAAAACGATTAGAGACGATAAACTCGTTAAGCTTTTTGCATGGTTAATAGATTTTCCTGCTAATGAAGAATGGAGAGAACTTAGTGATGAGGAAAAAAAACGTGTCTTTGAGGATGCAACGAGGAAAAAGAAAATAACTAGAAAAACTGGTGGAGGTAAAACGACAGGCCCTAAGATTGGTCGATCTGGAACAAGACTAATCCCCCACACCTATATTGTGATTACATGTATTCTTTTGCTCTCTATCGGCAGCATCTCTTTTCTGGCCTGGGAGCGCATGGCTACAAGTGTTAGGATGCCTAAAGCAGGTGAAACCTTTATGTATTGGGATGGCGATCATTACGAGCCCGTTAAAGATGGTGAACAAAAAGCTGGTGTTACGATCATCCCATTAAATCTTAAAATACTGAAACAGCAAAGAAAAATTAATCTGCCTGATACCATGACTACTTATTCCTTAGGTAAAGTGTGGTATAAGGGCTATAAAGACAACCACGAATATTTTACTGCGGCCGGCTCGTATCCACCAGATACGCTTAGAACATTAAAAAAACTTTCGCCTGATATATTAAAGTACCATACTTCTAATTACAGGTATATGCTTACCCGATTAGTATGGTTTATATGTGCAGCGTTTTTTGTAGGACTTTGTGGTTATGGAGCAAGCACGTTAAAGAAAGAAGTTAAACAGCCCGTGGATGAAGGGGAGACTGGTAATGCTGCAAATTTTTCCGAAGCCCAATTCGCCCAACAATAGCTTAATCTATTATTGGACTATTAGATGCATTTAGCGACTAAGCAATGTTTTAACCCAAATGCATCGCACCTGGATTAACCCATTACTTATTTTATTGGCCCCAGTTTACCTGAATGTTATTTTTTTGGGCGTAAGCTTTACCTTTTTCCATTAAGGCATTAAAGTTTTGCTCAAAGCGAGCGCCATATTTCTGGTCGATGCTGTTAATGATTTCATCTTTGGCACTTTGGCTGCCTTTGCTGTCGCACAGTTTGGCGTAAGCCAGGTATTCGTTTTTATAAACGGGGATGACCAGTTCGTACAATTGCTGCGAAAGGGCTTTAATTTCTTTTTCTTCATCGCCAGAGGTGGAGAGTTTTTTTACCTTTTCGAGCGATTGCTCGAGGTATAATATTTTGTTGTTGAGGTTGGTGGCGGCTTCATTGCCTTTCTTTTTATTGGATGGGATATCGGGATATTCTTTGGTTTCATCGTTGATGTGGCGGGCCAGATCGGCGCTGGCAAAATCGTTGATCATGTTGGTGTTTAAGATCGTAATGTCGAAAAAATGTGCTGGTGTTTCAGAACAGGCCGAGAGCAAAAGGCTAAGCAGGATTAAAAGGGATACGAATGGTTTTGACGATAGCGCTGGTAATTTGTTCATGATCTAATATAGGGTTTCCTTGTCAAATTTGTTTTGGGGAGGAGCAAAGATTGAGCCGAGTTTTTTAGTCCAAAGTCGTGAGTCCGGAGTCGCTCAACGCATCATCATGAATTAACGAAATCAGTGGGCTTTTTTTGCCACGGAAACATGGAAGGCACGGAATCTTTGAGCGAACTTGTACTGAATTGGGAGGGAAGTGAAAATCGTTTAATTTGAACCACATAAGACATAAAAGGTTCATATAAGCACAATAGCCTTACATGTTCTTCAATGTCTTATGGTGAAAACTTTACACCCCCAACTTTGCGGCCTTTGCGCCTTCTCTCTGTGCGCTTTGTGGTTAAAAATATGGAAAATGTAAGATGGATTATGAAAACAGTCGGGCGTTTGGCGGGGAGCGGTTAGCGCTGATTAAAAAATGCTGAAGCTATATGGCCAAATAATATAGAATGGGATACTCGGTTTGGTCTACAATTGACCGAATAAACCAACCATAATATAACCAACATGGTATTGATAATGAAATACTTAATATGTAGATTTAGTTTTATTTTATGACCTGCTTTAGCTTACATCAATATTCTTGTTATTGAGTTAAAACCAAAAGACCCATTATGAAAGAATCAGCATTAACGGAAAAGAAAAGGCGTTTTATTAAGCGCACTTATTTCGGTGTATCAGACAATCCGCTTGATGATGTAAATCCATTTGATGCCTGGGATGAATTTTTAGCGGCCAAGGTAAAGGATATGAATTGGGGGATAGATCCTGATGCCATTAAAAGGTCAAAAATCAGGTTTGCCTATAATTTTAACCAGATTTTAACGCATTATAATGTTTCGCTGGCGCTTGAAGATATCCTGGTCGACCTGGATAAGGATACACAGACCAACGAAGCGATGATAAACACCTGGGCTGATAAGGCCGTTTTTCCCAGTGATAAGACTGGCACTAAAGCGATAGGAAAATGAAAAGGGCGCTATTATTGATCTCTTGCCTGGGTTTTGGAAGCCTGGCAGCTGCCCAAACAACTGGTGCCGATACCACGGCAAAAAAAAGTATGGTGGAAGCGTCGGCTTCGTTTAAAGTGTTCGATAAATACGGGCTAAAGGTTGACCTTAAATTTATCGATCCGGAAAAAGGATCATTCGGGATCGATTATCAGTTTCAACTGGATAAAAAACTATTGGGCAAGGATCCGGCTAAAATCAATAAACTTAACCTATCATTAGGCAGTAGGGGTTTTGTAACCGTTGCTGAGGATAAAAACAAAAACAGCAGCCTGATTTCGGAAATTAAATTGGAGGGGCAACCCCTGTTCCATGTAAAAGGCAAAGACCTTGGGCCGCGTAGCACTATAGATGCGCTGGCAGATGATGACCCGGAGCTACCTCCCGGAAAAGACCCTCTTGTTCAACAGATACGTGATCAGGCTGCACAGGTAGCTTCGCCCTTGTGGCTATCGTTTAACCTGCATGCGAAACATGAAACCACGCAGGATTTCAGGAATTACGATTTTGCATTTGGCCCGCAGCTTTCTGTTTCTACTTCTTACCTGAGTTCGATCCTCGATTTTCCGTTTGGTTTGTTAAGGGCGGCAAAAAACAACAACCCCAGGCAGTTGGATTTATCTGTTGGTTATGATTATGTAACCGGCGCGAATAAAACCAGCCTTGCTCCTTTGCTTGAAGATTCGAAATTTATGAACAGGTTAAACCTTAAAGCTGAATGGGAAACGGGTATACTTTCTGGAAATGAGCGGATCGCTTTTTTATTCGATTCGTATTACGACCTCGACCGTAATTTATTGTTGAAAAACGCAGGTAAAGACTGGAATTACTTTTACATGATCAGGATAGAAAAGCTGCTTAAAATTAATTTAGGTCCGGGCACCAAAACCAGGGTTGCGATCAAGTATACTGCAGGTGAGCTTCCACCAAATTTCGATAAAGGTTTTGTTCTTGGCGGAGGTTTCTCTATCGATTTTTAGTGAAATGCCTTAAAAGAGCTATGCGCCAGTTCTGTCTCCTTTGTGCCTTCTCTTTTCCCTCTGCGGTTAAAAATTAGTTCTAGTTTAAAGATCTCTCCGCTCCGCGTTGCTTCGGAGATGACGACTTTTCTATTGGAACCTGGCAATGGTAGTGTAATAGAAGAGACTTATATATTAAAAAACTTTACTCTCAGCTCTGCGGCCTCTGTGTCTTTTCTTTGTGCCCTCTGTGGTTAAAAATATGGAAAATGATGATGGATGGAATTTTTAGGCCGAAATCTGAAGCCAAATGACCCAATGACTGAGGAACAACTGGACTACATCCCCTCCTTCAAACTATATACTTTTCCTTCATAAACTCCATTCAACAACTGCACTGCCATTTTGCTTCTTTGCCCGGTTTGGCAATAACACACCACTTTTTTGTTTTTTGGGATAACTGCAAGCGACTCCCTGAGTTCGTACAGTGGAAGGTTGATGCCTCCAATATTGCCGTCTTCGTGTTCGTAGCTTTCGCGTACATCAATTAAAAAAACTTCATCAGCATTGGTTTCCAGCCAGCGATCTAATGTTGTGCTATCGATTTCTGATATGGCTTTATCGGTTTTGGCAGGTGCTGGTTTTGGGGTATCGGTTGGTTTTTTTGAGGCAATTTTAAATACCAATACGGCATTGTTCAATGCATTAACGGTCATCAGTTTGCCCGAAAGTGTTTCGCCAATGCCGCAGATTAATTTTAGGGCTTCATTGGCCATGTACAAGCCTATTAGGCCAGGTAAAATGCCAATTACCCCTCCTTCTACACAGTTATTATTTTCAGTTGGTGGTGCTGGATAGAGGTCTCTATAGTTTGCGCTACCCTGGTGGTTAAATACCGCAACCTGACCTTCGAACTGTAAAATAGAACCGAAAATAAGTGTTTTGCCTAAAGCCACACAGGTATCGTTCACCAGGTAGCGGGTGGTAAAATTATCCGAGCAATCGACTACCAGATCATAATCCTTGCAAATATTCACCGCATTATTAGCCCTAAAACGTTCGTGATAGGTACTGAAGCCCACATGCGGATTAAGCAATTGGAGTTTTGCAGCGGCAATTTTTGCTTTAGGTTGCCCAATATCGGTATGGTTATACAAAATTTGCCGGTGCAGGTTGCTCAATTCTACCACATCATCATCTACAATGCCGATTGTTCCTATACCAGCTGCGGCCAAATACTGCAATACCGGGCAACCCAAACCACCTGCGCCGATAACCAATACTTTGGCGGCTTTTAGCTTTTCCTGTCCGGCGGGGCCCAGTTCGGGCACGATCATCTGCCGGTTGTAGCGGTTTAGTTCTTCTTTTACTAACATGATTTTTGGATCAAACTCATATCCCAATCTTTCCAAATGGGCTCATAGCCCTGTTTTCTGATCATGGCCGCAATTTCCTGTGCCGAACGTTCATCAGATATTTCGAACTGTTCAAGCGATTGAGGTTCCACTTCGTAACCACCGGGATTGGTTTTAGAGCCCGCACTAATGGCGGTAATACCCAACTTAATTACCTGGTTTCTGAAAGCTACCGTTTCACGGGTAGAAATAGACAGCTCTACTTCACTGTTGAATAAGCGGTAAGCACAGATCAGTTGCACCAATTCTTTATCGTTCATCACTACTTTGGGTTCTAGACCGCCGCTAAAGGGGCGTAACCTGGGGAAAGAAATGCTGAATTTACTTTGCCAATATTGTTTTTCGAGGTAAGAGAGGTGCAGGGCCGTAAAAAATGAATCTGTACGCCAGTCTTCCAAGCCGATTAATACGCCAAGTCCCATTTTATGGATCCCGGCCTGCCCCAAACGGTCAGGCGTTTCTAAGCGGTAAAGAAAGTTCGATTTTTTGCCTTTTGGATGGTGCTTTCGGTAGTCATCCTGATGGTAGGTTTCCTGATAAACCAATACCGTATTTAGCCCGTGCGGAATAAGGGTTTCGTAGTCGGCTACATCCAAAGGCTGCACCTCCATGGATATATGGGCAAAATGTGGACTGATGAGGTCTAACACTTTTTTAAAGTAATCCGTGTGCACACTTTGGTTGGCTTCGCCGGTAACGAGTAAAACATGGTCGTAACCCATTCCTTTAATTACCGCAACTTCTTGCATAATTTCCATTGGGTTGAGCGTTCTCCGTCTTACTTTATTGTCATAACTGAAACCACAATAGGTACAGATATTATTGCATTCGTTGGAGAGGTAAAGCGGGATGTACATCTGGATTACCCGACCGAAACGGTCTAAAGTTAATCGCTGGCTAATCTGCGCCATGTCTTCGAGATAAGGCAGCGCTGCGGGAGAAATAAGCGCTTTAAAATCTTCCAGATCGCGCTGTGTATTGCGCAATGCCCGTTCTACATCTGCAGCTGTTTTATCGTAAATACTGGCCTTGGTATCGTCCCAATTGTGGGATTCGAATACCTCGTTAAAACTCTTCATCTAAAAATGCGGTTAGTGGACTGCTTGCTGCAGCATAGTGTGTTTGGGCACCTAGTTTAGACTCGAAAGCCATTCGGCCGGCTTCTACAGCCATTTTAAAGGCAATAGCCATATTAGTTGGATCTTTGGCTATGGCAATGGCTGTGTTTACCAGAACGGCATCGGCACCAATTTCCATGGCTTTGGCTGCATCAGATGGTGCACCTATGCCGGCATCAATAATTACGGGAACCCTGCTCTGGCTGATGATAATCTCTAAAAAATCGATCGTTCTTAATCCCTTGTTACTGCCAATTGGAGCACCTAGCGGCATTACTGCTGCCGTGCCCACATCTTCCAAACGTTTACATAAAACCGGGTCGGCATGGATATATGGCAAAACCACAAAACCGAGTTTAACCAGTTCTTCAGTGGCTTTTAAGGTTTCGATCGGATCGGGCATGAGGTATTTCGGATCTGGGTGGATTTCCAGTTTGATCCAGTTGGTTTCCAAGGCTTCGCGTGCCAGCTGAGCGGCAAAAACAGCTTCTTTTGCATTGCGCACACCAGAAGTATTGGGCAATAAATTGATGTGCGGATATTTAAGGTGATGAAGGATATCGTCGTCCTTACCTTTTAAATCTACACGTTTGAGTGCTACGGTAACCAGTTCGGAGGCCGAGGCAATTAAGGCACTTTCCATCTCTTTGGCAGAGCTGAATTTTCCGGTGCCGGTAAAGAGGCGAGAGCTAAAGGTTTGATCTGCTATGGTTAACATATCTGTAATTTTTAAATCGAATGAATACTGAACTTGCTGTTGATTTCTTCAATAACTGCAGCCGTTTGTGTTTGGTTGGTGAGCGCTGCCGAGATGGCAATTCCGTAAATTCCGGTTTCGAGGATAGCTGGAATATCAGCTGCTTCAATGCCACCTATGGCGATAATGGGGGTATTAATGCCAGCTTTTCGCACTTTTTCCATTAGTTTGTGGTAGCCCGCTAAGCCGACAATCGGGCTCAGGTTTTCTTTGGTCTGGGTAAACCTAAAGGGGCCAAGGCCAATGTAATCGGCACCCTCTGCCACCCTTTGCAAAATGTGTTCGAAGGTATTTGCTGTGCCTCCGGCGATCTGGTGTTTGCCGATAATTTTCCTGGCTTCGGAAATGGGCATATCCTGCAGGCCCAAGTGTACGCCATAACTATTTACGGCTTTTGCCAGGTGCGGAAAATCGTTTACGATAAGCCTGGCGCCATACTTTTCGCATAAAGCCTGTGCAGCTTTTGCAAAAGGCAGGATTTCGGCTTCGGCCTGGTTTTTAATGCGCAGCTGGATCCATTTTCCGCCAGCCTGGAGCACCTGCTCAATGGCATCGATATGGGTGCCTGTTCGGGGTGCTTGCGAAATATATTGTAATGGGTGAATCATATTGATGTTTTTAAAACGGTTGATGGTAAGCAAGGCAATGTTGCTGTGCTTTTTTAAAATTGATTAAAGCTTGAGCGGGATCGTTCCAGATACAGCCCAACAGTGCAATACCATCGAAATTCATTTGTTTTACCTGATCGATCTGGTTGAGGCCAATGCCACCCAAAGCGATTAATTTTGTATTGCTGTTAGGTTTGTTTAAATGAAAACCAGCAGGAATAATCCCCATGTAACCTGGTTTGGAAAGGCTGTTGAATACCGGGCCATAAAAACTGTAATGGTATGGCCTAATGCGATCTATATCTGATAACTGATGAATAGATGTGCTCCATATATGCTTTTGCGGTGGCAGGGTATTGGGCGTAATACTTTTTCTAAAGCTTTCAGTATGGTGGATTCTATGAATGTTATAATCGTTGGCCAATGTATGGAAATGGTGTAAAGCAATGCGGGGATGGTATTCCGGTAAAATCCCTTCAACAATTTTACGGTAACCGGCCTCATCGGCATTTTCCTTGCGCAAATGAAATACCTGTAAACCGGCTTCGAAAAGCTGATTTACAAGATGGCATTCTTCCTTAAAACAGGTTGGCTTGGCAATTACAATCAGTTCCATAGCGGTTTAAGAATAAATTTCGCTTCCTTTTTGGGTAAACTCTTTCGATTTTTCCAGCATGCCCTGTGCTAAAGCTGCCTCTGCTTCCACACCTTGTTTTGCGGCATATTCCCTCACATCCTGCGTAATTTTCATCGAGCAGAAATTCGGGCCGCACATGGAACAGAAATGTGCAATTTTGGCGCCCTCTGCAGGTAGGGTTTCATCATGAAATTCTTTTGCGGTATCTGGATCGAGTGAGAGGTTAAACTGATCTTCCCATCTAAATTCGAACCTGGCCTTGCTTAAAGCATTGTCACGGTATTGCGCACCTGGATGGCCTTTGGCCAAATCGGCGGCATGGGCGGCAATTTTATAGGTAATTACACCGTCTTTAACATCTTTTTTGTTTGGCAGGCCCAGGTGTTCTTTCGGGGTTACATAACAGAGCATCGCTGTGCCAAACCAGCCGATCATGGCAGCGCCAATGGCTGAGGTAATGTGGTCGTAACCTGGCGCAATATCGATCGTTAACGGGCCTAAAGTGTAAAATGGCGCTTCACCGCAATGGTCGAGCTGTTTTTCCATATTGGCTTTAATCAGGTGCATGGGTACATGCCCAGGGCCTTCTATAATCGTTTGTATATCATGTTTCCAGGCTATTTTAGTGAGTTCGCCAAGCGTTTCGAGCTCCGAAAACTGTGCGGCATCATTTGCATCAGCAATACAGCCAGGCCTCAAACCATCGCCTAACGAAAAGGCCACATCATATGCTTTCATAATTTCGCAGATCTCCTCAAAATGGGTGTACAGAAAGTTTTCTTTGTGATGGGCCAGGCACCATTTGGCCATAATGGATCCGCCACGCGAAACTATGCCTGTAATCCTTTTAGCGGTTAAAGGCACATAACGGAGCAGTACACCGGCATGGATGGTAAAATAATCTACGCCCTGTTCGGCCTGCTCAATTAAAGTATCGCGGAAAATTTCCCAGGTGAGGTCTTCGGCTTTTCCGTTTACTTTTTCTAAAGCCTGATAAATAGGAACGGTACCAATGGGCACAGGCGAATTGCGGATAATCCATTCGCGGGTTTCGTGGATATTTTTCCCTGTTGATAAATCCATAATGGTATCGGCTCCCCAACGGCAGGCCCAAACGGCTTTTTCTACTTCCTCTTCGATGGTAGAGGTTACGGCCGAGTTACCGATATTGGCGTTAATTTTTACCAGAAAGTTTCGGCCAATAATCATGGGCTCGAGTTCGGGGTGATTGATATTGCAGGGAATTACCGCCCTGCCAGCTGCCACCTCTGCCCTTACAAATTCGGGTGTGATGTAGCCTTTTGGTGTATTTGCGCCAAAGCTATTGCCCTGGTGCTGGTGGTTCATTACATCGTGCTGATCGCCCAATTGCGCATTTAACAGCTCGATCTGTTGGTTTTCCCTAATGGCAATATATTCCATCTCGGCCGTAATGATGCCTTTTTTTGCATAATGCATTTGAGATACATTGGCACCGGCCTGTGCTTTATAAGGTTTGTTGGTGAAGTTAAAGCGTAAGGCATCAAGCTTCTCATCGGCCAGGCGCTGTTGCCCGTAAGCAGAAGATGGTTCAGGAAGTTCTACCACATCAAGCCTGTCTTTAATCCATTGTTCCCTTAGGCGTGGCAAGCCTTTTTTTACATCAATAACAGCGTTAGGATCGGTATAGGGTCCGCTGGTATCGTAAACCATAACAGGCGGATTAGGCTCGGTTAAGCCAAATCCGTTATGGATTTTGGTTTCCGATAAACTGATTTCGCGCATGGCCACCTGGATATTGTGGATTTTTCCAGGTACAAAGATTTTGCGTGAGGCCGGAAAAGGACTGCGGCTGATGACCTCTTGGTTCGGTGTTTTTTCTTGTTTCATATGAGTAGAATCAATTATTGAGTGATTGATGAGAGGGGGATTGAGTTATTGAATGACATAATGAGAGAATGACTGAATGGCAGCAGGAGTGAATGGGCTATACTTTACATTCAATCATTCAAAATTCATTCATTTTTACCCTCCCTGCGTGGCTTTTATGAGTATAACCTGATCGGCCGGATTTAATACATGGGTTGCCCAGTCTGCTTTGGGAATAATGGTTTGGTTTACGGCAATGGCAAGGCCGTTTGTTTCGGTTGAAATGACAACAGCAAGCATCTGTTCGATGGAACAGGCTTCGTTGAGCAGATAGTTTTGATTGTTTATAGTTACTTCCATATTTTAAAAAATTGGAAAAACTATAGAGATTGCCCCAAAATGGAGATCGAAAAGACAGCAATGTAAGATTGCTTTCACTTTTCCCTTCGGCAGTACTAACTGCATCAGGTTCAAAGGGTATTTCTCAGCACGTAGGCACCCCTAAAGTTTTTTGTAAATATATGTGATTAAATTTCTAATGCAAATAGAAAATGATATAGATAAAATCTATACTTTATCGCTAGTGGTATTGATGTCATTCTGAACGCAGTGAAGAACCTTTAACCGATGCAACACAGAACCAAAATCTGTTCAATAAAGATCCTTCCTTACACTACCATTGAAAGATCTGTTAAGAAGGGTCGTCATTGCTGTAAGGGTTTAGTAATTCGGTAACAGAATTAGCTTTGTATTAGCTAATGATTGATTTATGCGAATAAACACGAATGATCTTACCTTAAAGCGTAATTACCTGAACAAATACCGTTTCCTGATCACA